>NZ_JBIRMW010000002.1:52929-213851 GCF_044331325.1 Streptomyces sp. NPDC017246 | reverse complement strand
CGGCCCCACCCTGCCTCGCGCCCGGCCCCACCCTGCCTCGCGCCCGGCCCCACCCTGCCTCGCGCCCGGCCCCACCCTGCCTCGCGCCCGGCCCCTCCCGCCCCGCTGCCACCGTCTACGCCACCGTGCACGCCACCGTCTACGCCGGCGGCTGCCACCGTGCGAAGGCCCGCAGTGTTCCCGGGCTCAGCCGGGACAGGAAGTGCGCTCCCTTGGCCTCCGGGGTCACCGGCACGACCGCGCGGTCGTGCAGGACCGCCCCCAGGATCGCGTCCGCGACCTTCTCCGGCGGGAAGTTCCGCAGGCCGTACAACCGGGACGCCTTCTTCTGGCGCCGCTTCTCCTCCGCCTCGTCGGTGACCCCGGCGAACCGCGCGGTCGCCGTGATGTTGGTGTTGACGATGCCGGGGCAGATCGCGGACACCCCGATGCCCTGGCCGGCCAGCTCGGCGCGCAGGCACTCGCTGAGCATCAGCACCGCCGCCTTCGACGTGCTGTACGCGGGCAGGGCCCGGGACGGCTGGAACGCCGCGGCGGACGCGGTGTTCACGATGTGGCCGCCCTCGCCGCGCGCGGTCATCTGGGCGCCGAAGACCCGGCACCCGTGGATCACGCCCCAGAGATTGACGTCGAGGACCCGCTTCCACTCCTCGCTCGTCGTGTCGAAGAAGGAGCCGGTGAGACCTATCCCCGCGTTGTTGACGAGGACGTCGACGATTCCGTACTCGCCGGCGACCTTGGCGGCCAGCTTCTCCATCGCCTGCTCGTCCGCGACGTCCACGGTCTCGCCCCAGGCCTCCGGGGCGCCGATCAGCCGGGCCATCTCGGCCGTGCGGACCGCTCCTTCGGCGTCCCGGTCGACGGCCACGACCCGGGCGCCGGCCTCCGCGAACGCGAAGGCCGTGGCCCGCCCGATGCCGCTGGCCGCCCCGGTCACCAGGATCAGCTGACCGCCGAACCGCTCCGCGTACTCCGGCTTCACCCCGCTCTTCGCCGCCGCGGCCGCGACCGGCTTCGGCGCCTTGGTCGCCGGCTCCTCGTTGGCCCGGACGAACTCGCCGATCCAGGCGGACAGCTGGTCCGGCCGGGTGCGCGGCACCCAGTGCTTCGCCGGAAGCGTGCGCCGGGTCAGATCCGGCACCCAGCTCCCCAGGTCGTCGTAGAGCCGCTCGGAGAGGAAGGCGTCACCGGTCGGCGTGATCAGCTGCACGGGCGCGTGCGCGTACGCGTCGGCGCGCGGCCTGCCGAGGCGGGCGCGGACGTTGTCCCGGTAGAGCCAGGCGCCGTGCGCCGCGTCGCTGGGCAGCGACGGCGTCGGATAGTCGCCCGCCGGGACCTTCTCCATCCGCTCCAGGATCTTCGGCCAGCGCTTGCCGAGCGGTCCCCGCCAGGCGAGCTCCGGCAGCACGGGAGTGTGCAGCATGTACACGTACCAGGACTTGGCGCCCTGACCGAGGAGCTGGCCGACCCGGCGCGGGGTGGGACGGGCCATCCGCTGCTTGATCCAGTGCCCGAAGTGGTCGAGGGAGGGCCCCGACATCGAGGTGAAGGAGGCGATGCGCCCCTCGGTGCGCGGGACGGTGACGAACTCCCAGGACTGCACCGAGCCCCAGTCGTGGCCGACGAGGTGGACCGGCCGGTCCGGGCTGACGGCGTCGGCGACCGCGAGGAAGTCGTCCGTCAGCTTCTCCAGGGTGAAGCCGCCGCGCAGGGGGGCCGGTGCCGTCGAGCGGCCGTGGCCCCGGATGTCGTACAGCACGACGTGGAAGTCCTCGGCGAGCCGGGCCGCGACCTCCGACCAGACCTCCTTGGAGTCCGGGTAGCCGTGCACGAGCAGGACGGTCGGCCGGCCCGTCTCGCCGAGCTCGGCGACGCACAGCTCGATCCCGCCCGTACGGACCCAGCGCTCCCGCGCTCCCGCGAGCCCTGCCGTCGAACCGCCGTGCTTCGTCGTCGAACCGCCGTGCCCCGTCCTCGGACCACTGAACCCCGCCATCAGACCGCCCCCTCGTTCCAACGCCGCACGTGCGGCAGATCGTCGTCCAGCCAGAACGCGCTCTGCTCGGGGTCCCGGGAGTCGGTGACGACCAGGATCTCCTCGAACTTCGCGCCCGTCCCCCGGAAACCGAGGTGCGGCTCGACCGCCCACAGGCCGGGCTGCGGCGGGTGGTCGGAGAACTTGTACGGCGACCAGAGCGGCGACCAGCCGTCCCGGTGGCCGTGCAGGGCGTCGCTCGCGAGGCCCTTGAGCGCCTGGGTGCCGAAGCCGAAGACCGTCGGCGACCAGCGGCGCTCCTTCACCCGGTCGATCTTGTGGGCGATGACGCCGAAGGGGTAGGCGCGGTGTCGGTTCGCGTACCCCTGCCGGACCATGAGCCGGTCCACGTCCTGGTAGATCTCGCGCAGCGTACGGCGCTCGCGCACCTCGCGCAGCAGCAGCTCGCGGTGGTCCTTGAGGTCGGCGAGCAGCTTGTCGTGCAGGGGGTTGAGGCCCAGGCATCCGCTGTAGCCGATGTCGGCCGTGTGCCCCTTGTAGACCGGGGCCATGTCGAGGATGAACGGCATCCCCGCCTCGAGACGCCGGTTGGTGGGGAAGAACTGCAGCGGGATCTTGAAGTCCACGAAGGCCGTGCGGTCCCCGAACCAGGCGAACGGCCGGTGGAACCAGTCCCGCACCCCCCGCTCGTACAGCCACTCGCGCTGCATCCGGGCGGCCTCGCGCTCGGTCACCCCGGGCTTGAGCTGCGCCGCGACGGCCTCGGCGCACTCGTAGGAGAGCCGCTGCACTTCCCTGAACCCCCGCAGCTCCGCGGAGAGTTCCCCTGTCACTGCTGAGGCCATGCCACCCGCCGTCCCGTGTGAGCGCCCGACTGCGCTACGCGTCCGTAACTTGACACCGATGAATGTGACAATGCTCGGCGGCTGCGTCAAGGGGTCGGACGGAGCCCTGTGGAAAAGCCCCCTCCGCACCCTCGGCCGGCCTGTGGAAAAAGACTTTCGTCGCGAGCTCCCCTACTGGCTTGTACTCCTCTGGTCGGACAAGGATCGAGCCGTTGGGCTGACGACCGCTGTGGCGCACACCACTACCGTCGAAGGCGTGACTGTGATCGCGACCGAAAGCCTCAGCAAGCGGTTCCCCCGGGTGACCGCTCTTGACCGGCTCTCCCTGGACATCGGGCCCGGTGTGACCGGACTCGTGGGTGCCAACGGAGCCGGCAAGTCCACCATGATCAAAATCCTGCTCGGACTCTCCCCCGCCACGGAGGGGCGCGCCGAGGTCCTCGGCATGGACGTCCGGACCCACGGCACGCAGATCCGTGAGCGCGTGGGCTACATGCCCGAGCACGACTGCCTCCCGCCGGACGTCTCGGCCACCGAGTTCGTCGTCCACATGGCGCGCATGTCCGGGCTGCCCGCCACCGCCGCCCGTGAGCGGACCGCGGACACCCTGCGCCACGTCGGTCTGTACGAGGAGCGGTACCGCCCCATGGGCGGCTACTCGACCGGTATGAAGCAGCGGGTGAAGCTCGCCCAGGCGCTGGTCCACGACCCGAAGCTGGTCCTGCTCGACGAGCCGACCAACGGTCTGGACCCGGTCGGCCGTGACGAGATGCTGGGACTGATCCGCCGGGTCTGGACCGACTTCGGCATCTCCGTCCTGGTCACCTCGCACCTCCTCGGCGAGCTGGAGCGCACCTGCGACCACGTCGTCGTCATCGACGGCGGCACGCTGCTGCGCTCCAGCTCCACCAGCGACTTCACGCAGGTGACCACGACGCTCGCCGTCGAGGTCACCGACTCCGACACCCACCCGGACGGCACGGCGGCGCTCCGCGCGGCGCTCGCCGGTGCGGGTGTCACCCTCCACGCGGGCGTGGAGGACGGCCTGCCCGGCGCCGGCCACATCCTTCTCCTGGAAGCCGCGGGCGAGGAGACGTACGACCTCGTGCGGGACGTCGTCGCCGACCTCGGCCTCGGTCTCGTCCGCATGGAGCAGCGCCGCCACCACATCGCCGAGGTCTTCCGTTCCGAGGCGTCCCCGCAGCACGAGGACCCGCAGCCCGAGGAGGTGCCGGCCCGATGAGCACCCCCGCCCCCCAGGCCGCTCCCGACACGACCCGGATCCACAACATCGGATACCGGTCCTACGACGGCCCGCGTCTCGGCCGGGCCTACGCGCGCAGGTCGCTGTTCTCGCAGTCGCTGCGCGGCGCGTACGGCCTGGGCCGGAGCGCCAAGTCCAAGGTGCTGCCGATGCTCCTCTTCGGTGTGATGTGCGTTCCCGCGCTGATCATCGTCGCGGTCGCGGTCGTCACCAAGCAGACCAAGTTGTCGATCGAGTACACGCAGTACGCGATCTTCCTCCAGGTGGTCATCGGCATCTATCTGGCCTCGCAGGCACCGCAGTCGGTCTCCCGCGATCTCCGGTTCAGGACCGTGCCGCTGTACTTCTCCCGGCCGATCGAGCGCGGGGACTACGTGCTCGCGAAGTTCGGCGCGATGGCCTCGGCGCTCTTCCTGCTGACCTCGGTCCCGCTCGTCATCCTCTGGATCGGCTCGCTGCTGGCCAAGATGGACTTCGGCACCCAGACGCAGATGTTCGGTCAGGGACTGCTCTCCGTGGCCCTGCTCTCGCTGCTCTTCGGCGGCATCGGGCTGGTCATGGCGGCGCTCACCCCGCGCCGCGGCTTCGGCGTCGCCGCCGTGATCGGCGCGCTGACGATCTCGTACGGCGCGGTCTCGACCCTCCAGGGCATCGCGTACGGCACGGACAACCTGGGCGCCATCACCTGGCTCGGCCTCTTCTCGCCGATCACCCTCATCGACGGCGTGCAGACCGCCTTCCTCGGCGCTCCCTCCTCCTTCCCCGGAGGCGAGGGGCCGGGCGCCGGTGCCGGCGCGGTCTATCTGCTGGTCGTCCTCGCGCTCGTCGCCGGCTCGTACGGCATCCTGATGCGCCGCTACCGAAAGGTCGGGCTGTGACCACCCTCGAAATCGACCACGTCTCCCGATGGTTCGGAAACGTCGTGGCCGTGAACGACGTCACGATGACGGTGGGCCCGGGCGTCACCGGCCTCCTCGGGCCCAACGGCGCCGGGAAGTCCACCCTGATCAACATGATGGGCGGCTTCCTCGACCCCTCCACCGGCAGCGTCACCCTCGACGGGAAGCCGATCTGGGGGAACGAGTCGGTCTACCGCGAGATCGGCGTCGTGCCCGAGCGGGAGGCGATGTACGACTTCCTCACCGGCCGCGAGTTCGTCCTGGCCAACGCGGAGCTTCAGGGCCTCGGTGCCGAGGAGGCCCAGCGGGCCCTGGCCACGGTCGAGATGGAGTACGCCCAGGACCGCAAGATCTCCACGTACAGCAAGGGCATGCGGCAGCGCGTGAAGATGGCCTCGGCCCTCGTCCACGAGCCGTCCGTGCTGCTGCTCGACGAGCCGTTCAACGGCATGGACCCGCGGCAGCGCATGCAGCTGATGGACCTGCTGCGGCAGATGGGCGCGGACGGCCGTACGGTCCTCTTCTCCTCGCACATCCTGGAGGAGGTCGAGCAGCTCGCCTCCCACATCGAGGTGATCGTGGCCGGACGCCACGCGGCCTCCGGCGACTTCCGCAAGATCCGCCGTCTGATGACGGACCGCCCGCACCGCTACCTCGTCCGCTCCAGCGACGACCGGGCACTGGCGGCGGCACTGATCGCCGACCCGTCCACGGCCGGGATCGAGGTCGACCACGCGGAGGGCGGCCTGCGCGTGCAGGCGGTGGACTTCGGGCGGTTCACGGAGCTGCTGCCGAAGGTCGCGCGCGAGCGGGGGATCCGTCTCCTGACGGTCTCGCCCTCGGACGAGTCCCTCGAATCGGTCTTCTCATACCTCGTCGCGGCCTGAAAGGAGCCTGACCGATGTACAACCCCACAGTCGCCCGGCTCACCTACCGGGCCCTGCTCGGCCGCCGCCGGGCCCTGATCCTCTTCCTGCTGCCCGCCATGCTGCTGGTCATCGCGGCGGCCGTCCGCGCCTTCAACGGCGCGGACGACCAGGTCGCGGCCGATGTCCTCGGCGGCTTCGCGCTGGCCACGATGGTGCCGCTGATCGGTGTGATCGCCGGGACCGGCGCGATCGGTCCCGAGATCGACGACGGCTCGATCGTCTATCTGCTGTCCAAGCCGGTGAAGCGGCCGTCGATCATCTTCACGAAGCTGATCGTGGCGATCGCGGTGACCATGGTCTTCTCGGCGGTACCGACGTTCATCGCCGGATTCATCCTCAACGGCAACGGCCGGCAGGTGGCCGTGGCGTACACGGTGGCGGCGCTCGTGGCCTCCATCGCGTACAGCGCGCTGTTCCTGCTGCTCGGCACGATCAGCCGGCACGCGGTGGTCATCGGCCTGGTCTACGCCCTGGTGTGGGAGGCCCTGTTCGGCTCCCTGATCGCGGGCGCGCGGACCCTGAGCGTCCAGCAGTGGGCGCTCGCCCTCGCGCAGAAGGTCACCGGCGACGGCCTGGTCACCTCCGAGGTCGGGCTCACGACGGCGGTGGTGCTCCTCGCGGCGGTCACGGTCGTGGCGACCTGGTTCGCCGGCCACAAGCTCGGCAAGCTGACCCTGGCGGGCGAGGAGTAGCCGCGGCAGACGGACCGGTCGGAGAAAGAGGATGCGGTACGACTCCGCGGGCCGAGGCCCCACCCCGGGAGCCCCACCCCGGCGCCGTACCGCCTCCCCCTCTCCTCAGACCGTCCGGTTCCGGGCGGCGAGGAGACCGACGCCGAGGGCCGCCGCGCAGACGACGAGCACCACACAGATCGGCAGGGTCCAGGAGCCGGTGGCCTGGTGGAGGACACCGGCCGCGAGCGGGCCCGCCGCGGCCAGCAGATAGCCCACGGTCTGGGCCATCCCGGAGAGCCGGGCCGCGGTCACCGCGTCTCCGGAGCGCAGCACGATCAGGGTCAGGGCGAGACCGACGGCACCGCCCTGGCCGACCCCCAGCACCGCCGACCAGAGCCACGCGCCTTCCACCGGGGCCACCATCAGACCGGCGTAACCGGCCGCGACCAGCGTGGTGACCAGCACGATCAGCGGACGCTGGGTCCGCATCCGGCCGGCGAGCAGCGGCACCACGAAGGCGCCCGCGACCTGGATCAGGTTGTTGAAGGCGAAGACGACACCGGCTGTGGAGCGGCTCATCCCGTGGTCGGTGAAGATCGTCGGCATCCAGGCGATCAGCACGTACGACCACAGCGACTGCAGGCCCATGAACAGCGTGACCTGCCAGGCCAGCGCCGAGCGCCAGACGCTCACCGGGCGGGCGCCGGCGGCCGGGACGGCCCGTACCTCGTGGCCCGTACGGCCCCGGGCGATCAGGACCTGGGGCAGCCAGGCGAGGGCGGCGACCGCGGCGAGCAGCGACCAGAAGCCGAGCGATGCCTCCCAGCCGCCGCCGAGCGCCGTCTCCAGCGGCACCGCGGCCGCCGCGGCCACCGTCGCACCGGCGATCATCGCGCCCGTGTAGACCGAGGTCATCGCCGCGGCCCGGTCCGGGAAGTCACGCTTGATCAGACCCGGCATCAGTACGTTGAGCAGGGCGATCGAGGTGCCGACGAGGATGCCGCCGCCGTACAGCGCGTAGACGGAGGGCAGCACGCGCGCGAGGATGCCGACGCCCAGCAGGAGCAGCGCCGCGAACAGCACGCGCTCGGCGCCGAACCGGCGCCCCAGCCACGGCGCGACCAGCGCGCCCACGCCGAGGAACAGCACCGGGACCGAGGTCACGAGCGAACTCGCCGTCGCGGAGAGCCCGAAGGCCTCGGATATCTCGCCGACCAGGGGCGCCACGCTCGCCAGCGCGACCCGCATGTTCAGCGAGGCCAGCACGATGCCGACGAGCAGCAGCGCCGGGTGGGTGAGCAGGGCCCGCCGGGCCGCCGTCCCGGCGGCCGACGGCCGGACCCCGGCCTCGGCGTCGACCAGCACCGGCGCCCCGGCCCCGGCGTCGACCGCCACCGGCGCTCCGGTGTGCTCCTGGTCCTTCGTCCGTGTCTCGGCGCTCATCAGGAGCGCTCCGTCAGCGCCGCGACCGTCTCCATCGGCACCCGCAGCAGCTCACGGGCCTGCCGCTCCGCCGCCTCCGGGTCGCCCGCCTCGATGGCCGCAACCAGTGCCTCGTGGGCGTCGATGTCGACCGGCGGCATCTCCCGGTCGCCGAGCGCCTCCACCAGCACCTCGTGGACCTGCGCGGAGAAGAACCGGTACACCTCGACGAAGGCGGCGTTGTGGGTCGCGCCGACCACGGCCAGGTGGAAGGCGAGGTCCGCGTCCGCGTCCCGGTCGCCCTCCTCGCGCAGGGTGGTCAGGGCGGCCCGCAGCCGCAGTAGGTCGTGGGTGTCCCGTCGCGCCGCCGCGAGCCGGGCGGCCTCGGCCTCCAGGGCGACCCGGAGTTCGAGGACGTCGGACGCGCCCGCGTGCCGGACCCCGCGCAGGACGGCGGCCGGATCCGCGGTCGACCTGACGAAGGTGCCGTTGCCCTGACGGGATTCCAGGAGGCCCGCGTGGACCAGGACCCTGACCGCCTCGCGGACGGTGTTGCGGCCCACGCCGAGCTGCTGCGCGAGCTCGTGCTCGGTCGGAATGCGGTCGCCGACCACCCACTCGCCGTCCATGAGCTGTGTGCGCAGCTGTTCCACGACGGAGTCCACCAGCGAGGTCCGCCCCGCCGCCCTGAGTGCCATGCCGTTCCGACCTCTCCATTTGCCCGGTTGCCCAGTCATCCTACAACTGACCCGGGTGGGGGACACCGGACTACTGTGGGCCCGTACGTGGACCGAACACCCTCACCACCCTCGGGAGTCAGTCATGTCAGACCGCTTCGACGTCGTCGTACTCGGAGCTGGCCCCGGCGGCTACGTCGCCGCCATCCGCGCCGCCCAGCTGGGCAAGCGGGTCGCGGTCGTCGAGGAGAAGTACTGGGGCGGTGTCTGCCTGAACGTCGGCTGCATCCCCACCAAGGCGCTGCTGCGCAACGCCGAACTGGCCCACATCTTCAACCACGAGGCCAAGACCTTCGGCATCAAGGTCGACGGCACCGTCTCCTTCGACTACGGCGAGGCCTTCAGCCGCAGCCGCTCGGTCGCGGACGGCCGCGTCAAGGGCGTCCACTTCCTGATGAAGAAGAACGGGATCACCGAGTTCGACGGCCGGGGCACCTTCCTCGACGCGAACACCCTCCAGGTCGCCAAGTCCGACGGCACCTCGGAGACGATCACCTTCGACAACTGCGTCATCGCCACCGGCGCCACCCCGCGGCTCCTCCCGGGCACCGCCCGCAGCGAGCGCGTGGTGTCGTACGAGGAGCAGATCCTCGCCGAGGACGCCCCGAAGTCGATCGTCATCGCCGGCGCCGGCGCGATCGGCATCGAGTTCGCCTACGTCCTCAGCAACTACGGCACCAAGGTCACGATCGTCGAGTTCCTCGACCGGATCGCGCCGCTGGAGGACGAAGAGGTCTCCAAGGAGCTGGCGCGGCAGTACCGCAAGCTCGGCATCGACGTCCTGACCTCGACCCGCGTCGAGGCCATCGACGAGTCCGGCCCGCAGGTCCGCGTCACCGTCACCGGCAAGGACGGCGTCCAGAAGGTCCTGGAGGCCGACAAGGTCCTCCAGGCCATCGGCTTCGCCCCGAACGTCACCGGCTACGGCCTCGAGGCCACCGGCGTGGCCCTGACCGAGCGCGGCGCGATCGACGTCGACGGCCGCTGCCGCACCTCCGTGCCGCACATCTACGCCATCGGTGACGTCACCGCGAAGCTGATGCTCGCGCACACCGCCGAGGCCATGGGCGTCATCGCCGCCGAGACCATCGGCGACGCCGAGACCATGGAACTCGACTACCCGATGATCCCGCGCGCGACCTACTGCCAGCCGCAGATCGCCAGCTTCGGCTGGACCGAGGCGCAGGCCCGCGAGAAGGGCTTCGACGTCAAGGTCGCCAAGTTCCCCTTCGTGGCGAACGGCAAGGCGCACGGCCTGGGCGACACCACCGGCTTCGTCAAGATCATCGCCGACGGGACCCACGGCGAGATCATCGGCGCCCACCTGATCGGCCCCGACGTCACCGAGCTGCTGCCCGAGCTGACCCTGGCCCAGCAGTGGGACCTCACCGTCCACGAGGTCGCGCGGAACGTCCACGCGCACCCGACGCTGGGCGAGGCCGTGAAGGAAGCGATCCACGGCCTTGCCGGACACATGATCAATTTCTGAGGTTTCTCCCGGCTCCGGGTGATAGGCACTGAAAGGTGCCGACCGAAGCCAGCGGAAACAGCGGAACCCCGCCGGGTGGCGAACCGTCCCGACCGATCAGGTCGTGGGTGCGTTCGTCACCCGGTACGCATCTCTGGCTGGCGGTCATCGCCCTCACCAGCCTCGTCATCGCGCTCTCCCCGGACGGTCTGGAGGCCTATCTCCTCCACCGCAACAGCAGCAATCTCCACCAGCTCGCGCACCACCCGGCGCGCGCCCTGCTCGGCAGCGCGTTCTGGATCGAGGACCCCGCCGACCTCCTGCTGTACGCGGTGCTCTTCGAGGTCCTGCACGCCCCCGTGGAACGCTGGCTGGGCACCGCGAAATGGCTCTTCACCGTCGCGACGGCCCATATCGCGGCGACCTTGATCAGCCAGCAGGTCGTCCTGGTGGCCATCCGGCTCCACGACGTGCCGCGCAGCATGGCGCACGTCGTCGACATCGGCGTCAGCTACGGCCTCGCCGCCTCGGCCGGGATCCTGACCTACCGGCTGCCGCGCCCCTGGCGCTGGCTCTATCTCGCCGGTGTGATCGCGTTCTTCGTCGTACCGCTCACCATGGACCGGACGTACACCGACCTCGGGCACGCCATCTCGCTGGCGATCGGCCTGGCCTGCTACCCGCTGACCCGGGGAGAAAAATCATTCGCACCCGAACAGGGGCCCGGCGCACACTAGTTGTACGGGGGAAACGGGGGATCCCCCGTAGGGAGTGGCCGCTTCGAGCGCGTGGACCCGGTCCGCGCGGGCCGCTCCCTCCCGGAGGGTTGGCCGAGTGGTAAGGCAGCGGCTTGCTAAGCCGTAGTCGGGGGCGACCCCGCGCGCGTTCGATCCGCGCACCCTCCGCCGCGTACGACGAAGGCCACCCCGCGGGGTGGCCTTCGTCGTGTCGAAGCGTCGGAGTACCGAAGCGTCAGAGTACCGAAGCGTCGGAGTTCCGAAGCCTCGGAGTGCTGACGCCTCGGAGCCCCGAAGCGTCAGACCGACAGCAGTCGTTCCAGGACGACCGCGATGCCGTCCTCCTCGTTCGAGGAGGTGACCTCGTCGGCCACCGACCGCAGTTCGTCGTGCGCGTTCCCCATGGCCACACCGTGGGCGGCCCAGCCGAACATGGGGATGTCGTTCGGCATGTCGCCGAAGGCGATCGTCTCCGCGGCCTTCACACCCAGCCGGCGCGCCGCGAGCGAGAGACCGGTCGCCTTGCTCAGACCGAGCGGAAGGATCTCCACGACCCCGGGCCCGGCCATGACGACGTCCACCAGACTGCCGACCGTCGCACGGGCCGCGCTGGTCAACTCGTCGTCCGACAGCGTCGGGTGCTGGAGGTAGAGCTTGGTCAGCGGCGCCGCCCAGAGCTCCGCCGGGTCCTCGTACGGCACGTACGGCAGCGGCCCCGGGTGCACCCGGTAGCCGGGGCCCATCAGGACCTCGCCCTCCAGGCCGTCGCGGCTCGCGGCCAGCGCCAGCGGGCCGACCTCCGCCTCTATCTTCGAGAGCGCGAGCCCCGCGAGCTGCCGGTCCAGGGTCAGCGAGGTCAGCAGCCGGTGCTCCCCCGCGTGGTAGACCTGCGCGCCCTGCCCGCACACCGCGATGCCCTCGTAGCCGAGGTCGTCCAGGATGTGCCGGGTCCAGGGCACCGCCCGGCCGGTGACGACGATGTGCGCGGCGCCCGCCTCCGTGGCGGCGGCGAGCGCGTCCCGCGTACGGGCCGAGACGGACTCGTCGGCGCGCAGCAGCGTGCCGTCGAGGTCCGTCGCGACCAGGCGGTAGGGGAAGGAGCTCACTTGGCGATCGGCTCCAGGACCTCACGGCCACCGAGGTAGGGCCGCAGCATCTCCGGCACCCGCACGGAACCGTCGGCCAGCTGGTGGTTCTCCAGGATCGCCACGATGGTGCGCGGGACGGCGCACAGCGTGCCGTTCAGGGTGGCCAGCGGCTGCACGGTCTTCTTGCCGCCCTGCTCGTCGCGCATGCGGACGGAGAGCCGGCGGGCCTGGAAGCTGTTGCAGTTCGAGGCCGAGGTCAGCTCGCGGTACTTGCCCTGCGTCGGGATCCACGCCTCGCAGTCGAACTTGCGGGAGGCGGAGGCGCCGAGGTCGCCGGTGGCGACGTCGATGACCTGGAACGGCAGCTCAAGACCGGTCAGCCACTGCTTCTCCCAGTCCAGGAGCCGCTTGTGCTCGTTCTCCGCGTCCTCGGGCGCGACGTACGAGAACATCTCGACCTTGTCGAACTGGTGGACGCGGAAGATGCCCCGGGTGTCCTTGCCGTACGTGCCGGCCTCGCGGCGGAAGCAGGGCGAGAAGCCCGCGTACCGCAGGGGCAGCTTGTCGGCGTCGATGATCTCGTCCATGTGGTACGCCGCGAGGGGGACCTCGGAGGTGCCGACGAGGTAGAGGTCGTCGTTCTCCAGGTGGTACACGTTCTCCGCGGCCTGGCCGAGGAAGCCGGTGCCCTCCATGGCGCGCGGACGGACCAGCGCCGGGGTCAGCATGGGGATGAAGCCGGCCTCGGTGGCCTGGGCGATCGCCGCGTTGACCAGGGCGAGCTCCAGGAGCGCGCCGACGCCGGTCAGGTAGTAGAAGCGCGAGCCGGAGACCTTGGCGCCGCGCTCGACGTCGATGGCGCCGAGCGCCTCGCCGAGCTCCAGGTGGTCCTTGGGCTCGAAGCCCTCGGCGGCGAAGTCGCGGATGGTGCCGTGCGTCTCCAGGACGACGAAGTCCTCCTCGCCGCCGACCGGGACGTCCGTGTGGACGATGTTCCCGAGCTGGAGCAGCAGCCGCTTGGCCGTCTCGTCGGCCTCGTTCTGCTCGGCCTCGGCGGCCTTGACGTCGGTCTTGAGCTGCTCGGCCTTCTGGAGGAGCTCGCTGCGCTCCTCCGGAGTGGCCCTGGGGATCAGCTTGCCGAGCGCCTTCTGCTCGGATCGGAGCTCGTCGAAGCGGACGCCGGACGACCTGCGCCGCTCATCGGCGGAGAGCAGGGCGTCGACGAGCGCGACGTCCTCTCCACGGGCGCGCTGGGAGGCGCGAACACGGTCGGGGTCCTCACGGAGCAGGCGAAGGTCAATCACCCCACCAGGCTACCGGTGCGCGTTCGCCCGCCCCCACCGGATAACGTCACGCGTGTTGGCAAGCGTGACGTTTCGCCCGAATTGATACCTGTGAAAATACCGGGAGCCGGGCCTGCGCATTCAGTTATCCACAGGCTGTGCGGAAGATCTGTGGACTACGGGGAAGATCGCGGGGATTTTCCTGCTCGCGCCTGGGAATTCCGTGATCAAACGCCATTGAGGCACTCATTTGGGTGGGAATTGCTCGCTCCAAAGAGTTGGTCGAGCGAGGGGCGCTGACAAGGGTGTTCTTCCGGCGCTGTGGACAGCCGGGTGTGCGCGGGGAGTGGCTAGGGCGATTTGTCGACCTTGTCGGGGCGAGCTGTCGACTTGTCCCCAGGTCGGACGCCGACCCTGTGGATAACCGCTGTGGGTAACTGAAAAATATGCAGGTAGGACTAGTGGTTCGCACCTGTGGACGAACGCTCCCGTCGACGGGAGCGTTCGGTCACCATCGGGTCAGGCCCGACCGTCCTGGGCCCTCGCCAGCCAGTCGGAGGCCGCCATGAACTCCCCGTCCGAGGTCCCGCGCCGCAGCGCCGGTACGTCCTCGACCGCGACACCCGCCCTCGGGTACGAGCCGAGGAAGCGCACCTTGGGGCAGATCCGCTTGAGCCCCATCAGCGCCTCGCCCACCCGCCGGTCCGAGATATGGCCCTCGGCGTCCACGGCGAAGCAGTAGTTCCCGATCCCCGCCCCCGTGGGCCGGGACTGGATCAGCATCAGGTTCACCCCGCGCACCGCGAATTCCTGGAGCAGTTCGAGGAGGGCACCCGGATGATCGTCACCCAGCCACAGCACCACCGAGGTCTTGTCCGCGCCGGTCGGCGCCGCCGGCCGGGCCGGCCTGCCCACCAGCACGAAGCGGGTCTCGGCGTTCTCCGCGTCGTGGATCTCGGTCACCAGCGCCTCGAGACCGTACGTCGCCGCCGCGAACTCCCCCGCGAAGGCGGCGTCGAAGCGGCCCTCCTGCACCAGCCGGGCACCGTCCGCGTTGGACGCGGCCGACTCCCACAGCGCCTCGGGCAGATGCGCCCGCAGCCAGTTCCTGACCTGCGGCTGGGCCACCGGGTGGCCCGTCACGGTCTTGATGTCCGACAGCTTGGTCCCCGGCCGCACGAGCAGCGCGAAGGCGATCGGCAGCAGCACCTCGCGGTAGATCATCAGCGGTTCGCCGGAGGCCAGCTCGTCCAGGGTCGCGGTCACCCCGCCCTCGACCGAGTTCTCGATCGGTACGAGCGCGGCGGCGGCCTCCCCGTTCCGTACGGCGTCGAGCGCGGCCGGGACCGAGACCATGGGGACGAGTTCCCTCGTCGCGGCCTCGGGCAGCGTACGCAGCGCGGCCTCCGTGAAGGTGCCCTCGGGGCCGAGATACGTGTACCGGGTGGCGGACATACCGTCACCCTAATGGGCTCCGCCGGCCCGGGCCGCCCATGCGGCGGGACACGCGCGCCCACGGGCCGCCCGCCCGGGGGATCAGGACTCCAGGAGCCGCTGGCCCACGTACTCGCCCTCGGCGGGGCCGCCCGGGACCGCGAAGAGTCCGCTCGCCTCGTGGCGGATGAACGCGGACAGCGCGTCGCCCCGGTCCAGCTTGCGCTGCACGGGCACGAAGCCTCTGAGCGGATCCGCCTGCCAGCAGACGAAGAGGAGACCGGCGTCCGGCGTCCCGTCCGGACCGATGCCGTCGTGGAAGGAGAACGGCCTGCGCAGCATCGCCGCCCCGCCGTTCTGTTCGGGGGCGGAGATCCGGGAGTGCGCGTTGTCCGGGATCACCGTCTCCCCGTCGGGGCCGCGCTTGTTCAGATCGAGCTCGGTGGTCTCCGTGCCGCCGGTGAGCGGGGCCCCGTCGGACTTCCGGCGCCCGATCACCTTCTCCTGCCGGCCGACCGGCAGCTTCTCCCAGTCGTCGAGCAGCATCCGGATCCGGCGCACCACCGCGTACGAGCCGCCGGCCATCCACTCGGCGGCGCCGGTGGCGCCGGCCGGGACGAAGATGCGCCGGTCGAAGTCGGGGTCGGTGACCTTCGGGTTGCCCGTGCCGTCGATCTGGCCCATGAGGTTGCGCGCGGTCATCGGCTTCGCGGTGGCACCGGCCGAGCGGTTGAAGCCGTTCATCTGCCAGCGCACCCGAGCCGCGTCGCCCGCGTCCTTCTGGAGGGCGCGCAGGGCGTGGAAGGCGACGAGTGCGTCGTCGGCGCCGATCTGCACCCACAGATCACCCTCCGAGCGCCGGGCGTCCAGGGCGTCGGCGGAGAAGGCGGGCAGCGGGTCGAGCCCGGTGGGGCGGCGCGCGGCGAGGCCGGTGCGGTCGAAGAAGGTACGGCCGAAGCCGAAGGTGACCGTGAGGGAGGAGGGCCCCGCGTCGAGCGCGACACCGGTGTCGTCGGTGGGGGCCTTGCCCGCCATCAGCGTCTTCGCCGTCGCCGACCAGCGGCGCAGCAGGGCGATCGCCTCCTTGCGGCCGGCGCCCGGGGCGAGGTCGAAGGCGATCAGGTGGCCGCGGGACTGCAGGGGCGTGGTGATCCCGGCCTGATGTTTCCCGTGAAACATCACCTCGGTCGAGCCGACGGAGGTCAGCGCCGGGGCGCCACCGGCCCCGGTCCCGGCGGCGGTGTCCTCGCCCGACACGGCCGAGGAGATCCCGACCCCGCCGGCCGCGCCGATGACGAGCCCGGCCGCGCCGGCCGCGCCGACGGTGCCGAGCAGGCGCCGCCGGGAGATCTCAAGGTTGTCGTTCTCGGTCACGGGTCAGCCGATCTTCACGTTCTTGTCGATGGTGGTCTGGTCGATCTCGGAGGTACGGACGGTCACCTGGATCCGCCACTCTCCGGGCATCGGGATCTGGACGCCGCTCGCGCTCCAGTGTCCGGTCTGGATCCGGTCGGGGGCGACGGGCAGCGGACCGACGTTCTTCGCCTCCAGGGTGAAGGAGACCTTGATCTCGGGGACGTCCAGCGGCTTGCCGTTGGGGCGCTCCACGAAGATGTGGAGCGCGTTGGCCCCGGTGCGGCCGGGGTCGAGGCTGAGCCGGACGACGCCCTTGCCGTCCACGCCGCCGGTGTCGAAGGGCAGCCGGATGTCGACGGGCCGGTCGGGCACGGCGGCCGGTCCGGCCGCGGCGGTGCTCCTGCCCGCCTCCTCCTCGGTACGGCCGGGCTCGGTCGAGGTGAGGACGGTGGTCACGGCGAGGAGTACGACGGCGACGGCGGCCTCGGTCAGCACGGAGCGGCGCAGACCGGCCCGCTCGGGGTCGGCGTCCCGCTCCCGCTTGCGCCGCGCGGTGGCGACGGCGGCCTGCTGCCGGGCGAGCTGGGCGGCCCGCTCGGGCGCGACGGCCGCGGTCCCGGCGGCGCCGTCGGCCGCCGCGGCCTCCGCCTCGGCCTCTTCGGCCTCATCGGCGGCGCCGTTCCCGGCCGTCGCCTCCCCGGCCTCCTCAGCCTCTTCGGCCTCCCGGGCCTCTTCGGCGGCCGTCGGGGCGGCCAGGCGGTGGGTCCACCGGCGCGAGATCCACGCGATGCCGACGAGGACGCACATGAGGCCGATCTTGACGAGCAGCAGCTGCCCGTAGCGGGTCCCGGTCAGCGCCGACCAGGAGCCGACCTGGCGCCAGGACTGGTAGATCCCGGTGGCCACGAGGACGGCCACGGAGCCGAAGGCCACCTTGGAGAACCGCTCGACCGCCGAGCGCGGGACGCTCGGCGCCCGGTAGAGGGAGACGAGCAGCACCGTGAGACCACCGAGCCAGGCGGCGACGGCCAGCAGGTGCAGGATGTCGACCGGCATGGCGATGCCGGGCTGGATACCGGTCGAGGCGTGCTCGGCCAGGGCCCAGGTGCCGGCGATGCCGGCGGCGACGACCGTGCCGCCGATACCGAGCCCGAAGGCGAGGTCCTTCTTCTCCTTCGGGTCCGTGCGCCGGGCGAAGGCACCGAAGAGGACGGCCACGAAGAGCGCGGCCGCGCCGAGCAGCAGCAGCCGGGAGGTGAGCGCGGCCCCGGTCTTCGTCTCCAGGACGGCCTTCAGACCAGCCAGGTCGAAGGCGTCGGAGAGTTCGCCCGAGCCGGTGTACGGATTGCGCAGCAGCAGCATGACGAGGGTGGCGCCGGTGAGGGTCAGCCAGCCCCTGACCACGGTCTGCTGGACGGGACGGACGCTCGCGCCGCGCGGCCAGCAGGCCAGGACGAAGGCGCCGCCGCCGACGAGGATCGCGAAACCGGCGTACGAGACGTAGCGCGCGATGCCGTAGAGGGTGCCGACCGGTCCGCCGCCCGCCGTGCGGTCGGGCAGGGCGACGGAGGTCGTGGAAGGGGCGCCGATGGAGAAGGTGAAGGCGCCCGAGACGGGGTGGCTGTCGGCGGAGACGGTCTGCCAGGCCACGGTGTACGTGCCGTCGGGCAGTCCGGCGCGGAGCCCGACCCCGTAACGGACGATCGAGCCGCTGCACAGGTCGCGTATCTCGCCGGTGTCGGCGCGCCGGCCCGCCGGGTCGAGGACCCGGATCGAGTCGGCGCTCATGGCGACCTGTTCCGAGAAGGTGAGGTTGACCTCCTTGGGAGCGGAGGCCACCACCGCCCCGGCCTTCGGATCGCTGCCGGTCAGCGCCGCGTGCGCGGAGGCGGGGGCGGCGCCGGCGAGCAGCGTGCCGAGGAGCGCGGCCGCGAGGATCAGCAGCCGGGCCAGGGCGGTACCGAGGCGCGGGGCGGTGGTTGTCATCTTCCGGTTCACTCCGTCAGTTCTGTGAGAACTCCGTCAACGCGCTCAGTGCTGCTGCGGGTTGTGGTTGGCGGCTTCGACGGGAAGGTCGACCTTGATGGGGTCGGACTTCTCGAAGTGGAGCTCGATGCTGACCTTCTCGCCCTGCTTGGGCTTCTTCTTCAGCTCCATGAACATGATGTGGTTGCCACCCCGCTCCAGGGCGAGGGTGCCGTTCGCCGGGATGTCGAAGGAGTCGACCTGCTGCATCTTCTGGTTCTTCGTCTCGTGGATCGTGACGTCGTCCGAGATCGGGCTGGTGACCGAGGTGAGCTTGTCCGCGGCGCCGCCGGCGTTCTTGATGGTGAGGAAGCCACCGGCCATGTCCATCACCGGCTGGGGCATGAACGCGCCGCTGACCTCCAGCTTCGGCTTGCCGCCGGTGGATCCGGCGGAGCCGTCGGACGAGGACGAACACCCGGTCAGCGCGAGCGCGGCGGCGAGCGCCACGGAGGCGGACAGGGCGGTGGTGCGGCGGTTCACGGGTTCTCCCCCTTGATGAGCTTCGGCAGATCCTTGGCGTAGTCGTCGACGCTCGCGTCCTCGCCGTACAGGACGTAGCCCTGGTCGGTCGTGGGCGAGAAGGCGATCACCTGTGCTCCGTGCATGGAGACGACCGAGCCGTTCTTCTCCTTCTTCGGCGGGTCGATGCCGATGCCGATCTGCCGTGCCCCCGCCTGGATGGTGGAGAACTCGCCGGTGAGACCGGTGAAGGAGGCGTCGCCGGCGGCGGGCAGCCACTTGGCGAGCTCGGCCGAGGTGTCCCGCTCGGGGTCGGTGGTGACGAAGACGACCTGGAGCTTGTCCTGGTCGGCCTTGGGGAGCTGCTTCTTGGCGATGGCGATGTTGCTCATCGTCATGGGGCAGACGTCGGGGCAGTGCGTGTAGCCGAAGTAGATGAGCGTCGGCTTGCCCTTGGTCCGCTCCCGCAGGTCGTACTTCTCGCCCTTGGTGTCGGTGAGGACGAGCGCCGGCTTGGTGAACGGCCGGTCGAGGACGGTCGCGGCCTCGGTGGAGTCGTCGCCGCCGGAGACCACGGCGAGCGCGCCGGAGCCCGGGCCCGCGGTCTTGTCGTCGTTGCCGCCGAGGCCGACGGCCGCGGTGATGCCGACCGCGGCGGCGATCGCCACCGCGGCGACGATCAGGGGTGTGCGGCGGCCGGGGCGTGCCGGGCCGTCCTCGGGCTTCGGAGAGGGTGTCTTCTCTGCGGACATGCTGTTTCTTTCCGCTTCTTTCCGGGTTCGGATGAGGTGCGGCCGTCAGGCCGAGCGACGGCGGCCGGCGAGGAGACCGAAGGCGACACCGGCGACGCCCACGAGGATGCCGATGACGCCGAGGATCCGGGCGGTGGTGTCGGAGGAGTCGGCGGCGGCCGTCTCCTCGTGGGAGGCCGTCTTGTCCTCGTGGCCGGCCTTGTCGTCCTTCGCGGTGGAGGCGGAGGCGGACGGGGCGGCGGCACCGCCGTGGTGGTCGGCGGAGGCGGCGGAGAGCTTCAGGACGGGGGCGGGGTTCTGCGGCTCCTCCCCGCCCTCCTTCTGCTCCTCGATCCAGCGCACGACCTCCTTGTTGTCGTACGTCTGGATCGCCTTGAGGACCAGCTGGTCGGCGTCCTCGGGCAGCTGGCCGAGGGAGAGCGGGAACTGCTGGAACTGGCCGGGGCCGATCTTCGAGCCGTCGGCGGTCCAGGTCACCTTGGAGACGGCCTCGTTGATCGTCTTGCCGTGCAGCGTCAGCGGCTTGCTGAGCTTGCTCTTGGTCACCTCGGCCTTCCAGCCGGGGACGGGCTGCGGCATGACGGAGGCGAGCGGGTGGTCGAGCGGGAAGTTGACCTCGACCTTCACGGTGGAGGCGTTGTCGCGCTCGTTCGGGACCTTGATGTTGACGGTCGCGTAGCCGCCCTTGGCCGCCTCGCCCTGCGGCTGCACGCTCACGTGCGCGAAGGCCGTACCGGACAGCAGCACGACGGAGGAGAGGGCGATGCCACCGGCGAGGGCGACACGGGACGCGGAGACACGGGAAACGGTCATGGCAGAAGACACTCCAGCTC
Source organism: Streptomyces sp. NPDC017246 (assembly GCF_044331325.1). Taxonomy (NCBI): domain Bacteria; kingdom Bacillati; phylum Actinomycetota; class Actinomycetes; order Kitasatosporales; family Streptomycetaceae; genus Streptomyces; species Streptomyces sp. NPDC017246. Next base: position 193,647 of record NZ_JBIRMW010000002.1, on the reverse strand, counting down.
GGAGAGAGACGGTGCGGTCCGGCGCGCCGGGGAGGGAAAGCTCCGGGGGCGTGCGGACGAACGCGGTCCCACTCCCGTTGAGGGGACCGCGGCGGGCTGCGTCAGGCTGCGAGGACGCAGTCGGCGGCGGGCGGGCCGCGCCTGATCACCGTGTGCTGGAGGGCCTCGGCCACCGGCGGCGGCGAGGAGTCGAAGGCCGTACGGGTGGCGCGCCCCGGCGCCGTGGCCGGGATCGCCGCGAGCCCGGTGAGCAGCGCCCGTACGAGACGGAGCGCGGCCCGCAGCGAGCGGACGAGGGCGCACTCGGCGAGCTCCGTCGCCCCCTGCTCGGAGAGTTCGACGAGGCGGCCGAGGGCGCGGTCGCCGCGGCGCAGCAGCCAGCCCGCGGCGAGGGCGGCGAGCAGATGGCCGAGGAGCATGGGCAGTCCGGGCAGCAGCCCACCGGTGGGCGCGGTCGCCGTGGCGGCCGTGTGTCCGAGGTGGGCGCCGGCCCCCGCGGTGGCCGGGTCGAGTCCGGCGTCGCGGATGATCCTGGTGGCGTCGGCGGAGCTGAGGGACGAGGTCCCCGCTCCGCAGACGAGCCGGGCCGCCATCCGGACGAGGGCGTCGTCGGCCTGGGGGCTGAGGCCGAGATGGCGCTGGCCGATGCCGAAGAGGACGTGCAGGCCGAGCTGTCCGCCGGCGAGGGTGCCGACGACGAAGCCGAGGGAGCGTTCCCGTCCGGTGAAGAGGACGGCGATCCCGAAGACGCCGAGGAATCCGGCGAGGAGTGACCACCAGGCGACGCCCGCGCAGGCGGCGAGGGTGTGTCCGAGCGCGGACAGCACGACGCAGACCGCGGTGAACACCGCGGCCCTCAGCAGCCGTGGAGCGAGCGCGGGGGCAGTCATGGCGGGGCCATCATCGCACCAAGGGCCCCACCGGTATGAGGCAGGTCCAGAAGGTCGTGCTTGGGGGCCTTCGGGGTGACATACACCGGCGCACGCCCCCGGTGCATCCGCCGAACGAGCGCTCTTGTCACCTCCGGGGGCTTACGAAGGGTTCTGTCCGGCAATAGGTATCGGTATGTCGAGCCGCTGCCGGGAGGCTGGAGCATGAGCATCTGGTGGTCACTCCATCTGCGGCGCGAGGCCGCGAGCGTGCCGCTCGCCCGCAGGCTTCTGATGGGCACGATGGAGACGGCGGGAGTCGATCCCGACGTGTCGTACGAGCTGTCGGTCGCACTGACCGAGGCCTGTGCGAACGCGGTCGAGCACGGTGGCGCGGGCGCCGCGCCGGGGCCGGGCGCGACGGCCGGGGCATACCGGGTGACGGCCTACCTGGACGGTGAGACCTGCCGTATCGAGGTGGCCGACTCGGGTCCGGGGTTTCCCGGCGCGAAGCTCCCGGCGGCTCCGTCGGACGCCGAGCACGGCCGGGGGCTGCGGCTGATCGAGGAGCTCGCCGACCATGTGCAGTTCGGCAACAGATCGGGCCGGGGCGGCGCGGTGGTCAGCTTCGACAAGATCCTGAAGTGGAAGGACAGTCCCTCGCTGCTGATGGCGTGAGGGTACGGGGAAGGGCCCCCGCCGGTCGGTCGGCGAGGGCCCTTCGGTTCCAACGTACGCGGAGGTCAGCCCTTCAGCGCGGCCATCCACGCCTCGACCTCGTCGGCGTGGCGCGGCAGCCCGTCCGAGAGGTTCCGGTTGCCGTCCTCGGTGACGAGGATGTCGTCCTCGATCCGGACGCCGATGCCGCGGTACTCCTCGGGCACGGTCAGGTCGTCGGCCTGGAAGTACAGACCCGGCTCGACGGTCAGGCACATGCCCGGCGCGAGGGTCGTGTCGACGTAGGCCTCGGTGCGCGCGGCGGCGCAGTCGTGGACGTCCATGCCGAGCATGTGACCGGTGCCGTGCAGGGTCCAGCGGCGCTGGAGGCCGAGCTCCAGGACGCGCTCGACGGGGCCCTCGACGAGGCCCCACTCGACGAGCTTCTCGGCGAGGACGCGCTGGGCGGCGTCGTGGAAGTCGCGGTAGGCGGCGCCGGGCTTCACCGCGGCGATGCCGGCCTCCTGCGCCTCGTACACGGCGTCGTAGATCTTGCGCTGGAGCTCGGTGTACCGGCCGTTGATCGGCAGGGTGCGGGTGATGTCCGCGGTGTAGAGCTCGGTGGTCTCCACGCCGGCGTCGAGCAGCAGCAGGTCGCCGGAGCGCACGTCGCCGTCGTTGCGCACCCAGTGCAGGGTGGTGGCGTGGGGGCCGGCGGCGCAGATGGAGCCGTAGCCGATGTCGTTGCCCTCGACGCGGGCGCGGAGGAAGAAGGTTCCCTCGATGTAGCGCTCGCTGGTGGCCTCGGCCTTGTCGAGGACCTTGACGACGTCCTCGAAGCCGCGGGCGGTGGAGGCGCAGGCCTTCTCCAGCTCGGCGATCTCGAAGGAGTCCTTGATGAGACGGGCCTCGGAGAGGTGGACGCGGAGTTCCTCGTCGCGCTCGGCGGTGACCTTGTCGGTCAGCGCCGTCTCGATGCCGGCGTCGTGGCCGCGGACGTTGCGGACGGGGCCGGTGGCCTCGCGCAGCGCCTCGGCGAGCTCGCGGACGTCCTTCGCGGGGATGCCGAGGAGCTGCTCGGCCTCGGTGAGGGAGTGGCGGCGGCCGACCCACAGCTCGCCCTGGCCGTCGAGCCAGAACTCGCCGTTCTCGCGGTCGGAGCGCGGCAGCAGGTAGATCGTCGCCTTGTGGCCGCTCTTCGTCGGCTCCAGGACGAGGACGCCGTCCTGGGTCTGGTCACCGGTGAGGTACGCGTACTCGGTGGAGGCGCGGAAGCCGTACTCGGTGTCGTTCGACCGGGTCTTCAGGTTGCCGGCCGGGATCACCAGGCGCTCGCCCGGGAAGCGGGCGGAGAGCGCGGCGCGGCGCGCGGCGGTCTTGTCGGCCTGGGCGATCGGCTCGAGTCCGTGCAGCTCGGTGTCGGCCCAGCCGGACTTCATGTTCTCGGCCAGCTCGTCGGACACGCCCGGGTACAGGCCGTTCTTCCGCTGCTTGATCGCCTGCTCTTCGGTCTCTTCCGGGGTCTCCGGCGTGAGCTCCTCGGCCACGGGTCTGCCTCCTCTTGGTACGACACTGAACCCCCACCATCGTACGGTCGTACGGAAGGGGGCCCAGGGCCGGAAGACCCATTACCGGAATCTCACGCTCCGGTTACCGGTGCCTACAGTTTCGCGGCGGGCCGCTCAGTCGAAGCGGGCCGCGAGCAGGACCACGTCCTCCCCGTGCGCCTCGGTGTCGAGACGCTCGGGCAGCAGGGACCGCAGCACGTGGTCGGCGACGGCGCCGGGGTCGCCCAGGTCGGCCTTCGGCACGCTCGCCGCCGCCGAGTGGAGCCGGGCGAAGGCACGGTCCATGGCGTCTCCGGTACGGCGCAGCAGCCCGTCCGTATAGAGAAGCACCGTTTCTCCGGGTGCCACGGACAGCTCCACGCTCGGCGCCTCCCAGCAGGAGAGCATCCCGAGCGGAGCCGAGAGCGAGGTCTCGACGAACTCGGTCCGCCGCTCGCCGATGACCAGCGGCGGGGCGTGCCCCGCGCCCGCGAGGACGATCCGGCGCTGCGCGGGTTCGGTGTACGCGAAGAGCGCGGTCGCCGAGCGGGCCGGTTCGGTGAGCCGGAGCAGGAGTTCCAGGTCGGAGAGGACGGCGACGGGGTCCTCGCCCTCCATCACCGCGTACGCCCGCAGGGAGGCGCGCAGCCGCCCCATGGCGGCGAGCGCGCTGGGGCCCGTCCCGGAGACGGAGCCGACGGCGAGCCCGAGGGCGCCCTCGGGCAGCGGCAGCGCGTCGTACCAGTCGCCGCCGCCCTGCGGTCCGGTGCGGTGACGGGCGGCGAGCTGGACGCCGGGGACGCGGGGGAGACGGCTGGGGAGCAGCTCCTCGGCGATCGTGGCGACCTGGACGCGGGCACGCTCGACCTGGAGGAGACGGGCGAGGTGCTCGGTGGCGAAGCGGCCGTAGAGCCCGATGAGGTGGCGCTGGCGGTCGGTGGGTTCGGCGGGCTCGTCGTAGAGCCAGACGGCCGCGCCGAGCCGGCCGGCCTCCTCGGTGGCGAGGGGGAGGGCGTAGCTGGCGGCGTAGCCGAGGCGGGCGGCGACCTCGCGGTGGCGCGGGTCGAGGCCCTCCTCGGTGCGTACGTCGCGGATGGCGATCGGATCGGGGACCCGCTCGGGGTGTCCGGGATCGGGGAGGCCGTCGAGGAGGCGGCCGTAGCTGCTGGTGCCGCGCGGGACGGTCTCGATGGTGCCGAGGTCGGAGTGGGCGAGACCGAGACCGATGGTGGAGGCGGGCCCCAGTCCGTCGGCCGGTTCGAGGACGGCCATGCCGCGGCGGGCCCCGACGAGGGCGGCGCCGGCGCCGAGCGCCTCGCGGAGGGCCTCGTCGAGGGAGGAGGTCCTGATGAGGCGCTCGGTGAGTTCGTGGAGGGTGGTGAGGTCGGAGACCCAGGCGGCGAGCCGGTCCTGGATCAGCGCCCCGGGCGGAGGGACCGGGTCCGAGGGTGTCGCTGCCGCCGGTACCCCGGGCAGCGGCGACGTAGTGTGCGGGGACCCGGGAATCGTTGAATCGATTCCAGCCACTTTCGGCATGTGCGGGGCGCTCATGTCAGTCGGCTTTCCGACCGGTGCGTTTGACGCCATAGCATCGCAAACCCCCATGTCATTCTGAGCCGCTCGATGCATCCACATGTACACGCACAAGAGGAACGATGTCCAGCATTGTCCCCACAGGACTTGTGGTGTCCGTGAGGTCGTGCGCAAGGGTTGAAGTCCGAAGGAAGTTGGCCGAAAATTGTCCCCGGTGTGCACCTTTTGCGGTCGACTGGCGTCGTTTGAAAGCGCGTCATTCCGAGCGTGCTGGGTACGTAATCGGTGACAGGCAGGGGCAGTTGGCGCTGCCCCGGAACGTGACGCGGAACCCCGGCGTCTCTCACGCCGCAGGCCGCAACCCGTCACCGAGTGGCGGGGAACGTGTTCTGACCCGCCCTGGTTCTGACCTGGCTCCACCTCGTTCTGACCCGGCTCCACCTGGCACCGACCTCGCTCCATCCGGTTCCACGTGGTTCCACCTGGCTCCGGCCCGGCCGGCCCCGCTCCGACAGGGGCCGTCACCCCGCCGACCCGGTACGCGCTGATACGCACGGTGAAGTGTCCTGCACATGGTGTGATGTGGATTCGGCGTTCAACGGAAAGGAACGAGCGCTCATGCGCGAGATCCTCGGAAGGCGACGCAGGCTCCGGTCCCGGCGCAAGGCGAGGACCGCCCGGCTCGACGCGGCGGTCACCTTCGCCGTCGAGTGGGACTGGCCCGTCCTGCCGGGAGCAGGCCTGAGAGCGACGACCCGCACGGCCGCGGGACCGGTCTGCTCCTGCCCCGACCCCGACTGCGTGGTGCCCGGTGCCCACCCGTACGACCCCGGACTGCTCGCGGCCACCACGGACGAGCGGATGATCCGCTGGTGGTGGACCCGGCGTCCGGACGCCCCGGTGGTCCTCGCCACGGGCGGTGCCGCGCCCTGCGCGGTCAGTCTGCCCGCGGTGGCGGGCGCGCGGGCGCTCGCCGCGCTCGACGCGACGGGGATGCGACTCGGCCCGGTGGTGGCGACCCCGACCCGGTGGTCGATCCTCGTCGCCCCGTACGGCCTCGAACGGCTCGGTGAGCTGTTGTACGCGAAGGACAGCGTTCCCGGCTCGCTGCGCTTCCATGGAGAGGGCGGCTATCTGTTGCTGCCGCCCTCGGTCGCCGGTACCGGGCAGGTGCGATGGGAACGGGCACCGCTCGCGGGCTCGGCCCGGCCGTGGCTGCCGGACGTGGAGGCGGTGGTCGACGCGCTGGTGGAGGCGAGCACGAGCACCCCGGGCGGCGGGAGCCGGCTCGCGTACTGACGGGGGCGGTCCCGGCTCTCGTACCGAGGGGCGGTCCCGGCCCGGGCGGTAGGCGGTGACTCTGGGGCGGCGGGACCCCGGCCTTCCGGCCGGGGCCCCGGCCGTTCACCCGAACGGGTGTGTCCTGGCCCGACTTCTCCGGGAAACGGGCGCGCGGCCGGCCGGGCGCCCGTCGGCCGCCGATATGTTCACCCCACCGTTCAAGATCTCCAGCCGAGCAGGAGCAGGTGGGCGCATGAGTCCGGTGAACCTCCGCGTGGTCGGACTCGGGGCCGCCGTCACGGTCGCCGTGCTGCTGCCGCTCGTCGCGACGGCGGGGCCGACGGGCGAAGCCGCACGGCCGACGGCCGTGACGGATTCGGCCGACGCGAAGCCCGGAGAGCTGCTGGGCGGGCTCGGGCCGGGCCCCGGCGGGGATCCTGCCCCGGCCCCGGCGGCTTCGGGGGCTCCAGCGGCTCAGAGGGCTACGGGAGCTTCGGAGGCTGCGAGGGCGGCTCCGGGCGCTTCCGCGGCCGATCCCGCCGCCACTCGCCCCGCTCACCCCTCCCACCCCGCCGATCCGGCCGCCGTGTCTCCGAGGTCTCCGGAGCGGGTCACGAACTGTGGGCCGGAACTCGCCTCCCCCGAGGGGGTCGAGGCGCAGACCTGCGTTCTGGCCGAAGGACCCGACACCTGGGCGCGTACGTACTACCGGAACGCGACCGGCCAGGATCTCGACGCGTTTCTTACCCTCTTGGCCCCCGGCGGGCGGACCGTACAAGTCCGCTGCCCGGTCACGGCGCAAGACGAACCGGGTACCTGTGAAACGCCCAGGGAGCGCGGTCGGGGCTTGGCCTCGGCGTATACGGCGGTGGCGGAATTCGCGGGCACGGGCGAGGGGGACAACACCCCGCTGCTGCTGCGGGCCGGTAGCAACACGGCGGACAGCGAAGGAAGTTGAGCGTCGACGCTCCGGACCTGCCGGAAGCGGACATGGAAAGGCCCGATCGCTGGCGACGGGGGATGCACCAGCGACCGGGCTTCCAGAACGGTAACAAGAGATCTGCTGTTCGCAAATTCGATCTCGGTTATTCGGACAGGGATTTACCCGTCCGAAGTCTGGGTTGTGGCGGAAGTCACCGACTGATCGGTCTGCCAGTCACCGATACCACGTGGGGTATCAGCTGAGAGTCACCTGACGGTTCGTGAGGCCGCCGCGCGCCCGCCGCTCCTCCGCCGTGAGCGGGGCGTCCGAGGCGAGCGCCTCGGTCAGCCGCTCGGCGAACTCCGCGGCCGGCTTCTCGCACTCCTCGGCGGTCATCGCCGTCGGCAGGTCCCAGACCGGCACCATCAGGCCATGGGCGCGGAACGAACCGACGAGCCGGGTGTCCGGGCCGAGGGAGGTCGCGCCGGCCGCCTGGAGGCGGGCGAGCGCGTCGAGGAGCTTCTCCTCCGGGTACGGCATGACCCAGCGCAGGTGGTTCTTGTCCGGGGTCTCGCACCAGTACGCGGAGTCGACGCTCTCCAGCTTCACCGTCGGGATCGCGGCCGCGTTGGCGCGCTCCAGGGACGCGGCGACCTCCGGGTCGGCGCCGTCCGTGGACTGCGGGATCCAGAACTCGAAGCCCGAGTGGACCTCCGGGGCGAACGCGGCGTCCGCTTCGAGCAGGTCCTGGAGGCGCGGGCCCTCGGCCGGGACGCGACGAGGGGGGACCGGGTTGCCCGGCTCGGTCTCCAGGGCGCGCTGGAGGGTGTCGGCGAGGTCGCGGGCGAGGTCGCCCGAGGTGGAGTCGTTCTGCAGGGCGAGCAGGACGGAGCCGTCGTCACGACGGAGCGCCGGCCACGCCATGGGCAGCACGGTCGCCAGGGTCACGGAAGGCACGCCCTCCGGGAGCCCGCCCTTCAGGGTGAGCGGCACGGTGGCGGCGGGCACCAGCTCGCGCAGCGCGACCCAGTCGCACTCGCCGGGCAGGCCCTCGAAGGGGCGCTGGACGAGCTCGGTCACGGCGTGCGCGGCGGTCCGGCCGTGACACGCCTTGTAACGGCGGCCCGAACCGCACGGGCACGGCTCGCGGGCGCCGACGACCGGGATCTCCCCGCTCGTGACCTGTGCCTGACCGGTCTTGCCGGCCTTCGTCTGGGGGCGCTTCTTGGCCATGGTGTGGCTTTCTCCCGATCGCGGCGGTGCGGTGCTTGTTCCGGGCGCGAGCCTAGCCGCACCGGGCACCGACACCCCTCAGGCGGGCCGTCGCCCCGCGAGGGTCCGGTGCGCGTACCCGCCGCCCGCAGGTGGCCCGGCGCGCGTACCCTCGCTCGCGCCCGTACTCATGCCCGGGCCCGTATCCGTATCCGAATCCCTCTGCGAAAAAGCGCACCCGTGTCGGTCGAGCCGTGCGCCCGCGTCGGTCCGTACGCGTGCCCGCGTCAGTCCAGATCGTCGTACGCGTCCAGGATGTCGAAGCGGGAGCCGCCGCCGACACGGGCCGCGAAGTCCTCACGGCGGTGTCCTTCGGTGACCACCACCCAGACCGTCACCTCGCCGGTCGCGCTGTCCCGTACGCCCCAGTCCTGGGCCAGCGCGCTGATGATGTTCAGCCCGCGGCCTCCCCGTGCGGTGACCGAGGGCGTGGCCGGAACGGGCCGCGTCGGGCCACCGCCGTCCGTCACCTCGACTCTGAGCCCGCCCGCCGGGTCCACCCGCCAGGCCGCCCGTACGTCTCCGTCGCCCCGGTCCGCCTGCCCCAGCGGCCTGCCGTAGCGACAGGCGTTGCTGAGCAGCTCGGAAAGGATCAGCACCGCGTCGTCGACGACCGAATCGGACACTCCGCTGCGGTACAGCTCGTCCCGCATCCGGTGCCTCGCCCTGCCCACGCCCGCAGGGCCATGGGGTACGGCCATGCTCGACGACGTGGGCACCTCTTGTGCCACCACAAACGCCACCCCCGAGACCTCCTTTGCCCCACGCCACCGTGTGAATGCCCCAATGGACTGGACCGGAAACCGGCCAATCCGCGTTCGATGAGGCACTCGTGACGATCGCGTACGCATCGAACGCGCCGGTGCACTCCCTGAAAGCCCTGTGAACCCTTGTGACGTAAGGGAAAGGAGGGTTTGAGGGGGCGAAAACCAGCCGGTCGAAGGGGCAAAAACCGGGGTGTCTCGGCGCGGGGCCGGAGACGCGTCAGTCGCGGCCCAGCTGGGCGAGCACCTGCTTGGGCCGGTTGGTGATGATCGCGTCCACCCCGAGGCGCTCGCAGAGCTCGACGTCCTCGGCGTCGTCCACGGTCCAGACGTGGACCTGGTGCCCGGCCTTCTGGAGCCGAAGGATCACGGCGGGATGGTGGCGGACGATCCGGATCGACGGCCCGGCGATGCGCGCGCCCGCGGGGAGCCGCCCGTCGCGCAGCCGCGGCGAGACGAACTGGGCGAGGGAGACCGTGGGGAGCGTCGGCGAGGCCAGGGCGATCCGTTGCAGGGAGCGCGCGGAGAAGCTCATGACGCGGACGGAGGAGTCGGCGGGGGACGCGGGCGCGTCCAGGCCGAACCTCTTGAGGAGCTGGAGCAGCCGCTCCTCGACCTGGCCCGCCCAGCGGGTGGGGTGCTTGGTCTCGATGGCCAGCTCGACCCGGCGCCCGGCGTCCGAGACCAGCTCCAGGAGGCGTTCGAGGGTGAGCACGGAGGTGTACCCGGGGTCGCGCCAGTCGGGGATCTCGCCGGAGTCGTCGCGGCCCTTCCAGGTGCCGAAGTCGAGGGCGGCGAGATCGGCGAGTTCCAGGGCGGAGACGGCGCCGCGGCCGTTCGAGGTGCGGTCGACGCGGCGGTCGTGGACGCAGACGAGATGGCCGTCGGCGGTCAGCCGGACGTCGCACTCCAGGGCGTCGGCGCCGTCCTCGATGGCCTTCACATACGCGGCCAGGGTGTGTTCCGGTGCGTCCTCGGAGGCTCCACGGTGGGCGACGACCTGGAGGGGGACGCGGTTCGGGTGCTGCCGTGCGTGAGTCACGGCGTCATGGTGCCATTGGCGGGGCGGAGCGGGCACACCGGAAGGTGTCCGTTCTGTCCGTATATAAAGGTAGGGGTGCGCACACACAGCTCCGCCTTACGGTGGCCTGACGTCCGGTGGGAAAAGCTTGTGCAGCACCCTGGACCCGGTAGGTGACCAGTAGGTTCCACCACCCCGCGCAGTCAACGAGGAGAGCGAGCTGTGAGCACAGAGAACGAGGGCACGGCGGTACCGGCGACCCCGGCCACCCCGTCCGCCCCTCCGACGCCTCCCTCGACGACGACGCCGGAATCGACGACGTCGGCGGCGACGGCGCCCGAACCGACGCCCGCCGCCCCGCACGACCCGGCGTCCGAACCGGTGTCCGCACCGGCACCTGCTCCGACGACGGCGCAGACCCCGACCCCGCCCCCGGCTCCGACCGACGCCCCGACGGTCGCGCACGCCTCCCCGCCGGCCGCCGCCCCGACCCATGCCCCGGGTCAGGAACCCGCCCCGGCCCACGCCCCCGCCCAGGAACCCGTCGCGGCCGCTTCGGGCGGCGCGGGCGCCGGCTGGCCGCCTCCCCCGCCGGCGGTGCCGGCCTGGGGGGCGCCGCTCCCGCCCGCGGCTCCCGCTCCCGCGGCACCGCGCGGGCGGACCGGCGGCCTCGTGGCGGCGGTCCTGGCCGCGGCGCTCGTCGCGGGCGGCATCGGCGGCGGCATCGGCTACTGGGCGGCCCAGCGCGGGGACGACGACGTCAGCTCGACCACGGTCTCCTCCGGCGAGGCCCCCGCCGCCTTCAAGCGCGACCCGGGGACGGTCGCCGCGGTCGCGGCGCAGGCGCTGCCGAGCGTGGTCACGATCCAGGCGAAGTCCGGCGGCACCCAGGGCGAGGGCGAGGGCGGCACGGGCACGGGCTTCGTGTACGACCAGGAAGGCCACATCGTCACCAACAACCACGTGGTGGCGTCGGCGGCGGACGGCGGCACCCTCTCCGTGACGTTCCCGAACGGCAAGTCGTACGACGCGGAGGTCGTCGGCCGGGCCGAGGGCTACGACGTGGCCGTACTCAAGCTCACGAACGCCCCGAAGGGGCTGAAGCCGCTGCCGCTCGGCAACTCCGACAAGGTGGCCGTCGGCGACTCTACGATCGCGATCGGCGCGCCCTTCGGCCTGTCGAACACGGTGACGACGGGCATCATCAGCGCCAAGAACCGCCCGGTCGCCTCGGGCGACGGCTCGGGCGGCAGCAACTCGTACATGAGCGCGCTGCAGACGGACGCGTCGATCAACCCGGGCAACTCGGGCGGGCCGCTGCTCGACGCGAGCGGCGCGGTGATCGGCATCAACTCGGCCATCCAGTCCACGGGGAGCGGCTTCGGCCAGACCCAGGCGGGCTCGATCGGCCTGGGCTTCGCGATCCCGGTGAACCAGGCGAAGAACGTGGCCCAGCAGCTGATCAAGACGGGCAAGCCGGTGTACCCGGTCATCGGCGCGACGGTGAACATGAACGAGAAGGGCGAGGGCGCCACGATCGCCTCCCAGGGCTCGGGCGGCACCCCCTCCGTCACCCCCGACGGCCCGGCGGCCAAGGCGGGTCTGAAGGCGGGCGACGTGATCACGGGCTTCGACGACCACCCGATCGACAGCGGCCCCACGCTGATCAGCGAGATCTGGACCCACAAGCCCGGCGACCCGGTCAAGATCACCTACGAGCGCGACGGCAAGACCTCCACGGCCACGGTCACCCTCGGCGAACGCACCGGCGACAACTGACCGGCTAGGCTGTTCCCCGCGCCGCCCGTGCACACACCGGCGGCGCGGGGTGGGTTGCCCGAGCGGCCTAAGGGAACGGTCTTGAAAACCGTCGTGGCAGCGATGTCACCGTGGGTTCAAATCCCACACCCACCGCCAGGTCAGAGAACGTGCTGATCAGAAGGGGTGTCCCGATTGAGGGGCACCCCTTCGGCATGGGTCCTGTCTCACCCTGGATCGCCTGAGTGCCGCTTTGGATCATCGTGTGTGGACCAGGCGTGGACCACCACGTGCGCATCAGGCGGAGGGGAAGGGAATCGGGCAAAAACCCATGCACCAGCTTTAGTTACCTGGGTAGCATCGCAAATCGCAAGGAGCGTTCTGCACAGGGAGCATCGGTGGACCCTCATCGTCACACGGCTACCAGTTCGGCCCCCGATGGCGGTCACGCCCGATCCTCGGCCGGCTCTAGCGAGCTGAGCCTCCTCACGTATGCGGACCTTGCCGAGGAAAGCAAGTTCGCACAGGCTCGTGCGAACAGCCCCCAGAAGAGGCAGGCTTGGGGGAACCTTCTCGCTCTGATCGAAGAGATCGGAGGAACGGGGAGAATCGATGCATGGGATCCTACGCGTGGCCTTTCATGGGACCTCGTTTCACTGAGGATCGAGGGTTTTCAGGGCGCCACTGTTCCTTTTTCCTTCCAGTTCGACCCGACGCCTGGCGTGACCATTCTTCACGGGCCTAATGGGTCTGGGAAGTCGAGCATCTCTGATGGGATTCGGACGGCGCTTTCGGGTCGATCGGACTGGTGGGCGGCTGTTGCTCCGGCGACTGCAAGAAGCGGGAAGAGTCCACTATGGGAGAAAGTGAACTGTGCCCGCGATGCAGAAGAATCTACGGTTGAAGTCGTTCTAACGCGAGGTGAAGAGTCACTTCGACTTACAGCTCGAATCGGCAAGGATGGGCAGGTTAATAACTTCGATTCCATCCGTGAGCTTTCCAGCGGGGGAGTTGCGAGTTTTGAAATCTCGGAGACCCCCTGGAGTTACGCCGTGGAATCTCATCCGCCGGTGTTTTCGTATGCCGATGTAGAGAGGCGTGTGCAGCAGCACGAAGATCTTCAGAGGTACATTGAGAATCTGCTCGCGCTCGGTGGCTGCTTTGATCACCTGGAACGTCGCGTTGAGGAGATCAGTTCTTCCGCAACTGCTAGTCGTAAGCGTCTCGCAGCCGCACTCAAGAGCGCCAAGGAGAGAGTGGCAAGGGTAGACGCCCACTTCTTGGAACTCGAACCGCAGCACCATCTTCCAGACATGTCCTGGAGTGGGGATGTGGGCGACATACGGGCCTGGCTGACTGAGAACGGCCTCACCGAAGTCGGAGCAGCGCTACCTGAGGTTACAGCGGCTGGAATCGAAAGACTGGATGCTTCGCTGCGCGATGTCGACCGTGCTCTGGAGTTGGTGCTAGGGGACGTTCCTACAGTTCACCATCGTCTGGCGGTTCACCTGACTTCTCTCCATTCAGAGGTCGAGCAGGTTGCTAACTGCGGATACATCTGCCCGGTCTGCGACAGCGAGGTTTCCGATTGGGTGCAGCGCCTTGCCGATAACCTGGCAAGTGTTACAGAGACAGCCCCCAGGAGAAATGCGGCAAACGCCTCACTGAAGGCACTTCGCGGAGCCGTTGAGATCATCCCGATGGTTCTCGACATAGTCTCAGGCGTAGCAGATTTCGATGAACCATTGCTCGACGGTTTCCGATCTGAGTACGCGGCTCTTCTGGCGACATTTGAGGCGTACGGCGAACAGCCTGTTGCCCCTGTAGTGACAGGATTCCTCGGAATTCGAGCGAAACTTTCAGGAGAGTTCTGGAAGGGTCTTTATAGTAAGGCGATCGAGCTGAGTGATATTTCCGCTCAGTGGCGACGGGGGCGTAGGGCGACGCTAGAGCCGTACATCGCGGCCTGGGAGCAGGAGAATGAGGAAGCTGAGTCTGCTCCCCTCTGGGAGGCGACACGCAAGTGTATCGGTGAACTTGAGGACCGTCTCCGTGCTGGCCGCACTGTGCGTTTCGAAGGAAAGGCCGGCGTACAGGTAGAGCGTCTACTAAAAGATGCTGGAATCGTCCTGGAATCGGTAAGCCTCAAGCGGACGCGAGCTGAAATTTCCGTACAGGGAGCTGACGGGAACAAGCTGGAACTTGCCATGCTGAGCGCGGGGCAGAGAAATGCCTTCTTGCTTGCTCCGCTGTTTGCGACGGCTGGTTCTGGACCCTTCAATTTTCTGATCCTCGACGATCCCGTCCATTCGTTCGATGAAATCAGGGTTGACAGGCTCGCCGCTGTGATCTCCGACCTGGCCAAGGGGAGGCGCGTCATCGTTCTAACTCACGATGAGCGTTTGAAGGAGCATCTTCTGGCACGGAGTCATGTGTGCGAGGCGTGGGTCGTGAGTCGTGATGGGATCCGGGGAGAGATTTCTGTTGAGAAGACCGACGAGCTTTGGCGGGTCCTTATTAGGGATGCGGAGTCGGTATGGCAGTTCTCACCCAAGGTGTCGTCTACGGGATACCTCAATGAGGTTCAGATTATTCGAGGGTTGTTGCGGCAGGCGCTGGATGATGCGTTGAGGCAGTGCGTCGTTCGATACTCGCTTTTCTCTGGGGAGAACGTGGCTAGGTCGCTGGGGCTTCTGGATGGAGCGATGACAACCACCAAGCGACTCGATGCAGCTAAGCAGATCATCTCTTTGGATCCGGCTCTTTCTCACCCTGTCGACAAGGCTCGGCAAGCGTGTGGGCATCACATCGCCAAGTGGAACAGCGCTGCACATGGCGGAGAAGAAGCGAAGGCCGATCTGAAGTTGGAGATCAAGGCAGGGCTTGATGCATGCTCGACGCTTGGTGAGTGGGATTTCTGAATGGATGTGACCGACCTCTCGTTGCGTAGAATCAAGGTTCTGGAGTTGAGGCTTCGGATCGAGAGGGTCTCGTCTGATGCCTACAAGCTTGTCTGCAAGCCGGATCGGCCTCCGACAATTTCAAACGGTGCGGATGCTCAACTAGCCTTTGTGCTCGGCCTTGTCGAGCAGGGTAGCTATGGAGAGGTTCTTGGCGTAATTAGACTGTCTCGCCATATCTACAAGAAGTCATCGGATATTTTGCATGGTCGCTCAGGTCTTCTGAATGCTTCCTCTGTTGTTCTCGATGAGTGGGAATTCGTCGTATCCCGACTGGAGGGTTTTCTCGATCAATTCGTTGAGAGGCCCGAGGTTGGCGGGGAATCTGCCATCGCTATTCCTGCTCCGGCTGGAGAGGTGAGTGGGCAGGTCGCGTCGAAGTGACGCTAGAGCAAATGACTCTCAATCAGAGCGTTGTCTCTGTCTTCAGACCCATGTATTGCCTTGGCGTAGAAGCGGAAGAGGACCGCGATGCTGTGGCCGGCGCGGCGGGCGACCTCGGCCGGGGAGACACCGGACTCCAGCCAGAGGGAGACGCAGGCAGCGCGGAGTCCGTACGGGACTTCGGCGAGGGGCGTCTTGGCTTCCTGTTCGCTGAGGACGGACAGGCGAGCGGCCTTCCAGATGTCGCCGTACTCCTTGCTGAGCAGGCCGCCGTTCCGGACGGCCCGGAAGAGTCGTCCGTCCTCGGCCGTGCCGAACTCCTCGATGTGGTCACGGACCAGGTGGACGAGGACCGGGGGAATGGGCACCTCGCGGGTGGCCCGGCGGGCGCGCTTCTTGAGGCCGCGGGAGTCGTACGACTCGCCCGAGTCGGTCCAGCCGGAGCCGACACGCGCGGAGCTGGACGACAGGACGACTTGTCCCCATCCCTCCTCGGGCAGGGTGAAGTCCGAGGCGCGGAGGGTCACGGCCTCGCCGGGGCGGGTTGCCGCGTAGTAGATGCATCCGAAGAACGCCTTGAGGTGCTGGCCACGAACTCCCTGTACGCCCACGGCATCGATCAGCTTCCGGGCGAGAGCCGGGCCGGGTACGTAGCGGAAGTCGATCTCGTCGTCCGTGTCGGGCGGCGTCCAGTCCACCTTGGTCAGGGGCAGCGAGGGCAGGCGTTCCAACTCGACGGCGTAGCGGAGGCAGTTGCTGAACACGGGGACCTTGCGGTTCACCGTGTTGTCGGCCGCAGCGGTGCCGTCCATCTTGCGGGCCAGCGCGTCCAGGGCGGACCGCACGACGGCCGGTGTGTTCAGAGCCGAGATGTCGACGGACTTGCGGCCGATCCAGTCGAGGGCCGACGCGATGGCTTCTGGCGCTTCCTCGGCATCGGCGCGGGCCACGAGTTCGCCGTCCTGGTCGAGGACGAGCCGGAAGGCCCAGGAGTAGAGCGCGGCGCGGAGGACCCGGGGAGCGGGGGCCCCGCGGTTGTCCTTGACCAGGCGTGGGGTGACCGTGGCCAAAGCATCCGCGATGCTCGCGCGGTGCTTGGCCGAGGCGTTCGGCCACTTCATCGCCACGTACTCCCGAGCGTGGGCGTACCAGGTGGGGGACTGGGCCGCCAGGACTTCGGAGGCCGGCAGGCCAGTCTCGGTGTCGAACTGCTCGCGGTTGCGCAGCGCGGCGAGCAGTTCGGAACGTCGTCCGTCTGCCTGGGCCTTGATCTTGTAGCTCTTCGAGAATGGCTGAATGCCAACTCGCCAGCGCAGCTGATAGGCCGCAGCCCGGTCGGGCCGCTTGCGGATGCTCCAGATCTTCACGTCGTACGTCAGCACGCGGACACCTCGCAGCCCTCGAACCAGGAGTCGAGGTCGGCCCGGCGGATGCGGATCTGTCCGTTGGGGAGCTTGAGGCAGCGGGGGGCGTTCCCGCGAGCGCGAAGCCGGTAGAAGGCGGCCCGCGACATGCGCAGCTCGGTCAGCGCCTCTACGAGGGTCAGCATGCGGGTGGTCGGTGCGGCGGTCACTGCCATACCTCCCCTTCGGTCTTGGCCCGTTCCTTGTCAGCGCGGGCCTGGTCGATGTCGTGGCGGGTCTGGGCGGCGAGGAGTTCCTCACCGGGGCGGTAGCCGGAGGTGAGATAGGCCCAGGAGGACTCGATGACGAGCACGGTGTCCGGGCCGGGGGTGGGGTGGCCGGCGCGAGTGCGGGCGGCGTCGGCCTGGGCGAGGCGCCAGGCGCGGCGTACGTCGCGCAGGGCTCCGAGGGTGGTGGAGTAGGCGCGGGACTTGGTGGAGAAGTGGCCCCGGAAGCCGAGCATGTGGGCCCACTTGCAGAGCTTGAGGTCCGCGAACTCGGGCAGGCCGCCGAGGTCCCAGGCGGTGCGGATCATCTGCCGGACGTGCCGGTGGACGGGCAGGTCCCGGAGGGGTTCGGCCTGTCGGGTGCCTTCGCAGTCGGGGCAGAGGTCCTTCACGCGTCCGCCGACCGTGCCCCGGCCGGAGCAGGTCCGGCAGACCAAGGAGCGGTCGACCGTGCCGGAGTCCTCGGCGCTCTTGGTGGCGTACTTGGCGACGTACCCGGCTACGGCCGCGTCGGTGAGCTCGCCGTCCCCCAGTGCGGTGATCTCCTGCACGTCGAGCATGGCGCCCCAGCGGATCTCCGGGTCCCCCACGGTGTCGGAGGTAACCGTGAGGGCGGTGCGGTGGACAACGGCGCGGATGGCGTAGGTGAGGTCGTCCACGCCTGCCCAGGCCGGCGGGGCGCTGGTGTGGCCGTCGGGACCGTCGATGCGGACGACGGCGTGGAAGTGGACCAGGCCGCGCTTCTGGTACTCGGCGACTTTGGCGAAGGACACACGCAGGAGTTGCTTCATGTCCTTCTGGGTGATGCGGAAGTGCGCGGCCAGGGCGCGGCGAAGGTTGAGGGTGAAGCGTGCCCACAGGGCTCCGGAGTGGGCGTTCCACAGCACGGCGCTGGTGTAGTCGTACGTCTTCGGGCTCAGAGGCGTGCCGAGCTCGGGGGCTTCCTCGGGGTGGTGGTCGCCGCAGCGGCAAGCGTGGGGCTTGCCGTCCTTGGCGGTGGGGCGGTTGTGGACGGGGCCGAAGGAGGGGGCGGTGAGGGTGAGGAAGACCCGGGGGTGGGTGCGGACGGTCTCGGGGACGTCCTTGCCGCCGCAGAGTCCGGCGCGGACGAGGTGGTAGGTGTCGGCGGCGTAGGTACGGGAGCAGGCGGGGCAGCGGGAGGCGCGGCGGTTGCCGCAGGTGGTCAGGAGCCGTCCGGTGGGTTCGTCGCTGGTGGAGTACGAGCGGATCGTTTCGCCGGTGGTGGCGTTGCGGGTGGTGGTGTGGCCGACGAGGTTGATGGGGCGGGTGCAGCCGCGCAGACGGGCGATCTGGTCGCGGGTGCGGTCGAAGTCGTCGAGGTTGGCCAGCTCGATCAGGTCCCGGACAGCGGGGCTGATCACGTGCCTGAGGTCGAGGTCTCGGGGCATCGGCAGGAGGATCCTTTCCGCTGATGAGAAGGGCCCCGGGCAGCTCCACCGGCGGGGTGGGGTGCTGCCCGGCGGCATGACAGGCCGGGCCCGGGAGGGGCCGAGGGCGGAGAAGTACGGGAGGCCGGCGGGAAGGTCAGGCCGACAGGGCTGCGTGCGCGGCGGTGGCGAGCGGCAGGGCGATGCCGAGGCGGGCGCGGAGCTGCACCGCAGTGATGGGTTCGCCGTGTGCGGCCAGGTGGGAGGCGGCGATGGTGCGGGCCGCGTTCATCAGCGGCTCTGGCACCACAGGAGCCTGAGTCGGGACAGTCTTCACCACGGGGGCCGGTGTAGCAGTGGTGATCGGAGCCGGGGCGGCGAGGTGCGGCGCGGGTTCGGCGACGGGTTTCGCTACGGCCGGGTTCGGCTCTGAGTCCGGCTCGGGAACCGGTGCCGTGATCGGTTCGGATGTCGGGACCGGCGCGGGAGCGGGGTCGGCGGGGGTGACGGCGTGGAAGTGCCGGAGCAGGGCGGGGCCCACCGAGCCCCAGCCGAGCAAGAGGAGCGGGGCCACGCTGTCGAGGGCGGCCCGGCCGTAGTGTCCGGCCAAGAGCGGGTGCGCGGTGTTGAGGGCGAGGGTGAGCACGCCGGACAGGTGCATGAGGCGAGTCGCCGAGCGCAGCTCACCGGCGGGGACTCCACGCAGGGACAGGGAGCGCAGAGCGACCAGGAGGCCCACCACCGACAGGTCCACCATGGGCGCGATCAGCGGGGCGATCGGGGCCGGGACTCCGAGCCGCAGGGCCAAGGCCCAGACGTTCCCGAAGGAGAAGACGAACGCCAGAGCGGCGATCAGGATCATCACCACGGTGATGGTGCGTTGCGTCGTCCGGTCTTCCGGCAAGGTAATTCACCTCCCTTCCTGGGAAGTTGGGAGCGACTGTGAGGCTGGGGGTCAGGCTGCGGCGGGGGCGTCGCCCTCCGGGGGCTCAGCCTTGTGCAGGCTGGGCGGGGTCAGCTTGGCCAGCAGTACCGTCGGGTCCTGGGTGAGGTGCGCGGTGGCGTTGGCGACGGCTGCGGCGTTGGCGGGGTCGAGGTAGGGCGTGCGGACACGGACGAAGCCGGGGCGCCCTTCGGCGGCCATGGACGCGACGCCCACGTACTGGGAACCCTGGAGGTTGATCGGGTCCATGTCCGGCCAGTTGCGGATGTCGTCCCCGAGCGCGGCGACCGATGCCTCGGTGGTGCGCTGGTAGAAGGACAGGGCAGCGCTGCACACGTCCCGGATCGAGGTGGGGATGGCGTCGCCGGTCGCCTTCTGGGTGGCTGGCACCGTGAAGATCCCGACCGACCGGCCACCCTTGACGAGCAGCCCCGTCAGGCGGATGTTCTCCGCCGCGAGGGCGGCGAGCGCGCGGGTCTCCTTGTCACTGCCCTTGTGATCGTGGAAGAAGGTGTGGGACTCGTCGATGACGACGAACACCAGCGGCCACTGCTCGCTGGGGCCGACATTCCACATGTTCGCCGTGCCCAGCACCCTCCGGGCCATCGTGGCACGGTCGTGCAGCAGCTTTACCAGCCGCCGCAGGAGTGCGTTGGCCTCATGCAGGTCATTGCCGGCGTGTGCGAAGACGCGGGGCAGCACGTCCGCGTAGTCACCGTGGGCGGCATCGGAGACCTTGCCGTCGAACAGCACGAACTGCACGGCCGGGGACGGCCCGAAGTAGGTGATCAGAGCCGAGAGCTGGTTGGACTTGCCGCCGCCGACACCGCCCGCGACGACCGCCCCCGACTTGTTCTTGAGCTCGATGTGGACCAGAGCTCCGTACTCGTCCCGGCCGACAGGCCATACCGTCAAGTCGGCGGGCGGCTCCCCGGTCGGCACGTACTGGGTGTGGCCGGTCAGCGGGTCGAGGCGGATCGCCCTCAGGACCGCGTGGCCCGGCTTGCCCGCCTCGACGGCGACGCGGACGCAGCCCCAGGCATCGGCCAGGAACCGGGCCTTGTCCTGGAGTTCCTTGATCCCGACCCTCGGCAGCAGTTTGACGTGGACGATCACCCCGTACCTGTCCGGCCGGGTCTTGATCACCGGGACCAGCTCACGCGGCTTGGGCTCCGGGGCGTCCGTGCTGATGTTGAAGTAGGACAGCCAGGGCGGGGTGCGGTCGGTGACCGACAGGCCGGCCATCTTGGCCAGCCGCCCCCACGTCATCTTGATTTTGACGGCCTGCCGGATGCTGCGGCGCGTCTCCCGGTCGGCCCGCACGTAGCGGACAGTCTTGGCGGTGGCCCACACCATGAGCAGTACGGCGCAGACCACGGCCAACACCGGCGCCCAGCCGATGATCTCTTCCGGGCTCACTTCGCCCCCTCCATAGCCAGCTTGCCGTCACGGATGTTGATGTCCTGTCCGGCCTCAAGCCGTGCCAGAAGTGCGGTGGCCAGTGCCCGCCGCTTGGATCCCAGAGGCAGACCCGCCCCGTCGGACGCGGACCGCATCAGGTCCCACAGCGCGCGAGTGCGCTCGCTGATCTGTTCGGAGTACAGGAACCAGTGGAGCGTCAGCTCCAGGTGCTCCAGGTCCCACTCATCGCCGAGCTCGGGATACCCGTGCGCCCGCAGCACAGCGTGCACGTCCATCAGCAGCCGCTCGCTGAACCGGGGGTCCCCCTCCTCGGGGAGAAGGACCGGGTAACCGGGAACCTCCGGGGTATCGGCCTCCCGAGCGGGGCCGCTGTTGATCTCTTCCGGAGTCATCGTGCCCTCCCCTTCCGGTGCTTGTTCATGTCCTCGATGGACGCCTTGATGTCCGCGCAGATCCCGTAGCCGTAGACCGACAGCCGGGCGTCATGGACCGCGTTGGTGACGTGCATCCGGGCGATCCAGTCCAGTTCGATCCCGTGAGCGGCAAAGACCGTCAACACGTCCTCGGACAGCGGCGAGGCCCCCTTGCCGCCGCCGGGCGGATTGGTGGAACTCCGCCCGGCAGTGGCACCCATTACGCGGCCCTCTTGGCTGCCGACTCGGCCGCCGGAGCAGCCGCCGGGGCGGCCAGGTCCAGGCGCGAGACCCGGTAGGCGACGCCGTCGGAGAGGCTGCCGTTGAAGATGCGGGCCCACGGGGTGGCGATCAGCTCCACCGGACGGACCATGACGCCCGGTGCCAGACCCGCCGGGACACCGGACTCCGGCACGGTGATCTTGAGGATCTCGGCGCGGCCCTCCGACATCTGCATGACGGTGACCGTGTGGAGGACCTCCCCCGTGTCGCGGTCGGTCGCAATCTCCCCCGTCTCCGGGTTCTTGATCTTCGGGGTGTTGCCGGTGCCGGTGATGTAGGTGTCGGTCGGCTTGACGAGGACCGGGATGCGAGCCATGCGTTCACTCCTGCGTTTCGGGGCCCCTGGTGGGGCCGACAGGAAGACGCTACCTAGCCCAGCTGGCCAGGTCAACAAAAGAAAGATGCGTGACCTAGCTATGTTGCGCTAGGTGGGTTGGCTGGACACGGGGTAGCTGGGCTAGGGGCCGCTAGGCTGGGGCCATGACGAAACGGCCCTCCAGCGACACGCGCCCTCCCTACCGGCGGGTCGCGGATGTGCTGCGCGACGAGATCCAGCGAGGCGTTCTGCAGCCTGGCCAGCAGCTTCCCTCGCACCGTGAGCTGCAAGAGCGTTTCGAGGTCGCCAACATGACCGCCCGCAGCGCACTGCGCGTCCTGCGGGACGAGGGCCTGATCCACACGGTGCAGGGTCGGGGCAGTTTCGTCCTCGCGCCCGAGGGTGAGGGTGCCGGCGACGCCGAGCGTCCCGACGATTCCACCGGTGACTACACCCCGCCAGCCTGGTACACGATGCAGGTCGGCCGCAAGGAGTTGTGGACCGGTCCGGGAGCTCCGGCCTCGCTGCGCGAGCTACTCAAGCGCGAGTCCAAGCCCGAGCCGGGGACGCTGACCCGGCCGGACGCCAGTCCGGAGTTCAACGCCCTGGCCCAGCAGGTAGAGGTCCTCACGCAGCAGGTCGACCAGCTCACACTGCTTTTCCAGCAGGTTCTTGAGGAAGTGCGGAAGCCGGACGCTTCATAGCTCCCAGCGCGCTCGCCACCTCTTCCGCCAGCTGCCCCAATCGCTCAACCTGCTCGCCCAGCCGAGCCATGTAACCGGCCAGTACCTGCTGTTCGTGCTCGGTCATGCCCACCCCGTTCTTGCTGCGTGCGTGCGGTATCTCCTGTCGGACATTGCCCGGCGGGTGTGTCCGCAGCCCGTCCGGCCTGGCCAACCCTGAGGCATCCCCGCGGATTGCTCGACCCCTCGATCCGTGAGCTCCCGTGCCACGGGAGGGCATTTCCGCAGTGCCCGTCTCAGGAGCCCCCGATCCGGCTTCGCGTCCCGCTAGGCGGGCAGAGTGGACCCCCTCCAGCACTCGTGCTCGTTCCGCCATGACCGTCTCCTTTCGTGCACTCGGACCGGTCCGGCCCTCTCGCCTGCTACAGGTGGGGAAAGCAGCCCCGGTGTGACACTCCGCCCATGTGGTGCGCGTCACGATCAACTCCCCCTCGCGGGCCTGGCTCCCTGGTCCGTGCTGGCAAGGATCCAGAGAATCCCCGGTTTGGCTAACCGGCGATCGTCGGCTATGTTCACCGGCCCGCAATCGCGGATCACGTATAGAGGTGCGAGAGATGCCCCGCGTGTGACCCCGTGCGAGGTGACCTGGATCACACCCCCCGCGCCCGCGCGAAACGGGCCTCTCCCCCGGTACGGCCAGCACAGTCGACAAAACGAATAACTCTCCCAAAAGGGCATCTAGCCCCTGTCTATGGATAACCCGACCAGAGGAGCCAACCACGGTTCACCTGTGGATAGTTTTCGCCGATTCCACGAACAGACCCAGGCAATAGCGGGCTAATAGGCGATTCAGCCGATAAACCATGCAATCCATGGCAAAGCAGCCCACTCCTACCGGCCGACGCGACGGAAGGGGCGAGCTGTCCAAAGTTTCTTTACTGGATCAAGGCGGCCCGCTGGCGCGGGCCGCGCGGCGCGGCGGCCCCAGGCCGCCGCTGGCTCCATGTCTCCGCCACCGCCCGCGACGGCCCCCGCCCACTCGCGCCGCAAAGCCTGTGAAGCGGGCAGCCAGGCCTGCGAAGAACCCCGCCAGCTGTCCCACGGCGAGCACGGCCAGCAGGAGCGGGACGCCTGCCAAGTCCGCACCGGTCACCGCGGATCGACGTTCAACCAGCCGTGATCCGGTCGGCCGGCCTCCTGTCCATCCGTCAGACGAGGCCGGCGGCAGCGCTCAGGCTGCAACATGGCCGAGACCGTGACGGATTGGGGAAGCGTGGCCGGGGCCGGTGGGTGGTTGCTGGAGACACACGTGGCGGGTGGTCGGTCGGCGCACCCGCCGTCGTGGCTGACTTTCGGTGGCTGAGGTCGCCAATGGCATGGGGCAGCTGACCAGGGAGGCGGCGCGGTCAGGAGCTACGCGGACGTGGTGTGGGTGAAGCCGAGGGAGGTCAGTCCTTCGGCCTGGCACAGTCGGTCAGAGGGGCCGCCGACCTCGGTCTGGAGGAGTTGGTAGGCGGCGCCGTGGGACTGGCCCCAGTGCATGGCGGCTCGCCACAGGACGCGGCCGAGGCCTTGGCCTCGGACCTCGGGCAGGACGGCGAAGTACTGGGGCATGAGCTGGGGGCAGCCGATTGCGTCGGGGCGTACTTCCATGGGACCGATCGCTCCCACGATGCGGTCCTGGATGGTGGCGGCGAGGACCGGGCCGCAGTGGCCGGCTTGTATCTGGGTGTGGAGGAAGGCCAGGCCATCGCCCGCCATGGCCTCGGCGAACGGCGCGAAGGTCTCCTGCACGGCGGTCGGCCAGGCGGTGACGGGCCGAACCGGGCCATCGGGGGCGGGGCAGGGGCCGGTGGTGAAGTCCTTCAGCTGGATGCGGGTGCCGCGCGGGTGTGTGGTTCGAGGGCCCAGGGGGCGTACGACCTGGGCGCTGACCACGTCGTGCACGGCCGCGAGTTTCGCGGCCAGTTCGGCGGCCTCCTCCACGACGCTGTCGCGGAGCCCGTAGGCGAAGACCTTCGCGGTGCCGCGTCCACGCCGAGTCAGTGTGGGGATGAGGGTGCGCTCGGGCTGATGCACCACGTCTTCGCGGAGGACCTTCTCGTCCTTCTCGCCGCCCCAACGCTGGTCCTTGTCGTAGGGCAGGAAGCCCCCGGTGACGGCCGCTCGCAGGGTGTCCTCGAAGATGCCGACGGTCAGGGCGTCGGGGTGGATGGGGCCTAGGGTCGGCACGATCGGTGCGGCCAGTTGGGGCCGGAGCCAGTCCCAGCGGAAGAACATGAGCGGCACCCTAACGGTGAGCCGGTCAGGGCTCAGGCCCCGACGCGAGTACGTCGGGGCCTGAACGGAGTTGACCGGATCGTGTCGGTCAGTGGGGGTTGTCGTCACCGGCGTCGCAGGAGCACTCCGCGCTCTCCACGATCACGTCGAGGTCCTGGACGGCAGTGATCGACGCGGTCGCGACGGGCGGGGCCGCGCGACGGGCCGAGGCCGGCGGGCCGGGCAGGATGGTCACCGGTACGGGCGGGGTCATGAGGCGTTCTCCTTGTCTCCGTGCTGGCAGTAGCTGTGCAGCGGCGCCTTCGCCTCCTGGTAGTGCTTGGCCAGGGGGCGGCAGACCCGGCAGGTGCCGGACAGGGCGCAGCCCTCGCACCCACCGGTGCGAAGCATGAGGCGGTCGGCGATGGCGCCGAGCCGTGTGAGACCGTCGATGCCCTCGGTCATCAGGTCGATCTGGTCGTCGCGGCCGACCTTGCAGATCGAGACCTTGGCGTGCGGGTCGGCGTGGAAGAAGGTGTGTCCCGCGTTGCAGCCGGCGAATGGCTTGCGCTGCCGCAGGTGGGCGGCGGACTGGGCGAGCAGCGGCTCTCCGCCGCCGTAAATCGTGGGCGTCATGTTCGTGTACGCGTGGTTCTCGACGTTCCACTCTTCGGCGAGGGCGGCCATCTCGTCGGCTTCGGAGGCGTTGTCCTCGGTCACCACGACGTTGATGCGCAACGGAAGCCCCGCCTCACGGGCGGCATCCATGCCGCGCCGGAACGCCTTCCACGCCCCGCGGCGCTGGGTGAGCGTGTCGAAGGACTCCTCGCTCGCCCCGTACATGCTGACCACCAGGCGGTATGGCGGGCAGTCGCGGAAGAGCTTGAGGAGGTCCGGCCGCCAGAGCAGCGAGCCGTTGGTGGAGATGGTGAGCATCATCCCGGCCTGCCAGGCGTACCGGTAGGCACCCTGGAAGTCCGGGTCCATGGTGGGCTCGCCGCCGGTGATCTGGAGCCAGAGGACGCCAGCCTCGCGCATGATGTCAAGAAGTCGCACTTTGTTCTCCCAGCCGAGGCCGGAGAAGGGCCGCTCGCCGAGGTAGCAGTGCTTGCAGCCGAAGTTGCAGCCGAGGTTGATCTCCCAGGAGGCCCGGCAGTAGCCGTACGGGGACGGCTCGCGCACCAGCACGGTGCCCTGCGCGGTCTGGCCAACCAGGTCCAGGCCCCACACGTCGGAGGCGGTCTGTACCGCCCAGGCGGGAAGCGACTCACCGTCGGTGGCGGCCTGGCGTAGACCCTCGAAGTGGTCGGCCGAGATTCGGGCGCCGGCCCGTGCTCCCGGCTTGAGGAGAAGGTGCCCGTCGAGGAACGGGGAGGCGATCAGAGCGTGGGCCATCAGTGGCCCTCCTTCCGGATCACGGAGCGGGACAGCGAGTGGGACTCCTGGTGACCGGCGCGGCAGTGGATCTCGCCCAACCCGTTGCAGGTGCCGCAGGTCTTGCCGGACGAGTTGGCGCCGCTGCCACCGCAGTCCCCGCACCGTTCGTTGCGAGGCGAGCGAGGGCGCCGGGTCTTGTGCGGGCTCGCGATCAGCTGGTGCACGAGACCTCCTCCAGGGCGTCTTCCCAGGTGTGCTGCTTGGCGTGGTCGGCGAACAGACAGCAGCCCTCACCGTCGGGTCCTGGGGCGGCCACCGGGCAGTCAGGGAGTACGACGAGCTGTGCCTCGTCCGTCCCGTGCCAGCGGAGCCACAGTGCGGTCCCGTACGCGCCGGCGTCGGTGAGGAGACCGAAGTGCTCACCTTCGTCGTGCGCGGACAGCTGGCACTGCACCGCCCTGTCGACGTACGGGGCGGCCGACTTCTCCCGCGCTTCCCGTGCCAGGTCGAGGGGCACCCGGCGCCAGTGCACGCACCGCATCACGACACCATCCGGAAGGACGCGACAGCACTTCGGACCTGCTGCGAGCACCGGGGGCAGACGCAGGGCGGGTAGCGGCCCGGATTCTCCGGGACCACGGGGTCCTCGCCCACGCGTACCTCCGTGAGAGGCCCCCACGTCTGGCCGGAGTCGCGGGAGACCCGCAGCGTCATCCGTACGTCGTCCTGTCCGTTCGCCATGGCCAGGAGCATCGCGATCCACAGACCCGGCCAGAAAGGCCCAGCGGATTACCCAACTTGGGTAACATCACCCTCGGTTGACCAAGTGCAGCGATCCGTAGTCCTCATGCCGGAGCGTGCCCGATGCCCGAGCCATCTCGCTCGAAGGAACTCCCGGTCAGCCTGCTCACGGACCCAGTGATGATCGAGGCATGCCAGGCCAGAGACTTCGGCCGCATCTTTCAGCTGGTCAAGGCACGAGCAGGCATCTATCCGTCGATGGTCGCGCGCCGCTGCGACCTGACCCCGAGCCGCGTGGGCGAGGTGATCGCCGGACGGCGGCAGTTGCTGCACATGGACGTGATCGAACGGATCTCGGACGGACTGCGCATCCCCGGCCACATGCTCGGCCTTGCCCGACGCTCCTGGGAGACGCCACCCACCCTGACGGTCGCGCCCCGCGAACCAGCCGAGGTACCGGCCTCAGCCGTCGAGCCGCTGGCCGCCGGATTACCGGGGGCGGACGTCGACAGCATCCTCGCCCTGGCGGCCGAGCGGCATCTCAGTGCCTCGACGCTGGACGCGCTGCACTCGTCGATCGCGGACTACTGGCGCCGGGACGACGAGCACGGCGGCGAGACCTTACGGCCGGCGGTCGTCGGCCAGCTCCGCTACGTCGTCGACCTCCTCAAGGAGCAGCGTCCGGCTCCTCTGCGGGACGGCCTGCACAGCATCGCGGCCGAGCTGGCCCGGCTCACCGGATGGACCTATTTCGACGCGCGTCAGTACAACCAGGCGCGTGCCTACTTCACCGAATCCCTCGGCCTGGCCAAGGCCATCGACGACCGTCAGTTCATGGCCAACGTCCTCGCCTGCATGAGCCTTCAGGCCACCTACCAGGACAAGCCCGGCGACGCCCTCGCACTGGTCACGGCCGCTCAGGACCAGGCCCGAACGGCCGTGGGGACGACACCGCGCGTGCTGGCCATGCTCGCGATGCGCGAAGCCTTCGCTCACGCCACCCTGGGCAACCACGGCGCGACTCACACCGCGATCTCGGAAGCCCACACCCACTTCGGACGGATCAGCACAGGTGATCCGGACCCGGCCTGGGTCGCCTACTTCGACGAACCGAAGCTGATCGTGGACACCGGCATCGCGCACGGCCGCCTGGGCGAAGCAGCCCTCGCCGAACCCCTCATTGCGGACGCGCTACGCCGCGAGCACGCATCGAACCACCGAGGCCGGGCCTTCCACGCCTTCTGGCTCGCCCGCACCCAGCTTCAGCGCGGCAAACTCGACGAGGCGTGCCACACGGCCATGGATGCCCTGGCCCCGGCGGCGGCCGTCAGCTCGCAACGAGTCGCCGGCCACCTGCGGGAGTTCTACGAGCAGCTGGAGCCCTTCCGTCGGGAACCGGCTGCGGTGGCGTTCGAGGCCCGACTCCGGGAAGTGCTGCCCCGCCAGATCAGCGGATCGCCTCGTCCATGAGCACGTAGAGCAGCCCGACCAGGGAGCCGCTGCTGACGATCTCGCGGCGGTCGATCATGCCCCGCACGTCGGCCAGCGGGATCCACTCGATCCGGTCCGACTCGTTCTTCTCGGTCGGCGGACCCTCGTACGTCGCTCCGTCAGCCCGGAAGACGTGGTGCTGGGAGTCGGTGATGCCGTTGGCCGGCTCGGCATAGATCAGCGACTTGATCGGGCCGGGCCGCCAGCCGGTCTCCTCCAGCACCTCACGGGCTGCCGCTTCAGCCGGGCTCTCGCCTTCCTCGACCAAGCCCATGGGCAGTTCCCACGCCCAGGCGTTGGTGATGAAGCGGTGCCGCCACATCATCAGCACCTCGCGCCGTTCGTTGACGACGGCAGCCACGGCCAAGTGCCGGAGCTTTACGACGTGGTGCTCCCAGCGGTTTCCGTCCGGCGTCTCGACGTCCGTGAGCCACAGGTTCACCCAGCTGTTCTCGTAGATCGGACGTTCCCCGTGGATCTTCCACTGCATCGCTGCGGCCCCTCTCGATCGGCCTCCAGCATCGCAGAGCTACAGCCACAGACTGCCAGGTTCAATCAAATTCACGTCATAGTGACGAATAGGTGGCCAGCCTGAGGGGACGCGGATGGTGGTGATTGGCCCTCGCCCAAGACCATGAGCGGGGCCAATCTGTTGTCAGCCAGTTACGAAGCCAGGGCTAGCTGTTGTTGCCTTCCTGACGACCGCGGCGACGCCACCGTGTTAGTGCACTTCGGCCGGCGAGTACACCGATAGTCGTGACAGTGCTTGCCGCCAGATTGGCGAGGATGTCGATGAGAAAGCCCTGCATGTGCTCTCCATGGGCAGCTTGAAGCTACCCACCGGATGAGCGGGCTTGCAGCGAACGTCACGTACGTGACTGGAAAGTGACCCCGTCCTCGCCCAGGGACTGCCCTAGCCATGCGGCAGCAGATTCATGGTAGCAACGAGACGTCCAACTCGGTGAAGCCCGCAGCTCGCATCTCGTCTACGAGGTGCCACCACCTTGTCGCTTCAACCTGGGGCGTGCGCGGGCATGCTGGGCACCTGAAGACGTATGAACTGCGACCCATCATGGACCCAGGCTCGGCGTCCCGCATTGGTGACGCGAAGTATCTGAAGGCATGGGTCATCCCATGGCTGCCATCAGCTTCGCGTCGAGCCATCGTCAGACGGACTCGCGCGTGCTGGCCCCTATCGGTGCATACGATCCCGACTCGGTACTCCTTGGCCATACCGACAGTCTCCTGTAACTCTTAAACCGTATGCGCACGTAACCTTCGGCAGCGATGATCGAGAGTTCCATCGCTGCAGTCGGAGTGTTGATATGCCCAATCAGGAGCAGGTCCTCTCGTACGCTCGCTCACTGGCCCAGACGTTGCAAGAAGGTCTGGTGTGGAAGCCCGGTCGGAACGAGGACGGTCGGGGCTGGTGGCAGATATCGGACCATCAGGAGCTTCCTGCCCTGATGGCGAACGCGTTCGCGGGCATGGAGTTTCTGCGCCAGTACGCCGGTGAGGACAGCTTCTGGACCTCCCGTGCTGCTGAGGTGTACCAAAGCAAGGGAGATAACCAGTCCACTGAGTCGGGAGCTCGCGCCGTCGGTGATGTCCTGCTTACCTGGGTTCGCCAGGTGGAAGCGGGCGTCAGTGAAATCGTGGGTGCTCGCGCTTGGTCGGAGGTCGGCCTGATCAGCACGGACATGATGGGCCAGGTACGGCGGCTACTGAGTGACAAGCAGACCCATCCTGCTGCGGCCATCGTGCTGTGCGGTGCAGCATTGGAGAGCGCACTACGGGCGCTGATTGAGGCCCGCGGGCTGGAACTGCCCGAGCGCCCCTCGCTCAGCACGTACTCGCAGCTTCTCCGTCGGGAGGAGCTGATCACCAAGCAGGAAGCGAAGGATCTTGAGCAAGTTGGGGGACTCCGGAATGCGGCGGCTCATGGTCAGTTTGAGGAGCTGAGTCGAGAACGCGCCGGCCTCATGGAGCAGCAGACCAACCTCTTGCTCAGCAGGATCTCTGAGCTTCACCTGTAGGACTGCTGCGGGGCGGTGCGATCGCGCCCGCGCCGGTCGCAGTGGACCCGGCGTGGACCGCGTGGCTCCACGGCGGCTGGTGGTGGGGTCGAGTATGCAGGTCAGGCGCGTGCGAGAGGCTTCCCGCAGCACCCTCTTGAAAACCGTCGTGGCGCGAGTCACCGTGGGTTCAAATCCCACACCCACCGCAGTGGAAAGCGGCCTCTGACCAGTACGCGTGGTCGGGGGCCGCTTTCGTCTGCCCGTCGCTCGGCACGCGAGGCTTCGAGGTGGCTCGGGACCGCTGCCCGGCCCGTGACCGGCCCTGCTCGGGCCCTCCCTCCGTGAGCGGGGCGACGCCGCATGTACGCGTGGCTCGGGATGCGGGACTCGGGTGGTGCCGTGATGCTGGAGGGGCTGGAACAGTGGCTAGGAGGGCCAGGATGTCTGTGATGGACAAGCTCAAGGGAATGCTGAAGGGTCACGAGGATCAGGCCTCCAAGGGCGTCGACAAGGCCGGTGATCTCGTCGACGGGAAGACGCAGGGCAAGTACAGCAGTCAGGTCGACACCGCCCAGGAGAAGCTCAAGCAGCAACTGGGAGAAACGGGTCGGACCCCGGACTCTCCGCCGCAGCCTCCGCCCCCGCCCCCGCCCCAGCAGTAGCGCGGCGGCGCGAACCGACCGTCAGGGGCGCCCCGGATTCGTGTCCGGGGCGCCCCTTCGGCGATGCGCGGGGGCACCCTTCCGGGGACGAGCGAGGAGTTCTCTCCGGGGGTGACGGAATCCCCCGCCGACGCTGTCCCGGGGCGTTCCTTCAGGGTTTCAATGGACGCTTCGAAGGGTGTGGCCGGAGGAAGGGGTTCTGTCGTGGTGCGGATCGTGCTCGTGCAGGGGGACATCACCGCCGAGGCCGCGGACGCGATCGTGAACGCCGCGAACTCCTCGTTGCTGGGCGGTGGAGGGGTCGACGGCGCCATTCACCGGAAGGGCGGTCCCGAGATCCTCGCCGCCTGTCAGGATCTGCGTCGCTCGCACTACGGCAAGGGGCTGGCGACCGGGCAGGCCGTCGCGACCACGGCCGGGCGGCTGCCGGCCCGGCATGTGATCCACACGGTCGGACCGGTCTGGTCGGCGGAGACGGACCGCTCGGAGCTGCTGGCCTCCTGCTACCGCGAATCCCTGAAGGTCGCCGACGAGTCGGGGGACCGGACGGTCGCGTTCCCCGCCATCTCCACCGGGATCTACGGCTGGCCGATGGACGACGGCGCGCGGATCGCCGTGGAGACGGTACGGGCGACCCCCACCGAGGTGGAGGAGGTCAGGTTCGTGCTCTTCGACGGGTCTGCCTACGCGGCCTTCGAGGCGGCCGCGGGGGAACGGGACGTCCCTTAGGGGTGTCGTGCCGATCAGGCCGGGCTCGCGGTGCGGTCGCACTCCATTTCTCTTCTGGTCTCCCGTTCGGTTTCCCCGTCCCGGGAACGCGCCGGCGTGTTCTTCCGGGAGGGAGATTGGCGGGAAATCTGCCGGAACGCTTCCTCCCTTGTGACGTACGGGCCGTGCCTGTCCTGAACTCTCTCTGCCCCGGTGAGCTGGGCCTTTCCTCATACTGACCTGGTTTATCGGCTTGTCCTCACGCTTGCGGGGGAATCAGGCGCTCCGGGGTGGTTCGCCGGGGATTCGGTGGGCAACTCTGGATTCGCGACGTCGAGCACAAAGGACCGGGGCGGTCGGCCAACTGCCTTGGAAATAGCCGTACTTCAGAACACTTCAGAGCAGTTCCGTGCAGCAGGACCAGCTTTCAGTTCCCGGAGGAACAGACATGGCAAGCATCCGTACCGCCCGCATCCTCGCCGTTGCCGCCGCCCTGCCCGTCGCCGCCGTGCTCTTCGCCGGGGTGGCCCAGGCGGACAACGGCGGGTTCGCGGACAACGGATCGAACACGAGCGTCGCCTCGATCGTCGGCAGCGGCGTGGGTGGGGACAACTTCGGCAACTCGACCACGACGCAGCAGGTGGCGACGGGTTCCGGTGCCTCCAATCAGAACAACACGGCCAGCGTGAACGGCTCCGGCTTCACCCACATCGCGCAGAGCAACCCGGTGGTCAACTTCAACCCGTGGTGGTGATCCGCCCCGCACGGCAGCCGGCCCGACGGGGGGCGTGAGCGCGGTGTGAACGACGGCCTGTGCGCCGGTGCTTCGGTACCGGCGTGCGGGCCGTCGCGCTTGTGTGCGCGGGGGCACCCGGTCGGTCGACGACCTTGACAGAGGTCCTGAATCTGACGGACAGTCAGAAACCTCAGTCGTCCCACGGGAGGCCGTCGCCGTGCACCTCGCCCCGACCGAGCGGCAGCTACGGCTGCGCGCCGAACTCCGCGCGTACTTCCGGGACGTGATGCCCGACGGTCCGCCCTCCGCCACGGACACCGCCGCCCAGCGCCGGCTGCTCCGCCGGATCGGCGCCGACGGGCTCCTCGGCCTCGGCTGGCCCGAGGAGTACGGCGGACAGGGCCGCGGCCCCGACGAGCAGTTCGTCTTCTTCGACGAGGCCTACCGTGCGGGCGCCCCCGTCTCGATGGTCACCCTCAACACCGTCGGACCCACCCTCATGGCCTACGGGACCGAGGATCAGAAGGCCTTCTTCCTGCCCCGGATCCTCCGCGGCGAGACCGTCTTCGCCATCGGGTACAGCGAGCCCGAGGCCGGCACGGACCTCGCCTCCCTCCGGACGCGGGCGGTCCGCGACGGCGACTCCTGGCTGATCGACGGCCAGAAGATCTTCACCTCCAACGCCCAGAACGCCGACTGGATCTGGCTCGCCTGCCGCACCGATCCCGACGCGCCCCCGCACCGGGGCATCTCCATCGTCCTCGTCCCCACGGACACCCCCGGGTTCTCCTGGACCCCGATCTCGACCGTCGGCGGTCTGACGACCACGGCCACCTACTACGACGGGATACGGGTCCCCGCCGGGAACCTCGTCGGGCCCGAGCACGGGGGCTGGGGACTCATCACCAACCAGCTCAACCACGAGCGGGTCGCCCTCGCCGCGATCGGCATGCAGGCCGAGGACTTCTTCGCGGCCGTGCTCGACCGGGCCCGTACCCCCGATCCGGTGACGGGCAGGCGCCGTATTGACGAGCCGTGGGTCCGGATCCGAGCCGCCGAAGCGCATGCCCGGCTGGCGGCGACACGCCTGCTGAACTGGCGTTTGGTCGGCGATGTGGGGGCCGGCCGACTGGCCCCGGGGGATGCGAGCGGCGTGAAGTTCGCGGGAACCGAATCGGCGGTGGAGGTGTATCGAATATGTCAGGAGATCGCGGGTGGGCCGGGGACGGTGCGAGCGGGATCGCCGGGGGAGTTCGACGGCGGTGAGCTGGAGCGCATGAACCGGGCCGCGCAGATCAACACCTTCGGGGGAGGGGTGAGCGAGGTGCAGCGCGAGATCGTCGCGAGGATGCGGCTCGGCATGAAGGGAAGGGGGCGGCGATGACCCTCACGGAGCGGGACGGGGCGGCGGGGCCGCCGGAAGGGCCGGAGGGCCTGTACGAGCGGCTCGCGGGGTTCGCGGGGCGGGCCGCCGCCACCACGGGCCTCGGCAAGGACCCGGTCAACCTGCCCATGATCAGGCACTGGTGCGAGGCCATGGGGGACGCCCACCCGGCGTACCGGGGGGCGGACGCCGTCGCGCCGCCCACGATGCTCCAGGCCTGGACGATGGGCGGCCTCTCGGGGCACACGGACCGCACCTCCGCCCACGAGGAGATGTTCGCCCTCCTCGACGGCGCCGGATACACCTCCGTGGTCGCGACCGACTGCGAGCAGGAGTACCTGAGGCCGCTGCGGCCCGGCGACGAGATCACCTTCGACACCGTCATCGAGTCCGTGTCGGAGCTCAAGACCACCAAGCTCGGGACGGGGCACTTCGTCACGACCCGGACGGACGTCCACGCCGACGGCGAGCTCGCGGGCACCCACCGCTTCCGCATCCTGAAGTACGCGCCCGCGGCCAGGCCCCCGAAGCCCGACGCCCGGGGCGCCGGCCCGAAGCCCGCCGCCCCGGGCGCCACCGCGCAGTCCGTCGTCCCGGCCGCCGCCACCCCGAAGTCCGTCGTCCCGGTCGCCACCACCCCGAAGTCCGCCGTGCGGCCGCGGCCGGTGATCAACCGGGACAACGCCGGGTTCTGGGAGGGAGTGGCCGCGCACCGGCTGCTCATCCAGCGCTGCGGCGACTGCGCGGCCCTCCGCCTCCCCTGGCTGCCCGGCTGCGCCGACTGCGGCTCGCGGGAGTGGGACACGGTCGGGGCGAGCGGCGAGGGGACGGTCTATTCGTACGTGGTGATGCACCACCCGGCCTTCCCGGCCTTCGACCCTCCGTACGCGGTGGGACTGATCGAACTCGCCGAGGGCGTACGGATGATCAGCAACGTGGTGGGCGTGCCGTACGACAAGGTGCGGATCGGGATGCCGGTGCGGCTGGAGTTCCTGCGGGTCGACGAGGAGCTCGAGCTGCCCGTCTTCCGCGCGGAAGGGGAGGACTGACATGGACTTCACCCCCACCGAGGAGCAGGAGGCGGCCCGGGAGCTGGCCGCCCGGATCTTCGCCGATCTCGCCACCCACGAGCGGCTCAGGGCGGCCGGCACCGGAACGGACTCCGAGCTCTGGAAGGCGCTCTGCGCCGCCGGCCTTCCCGGCGCCGTCGAGGAGATCGGACTGCTCGGCCTGGTCCTGCTCCTGGAGGAGCAGGGGCGGGTGACGGCCCAGGTGCCCTTCGCGGCGACCTGTGTGTACGGGATCCTCGCCGTCGCCCGGTACGGCACGGAGGAGCAGCGCGCCCGGCTGCTGCCCGGCCTCCGCGACGGTACGACGGTGGTGACGGGGGCCTTTCCTGCGTCCGGCGCGGTCGCCCCGCGCGACGGGCGGCTCAGCGGGGCCGTGGACTGGGTGCCGTGGCTCAGGGACGCCACCCATGTCCTCGTGCCGGACGGGAACGGCACCCTGTGGCTCGTCCGCACCGAGGACGCGGCCCCGGTGGATCCCGTCGAGCTCACCGCACCCTGGTCCGCCGGCCGGCTCGTCCTCGACGGGACGCCGGGGGAGCGGCTCGGTGCCGGGGACGCGGCGGGCGGTGCCGGGGCGGACGTGCTCGCCGCCGCCCGGATCGCCTTCGCGGGGCTCCAGGCGGGGGTCTGCGCGGGCTCGCTCGCCAGAGCCGTGGAGTACACCTCGGTACGGGAGCAGTTCGGCCGCCCGCTCTCCACCCACCAGGCCGTCCAGCTGCGGGCCGCCGACGCCCATATGGACACCGAGGCCATCCGGGTCACCGCCTACGAGGCCGCCTGGCGCTTCGACGAGGGCCTGGACGCCGGCGGCGCGGCGCTGACCGCCGCCTGGTGGGCCTCGGAAGCGGGGAAACGGGTCGTGCACGCCGGGCAGCATCTGCACGGCGGCATGGGCGCGGACCTCGACCACCCCGTCCACCGGCACTTCCTGTGGGGCCGGCAGCTCGACGCCCATCTCGGCTGCGGCACCGAACTCCTCGCCGAACTCGGCGACCTGCTCGCTGAAGGAGACCTGTCATGAAGGCCGGGGACGAGCTGCCGCCGCTGACGATCCCGATCACCCGCACCCTGATCGTCGCCGGGGCCGTCGCCTCCCGGGACTACCAGGACGTCCACCACGACGCCGAGCTGGCCCGGGAGAAGGGATCCCCGGACATCTTCATGAACATCCTCACGACGAACGGTCTCGTCGGCCGCTACATCACCGACCACTTCGGCCCCCACGCGGTCCTCCGGAGGGTCGCCATCCGGCTCGGCGCCCCCAACCACCCCGGCGACACCATGGTGCTGACCGGCACGGTCACCGAGGTCGATGGGGGCACCGCGCACGTCCGGGTCGTCGGGGCCAACGGAATCGGGCACCACGTCACCGGGACGGTCACCGTGGAGGTGCCGCGATGAGCCTCCGCACCAGGGACGGACTCGGCGGCCGGGCGGCCGTCGTCGGTATCGGGGCCACCGAGTTCTCCAAGGACTCGGGCCGCAGCGAACTCTCCCTCGCCGTCGAGGCGGTGCGGGCGGCTCTGGACGACGCCGGGCTCGCCCCCGCCGACGTCGACGGCATGGTGACCTTCACCATGGACACCAACCCCGAGATCACGGTCGCCCAGGCGTCCGGCATCGGTGAGCTGTCCTTCTTCTCCCGGGTGCACTACGGAGGTGGGGCCGCCTGCGCCACCGTCCAGCAGGCGGCGCTGGCCGTCGCCGCCGGGGTCGCCGAGGTCGTGGTCTGCTACCGGGCGTTCAACGAGCGCTCCGGGCGGCGCTTCGGCTCCGGGGTCCAGCAGCGGGAGCCCTCCGCCGAGGGGGCCGCGCTCGGCTGGCAGCTCCCCTTCGGGCTGCTCACCCCGGCCTCCTGGGTCGCGATGACCGCCCAGCGGTATCTGCACACCTACGGGCTGACACCGGACGCCTTCGGCCATGTGGCCGTCACCGACCGGCGGCACGCGGCCCGGAACCCCGCCGCGTACTTCCACGGGAAACCGATCACGCTCGCCGACCACGCGGCCTCGCGCTGGATCGTCGAACCGCTCCGGCTCCTCGACTGCTGCCAGGAGACCGACGGCGGCCAGGCGATCGTCGTCACCTCCGTCGAGCGCGCCCGTGACCTGCGACGCCCGCCCGCCGTGATCCTGGCGGCGGCGCAGGGCGCGGGGCGGAAGCAGGAGGCGATGACCAGCTTCTACCGGGACGAGCTGACGGGCCTTCCGGAGATGGGCGTGGTGGCCCGGCAGCTCTGGCGGACCTCCGGGCTGGCGCCGTCCGACATCGACGTGGGCATCCTCTACGACCACTTCACCCCGTTCGTGCTGATGCAGTTGGAGGAGTTCGGCTTCTGCGGGCCGGGGGAGGCGGCCGACTTCGTCGCGGCCGACGCGCTCCCGCTGAACACCCACGGCGGGCAGCTCGGTGAGGCCTATCTGCACGGCATGAACGGCATAGCGGAGGCGGTACGGCAGCTCCGCGGCACCTCCGTGAACCAGATACCCGGGGCGGAGCGGACCTTGGTCACGGCGGGCACGGGGGTTCCCACGTCCGGGTTGATCCTGGGCACGGACGGCTGAGGCGACGGCCCCTGCGGTGGCCGGGCGGGGCGCGCGGTTCTTCACTCGCGCCATGAGCACCCACGCACCGCCCGAGCGCGGACCCGACCCCGGCCCCCACTCCGGACCCGCTTCCGCACCCCATTCCGGACCCGCTTCCGCACCTCACTCCGGACCCGCTTCCGCACCCGACTCCGCACCGTCCCCGTCTTCGGCCCGTTCGCAGCCGTGCGCCCTGTTCCGTTCGGGTTCGGGTTCCCGTTCTCGTCTCCGCTCCCGCTCGCGGTCCTCGGCGCCTCCCGGGGTGCGGACCGTGGTCACCGCCCTGCTGGCGGTGCTGGCCGGGGCGGCTCTGCTCACCGCGCCCGTCCCGGCCTCGGACGCCCGGCGGGGAGCCGACGACAGGAACTCGACCGGCCCCACCGCTGTCGCCGCCCCCACGTACTACACGGGTCGGGCCTTCGACACCTGTGAGGCACCGTCCCTCGCGGTGATGAAGGCCTGGCGCAGCTCCCCGTACGGGGCCGTCGGGATCTACTTCGGCGGCCGGGGGCGCGGCTGCCCGACGCAGCGGGAGCTGACCCCCGCCTGGGTCGCCTCCGCCCACGCCATGGGCTGGCGGCTGCTGCCCCTGTTCGTCGGCTCGCAGGCGCCGTGTGTGGTGGCCGCCGCCAAGCGGCCCTTCGCCATCGGCAGCAGCCCCGTGAGCCAGGGCACCCGGGAGGGGGGCGAGGCGGTACAGGCGGCGCGGGCCCTCGGGCTGGGCACGAGCAGTCCGCTCTACCTCGACATCGAGGCGTACCGGGCGGGTGACGCGCCCTGCGCCGCGACCACCCTCTCGTTCGTCCGCGCCTGGAGCAGGGAGGTGCTGCGTCTCGGCTATGTGCCCGGCTACTACAGCAGCGCCGACACGGGGGTACGGGACATCGAGGCGGCACGGCGGGCTGGTACGGCGGACCTGCCGGCGGTGATGTGGTTCGCGCGCTGGCAGGGACGGCCCGCGCTGTACACGGAGTCGGTGCTGCAACCGCAGGCCTGGATGCCGCACGCCCGGATCCACCAGTACGCGGGCAACGTCGCCGAGGCGTACGGCGGGCGCCGTCTCCTCATCGACCGGAACGAGATGGACGCGCCCGTCGCCAGCGTCACGCCCGCCACCGACCGCGTGACCGGGGCCCCGGGCCCACGGCCGCGTGGGTGACCGCGCGGCCCCCGGCCGAGGCCCCGGCCCCCTCCCGCCCCCCGTCCCGACCCTGACGCGCCCCCGAAGGGTCTCCACCCAGAGGAGGTCGGGGCGTCCCCGCCCCTACAACCTGAGGCGGACTGCGGGTCGGGACCTGGGGCCGATCCGCCGGGTACCCCCTTCCTCCTAGCGTGGAGCCATGACTCCGCCACCCTCTGGCCCCGTCTGCGCCGGTGCCTCGCAGTACGCGTCGTACTCGACCTTCTCCTCGTACGTACGGGCGCGTGGGCCCGTACTCCTGCGCACCGCGCGCTCCCTGACCGCCAACCCCTGCGACGCCGAGGACCTGCTCCAGACCGCGCTCGCCAAGACCTTCGTGGCCTGGGAGCGCATCGAGGACCACCGCGCCCTGGACGGCTATGTCCGTCGCGCGCTGCTGAACACCCGCACGTCGCAGTGGCGCAAGCGCAAGGTCGACGAGTTCGCCTGCGAGGAGCTGCCCGAGCCCGCCGGTCTCCCGGAGCCGGACCCGGCCGAGCGGCAGGTGCTGCACGACGCGATGTGGCGGGCGGTGCTGAAGCTTCCGGAGCGGCAGCGTCAGATGGTGGTCCTCAGGTACTACGAGGACCTCAGCGAGGCCCAGACGGCCGAGGTGCTCGGGGTCTCCGTCGGCACGGTGAAGAGCGCGGTGTCGAGGGCGCTCGGCAAGCTGCGTGAGGATCCGGAACTGACGCCCGTCCGGTAGGAAACCGCAGGAATCGGTACAGCGGGTCACTCATGCCAGTGATCACTGGCAATTTCCGTACCCCCGGGTAGTGACATACCGCGCGGTACGTGCGCAGAATCTGCACACCCTTTCTGCCACGTAGCGCCCACCGGGAGGACGCCCCGTGTACAGCACCATGCAGGACGTACAGCTGACCGTGAGCCGCATCCTCAAGCACGGGATGACGATTCACGGGAAGTCGATCATCACCACCTGGACGGGCGAGCCCGAGCCGCAGCGCCGCACGTTCGCGGAGGCCGGAGCACGCGCGCACCAGCTGGCCAACGCCCTGCGCGACGAACTCGGGGTCGTCGGCGACCAGCGGGTCGCGACCCTGATGTGGAACAACTCGGAGCACGTCGAGGCGTACTTCGCGATCCCCTCGATGGGCGCCGTCCTGCACACCCTGAACCTCCGTCTGCCCCCCGAGCAGCTGGTGTGGATCGTCAACCACGCCGCCGACCGGGTCGTCCTCGTCAACGGCTCCCTGCTCCCGCTCCTCGCCCCGCTGCTGCCGCACCTGCCGACGATCGAGCACATCGTGGTCGCGGGCCCCGGGGACCGGTCCGTCCTGGACGGCGTGGCCCCGCGCGTGCACGACTACGAGGAGCTGATCGCGGGCCGTCCGACCACGTACGACTGGCCCGAGATCGACGAGCGCTCGGCCGCCGCGATGTGTTACACCTCCGGCACCACCGGCGATCCCAAGGGCGTCGTCTACTCCCACCGTTCGATCTACCTGCACTCGATGCAGGTGAACATGGCCGAGTCGATGGGCCTCACGGCCAAGGACACGACGCTGGTCGTCGTCCCGCAGTTCCATGTCAACGCCTGGGGCCTGCCGCACGCCACCTTCATGACCGGCATCAACATGCTCATGCCGGACCGTTTCCTCCAGCCGGCCCCGCTCGCCGAGATGATCGAGCGCGAGAAGCCGACGCACGCGGCCGCTGTTCCCACCATCTGGCAGGGTCTGCTCGCCGAGGTCACCGCCAACCCCCGTGACCTCTCCTCGATGTCCCAGGTCACCATCGGCGGCGCGGCCTGTCCGCCCGCCCTCATGGAGGCGTACGACCGGCTCGGCGTCCGGCTCTGTCACGCCTGGGGCATGACCGAGACCTCCCCGCTGGGCACGATGGCCCACCCGCCGCACGGCCTGACCGCCGAGGAGGAGTGGCCGTACCGCGTCACG
Organism: Streptomyces sp. NPDC017246; assembly: GCF_044331325.1. Lineage (NCBI taxonomy): Bacteria > Bacillati > Actinomycetota > Actinomycetes > Kitasatosporales > Streptomycetaceae > Streptomyces > Streptomyces sp. NPDC017246. The sequence continues at coordinate 153,472 of NZ_JBIRMW010000002.1, read as the reverse complement.
CAGGGCCGTTTCCCGGCCGGCGTCGAGGCCCGCCTGGTCGGCCCCGCCGGCGAACACCTGCCCTGGGACGGCGAGTCGGCCGGCGAGCTGGAGGTGCGCGGCACCTGGATCGCGGGCTCGTACTTCGGTGGCATCGACGCCGAGGCGATCCGGCCGGCGGACAAGTTCAGCGAGGACGGCTGGCTCAAGACCGGCGACGTCGGCGTGATCAGCCCCGATGGCTTCCTCACCCTCACGGACCGGGCCAAGGACGTCATCAAGTCCGGCGGCGAGTGGATCTCCAGCGTCGAGCTGGAGAACGCGATCATGGCGCACCCGGAGGTCGCGGAGGCCGCCGTCGTCGCCGTGCCGGACGAGAAGTGGGGCGAGCGTCCGCTGGCGACCGTCGTCCTCAAGGAGGGGGCGACGGCGGACTACGAGACGCTGAAGGCCTTCCTCGCCGACGAGGGCGGCATCGCCAAGTGGCAGCTGCCGGAGCGCTGGGCGATCGTGCCGGCGGTGCCGAAGACGAGCGTGGGCAAGTTCGACAAGAAGGTCATCCGCCGGCAGTACGCGGAGGGCGAGCTGGACGTGACCCAGCTGTAGCCGGCGGCGGTGCGAAGGGTACGGGGAGGGCTTCGGTGACGAAGCCCTCCCCGTACCCGTGTGCGCCGGAGGCTAGTTGGTGCCGATCTTGGCGAGCAGGTCGACGATCCGCGCCTGCACCTCGCCGCTGTTCGAGCGCTCGGCGAGGAAGAGGACCGTCTCGCCCGAGGACAGCTGCGGCAGCTCCTCCTCGGCCAGGTCGGTGGAGGTGTAGACGACGAGCGGGGTGCGGTTCAGCTGCCCGTTCGCCCGCAGCCAGTCGATGATCCCGGCCCGGCGGCGGCGTACCTGCATCAGGTCCATCACCACCAGGTTCGGCTGCGTCTGGGTGGCCAGGGTGACCGCCTCGGTGTCCGTGGCCGCCCGTGCGACCTGCATCCCGCGCCGCTCCAGGGTGGCCGCGAGCGCCCCCGCGATGTCCTCGTTCTCCTCGATCAGCAGGACCCGGGACGGGTGCTGCTCGCTGTCGCGCGGTGCGAGCGCCTTGAGGAGGACGGCCGGGTCGGCGCCGTACGCCGCTTCCCGGGTCGCCTGACCGAGCCCGGCCGCGAGCAGCACGGGCACCTCGGCGGCGACGGCGGCCTGACGGAGCGACTGGAGCGCGGTACGGGTGATGGGGCCGGTCAGCGGGTCGACGAAGAGCGCGGCCGGGAAGGCGGCGATCTGGGCGTCGACCTCCTCGCGGGAGTGCACGATCACCGGCCGGTAGCCCCGGTCGCTCAGCGCCTGCTGGGTGGAGACGTCGGGGGCGGGCCAGACGAGCAGCCGGCGCGGGTTGTCGAGGGGCTCCGGCGGCAGTTCGTCGTCGACGGGGCGCGGCGCGGGCCGGTTGGCGACCTCGACGGCGCCGCCCGGGCCGTCGAGCGGCTCGGGGCCCTCGTCGGAGCCCTCGGCGGGCGCTCCTATGGCGTACGCGCGGCCCTCCGGGGCGGCGGGGACGAGCCCGAGCGCGGCCTCCGGCGTCTCGCCGCCGGCCGGCGCGGGGAGCGCTGCCGGTGCGGGGAGCGCTGCCGGTGCGGGCGGGTCGATCTCGGGCGGGGTGGCGAGCCTGCGCCGCCGTCCTGAGCCGTTGGAGGGCGCGCCGGGGGCCGCCGGTACGGAAGATGCTGCCGGGGCGCCAGGTGCCGCCGGGGCGGCGGCCGGAGCCGCGGGGGAAGGGGTGGCCACGGGGGCCGGGGGGACGAAGGGAACGCCCTGCCCGAGGGTCCGGACGCTGAACGCCCGTCCCTGGGTCGAGTCCTTCGGCATGGGCAGCTCGGGCGGCAGCGGTACGGAACCGGTGCCGGGACCGGAACCCGTGCTGTTCCGGGGCTCGGACCGCGGAGCGGACTCCGCCTGCGCGTCCGAGGGGGCCTGAGCGTCCGGCTCGGGCGGCGGAGGCGTGACGGCCCGGCGACGTCCGGTCGGTTCGGCCGGCGGGATCACGGGCGGGATCGCCGCCCGCGTCGGACCCTGCGGCTGCGGCTGTGTGTGCGGATGGGGCTGCGGGGGCGTGTGACCGGCGCCCGGGACACCCCGTACGGCCTCGTGCCGCCCCTCGTCGGAGACGGGCGGCGGTCCGGCGGCGGGAGTTCCCCCCGGCCCGGTGAACGGCATGGCGAACGGTGCGTCGAAGGGCCCGTCGAACGGGGCGACGACCGGCTCGGGAGCGCGGTCGGCATCGGCCGGCGGCAGCGCGAACGGCGTCCGGGGCCCGGCCTCGGCGGCGGCCGCCCGCTCCTGCGCGGCGGCGAGCGCACGGCGGCGGCGCCCGCTCGGCCGCGCCTCGGGCGCGGCCTCGGCGGAGGCGACGGCCGGCAGGGCGCGGGCCTGCGCGGGAGCACCCGAGGGCTCGACGGAGACACCCTGCGGCGGCACTGCGGCGCCGAGTGCGGCCCGCCCCTGCGCACCCTCGGCGGCGGTCACCACGGACCCCTCTGCGGGCCGCCCGCGACGACGTCCGGTCGGCTCGACGACGGAAGCGGCGGACGCGCCGGAAGAGGCGGAAGTGCCCGGAGCGACCGGGACGCCCGCGGAGCCGGAGCCGGGACCGGAGACGACGGCGGGCACGGCCGAGCCGGCGGCCGGGGCGACGACCGCGTCGGCGGCGGCGTTCTGCTGGGCAGGGATCAGCTCGGCGGGTCCGCCGGAGGCCTCTCCCGTACGGGCACGGCGGCGGCCACTGGGCTCCGCGCCGCCCTCGGGGGCGACCGAGCTCTCCAGGAAGGCGTCCGTGGAGCCGCGCCGGGCCCGACGCCGTCCTCCGCCGGAGGTCTCGGGCGAGTCGGCGGGCGGTGCCGTGACGGGTGCGGACGCCTGCGCGGGCAGCGCGAGAGCCTCCCGCACACCACCGATCGGCCCACCGCCCGGGCCACCGGCCGAGCCACTGCCCGGGCCGGTCCCCAGCCCGCCGGCCGAGCCGCCGACCGGTCCGGTCGTCGGACCGTCCGGCCTCGTCTCCGTCGCGGGGACGGTGCCCCGCCCGGCGCCGAGCGGGACTTCGAGGACGTACGCGCCGCCGCTCGTCCCCGGCACCTCATGGGTCTGCACGACACCGCCGTGCGCCGCCACGATCCCGCGGACGACCGGCCCGTGGACCGGGTCGCCGCCCGCGTACGGTCCGCGGACCTCGATCCGTACGACGTCACCGCGCTGCGCGGCCGCGACGACGATCGTGGAGTCGGCCGGTACGGAGCCCTGGGCCGTGGCCCGGTTCTTGCCGGTCGCGTCGACGCCCGCGACGTCCGCGACGAGATGCGCGAGCGCCGTCGCGAGCCGGGTCGCGTCGACCTCGGCCTCGATGGGCGGCGCGTGGACGGCGAACTGGGCGCGGCCCGGCCCGATCAGCTCGACGGCCCCGTCGATGCCGGCCGTGACGACTCCGTCGAGGAGCGCGACGCGCTTGTCGAGCTTCTCCGTGCCCGCGTCCAGGAGCTGGTAGCCCAGGACGTTGTCGACGAGCGCCGTCATCCGCGCGTACCCGGCGGCGAGGTGGTGCAGGACCTGGTTGGCCTCGGGCCACAGCTGTCCGGCGTCGTCGGCGGCGAGGGTGCCCAGCTGGGTGCGCAGCTCCTCCAGGGGGCCGCGCAGCGACTCGGCGAGGACGGCCGTCAGCTGCTCGTGCCGGGCGGCGAGGGAGGCGTACCGCTCCTGCTGCGCCTCCCGCTCGGCGGCGTTCCGCTCGGCGCGGTCGGCGAGTTCGGCGGTGTGCTCCTCGACGAGCTGCTCGTACGGCCTGCGGTCGGTGAAGGTCATGACCGCGCCGACGAGCTGGTCGCCGTCGCGGACCGGAGCGGTCGTCAGGTCGACCGGCACCCGGTCGCCCTTCTTCGCCCACAGGACCTGCCCGCGGACGCGATGCTTGCGCCCGGACTTGAGGGTGTCGGCGAGCGGCGACTCCTCGTACGGGAAGGGTTCGCCGTCGGGCCGCTTGGCGAGGATCAGCGGGTGGAGCTCCTGCCCGCCGAGTTCGCCGGCGCGGTAGCCGAGGATCTGGGCGGCGGCGGGGTTGACCAGGACGACCCGGCCGTCGGTGTCCGTGCCGACGACGCCCTCGGCCGCGGCGCGCAGGATCATCTCGGTCTGCCGCTGCGAGCGGGCGAGTTCGGCCTCGGTGTCGAGGGTGCCGGTGAGGTCCCGTACGACCAGCATGAGGAGCTCGTCGCCGGTGTAGCCGCCGTACGAGTCGTAGGCCTCGCGGCCGTCCTCCAGGCTGGCGCTGGTCACCTCGACGGCGAATTCGCTGCCGTCGGTACGCCGGGCGATCATCCGGGTCGGCTTGGTGCGGCCGCGCTCGTCGGTGCCCTCGGGGCGGCGCATCGAACCCGGGATGAGCCGGGAGTCGAAGCCGGGCAGGAGATCGAGCAGCCCGCGCCCGACGAGTGCGGTGCCCGGAGTCTCGAACATGCCGAGGGCGATCGTGTTGGCGTTGACGACCGTGCCGTTGCAGTTGACGAGCACGAGCCCGTCGGGGAGGGCATCGAGTATGGCTGCGAGGCGAGCAGCGCCTCGGGATGGCCTGCTGCTCACGACGACGCTTCCTCCCAGACGCACTGCACGTGCTCGCCCTATCGGCCGGCCGGCCCCATCTTGCCCCTCGGGCCGCAGCCTGTCACTGAGGGGAGTCTAAGGGAGCCTCCGGGGGGCAACCCTGCCTCATCCCCTGACAAGGGGAAGGACCGGCTCCAGATTCTCCCAGCGATCGATCTCGCAGCCGTCGGCGCGGGAGAACCTGGCGTCGACCGTACGGCCCTGCCAGGTGCCGGTGACGCGGGCGACGGCGGGCCCGCCGTACACCTGTGTGCAGAGCCGGTCGGCGGGCACGGGCTCGAACGGGTTCGCGCCCTCCTCCGCGAGCCGGCCCAGGCGCTCACAGGCGTGCTCACGGGCCGGGTGGTTCCCGCCGGCCACGCCGTCGCAGCTCAGCTCGAAGGTGCCGTCGGCGTCCGGAACGCCGCTCTCGGCCACGGTCACGGTCAGCGAGTCGGGCGGCGACAGCAGTGGCAGCGGCGGCAGCGCACCGAACCCGGCGGTGCCGGCGGCGGTGGCGAGGGACGCGAGGACGAGACGGCGCAGCATACGAATCTCCAGGAGCGGGGTGTACGACGGGCGCGGGTGCACGGCGCGCCCGCCCCCTCTAACGCTCCGGGCGCCGGGGCGTTGCGCAAGCGGGGTGCGCCGGGCGGGGAGGGAGCGGCTCCGGAGGAGGCCGCGGGGTGTCGGCGGACGCCACGAGGATGCCGTGGGGCTTTGCCCTCGACCCCGGAGGCCTAGTACGGTGAGAATCGATTGGTGACAGCCGGTTCGCCTGTGTCATCATCTGCACGCACCGACCGCGCATGCGCGAGGTGCATGGAGGCGTCGCCTAGTCCGGTCTATGGCGCCGCACTGCTAATGCGGTTTGGGTCTTAAAGCCCATCGAGGGTTCAAATCCCTCCGCCTCCGCCCCTACCGAAGCCCCGGCCCACAAGGCCGGGGCTTCGGCCGTTCCCGGCCCGCCCGCACCCCGTCCCACCAGCCTCGCCATCCACGGCTCGTGCGGCGTTTTCGCAGGTCACAAGGGGTGGGGCAATCGGATTTCACATGGCGGCGGCAGTCATGTAATGTTCTTCCTGTCGCCGCGAGCGGGTCGAAAGACCGGGGAGCGAAGACAAAACAAAAGAACAAGCACTCGTAGCTTAACGGATAGAGCATCTGACTACGGATCAGAAGGTTGCAGGTTCGAATCCTGCCGAGTGCACACAGATCAGAGGCCCCCTGGACATCGTCCAGGGGGCCTCTGGCATCAGTGGGTGACATCAACGTCCTGTCACGCGCACTCTCCTCAGAACCCACTGCAGGTGGCTGCCGCCGATGGCCCGGAGGCGATAGCTGTCTTTGGCGAGTCGTTGTCCACGCTCACTGAGCATGTGGCCGTCCCTCCTGACCCGCTCAGACTGATGAGCAGTGATCCACCCTTCATGAAGCCCTTCGTCTTCAGGGTCTTCCGCCACGGCAGTTTCTCGACCGTCTCGGATCTTGACGAGATGCCATCGTCGTTCCAGAAGGAGTAGGCGATGGTTACGTCTCTTGCGTCGCCAGTAACCGCGTACTCCACCGTGACTTCTTTCGACACTTCGTTGGAGATGCCCGCGATGACGGCTACGCATCCGCCTGCCGCCAGCAGGACCAGGATGAGCAGCACCCACGGCCACTTTCGCCGCTTCTTCTTTGGCGGTGCTGCTCCATAAGGTGCGCCACCGCCCGGCGGGGCCTGCCAGCCTGCCCCGGCGTGAGGCTGCTGTGCACCCTGCCCCCACGGCTGCTGGTACGGATCTGGGCGGGGCTCTTGCCCTGATGGGGGTTGGTTCATGCCATCAGCGTCCGACTGCACGCTCAGGCGCGCTACTCCGCTTTCGGGTCCTGGCGCCCGTTCGGTTGACGATGCGAGGGCGAGTCGTGGTCGTTCTCGCCTTGGTCGGTCTCCAACCCCAGAGCGTCGTCCATTCGCTCGGCCGCCGCCCTGCATGCCGGCCTGCATCCCGTCCTGCTGCGGGGGTCGGTGGCCCGGCCGGTCGACGTGGTGAAGATGAGCCCACCCGGCTGGTGCTCCAGCGGCTTCCACTTCTCGCCGGCCACCTTCCGTTCCTGCAACTGCTGACAGTGGCACGCACGCACGCCGGCCAAGACCTTGGTGGTCGAATGCTCGATTGGGCAGGCGACCAGGCGTATCGTTCCGGCGCTCAGTGGCTCCGGCTCGACGCGTGGACCACGAACAGGCCGCTTCAGGACTACTACCTTCGTCACGGATTCCAGCACGTGCGAACGGTCACGGAGGGCGGTGCCGTGAACGGGGGACCCAGGGTTTCGGGATGGCTTGCGCAGCGGCCCGCTCGGCCGACCAACTATCGAGAGTTGATGGACGCGACCCGTCCCACTCAAGCGTTGTGATCGTTGGGCGGTCGGCTGCGCGACCCACGTGCGGGCCGCCAGCCGACCGGATTCAGTCCCGTCTCCGCCTGTCGTCAGATCAGCCCGACTGCGGAGAACGCCGACAGGAAGAGGGTCATGCTTACGGCGAAGGCGCCGCCGCCGTAGAGGAAGGCTTCCGCTAGCGAGGCACCTGTCGTGCTGACGAGGATGCCGGCTACCAGCGCAACCACGAGGGCGAGAGTTGCCGCGAGCAGGACAGTGAGGATCCTTGTGGTGCGGACGGGCTGTACGGGCTGTGAAACCAAGAACTCATTCCCTCCTGAAACGGAGGGTGGTTGGGCAAAAAAAGACAGACCTCAGCCCAACCACCCAGATGGGTGTTTGACCTGAGATCTGCAGACGCTCAGTTTCACAGCTTGTTCGTTTGCCGGAGCGGCGCTGGTCTAAGCCCCGCTTGACTACACGGCACAGCATCCCATTTGCGTCATGGGACTTCTGCCACTGCAACGGTAGCAGGACTGGCAACCGGTGCGAGGCGTAATGATGAAAAGCGATGCGCAGCTGGAAGACAGAGCCTGACATCAGCAGCTGACATCAACGCCCATGTACACCAGCGCATGTGGCCGGACGTCGAGTCACCGCGGGCCTTGGTCCGACGGGCTCCAGGCCTGGGGACGACGTCGAAGTGCGCGAGTTGGCACCCGCCTACGGATCAGAAGGTTGCAGGTTCGAATCCTGCCGAGTGCACACAGGCAAGAGGCCCGGACGAGAGTCCGGGCCTCTTGCGTTGTCGGCTCGCCGTCGGCGCGACGCGCCCAGCGGCCGGACCGATCGCTCAGCGCCGCAGAGCGGGGCGTGGGGGTTCGCTGGAATCGGGTCGACTTGGCACGCCGCGCGCGCGATCCTCGGCCTGGACCGAACCGAGGAGACAGGTTGATCACGGAGTACCAGCAGCGCAGGCGCGATCGCTACCTTGCCGCCCCCGTCATGTCGGCGCCGGCGCCCTGGCAGCCGGTCATGGACCGCGGGATCCCGGTCGGAGGCCTCATCGGCATCGGCTTCGCGGTGCATCCGGACACCGGGCACGATCTCGTCATGGCCGTATCTCACGACGGACACGGACTCTTCGACGCGGTCACCGGCGAGAAGATCGCGCGCGACCGGGATCCCGACCCCGCCACCAGCACCCCCGACGCGCACCCGGACCTCGCCTGCCCCGGACTCGGTCCCGTCGCGGGCGTCGAGATCCGCATCGCCGGCCTCTTCGGCGGCGGTCCGCACAGCACGACCTCGGACGGTTGGACGGTGGATGTCGTCAGTCCCGACTGGCCCCACGACCGCGTCATCCTCTCCGCCGACGGCGGAGTGCACAGGGGAGCGGCGGGAGGCAGTTGGTGGCATGTCCTCCACGCCGACCACGCGGAGCTGCGCGCCGCCGGATTCTCGCCGGCCGGTCGCACCCTGGCGGTCGCGACCAGCGGTGACCTCACCCTCTGGACCCGCCCTCGGTTCCGCGGTGGGGAGGGAGCGGCCGCAGAGGCGTCCGGGGCCTTCGGCGTTGTCGGGGTGGGGGGTTAGGGTCGGATGATCGTTCTTTCTCTTTGAATGTGGGGGTTGGGGCATGGCGCTCTTCGGGAACGCGCACGCGATAGATCCGGCGCAGGCGCAGCAGGACTACGCGCGGCTGCTCGGGCCGGGGGAGCAGGTGCACGCCGCGTACCTGCTGATCCGCGACACGATCTTCTTCACCGACCGGCGGCTCGTGCTGGTCGACAAGCAGGGCATCACCGGCAAGAAGGTCGAGTACCACTCGATCCCGTACCGGAGCATCACGCACTTCGCCGTCGAGACGGCCGGCACCTTCGATCTGGACGCCGAGCTGAAGATCTGGATCTCGGGCAGCCAGCTGCCCGTGCAGAAGACCTTCACCAAGGGTGTCGACATCTACGAGGTGCAGGCGATCCTGACGCAGTTCGTCGCGAAGTAGCCGACGGCGCGCGCCTCCTCGTCCGTTCGGGCCGGGCCGACCCGGTCGACGGTCCGGGCGCGCGTGGGGCGTACGCGTACGCCTAGTCGTGGGGGAGGGATTCCGGGGGGTATACCCGGAAATCTCTCCCCTTTTGGGTGAACCTGTCTGATTTGCATGTCAGTTGAATATGCCCTCGGCCTAGCTTGCGAAGCGGAGGTGATGATCGATGGACGCGATCGACATCGATGACTTGGTGCGTGCCGCCACCGGTGCGCCCCTGCGGCGGCTGACCGGGCCCGACGGGACCCATTGGTTCCCCGTGGTGGATGTGGCGAAGCGGCTGGGATACACGGGGACACGGGAGGCGCTGCGGACGGTGGCGCTGCCCGGGACGTGTCTGGCGTCCGCCCGGGAGCTCGCCGGAGAGGAGGAGTTCCTCGGCCGGTACGGGATCCGGGCGTCGACGCGGATGGTGAGTCTCCAGGGACTCGTCCAGCTCGTCGGGGCGTGCCGGAGGCCGGAGGCCGGGCCGTTCAGGGCGTGGACGGCCGAGGTCATAGCGGCGGTCCAGCGGTACGGGGGATACGGGCTCGAACCCTCGCCCGTGCACGCCGGGTTCGTCCTTCCGCCGGAGCTCGTGGACGTCCTGGTCGACCTGGAGGGGCAGTTCGACGAGCGGGCCGCGGCGTACGCCGAGCACACCGAGTACGCGGAGCTGCTCCGCGAGACCCGGCGGAGTCTCTCAAGGGTCGCCGAATCCCTTGAGCGGCTCTCCGTGCCCCGCCAGCGCACCGGCGCCGCCGCCGTCGCGCTCTCTCCGCAGGAGCTCGTCGAGTCCTGGGCGCTCACCGGCGACGTGCGGACGGTCGCCGGCTGCCTCGCGCCCGGGCTGGTCAGGGGCGGTGTCCGCTACCGGACCCAGGACGTCACCCGGCGCACCGGTCTCTCCCGCGAACGGGTCCGCGACTGCGTACGCCTTCTCCTCGAAGCCGGCTGTATGCGGGAGGTGGGCGAACCCGACGCGGACGGGGCGCGGATCTACGTCCTGCCCTGAACGGCCGGTGGTGGCACCGCCACCACCTGGTACGCGTCCGCGTAGACGATCCTGCCCGGGTTCGCCGACTCCAGGCGCACGCAGGGCACCCCGTGGTCCCTGAGGATGCGCAGATACGGGGCGACCCGGGCCAGTGCCTCGGTCGCCGTCGGGAGGAACCAGGCGGCCGCGCCCGGGTTCAGCTCCGGGTCGTAGACCGTCGGGTCGGCCGTCGACGGGTTCGGGAAGTGGGCGTCGTACCAGTCGTTCGAGGCACGCCAGATCGCCCGGTCCCCGGGCGAGAGCCGGCCCTCCCGCGCCAGGGCGTTGGCCAGGCCGAAGACCCCGGGGTGGTGGCCCCGGGGGCTCCGGTCCGGGGACTGGAAGCGGATGTGGCGGAGACTGGACATCCGAGGAGCATAGGGAGGCGTGGGCGTGGAGTGGCGGTGCCGGAGGATCACCTGGAGGGGTGGTGTGCCCGGGCTCGGGTGGAGCGGCGGGAGGGTCAGCCCGCTCGCGTACGGGCAGTGGCTCGCCTTCCGGGCCGTGGGAGCGCGGCGGTGTCCCGGCGCCCGGGGGAACCCCTGTCCGCTGGAGGCCGTGGTGCCCGGCCGGGCCACCGGTGGGCGGTGCGCGGAGTGCGCGCGGCTGGACCGGGCCCACTCCGTCGCCGCCGACACCTTCCTGGACGACCCGCAGCCGTACCGCGTGTACCTGGCCTGGTTCGGGCCCGGTATGACCAAGGTGGGGATCACCGCCGAGGCGCGGGAGGAGGCCCGGCTCCTGGAGCAGGGCGCCGTCACGTTCAGCTGGCTCGGGCGGGGGCCGCTGATGGCCGCCCGGCGCACCGAGGAGGTGCTGCGGCAGGCGCTGGGGGTGCCCGACCGGGTGGCGTACGAGCGGAAGCGGGCTGCCCGCCACACGCTGCCGTCCGCCTCGGCCCGTGCCGGGGAGGTCGAGGAGCTGCACCGGCGTGCGGGGGAGGTCGGCGGCTGGACGGAGACCCTGGAGCCGCTGGAGTTCGTCGCGCGCGACCATGCGGAGGCCTTCGGTCTCGACGGGCTGCCGCCGCTCGCCGGCACGGTCTCCGAGCTGGTCGACGGGGGTGTCGTCACCGGGCGGCTGCTCGCCGCGGCCGGTCCGGATCTGCATCTTCTCGATCCCGGCGGGCGCTGTCTCGCCCTCGACACCCGGCTGATGGGCGGGTGGGTGCTCCAGGGCGCGGGGGAGGGGGAGGGTTTCTCCGTGCCGGTGTCGGAGGTGGTGTCCGTCGTCGACCCGAGCACCCAGGGGGAGCTCTTCTGAGGGGCGGCGGTCGCTTCGTAAAGTCTTGGATCCCTTTGCCCGGCGGCCGTGGACAGCGCCGCCCGGACCCGGCGAGGGTGATCGCATGACCCCCAAGCTGGTGGCGGACATCGAACCGCCCTACTACACCGCTGTGTTCACTTCCGTGCGGCCCGAGGCCGCTCCCGAGGGCTATGCCGAGACCGCCGTCCGGATGCGGGAGATCGTCGCCAGGGTTCCCGGCTTCCTCGGCTACGAGACGGCCCGTACCCCTGGTGGCATCGCCATCAGCGTCGCCTACTTCCGGGACCTGGAGTCCCTGGACGCCTGGCGCGTCGACACCGAGCACCAGGCGGCCAAGTCGTACGGGCGGGAGCACTGGTACGACAGCTACAGCGTCCATATCGGCAAGGTCGAGCGGAGTTACAGCTTTGAGCGAGAGTGACGGCATCCGGGCTCTGGTCGAGCGGCTCGGGATTCCCGGGCTCGTCGATGTGCACACCCATTTCATGCCGCAGAACGTCCTCGACAAGGTGTGGGCCTACTTCGACGCCGTCGGTCCCCTGACGGGTCTGGAGTGGCCCATCACCTACCGCGAGGAGGAGGAGCGCCGGCTCGCCCTGCTGAGGGGCTTCGGGGCGATCGCCTTCACCGCCATGCTCTACCCGCACAAGCCCGGCATGGCCGCCTGGCTGAACTCCTGGGGCGCCGACTTCGCCGCCCGTACCCCCGACTGTCTGCACACCTCGACCTTCTTCCCGGAGCCGGACGCCGGCCGGTACGTCCACGAGGCGCTCGACGCCGGTGCCCGTGTCTTCAAGGTGCACCTCCAGGTCGGCGGCTTCGACCCGACCGACATCCGGCTGGACGCCGTGTGGGGAACCCTGGCCGACAGTGGCACCCCCGTCGTCGTCCACTGCGGCTCCGGGCCCACCCCGGGCGCCTTCACCGGCCCCGGTCCCATGGCGCGGCTGCTCGCCCGCCATCCCCGGCTGCGGGTGATCGTCGCGCATATGGGGATGCCGGAGTACAGCGACTTCCTCGATCTCGCCCAGCGGTACGAGGGCGTCCATCTCGACACCACCATGGCCTTCACCGACTTCAGCGAGCGGCTCGCGCCCTTCCCCGAGGCGGAGCTCAAGCGGCTCGTGGACATCGGCGACCGGATCCTCCTCGGCTCCGACTTCCCGAACATCCCGTATCCGTACCTGCACCAGCTCCAGGCGCTCGAACGCCTCGGGCTCGGGGACGACTGGCTCCGGCGTGTCCTGTACGAGAACGGCGCCGCGTTGTTTCACGTGAAACCTCCCCTGGACCGCTGAGGCCTTTCTCAGGGAATTCACAGGAAAGGGAAAGAGGCCTCTCAGCGGCGGCCGACAGCGTGGGTCCATGACCGTCACCACACGCCGTCCCGGCACTCGCGCCGACCTGCTCCGTGCCGACGGAACCGCCGTCCGTGTCCTCGTCGTCGACGACGAGGCCTCGCTCGCCGAACTGCTCTCCATGGCCCTGCGCTACGAGGGCTGGCAGGTCCGGAGCGCGGGGGACGGGGCCACCGCCCTGCGCTCCGCGCGGGAGTTCCGGCCCGACGCCGTCATCCTCGACATCATGCTGCCCGACGTCGACGGGCTGAGCCTGCTCGGCCGGATCCGCCGTGAGCTGCCCGACGTACCGGTGCTCTTCCTGACGGCGAAGGACGCCGTCGAGGACCGGATCGCCGGGCTCACGGCGGGGGGCGACGACTATGTCACCAAGCCCTTCAGCCTGGAGGAGGTCGTGGCCCGGCTGCGCGGGCTCATCCGCAGGTCGGGGGCGGCGCTCGCGCGCAGCGAGTCGCTGCTCGTCGTCGGCGACCTCACCCTCGACGAGGACAGCCACGAGGTCACCCGGGAAGGGGTGTCCATCCACCTCACGGCGACCGAGTTCGAGCTGCTGCGCTATCTGATGCGCAATCCGCGGCGGGTGCTCAGCAAGGCGCAGATCCTCGACAGAGTCTGGTCGTACGACTTCGGCGGCCAGGCCAATGTCGTCGAGCTCTACATCTCGTACCTGCGGCGGAAGATCGACGCGGGGCGCACCCCGATGATCCACACCCGGCGCGGGGCCGGTTACCTCATCAAGCCGGGGGAGTAGCGGCTCGTGTCCCGACGCGCAGAGCGGCGGTCGCGGTCGCCGTTCCGAACAGGGCGGTCGCGGTCGCCGTTCCGAACAGGGCGGTCGCGGTCGTCGTTCCGAACAGGGCGGTCGCGGTCGCCGTTCCGAGGTGCGGGAGGGCGGCCGTGGTCGCTGCGGACCCGCCTCGTGGTCTCGGCGGTGGCGCTGATCGCGGTCGTCGCGGCCGTCATCGGCACGGTCACGACGATCGCGTTCCGCTCCTACCTCTACGACCAGGCCGACGAGCAGGTCCGCGGGCTGTCCAACCGGGCCGCCGGGCCGCCGGTGGCTCTCGGCGGCACGCCCGATCCGGTGCGCGACCGGCAGCCGCTCGCCTTCCTCGGCGGGCCGGGTGCCCCGATAGGAACCCTCGGCGCGGTCCTGACCGACGAGGGAGTCGCCGCGGCCGGGTACTCCACGGAGGAGGCGGGCAACGGCGGGTCGGACGGGCCCAAGTTCCCGACCAAGGAGCTCGACGAGGCCCAGCGGGCCGCGCTCGTGGCCGTCCCGCGCGACGGCGAGCCGCACACCGTCGAACTGCCGGGCGGCCTCGGCTCCTACCGCATCGAGTACGCGGAGGGCAGCCACGGCACCTTCCTCACCGGCATCCCCCTCACCGAGGTCGAGAACGCCCTCTCCACCCTCGTCCTCGTCGAGCTGAGCGTCACCGGCGCCGGGCTCTTCGCCGCCTCCCTCGCCGGGACCGTGCTCGTCCGGGTCGCCCTGCGGCCGCTGCGCCGGGTCGCCGCCACCGCGGCACAGGTCGTCCAGCTTCCGCTGCACAGCGGCGAGGTGGCGCTCCATCAGCGGGTCCCGGAGACGGAGGCCGATCCGCGGACCGAGGTCGGCCAGGTCGGCGCCGCCATCAACCGGATGCTCGACCACGTCCACTCGGCACTCGACGCCCGCCAGCAGAGCGAGACCCGCGTCCGGCAGTTCGTCGCGGACGCCAGCCACGAACTGCGCACCCCGCTCGCCTCGATCCGGGGGTACGCGGAGCTGACCCGGCGCGGCCGGGAGGAGTGCGGGCCCGACACCCGGCACGCGCTCGGCCGGATCGAGTCCGAGGCGACCCGGATGACGGGCCTGGTGGAGGACCTCCTGCTGCTCGCCCGGCTGGACGCCGGACGCCCGCTCTCGTACGAGCCCACCGATCTCGTCCCGCTCGTCGTGGACGCCGTGAGCGACGCCCGGGCCGCCGGGCCCGACCACCACTGGACCCTCGAACTGCCCGAGGACGGCGGCACTCCCGTACGGGCGGACGGCGCCCGGCTCCAGCAGGTCCTGGTCAATCTCCTCGCCAACGCCCGTACGCACACCCCGCAGGGGACCAAGGTCACCGCCCGGGTCCGGACGGAGCCCGACGCGGTGATCGTCGAGATCGAGGACGACGGGCCCGGCATCCCGCCCGCCCTCCTGCCCTCCGTCTTCGAACGGTTCGCACGGGGCGACGCCTCCCGCTCCCGCAACGCCGGATCCACCGGCCTCGGGCTCGCCATCGTCCGGGCCGTGGTGCTCGCCCACCGGGGCGAGGTGACCGTCGAAAGCGCCTCCGGCCGGACCGTGTTCGCCGTCCGCATGCCGCACGCGTCCCACTCACAGGCAGGGCACAGGCTCATCACACAGCCGTGACAGCGGCCCCGGCGAGGGTCGTCGTCATGCGAACCCCAACGATCGCGGGGCCCACGTCCGGCGCCCTCCCCGCCCGGGAACACCTGCCGGTGAACATCGCGGGACGGCCTGTCCTGGACGTGGTGATCCCCGTCTACAACGAGGAGAAGGACCTGGAGCCGTGCGTCCGCCGGCTCCACGAGCACCTCTCCCGGACCTTCCCGTACGGCTTCCGCATCACCGTCGCCGACAACGCCTCCACCGACACCACCCCCGACGTCGCCGCCGGCCTCGCCGCGGAGGTGCCCGAGGTGCGCTCCGTGCGGCTGGAGCAGAAGGGGCGCGGCCGGGCGCTGCGCACGGTCTGGTCGGGCTCGGACGCCCCCGTCCTCGCCTATATGGACGTGGACCTGTCCACCGACCTGAACGCCCTGCTTCCGCTGGTCGCGCCGCTCATCTCCGGCCACTCCGACCTGGCGATCGGGTCCCGGCTCGCCCGCTCCTCGCGGGTGGTGCGCGGGCCGAAGCGGGAGTTCATCTCGCGGGCGTACAACCTGATCCTGCGCGGCTCGCTCGCCGCCCGGTTCTCCGACGCGCAGTGCGGGTTCAAGGCGATCCGGCGCGATGTCGCCGAGCGGCTGCTCCCGATGGTGGAGGACACCGGCTGGTTCTTCGACACCGAGCTGCTCGTCCTCGCCGAACGGGCCGGGCTGCGGATCCACGAGGTGCCGGTCGACTGGGTCGACGACCCCGACTCGACCGTGCACATCGTGAGTACGGCCACCGACGACCTGAAGGGCGTCTGGAGGGTGGGCCGGGCCCTCGCGACGGGCTCGCTGCCGCTGGACCGGCTGGCCAGGCCCTTCGGGGACGACCCCCGGGACCGCGAACTCAGCGGTGTGCCGGGCGGACTGGCCCGGCAGCTGGTCGGCTTCTGCGTGGTCGGCGTCCTGTCGACGCTCTTCTATCTCGCCCTGTACTCGCTCTTCCGGCTGGGCGTCGGCCCGCAGCTCGCCAACGCGGGCGCCCTCCTCGTCTCCGCCGTCGCCAACACGGCGGCCAACCGGCGCCTCACCTTCGGGGTACGGGGCCGTGACCGGGCCGTCCGCCATCAGGCGCAGGGGCTCGTGGTCTTCGCCATCGGTCTGGCCCTGACCAGCGGTTCGCTGGCCGCCCTCGGCGCGGCCACCGGCGATCCGGCGCACTCCACGGAGCTCGCCGTCCTGGTCGTCGCCAACCTCGCCGCGACCGTTCTGCGCTTCCTCCTCTTCCGGCTCTGGGTCTTCCCCGAGCGGTCCATCTCACGGAACGACCCAAGGAACGACCGATGACTTCGACCTCCCCGGAGCTCTCTCCGGTGTCACCCGAGGCCGGGCCGGGCCGCGGGGCGGCGCACACCGCCCCGCCCGGCGCCGGCCGGCTCACCCGGCTGTGGCGCGGCCGTGCCGAGGACGCCCCCTGGGTCCGGCCCGCGTTCCTCGGCCTGCTGGCCGTGACCACCGCGCTCTATCTGTGGAACCTGAGCGCCTCCGGCTACGCCAACTCCTTCTACTCCGCCGCCGTCCAGGCGGGGGGCGAGAGCTGGAAGGCCTTCTTCTTCGGCTCGCTCGACGCGGCCAACGCCATCACCGTCGACAAGCCGCCGGCCGCGCTCTGGCCGATGGCGCTCTCCGTCCGCTTCTTCGGCCTCGGGTCCTGGCAGATCCTGGTGCCCGAGGTGCTCATGGGCGTGGCCACCGTCGCCGTGCTCTACGCGGCCGTACGGCGCCGGTTCGGCGCGGGCGCGGGCCTGATCGCGGGCGCGGTCCTCGCGCTCACGCCCGTCGCGGCGCTGATGTTCCGCTTCAACAACCCGGACGCGCTGCTCGCCCTGCTCATGACGGTCGCCGTGTACTGCGTGCTGCGCGCCCTGGAGCAGGACAAGGGCGCGGCGAAGTGGCTGGTGTGGGCGGGTGTGGCCTTCGGGTTCGCGTTCCTCGCGAAGACCCTGCAGGCCTTTCTGATCCTGCCGCCGCTCGCCCTCGTCTACGGGGTGTGCGCGCCGGGCGGGATCGGGCGCCGGATCGGCCGGCTCGGCCTCGCAGGGCTCGCGATGCTGGTGTCGGCGGGCTGGTGGGTGGCCCTGGTCGAGCTGTGGCCCGCGTCCTCCCGCCCGTATGTCGGAGGCTCGCAGAACAACAGCTTCCTGGAGCTGACCTTCGGCTACAACGGCCTCGGCCGGATCAACGGCAACGAGACCGGCAGCGTCGGCGGCGGCGGGGGAGGTGGCGGCGGTGGCGGTGGCCGGTGGGGCGAGACCGGGATCGTCCGGATGTTCAACGACTCGATCGGCGGCCAGATCTCCTGGCTCCTGCCGGCCGCGCTGATCCTGCTCGTCGCGGGTCTCGTGGTCACCTGGCGGGCGCCCCGGACGGACACGGCGCGCTCGGCGTTCCTGGTGTGGGGCGGCTCGCTGCTGATCACGCTGGCCGTGTTCAGCTTCATGGCCGGCATCTTCCACGAGTACTACACGGTGGCCCTGGCCCCGTATCTCGCGGCGCTGGTCGGCATGGGCGCGGCCGTGCTCTGGGAGGAGCGCACCCGGCTGCTCGCCTCGGCGACGCTCGCGGTGACGGTGGCGGTGACGGCCTGGTGGGGCTGGACCCTGCTCGGCCGTACGCCGGACTGGCTGCCGTGGCTGCGCTGGACGGTCCTGGTCGCGGGCGCGGTGGCCGCGCTCGGGCTGACGGCCGCGGGCCGGGTGGACCGGCGGCTCGGGCTCGGGGTCGCGGGCCTCGGCCTGGCGGCGGGCCTCGCGGGTCCGTTCGCGTACACCCTGGCGACGGTGGACGCCGGGCACCAGGGCTCGATCGTGACGGCGGGTCCCGCGGGCGGCACCATGGGCGGCCGGGGGCCCGGCGGCGGTATGCGGATGGGCGAGGGCGGGGGGATGTTCCCCGGCGGCCGGATGCCCGGCGGCCAGGGCGGCGGCCAGATGCCTGGTGGTCAGGGCGGCCAGGGAGGTCAGATGCCCGGCGGCCAGGGCCAGGGCCAAGGCCAGATGCCCGGTGGCCAAGGCCAGGGCCAGATGCCCGGCGGCACCCCGCCGCAGGGACAGGGCGGCACGACCCGGGGCGAAGGCCCCGGCGGCGGTGGCATGGGCGGGCTGCTCAACGGCGCCGACGTCGGTACGGAGGCGAAGTCCGCGCTCCTCGCGGACGCCGGCTCGTACACCTGGGTCGCGGCCACGGTCGGCGCGCAGAACGCGGCCAGCTACCAGCTCGCCACCGAGAAGCCGGTCATGGCGATCGGCGGCTTCAACGGCAGCGACCCGTCCCCGACGCTCGCGCAGTTCAAGCGGTACGTCGCCGAGGGGAGGATCCACTACTTCATCGGCAGCGGCCAGGGCGGCGGTTCCGGTGAGGACGGCGGCCGGATGGGCGGTGGCGGCGGTCCCGGTGGCAACTCGGAGATCTCGGCCTGGGTCTCGGAGACCTTCGAGACGGTCACGATCGGCAACGCCACCTTCTACGACCTGACGGCCGAGAAGTAACCCGAGAGGCAACCCGAAAAGTAGCCCGAGAGGCAGCCGGAGAAGGAACCGCGAACTCATCGCTATACAGCGTACGAGAGCCCTTGTACGGTGTACGAGACCTAGTCCCGTACACCGTACAAGGAGTTCTGCCCATGACGGCGTCGACCGCCGCGACCGACAAGACAGCCACCGGCGGTCACCCGCAGCGCTGGCTGATCCTCGGCGTCATCTGCCTCGCCCAGCTCACCGTGCTGCTCGACAACACCGTGCTCAGCGTCGCCATCCCCTCGCTGACCTCCGAACTCCACGCGACCACCACCGACATCCAGTGGATGATCAACGCGTACTCGCTCGTCCAGTCCGGCCTGCTGCTCACCGCCGGCAACGCCGCCGACCGCTACGGCCGCAAGAAGCTGCTCGCCGTCGGCCTCGCGCTCTTCGGCCTCGGCTCGCTCGCCGCCGGACTCGCCGACTCCACCGGCCAGCTGATCGCCGCCCGCGCGGGCATGGGCGTCGGCGGCGCCCTCCTGATGACCACCACCCTCGCCGTCGTCATGCAGATCTTCGACGACTCCGAGCGGGTCAAGGCCATCGCGCTCTGGTCCACCGTCGCCTCCCTCGGCTTCGCCGGCGGGCCGCTGATCGGCGGCGTGATCCTGAACCACTTCTGGTGGGGAATGATCTTCCTGATCAACATCCCGGTCGCGGTCGTGGGGCTCGTCGCCGTCCTCAAGCTCGTACCGGAGTCCAAGAACCCGCAGGGCGAGCGCCCGGACCTGCTGGGCGCGCTGCTCTCCACCATCGGTATGACCGCCGTCGTGTACGCGATCATCAGCGGCCCCGAGCACGGCTGGGTCTCCGCCGAGGTCCTGGTCCCGGCCGCGATCGGGGTGCTCGGCCTCGGCGCCTTCGCCCTGTGGGAGCTGCACACCCCGTACCCGATGCTCGACATGCACTTCTTCCGGAACCAGAAGTTCATCGGCGCCATCGGCGGCTCGATCCTGGTCGTCTTCGGCATGGGCGGCTCGCTCTTCCTGCTCACCCAGCACCTGCAGTTCGTGCTCGGCTACGAGCCCCTGGAGGCCGGTCTGCGGATGGCGCCGCTCGCCCTGACCATCGTCGGACTCAACCTCACCGGCATCGGCCCGAAGATCGTCATGAAGCTGGGCACCCCGCCCACCGTCGTCCTCGGCATGACCCTGGTCGCCGCCGGCCTCACCTCGATCTCCCTGCTCGGCGGCGGCACGGACGGCAGCTACGCGGGCATGCTGCTCGGCCTGGTCCTGATGGGCGGCGGCATCGCCGTCTCCTCCCCGGCCATGGCCAACGCGATCATGAGCTCGATCCCGCCGGAGAAGGCGGGCGTGGGCGCCGGGATCAACGGCACCCTCGCCGAGTTCGGCAACGGCCTCGGAGTCGCCGTCCTCGGCGCCGTGCTCAACGCGCGCTTCGCCGCGCTCGTCGCCGTCACCGCGACCTCCCTCCCGGCCGCCCTGGCCGCCGCCGGGAGCGAGGCCGAGCGGCAGGAGATCTCCGACGCCTTCGCCTCCGGCCTCCAGACCAGTCAGCTGGTCGGCGCGATCGCCGTCTTCGCCGGCGGTCTGGTCGCCGCGGCCCTGCTCCGGCGGGCCGAGCGGACGGAGGCCAGGGCCGCGCGGGAGCGGGCGGAAGAGATGGAACCGGCTGCTTAGCATGGTGACGAACCGCTGACAGACGGAGGAACGCGATGGTCAAGGCAGCCGACCGGGCCAAGAACCCGGCGCGTTCCAGCGTCTGGCTGGAGGCGAGGGCACCCCGCAGCGGCGGCGGTCCGGCCGGGCTCGACCGGGACCGGATCGTCGTCGCCGCGATCCGGATGCTCGACGAGGAGGGCCTGGCCAAGCTGTCGATGCGCAAGCTCGCGGCCGAGCTGAACGTCACCGCGATGTCCCTGTACTGGTACGTGGACACCAAGGACGACATCATCGAGTACGCCGTGGACACGGTCTACGGGGAGATCGACCTCGCGGCGGTCGACGCGGCGGGCGGCTGGCGGGACCGGATCCGGGTCCTCGCCCTGGACTACCGCCGGATGCTGGTCCGCCACCCGTGGATGTCGCCGAGCGCCGGGCAGTACCTGAACATCGGCCCGCACGCGATCGCCGTCGGCAGCAAGATCCAGGAGGCGATCAGGGACACCGGGCTGCCGATGGACCGCCAGCCCAGCGCCAT
Source organism: Streptomyces sp. NPDC017246 (assembly GCF_044331325.1). Lineage (NCBI taxonomy): Bacteria > Bacillati > Actinomycetota > Actinomycetes > Kitasatosporales > Streptomycetaceae > Streptomyces > Streptomyces sp. NPDC017246. The sequence continues at coordinate 132,721 of NZ_JBIRMW010000002.1, read as the reverse complement.
GTCGGCCGTCTTCCAGTTCGTGTACGGCTACGGGACGATCGAGTCGCAGTTCGAGCGGCGCGCGGCCGAGGCCGGGATGTCGCAGGACGACTTCTACGGGGAGTCGATCAAGGCCTTCCGTGACGAACCGGCGTTCGCCGAGGTCCTCGAACCCATCGTGGACCTCCTCGACGAGCGGGCCTCGCATGGCAGCGTGACCGAGATCTGGGACCGCGACTTCGACTACGCCCTGGACGTCCTGGTCGCCGGCATCGAGGCGATGGTCTCCCGTGAAACAGGAAAATGACGGAGCGGCGGGCCGTCCCCTGCCCGCCGCTCCGTACTCGACCCGGCCGCGCCTCCGCTCGAAGCGCGGCCGGGAGTCTTTCTAGGCCTCCGCGGCCACCGGCTTCGCCTCGGAGTCCTTCGCCGAGCTGCTCTTCAGGGCGACCTCCTTGATGAACAGCGTCACCACGAAGGCCAGCAGCGCGAACGGCGCCGAGTAGAGGAAGACATCGGCGACACCGTGTCCGTACGCGTCCTCCATGACCGTACGGATCGGGGTCGGCAGCTTGTCCATGTCGGGGATGCCGCCGCCGCCCTGGCCCATGGCGCTCGCGGCCTTCGGGCCGAGCTCGGTCAGGCCCTCCTTGACGTAGCTCGTGACCCGGTGGGCCATGACCGCGCCCAGCGCCGAGACACCGATCGCACCGCCCAGGGAGCGGAAGAAGGTGACGACGGAGGAGGCGGCGCCGAGGTCGGCGGGGGCCACCTGGTTCTGGGTGCAGAGCACCAGGTTCTGCATCATCATGCCGAGGCCGAGGCCGAGGACCGCCATGAAGAGCGCGATGTGCCAGTACGCCGTGTCGTAGCGGATCGTGCCGAGCAGCCCGAGCCCGCCGGCGGCCAGGGCGCCGCCGCTGACCAGCCACGCCTTCCACTTGCCGGTCTTGGTGATGACCAGGCCGGAGACGGTGGAGGAGACGAACAGACCCGCGATCATCGGGATGGTGAGGACGCCGGACATCGTCGGCGACTCGTTCCGCGCCAGCTGGAAGTACTGGCTGAAGAAGACCGTGCCGGCGAACATCGCGACACCCACGAAGAGCGAGGCGAGCGACGCGAGGGTGATCGTGCGGTTCCGGAAGAGGCGGAGCGGGATGATCGGCTCGCTCGCCTTCGACTCGACGAGGACGAAGATCCCGCCGAGGGCGATCGCGCCGAGCACCATCGCGGCCGTCTGCCAGGACATCCAGTCGTACTTGTCGCCCGCGAAGGTGACCCAGATGAGGAGCAGGGAGACGGCGGCGCTGATGAAGAAGGCGCCGGCCCAGTCGACCTTGACCTGGCGCTTCACGACGGGGAGCTTGAGGGTCTTCTGCAGGACGACCAGCGCGATGATCGCGAAGGGCACGCCCACGTAGAAGCACCAGCGCCAGCCGAGCCACTCGGTGTCGGTGATGACGCCGCCGAGCAGCGGGCCGCCGACGGTGGCGACCGCGAAGGTCGCGCCGAGGTAGCCGCTGTACCGGCCGCGCTCACGCGGGGCGATCATCGCGGCCAGGATGATCTGGGAGAGGGCGGTCAGACCGCCGACGCCGATGCCCTGCACGACACGGCAGGCGATGAGCATGCCGGTGCTCTGCGAGAGGCCGGCGACGACCGAGCCCGCCACGTAGATGACCAGGGCTATCTGGACGAGCAGCTTCTTGGAGAAGAGGTCCGCGAGCTTGCCCCAGAGGGGGGTGGTCGCGGTCATCGACAGGAGCGCCGCGGTGACCACCCAGGTGTACGCGGACTGGCCGCCGCCCAGGTCGTTGATGATCTGGGGGAGGGCGTTGGAGACGATCGTCGAGGACAGGATGGCGACGAACATGCCGAGCAGCAGCCCGGAGAGCGCCTCCATGATCTGCTTGTGCGTCATCGGGGCGCCGCCGGAGGCGATGTCCCCCTGCTGGGCGCTCCCGCCGCGCACACCGGTCTCTGGTGTGGTGGTCGTAGCCATCAACTTCCTTCGTTCTCAAGCGTGGTGGGCCCGGCAGTCCCCGAAGGAATCGCGGAGGCGGGCGAGCAGGGTGGTGAGCAGTTCGACGTCGTCGTCGGACCACTCCGCGAGGGTGTGGGCGAGCATGTCGGTCAGCCGTCGGTCGAGGACGGCGAGCATGTCTTCGCCCGCCCGGGTCAGGTGCAGGATGCGGGAGCGCCGGTCGGCGGGGTCGGGCAGTCGCTCGACCCAGCCGCGGTCCACGGTGTGGGCCACGTGGCGGCTGCTGACCGACATGTCGACGGCCATCAGCTCGGACACCCGGCCCATCCGCATGTCGCCGTGGTGGTTGAGCAGGGCGAGGACGATGGCGGATCCGCCGGGGCACTCGGTGGGCAGGACCCGCGCGAGTCCGCGCTTCACCGCTCCGATGGCGCTCACCTGGCGGGCGAGGTTCTCGTATCGATTGCCTCTGTCCATCGGGCACTCCATAGATGTTGTTGCTTAGGGCAACCATAGAGATGGATGGTTGCTCCAGGCAAACTAAATCGGTCAAACGGCGCTAAAGAATAGGCAAAGGCGGCCCAGGGCCGCCGAGCCGCCCCTCGGACCCGTGGCCGGGGGAGCCGGGCTTGGGCCCCCACCCCGACTTCGCTAGGGTCCTGGCCCATGGCACACAACCCCCAAGCACCGTACGGCCAGGGCCAGAACCCTCAGGGTCAGGGCCCCGAGGGTTACGACCCCGCCGGCAACACGCAGATGTTCCGCGCCTTCGTCGACGAGGGCGCCCCGCAGCAGCGGCAGCCGCAGGCCGCGGCCACGTCGTCGGGCGGCCCGAAGGTCGGCCTCATCGTCGGAGTGGTCGTGGTGATCGCCGCCCTGGCGGCCGTCGCCTGGCTGGCCCTGGGCTGACCGCCCCGTCCCCCCTCCAAGCCCCCGGGTGGGCCGGATCCGCGTCACGCGGACCCGGCCCACCGTTCTTTTGCCGCTCTACGGAGCCACGGGGTCCAGCGCGGGGGCGAGCACCGCGAAGGCCTCCCCGATCAGTGCCGCCGGGTCCTCCGCGCTCGCCGCGCTCTCGCCGTCGCTCCACCGGCGCAGTACGGCGTCGAAGGCGGCCAGTGCCATGCCCGCGGCCAGCCGGGGATAGAGGTCGCTCCCGGGGTCGCGCCCCAGGCGGGCCGCCAGCTCCTCCGTCAGTTCCTCGCGCCACTGTGCCTGGTGCTCCAGGAAGCGGGCGAGCAGTGCGGGGGTCCGCAGGATCAGCCGGACCACCGGCAGGGCCCGCTCGGCGTGGTCGCCGCAGGTGGTCAGGGGTACGGAGACGGCGTGCCGCAACGCCTCGGAGGGGCGCTCGCCCGCGGGCCGGGCGGTGAGCCCTTCGCGCATGTCGGCGCCCATGCCCGCCAGGAACTGGACGACGACGTCCTCCTTGGAGGCGAAGTACCGGAAGAAGGTCCGCTTGGAGACCCCGGCGGTGGTCGCGATCTCGTCGACGGTGACGGCGTCGAAGCCCTTGAGGGCGAGCAGCTGGAGGGCCGCTTCGGTGAGCTCGGTCGCGACGAGCTGACGTTTGCGCTGGGCCAGGCTGACGGGGCCGGCGTCGGGGCGGGTGCTCACGGAGGCATGGTAACGCGGTGTCTTCGGCGACACCAAGGAGCAGTACTGGCAGTCAGATGCACCCTTGACACTCGGTGACACAAACGGCAACGTGTGCCGCATGGCCAAGAAGCAGCGCTGGACCGCCGACCTGATCCCGGACCAGACCGGGCGGGTCTTCGTCGTCACCGGGGCCAACAGCGGCCTCGGTCTCGCCACCACGCGTGCGCTCGCCCGCCGCGGCGGGCGGGTGATCCTCGCCGTGCGGGACGAGGACAGGGGCCGGCGGGCGGTCGACGAGCTCGTGGCGGCCGGGACGGCGCCGGGCCTCCTCGACGTACGCCCGCTCGACCTGGCCGACCTCGACTCGGTCCGTGCCTTCGCCGCCCGGATGCGCGAGGAGCTGCCCCGCCTCGACGTGCTCGTCAACAACGCGGGCGTGATGGGGCCGCCCCGCACCCTGAGCCCCCAGGGGCACGAGCTCCAGTTCGCCACCAACCACCTCGGCCACTTCGCGCTCACCGGGCTGCTGCTCGATCTGCTCGCCGCCGGGCGGGATCCCCGGGTGGTCACGGTCAGCTCCCTCAACCACCGGCAGGGCCGCCTCCGCTTCGACGACCTCACCGGCGAGCGCGGCTACACCCCGATGGCCTTCTACAACCAGTCCAAGTTCGCCAACGCCGTCTTCGGCCAGGAGCTCCACCGGCGGCTCACCGAGGCCGGCAGCCCGGTCCGCGGAGTGCTCGCCCACCCCGGCTACACGGCGACCCGGCTCCAGACCCGGGACACGTCCGGTCCGGCCAAGCTGCTCTTCGGCCACATCGGCAATCCGCTGCTCGCGCAGCGACCGGAGCGGGGCGCGCTGCCGCAGCTGTACGCGGCGACGGCACCGGACGTGGCGGGCGGCGAGTTCATCGGGCCCGACGGCATGGCCGAACTGCGCGGCGCGCCGGCCCGCGTACGTCTCTCCGCCGAGGCGGCCGACCCCGGGACCGGCCGCCGGCTGTGGGAGCTCTCGGAACGGCTGACCGAGGTGCGCTTCCCGGTCACTGCCAGCTGACGGTGACCTTCCGGGTGTCGATCCGCATCCCCAGCGGCACCCGCCAGGAGTCCACGCACACGGTGTACGTCTCCGTCCGCGCCGCCCCGGCCGCGATCGGCGCCGGCAGCGGCTGGGTGGAGGTGAGCGTCGCCCAGTCCACGCCGAGGGCGCCGATCACATGGGTGGCGAAGGTGACCGCGCCCGAACGGGCCGCTGTTCCTCCGCCGTTCCGGAAGGTGACGGTCACGCGCTCGCACCAGCGCCGGTCCCCGTCGGCGAGGACGGGCGCGGAGACGGTGAGCAGGGCGGGACCGGGTGCGGTGGTGGTCGGGGGGACCGGGGTGGGTCCCGGTGTGCCGGTGCCGGGTGCGGGCCCGGAGGGCGGTGCGGGGGTACGGGGAGGGGTGCTGCCGCCGGGGCGCGGCGCGGTGGTGCCGGTGCCGCCCGGCGCGGTCGTCGGACCGGTACTCGACCCCGCTCCCGTACTCGACCCCGTGCCCGTGCCCGTACTCGGATCCGTGCCGGAAGACCCGGAGCCCGCGGAGGCCCCCGACGTACCGGAGGACCCGCCCGCCGACGACGTGGCCGGGTCCGGGCCCGCATCCGCGTCCGGACCCGGGGTCGGGGCGGGTGATGACGTGCTGGACGTGGTTCCGCTCGCCGTGGGGCTGTCCAGGGGGATCAGGGTGACCGCCCCCGAGGGGGTGGCCGCGCCTCTCGGGGAGGGGCCGGCGCCCACCGCCGCGTACCCCTCGCCGTCTCCTCCGCCGCCACAGGCGGTCAGCGCCCCGCCGAGGCAGAGCGCCACCGCCACGAGTCCCGGCTTCCTTCGCCTCATGGGCGCCAGTGTGTCTGACGCCCCGTCAATAAAGGAGGCTTTTCACGGAACCCGACCGTCGGTCAGTCGGCGATCAGGCCCTCGCGCAGCTGGGCGAGGGTGCGGGTGAGCAGCCGCGAGACGTGCATCTGGGAGATGCCGACCTCCTCGCCGATCTGCGACTGGGTCATGTTGGCGAAGAAGCGCAGCATGATGATCTGGCGCTCGCGGGGCGGCAGTTTGGCGAGCAGCGGCTTGAGCGACTCGCGGTACTCGACGCCTTCGAGCGCCGTGTCCTCGTAGCCGAGGCGGTCGGCGAGCGAGCCCTCGCCGCCGTCGTCCTCGGGCGAGGGGGAGTCGAGCGAGGAGGCGGTGTACGCGTTGCCGACGGCGAGGCCGTCGACGACGTCCTCCTCCGACACCCCGAGCACGGCGGCGAGTTCGGGGACGGTGGGGGAGCGGTCGAGCTTCTGCGCGAGCTCGTCGCTGGCCTTGGTGAGGGCGAGGCGCAGCTCCTGGAGCCGGCGCGGGACGCGCACCGACCACGAGGTGTCGCGGAAGAAGCGCTTGATCTCGCCGACGACCGTCGGCATGGCGAACGTCGGGAACTCCACGCCCCGTTCGCAGTCGAAGCGGTCGATCGCCTTGATGAGGCCGATGGTGCCGACCTGGACGATGTCCTCCATCGGCTCGTTGCGGGAGCGGAAGCGGGCCGCCGCGTACCGCACGAGGGGGAGGTTGAGCTCGATGAGGGTGTCGCGGACGTAGGTCCGCTCCGGGCTGTCCGGGGCGGCGCCTTCGGTGTCGAGGGCGCGCAGCCGGAGGAAGAGCGAGCGCGAGAGGGTGCGGGTGTCGAGGGCTCCCGACGTGACGACCATCGGCGGAGGCGTGGCCTCCGCGCTGTCGGTCGCGGTCGGCGCCGTCGTCTGCGTGGGCACGGGAACGGGCGTGAGCGTGAGCACCTTCGAGCTGCCCAGTTCTGTGGACATGCCACCCCCTTGAGGTCGCGGACGGTCGCGGTGGCCGCGACCATCTGAGGAACGCAGCCACCACCTGAATACCGGCGGAGGGGCTGCGGCAAACTCGGTTCCAGCAGAATGTCACATGTCGGCAACACGCTGTAGTGACTTGTCGACAAGGCGAGGGTGCATATCCGCAGGAAACAAGGGGTGTACGGCATTTGGGGCGGCGCAGAACTGCTCCGAACCGGTCTACCCGTTCCGGTTACGCCTCGATTCTGTTTGCGGATCTCAAACGCGCGAAGCTGCGGGCGAGGAGCCTTGACACATGCATCTGGGAGACGCCGAGTTCCTGACTGATCTGAGATTGGGTCAGATTGCTGTAGTAGCGCAGCATCAGGATCCGCTGCTCCCGCTCGGGCAGTTGTACGAGCAGATGACGGACGAGGTCGCGGTGCTCGACGCCGGCCAGGGCGGGGTCCTCGTACCCGAGCCGGTCGAGCAGCCCGGGCAGCCCGTCGCCCTCCTGGGCGGCCTCCAGGGAGGTCGCGTGGTAGGAGCGTCCGGCCTCGATGCAGGCGAGCACCTCGTCCTCCCCGATGCGCAGCCGTTCGGCGATCTCCGCCGTCGTGGGGGAGCGGCCGTGAGCGGTCGTCAGGTCCTCGGTGGCCCCGTTCACCTGGACCCAGAGCTCGTGCAGCCGGCGCGGCACGTGGACGGTGCGGACGTTGTCGCGGAAGTACCGCTTGATCTCGCCGACGACCGTCGGCATGGCGAAGGTGGGGAACTGCACGCCACGGTCGGGGTCGAAGCGGTCGATGGCGTTGATGAGGCCGATGGTGCCGACCTGGACGACGTCCTCCATCGGCTCGTTGCGGGAGCGGAAGCGGGCCGCCGCGTACCGCACGAGCGGGAGGTTGGCCTCGATGAGGGCCCCGCGCACCCGGTGGTGCTCCGGAGTGCCCACCTCCAGGTTCTTGAGCTGCCCGAAGAGCACCTGGGTGAGGGCGCGGGTGTCGGCGCCGCGGGTGCTCTGAGGGCGGGGGCGCGGGGTCTCCGGGCCGCCTGCCTCGTGCTGGGGCGGGACCTGAGGCGCTGTACTGGCCGGCACGTTCACGCCACCCCTTTGGCTGGTCTTGCTGGTCGACTGGGTCAACTACGGTCAACTCATCCGTCAAAAGCGGTCATAGCATCACAAGACATGTCCACTGTGTGCAAGCACCGCATAGTGACGTGTTGAGGGCATGTTGGCGTAAAAAGGGGAGGTCACGCACGGAGTCACGCACGAAAAAGACCCCCCACCTCGATGGCGGAGGGCCCGTCGGAGTCTTGGGCGCCGAACGGCCTAGAAGGCGTAGTCCGCGATCACCCACGTGGCGAACTCGCGCCACTGGGCGACGCCGGCCTGGTGCGCGGGGTGGTCCAGGTAGCGCTGGAGCGCGTCGGTGTCCTCGACTGCCGAGTTGATGGCGAAGTCGTACGCGATCGGCCGGTCCGTGATGTTCCAGTCGCACTCCCAGAACCTCAGCTCCGGGATCTGGCCGCCGAGCGCGCGGAACGCCTCGACACCGGCGACCACACGCGGCTCGTCGCGCGTGACACCGTCGCTGAGCTTGAAGAGGACCAGATGGCGGATCACGGAAGGGCTCCTAGTTGATGAGTTCGGTCATGAACTCGCCGACACCCTGGGCGGCGCTGGCTATGCCCTCGAACCCTACTCCCACGAGGTCGGCCGCCCGCTGGGGGGAATTGATGATCGTGTACAGCACAAAGACCACGACCGCGTACAGCGCGACCTTCTTCGCTTGCACCATTGTCCAGCCCTCCCCAGTTCCCCCGCCGTACGACCGCGCCACTCTAACCGAGCCTTTATGGACCAAGGGCCCGGAGATCGAGGCCTTTTGCCGCCCTCGGAAGAGTGAGGGGCGAGCAGGATGGATGTCGAGCCCGGAGGATCTGGCAGGAATCCGAAGGGCTCCCGGAACCGGCCCGCACTGCGGGGTCCGCGCCGCGCGCTTCCCCCTGAGCGCGGCGCAGGACTTGGAGGACCGGTTCTCACCGGGGGGAGCGGCTTGTCCCCCCGATGCCGCTCCCCCCGTCCCAAGCTCCCCGTCCCCACGGAAGAAGGCCCCGGCCGCGCCCCAGAGCGCGCCGGGGCCTTTCCCGTACGGGGGCCGCGGACCGGTATCAGGACGCCAGGGGGCGACAGGATGCGCGGGGATACGCCGAAGGGCCCGACGCTGATGCGTCGGGCCCTTCTGAAGCGGTAGCGGAGGGATTTGAACCCTCGGTGACTTGCGCCACACTCGCTTTCGAGGCGAGCTCCTTCGGCCGCTCGGACACGCTACCGAGAGAGAGCTTAGCCGAAACTCGGGCTGCGATGAAATCCGTATCCCGCAGCAGGTCAGCGTGTGCGGAAGAAGGCCGTCAGCTGCTCCGCGCACTCCTCGCCGAGGACGCCCTGGATCACCTCGGGACGGTGGTTGAGACGGCGGTCCCGGACGAGGTCCCAGAGCGAGCCGGTCGCGCCCGCCTTCTCGTCCGGTGCGCCGAACACCACCCGCTCGACCCGCGACTGGACGAGTGCCCCCGCGCACATGACGCACGGCTCCAGCGTCACGACCAGCGTGCAGCCCGTCAGACGCCACTCTCCGGTCGCCGCGGCGGCCCGGCGCAGGGCGAGCACCTCGGCGTGCGCGGTGGGGTCGCCGGTCGCCTCGCGTTCGTTGTGCCCGCGGGCGAGCACCGTGCCGTCGGGGCCGAGCACGACCGCGCCGACCGGTACGTCACCGGCGGGCACGGCCGCGTCGGCCTCGGCGAGAGCGAGTCGCATGGCGTCCCGCCAGGGGTCCCGAACGGGGTCGGGCGCAGGTACGGCAGGTACAGCGCGTGCCACTAGCGGACGGCCTCCAGGACCTCGGCGGCCCCCAGGGCGTCCGCGATCTCCGCGAGCGCGTCGCTGTCGAGCGCCATCAGATCGGCCGGCGGCATGCCGAGGTCCGCGAGGATCAGCCGGTCGCCGACCGGAGCGGCCGGCACGGCATCGGCGGCGACGCCCGTCTCCTCGTCGTCGTCCGTGTCGTCGGCCGTCGGCTCACCGTCCTCGGTGCCGTCCAGGTCCAGCGACTCGAGCTCGTCGACGATGTCGTCCAGGTCGTCGCCGAGGATCTCCCGGGTGAGGATCTCCCCGTACGAGGAACGGGCGGCGGCGGCGCCGTCCGAGACGTAGATACGAGGGTCTTCCTCACCCTCGATCCGCACGACCCCGAACCACGCGTCCTCCTGCTCGATGAAGACGATCACCGTGTCGTCGTCCGAGGCCTCGCGGGCGAGCTCGGTCAGATCCGACAGGGTCTCCACGTCGTCGAGCTCCGTGTCGCTCGCTTCCCACCCGTCTTCGGTGCGCGCGAGCAGTGCGGCGAAGTACACCTGACTCTCTCCCACTGATCAGAGGTGTGACGATCCGGCGGAGCCTCCTGATGCCCCGCCCAATCGGCATCGTGACAGAAACGACGCCGACAGGAGAGGTCTTCGGCTCTTGCGTCGTGCATCAGTCTGAACGACCCCGCGATCGGGTGGGCGTGCGACCCCGGCGCACAGAGGGGCGCACAAGGAAGACGGGCCGGTGTGGGGTGCGTGCGGGCCCGGACGGGTCCCGCGCGCGGTCCGGACCGGCCCCGGGCGCCCCCGGTCACCAGCGGAAGGTCCTCATCCGCATGGCCTGGCGCATCCGGGCGGCCCGCGCGCGTCGCGGCTGCACGCGCTCACGCAGCGCCTTGGCCTCGTTCAGTTCGCGGAGGAACTGGGCGCGGCGCCTGCGGCGCTCCGCGTCGGTCTCCGGTGCCGGCCTCCGGGCCGCCCCCTCGGCGGTTCCCTCGGCCGGTTCTTCCAGGTCGGGCATGGGTCACTCCGCCCCATCGCTGGGTCCCTGTGCCCCCACCTTCCCCCAGTGGCGTGGGTCGACGCCAGTGCGCGGCGGGCTACTGTTGAGTCATGCGTCTCCACGTCGTCGATCACCCGCTGGTCGCCCACAAGCTCACCACGCTGCGCGACAAGCGCACGGATTCCGCGACCTTCCGTCGGCTCGCCGACGAGCTGGTCACCCTGCTCGCCTACGAGGCCACCAGGGACGTCCGGACCGAGCAGGTCGACATCGAGACCCCCGTCACGCCCACGACCGGCGTCAAGCTGTCGTACCCGCGTCCGCTGGTGGTCCCGATCCTGCGCGCCGGGCTCGGCATGCTCGACGGCATGGTCCGGCTGCTCCCGACCGCCGAGGTCGGCTTCCTCGGCATGATCCGCAACGAGGAGACGCTGGAGGCGTCGACCTACGCCACGCGGATGCCGGAGGACCTCTCGGGCCGCCAGGTGTACGTCCTGGACCCGATGCTGGCGACCGGCGGCACGCTGGTCGCGGCGATCCAGGAGCTCATCAAGCGTGGCGCGGACGACGTGACCGCGGTCGTGCTCCTCGCCGCCCCGGAGGGCGTCGAGGTCATGGAGCGGGAGCTCGCGGGCACGCCGGTCACCGTCGTGACGGCCTCGGTCGACGAGCGTCTCAACGAGAACGGCTACATCGTTCCGGGCCTGGGCGACGCGGGCGACCGCATGTACGGCTCCGCCGAATAAGGCACGCCGGCTCCGCCGAGCAGGCCGCAGCCGGCTCGGCGGAATCGATTCCCTTCCGGATCCTCAGCACTTTCCGGTCGGTACGGGCGCGGGCTTGGTCAGGGCGACCAGGGCCGCGTCCGCCGTCGTTTTCGGGGCCAGGTTCTTGAAGGCGGTCCCGATGATCAGGTCCACGTCGGCCGTGCCCCGGGTGTCCGTCTTGGTCGTGGCGCCCTTCAGCTGGGTGCCGAGGACCGGGAAGGTGCCCTTGGTGGCGGTGGTGGCGCCGAGCAGCAGCCCGGTGCCGGGCACCTTCTTGTCGTAGGCGGTGGGCGCGTTCCCCACCTTGCCGATCTTGAAGCCGCGTTTCTTGAGCTCGTCCGCGGTCGTCTTGGCGAGTCCGCTGCGCGGGGTCGCGTTGTAGACGTTGACCGTGATCTGGGCGGGCTTGGGGAAGGCGGCCGCGGGCGGGGTCGTCGCCTTGGCGACGGGTTTGCAGTCGGCCTGTTTGCCGGCCGTCGCCTTCTTGCCCTCGTCGCCCGAGAAGACGTCGACGAGCTGGAGCGTGCCCCAGCCGGCGGCGCCGAGCACGACCACGGCGGCCGCGGCCGCGAGGACGATCCTGCGACGGCGCCGCGGGCGGCGCATGCGGGGGTAGGTGTCCCCTGTGATGCGGTACTTTCCGCCCATTCCGGGGGGAGTGAGCATGCTCATGAACGCAGCGTAATGCCGCCCGTCGGCGATGCCTACTTGATGATCATGTGATCGCGTCCGGATGGGGGCGAACTGACCCCGAAAGGGTCAGCGGAAACGGGGCCGGTCGGGCGCCGTCTCAGTCCATTTCCAGGACGCGGGCGTGCAGCACCTGGCGCTGCTGGAGTGCCGCGCGGACGGCGCGGTGCAGTCCGTCCTCGAGATAGAGATCGCCCTGCCACTTCACGACGTGCGCGAAGAGGTCGCCGTAGAACGTGGAGTCCTCGGCGAGCAGCGTCTCCAGGTCCAGCTGGCCCTTGGTGGTGACCAGCTGATCGAGGCGGACCGGGCGCGGGGCGACGTCCGCCCACTGCCGGGTGCTTTCCCGGCCGTGGTCGGGATACGGCTTTCCGTTTCCGATGCGCTTGAAGATCACACGGAAAGCCTACCGGGCGAGCGGCTACCGGCGCAGCCATGCACGGGCAGTGGGATGCTGGTGCAAACCATGACATAAACGAAATCGGGGTGCCGTGATGAGCGCGAGCGAGCAGCCGCCGGCCGCTGCCGGAGGAGCCCAGGAGGCCTCGGCGGCCCAGGCGTCGGGCGCCGCCCAGGGGGCTCCCGACACCGCTCCGGCGGCGTCCGCCGCCGCACTTGCCGGTCCCGCCGCCGAGATCGCCGCCGGATACGCCTTCGAGGGCGCGGCACTCGAACTGGGGGCTCTGCTCTGGGACGGCGACTGTCACCCGGACGCGCCGATCCGCATCCCGCTGCCCGTGCTCAACCGGCACGGCCTGGTCGCCGGGGCCACCGGCACCGGCAAGACGAAGACGCTCCAGCTGATCGCCGAGCAGCTCTCGGCGAACGGGGTGCCGGTCTTCCTCGCCGACATCAAGGGCGACGTCTCCGGGGTCTCGGCCCCCGGCGCTGACGGCGGGAAGGTCCGCGAGCGGGCCGCCCAGGTCGGGCAGGAGTGGCGGGCGACGGGCTTCCCCTGCGAGTTCTACGGACTCGGGGGAATCGGCCCCGGCGTTCCCGTGCGCGCCACGGTGACCAGCTTCGGCCCGGTGCTCCTGTCGAAGGTGCTCCAGCTCAACCAGACGCAGGAGCAGTCCCTCGGCCTGATCTTCCACTACGCCGACGCCAAGGGCCTGGAGCTGGTGGACCTCAAGGATCTGCGGGCAGTGGTCGCCTTTCTGGTCTCGGACGTCGGGAAGGCCGAGCTCAAGGGGATCGGCGGGCTCTCGACGGCGACGGCCGGGGTGATCCTGCGGTCGATCACGGCCTTCGAGCAGCAGGGCGCGGGGGGCTTCTTCGGGGAGCCGGAGTTCGACACGGCCGAGTTCCTGCGGACGGCGCCGGACGGGCGGGGGATCGTCTCGGTCCTGGAGCTGCCGGCCGTTCAGGACAAGCCGCAGCTCTTCTCGACCTTTCTGATGTGGATGCTGGCGGACCTCTTCAACGACCTTCCGGAGGTCGGCGATCTGGAGAAGCCGAAGCTGGTCTTCTTCTTCGACGAGGCGCATCTGCTGTTCAACGGGGCGTCGAAGGCGTTCCTGGAGTCGATCACCCAGACGGTGCGGCTGATCCGCTCGAAGGGGATCGGCGTGTTCCTCGTGACGCAGACGCCGAAGGACGTACCCCCCGACGTGCTGGCGCAGCTCGGCAACCGGGTGCAGCACGCGCTGCGCGCCTTCACCCCGGACGACGCGAAGGCGCTCAAGGCGACGGTGCGGACGTTCCCGAAATCGCCGTACGACCTGGAGGAGCTGCTCACGGGGCTCGGTACGGGCGAGGCGGTGATCACCGTACTGAGCGAGAAGGGCGCCCCGACCCCGGTGGCGGCGACCCGGCTGCGGGCCCCGGAGTCGCTGATGGGTCCGCTCGACGCGGCGGCTCTGGACGCGGCGGTGAAGGGCTCGCCGCTGTACGGGCGGTACGCGGAGGCGGTGGACCGGGAGTCGGCGTACGAGAGGCTCACCGCCGAGCAGCGGGCGGCGGAGGCGGCGGCCCTGGACGCGGCGGCCGCCAAGGAGGCGGAGAAGGCGGAGAAGGCCGGGAAGCAGGGAGCGAGGGCTCCGAAGCCGGAGCCCTCGCTCGCCGAACAGGTCGTGGGCAGTGGGATGTTCAAGTCCCTCGCGCGGTCGATCGGCACCCAGCTGGGCCGGGAGATCAGCCGCTCGATCTTCGGCACCGCCCGCCGCAAGCGGTGACCTGCGAGCGGTGACCCGCGAGCGGTGGCCGTCGGCGGTGGCCGCTGGGCGGTCACCGCCACACGGTGCTTACGAGGTGACCTCGTCGTGGTCGCTGTGCAGGCCGCCGCCGCTGCTCTCGCCGCCCGTGGTCGGCTCGGAGACGACCGGCTTGCGCAGGGACGAGATGTCGTGGGCGTAGGTGCCCACGGCGTTGGCGATGACCTTGATGTTGGCGTCGAAGGCCGTCATGTTGATGTTCTTCAGGTCGTCGCCCTTGGCGTGGTAGTTCACGTCGTACGCGACGCCCGCCGTGCCGCCGAACTTGGCGGCCTGGGCGGCGGTCTTGATGCCCTCGGCGCCGGTGAAGGTGCCGCCGGAGGGGATGCCGACCGCGATGAACGGGCCGTAGTCGGAGCGGCCGGAGAAGTCGGTGCCCTCGTGCGGGACCCCGCGCTTGTCCATGAAGTCGGTGATGTCGCGCTCCAGCTGGGCGGAGCCCGTGGGGCCCGCGCCCTCGCCGACGTTGTCCGAGTTGTCGCCGTCGTAGACGAACAGGCCGTAGTTCGGCGAGGCGATCATGTCGAAGTTGAGGTAGAGCTTGATCTCGCTCTTGTCGAGCGCCGTCAGGTTGTCGACGTAGTGCTCGGAGCCGAGGAGGCCGTTCTCCTCCGCGGACCACCAGGCGAAGCGGACCTTGTTGCGGACCTTGTCCTTCGACTTGGCGAGCTCCAGGGCGGTCTGGAGGAGACCCGCGGAGCCGGAGCCGTTGTCGTTGATGCCGGGGCCGGCGGTGACGGAGTCGAGGTGCGAGCCGAGCATCACGGTGTTGGCGGCGTTGCCGCCCCTGGTCTCCGCGATGACGTTGTTGGTGACGCGCTTCTCCTGGAGCTGGCGGATCTCGAAGGAGAGGTTCACCGCGCCCTTGGCGAGGTCGGCGGCGAGCCCCTCGCCCTCGGCCTGGGTGAGGCCACCGGTCGGGATCTTGCCCGCGGCGGGCTCGCCGAGCGTGCCGGACAGGGCGCCCGCGGTGTTGTTGTAGACGAGCGCGCCGGCGGCGCCCGCGGCGGCGGCCTGCTGCTGCTTGATCGCGAAGGAGCAGCCGCCGCGCTTGATGAGCGCGATCTTTCCGGTGAAGGTCCCCGAGGTGTAGTCGCCCGGCTCGCAGCCGGTGGTGCCGTCGGCGTCGACGGGCACGGCGGCGAGATCGGCCTTGATGCCGCCGACCGGGGTGGACTTGGTGTACGTCATGGCCTTGACGTCGAGGGCGCGGGGCGCGGGCGAGACGACGGAGACCTTCTCGGCGAGCGTCTGGGTGTAGAGGAAGTCGAACTGCTCGTACGAGACGTCGTAGCCGGCCTTCTTGAGCTGCGTGTAGACGTACGCGGCCGAGGCGTCGTGTCCGAGCGAGCCGGCCGCGCGGTGACCGCCGGCCGAGTCGGCTATCGCCTGGAACTTCTGCAGGTGCTTGTAGGCGTCCTGGCCAGTGGTTTCGCGAACCAGCTTCTTCGCCAGTCGGGCGGCATCGCGGGCGGGTGCGGCCGTGGGGTCCTTCACCGCGGTGGCGGGGGAGGCAAGGACCAGCGGGGTGGCGAGGGCGGCGGCGGCCAGAATGGCCGCGGCTCGGCGCTGGGTAGCGTTCACAGAAGTCCTTCCCGTTACGGACGAGGTTGAGGGGAAGTTAGCGATCCGCAGGGCCTTCTGTGAACACCTTCTCCACAATTCCTGTCACATTGAGCAGGATTGAAATCTGGAATTATCAATTCCCGGTGCTTTTGGCCTCCTTGGCGGCTTTGGCCGCTTTCGCCTCCGCCTTCATCTCCTGTTTGTGGGCCCGCACCTTCGCCAGCGACTCCGGGCCCGTGATGTCGGCGGCCGAGCGGTACGCGCCCTGCTCGCCGTACGGCCCCGCCGCCTCCCGCCAGCCCGGGGGCCGCACCCCGTACTGCTTGCCGAGCAGTGCCAGGAAGATCTGCGCCTTCTGCTTGCCGAAGCCGGGCAGCGCCTGGAGCCGCGCGAGCAGCTCCTTCCCGCTCGCCGCGTCCGCCCAGACGGCCTCGGCGTCGCCCCCGTACTCCTCGACGAGGAACCCGCACAGCTGCTGCACGCGCTGCGCCATCGACCCCGGGTAGCGGTGCACCGCGGGCTTCTCGGAGAGCAGCGCGGAGAACTCCTCCGGATCGCGGGCGGCGATCTCGTGTGCGTCGAGATCGTCCGCGCCGAGCCGCGAGGCGATGGTGTACGGCCCGGAGAACGCCCACTCCATCGGAACCTGCTGGTCGAGGAGCATGCCGACGAGCGCGGCCAGCGGGGACCGGCCGAGCAGGGCGTCGGCGTCCGGCTGCTGGGCCAGACGGATCTCCGGGGGCGGGGAGGCGGGGCTCTTGGAGGCGGGACTCATCCTCCGATCATCCCGCCCGCGCGGGCGGCCCGCCCGGTGGATTCACCCCTTCGCGAATCCGTCCAGGGCGGTGAGGATCAGCTGCCCGGTCTCGTCGCTGCCCAGGTGACCGGCGTTCCCGACCACGTGCAGCTCGGCGTCGGGCCAGGCCCGGGCCAGCTCCCAGGCGGTGTCGAGCGGCCCGCCCATGTCCAGCCGGCCGTGGATCAGGACCCCGGGGATTCCGGCGAGCCGATGGGCGTCGCGGATCAGGGCGCCCTCCTCCAGCCAGGCGCCGTGCGCGAAGTAGTGCGAGCAGATCCGGACGAAGCCGAGCCGGACGTCGTCGACCCGGTCGGTGTACGGGGTGCCCCTGCCCTCCGTCGAGAGGACGGCGTCCTCCCAGGCGCACCAGTCGGCGGCGGCCTTCCGCCGTACGGCCGGGTCGGGGTCGTTCATGCGGGCGGCATAGGCCCCCACCAGGTCCTTCGCGTCCCCGACGCCCGCCCGGAAGCGCTCGTGGGCCTCGGGGAAGAAGCGGCCGACGCCCTCGTACAGCCAGGCCGTCTCGGAGCGGCGGGTGGTCGTGACGGCCGCGATCACGATCTCCGTCACCCGCTCGGGATACGCCTCCGCGTACGCCAGGATCAGGGTGGAGCCCCAGGAGCCGCCGTACAGCAGCCAGCGGTCGATCCCCAGGTGCTCGCGCAGCCGCTCCATGTCGGCGATCAGGTGCGCCGTGGTGTTCACGCCCATGTCGGCGGCCGGGTCGCTCGCGTGCGGGGTGGAGCGGCCGCAGCCCCGCTGGTCGAAGAGGACCAGGCGGTACGCCTCCGGGTCGAAGAAGCGCCGGCCGCGCGGGGAGGAGCCGGAGCCCGGCCCGCCGTGGACGACGAGCGCGGGCCTGCCCTCCGGGTTGCCGGAGACCTCCCAGTGGATGTGGTTTCCGTCGCCCACGTCGAGCAGGCCCTGGTCGTACGGTGCGGTTTCCGGGTACATCCGGTCGAGCCTAGGGGCTGCGCCGGCCGGTCGGACCGGGCTTTCGCGGTCTGACCGGCAGGACCCTAGTGCCCCTTCACCCGGACACCCGGGTCCTCGCACCAGTCCAGGAGCGAGGGCCATTCCCCGTACCCCGAATCGGGGTTGAGGTGCTTCCCGCCCGGTACGAGGTCCAGGTCGAGACCGAGCGGGAGGCCGTAGTGCACGTCGGCGCCCTCGGGGCAGTAGGGGTCCCCGTCGCCGTACACCAGGCGTGCCTCCAGCCCCGTCTCCGTCAGGTCGAGCCCGTCGGCGAAGGCGGCGATCCCGGGGATCGAGGCGGTCACCCGCGGCGACGGCGGGGCGACGAGCAGCACCCGGTCGGCCGCCGGCCTGCGCGCGCCCGCCCGCAGCCACAGCAGGACCGACAGGCTGTGCGCGAGGACCACGAACTCGCCCTCGGCCGGCCGGCTCCCGTGCTCGTCGAGCGCGGCGAGCCAGTCGCCGGGCACGGGCGCGTCCGGCTCGGGCAGCTGCGGGTAGCGGACCTCGTGGCCGCGCGCCCGCAGCTCCCCGGCGAGCCAGTGCTGCCAGTGGCCGGGCGGGCGGTGGTTCTGGTAGCCGTGCAGGATCAGATACGTGGTCATGCCACGATCCTGAGGCCGGTGCCCGCCGCCGGTCCACCACCGTCCACGGAGCGGGCGCCGCCCTCGCTCCGGTGGCTCAGCCGGGAGCGGGCGCCCGCCCTCGCCCCGGTGGCTCAGCCGCCCACGTACTCCTTGAGGTGGCGGGCCGTCAGGGTCTCGCCCTTCTCGACGAGCTGGGCCGGGGTGCCCTCGAAGACGATCAGGCCGCCGTCGTGCCCCGCGCCCGGCCCGAGGTCGATCAGCCAGTCGGCGTGGGCCATGACGGCCTGGTGGTGCTCGATGACGACGACCGTGTTGCCGGCCTCGACGAGCCGGTCGAGGAGGGCGAGGAGCTTGTCGACGTCGGCGAGGTGGAGGCCGGTGGTCGGCTCGTCCAGGACGTAGACGGCGGCCTTCTCCGCCATGTGGATGGCGAGCTTGATGCGCTGGCGCTCGCCGCCGGAGAGCGTGTTGAGGGGCTGGCCGAGGCGGAGGTAGCCGAGGCCGACGTCCTTGAGGCGGCCGAGGATCGTGCGGGCCTGGCTCTTCGTGGTGAAGAAGTCGTAGGCCTCCTCGATCGACAGGGACAGGACCTCGTGGATGTTCTTGCCGTTCAGCTCGTACGTGAGGACCTCGGGCGTGAACCGCTTGCCCTCGCACTCCTCGCAGACCGAGGCCACGCCCGCCGCGATGGCCAGGTCGGTGTAGACGAGTCCGAGGCCGTTGCAGCGCGGGCAGGCGCCTTCCGAGTTGGCGCTGAAGAGGGCCGGCTTGACCCCGTTGGCCTTGGCGAAGGCCGTACGGATCGGGCCGAGGAGCCCGGTGTACGTCGCCGGGTTCGAGCGGCGCGAGCCGCGGATGGGGGACTGGTCGGCGACGACGACCCCTTCGCGGCCCGGCAGGTTGCCGTGGACGAGGGAGGACTTGCCGGAGCCGGCGACACCCGTGACGACGGTCAGGACCCCGGTCGGGATCTCGACGCTCACGTCCTTGAGGTTGTGCTGGGTGGCGCCGGTGATGCTCAGGGCGCCGGTGGGGACCCGTACCTCCGTGCGGAGCTTCGCCCGGTGCGCGAGGTGGTTCCCGGTGAGGGTGCCGGAGGTGCGCAGGCCCGGCACGTTCCCGCTGTAGCAGATCTCGCCGCCGGCGGTCCCGGCGCGCGGGCCGAGGTCGACCACGTGGTCGGCGATCTCGATGACCTCGGGCTTGTGCTCGACGACGAGCACGGTGTTGCCCTTGTCGCGGAGCCGCAGGAGGAGGTCGTTCATGCGGCGGACGTCGTGCGGGTGCAGTCCGGTGGTGGGCTCGTCGAAGACGTACGTGATGTCGGTGAGCGGGGAGCCGAGGTGCCGGACCATCTTCACGCGCTGGGCCTCGCCGCCGGAGAGCGTGCCGGAGGACCGGTCCAGGGAGAGGTAGCCGAGGCCGATCTCGACGAGCGAGTCGAGCAGTTCGCGCAGGCCCGCGAGGAGCGGGGCGACGGACGGGTCCTCGATCCGGCGCACGAAGGCGGCGAGGTCGCTGATCTGCATCGCCGAGCACTCGGCGATGTTCACCCCGTCGATACGGGAGGACAGCGCGGCCCGGGTGAGCCGGGCGCCCTCGCACTCGGGGCAGGCGCGGAAGACGACGGCCCGGTCGACGAAGGCCTTGATGTGGGGCTGGAGGGACTCCCGGTCCTTGGCGAGGAAGAGCCGCTGGACCTTCGGCACCAGGCCCTCGTAGGTGAAGGTGTTGCTGCCGACCTTGACCTTGCACGAGGGCTTGTGGAGGAAGTCCTCCCACTCCCGCTCGGTGAAGTCGGCGAGCCTCCTGTCGCGGGGGTAGAAGCCGGACTCGGCCATGATCCGCCAGTACCAGGAGTCCACGGCGAAGTTGGGGACGGTGATCGCGCCCTCGTCGAGGCTCTTCTCGCGGTCCACGAGCTGGTCGACGTCGATGTCCGAGATCTCGCCGGCGCCCTCGCAGCGCGGGCACATGCCCTCGGGGAGGTTGAAGCTGAACGCCCCGGAGGTGCCGATGTGCGGGGTGCCGAGGCGGCTGAAGACGATCCGCAGCATCGTGTACGCGTCGGTGGCGGTGCCCACGGTGGAGCGGGAGTTGGCGCCCATCCGCTCCTGGTCGACGACGATCGCGGCGCTCAGGTTGTGGAGTCCGTCCACGTCGGGGCGGGCGAGGGACGGCATGAAGGACTGCAGGAAGGCGCTGTAGGTCTCGTTGATCAGACGCTGTGACTCGGCGGCGATGGTGCCGAAGACGAGGGAGGACTTCCCGGAGCCGGAGACCCCGGTGAAGACGGTGAGGCGGCGCTTGGGGAGGTCGAGGTCGACGTTCCTGAGGTTGTTCTCCCGGGCCCCGCGGACCTGGATGACGTGGTGGCTGTCCGCTGCGACGGGGTGGTTCATGCGTGCGCCCTCCGATGGTCGGCCTGCTTGCCCGGGAAGGGTACTCTATACACCGTATAAAATTAGCTGAAACGGCTTTGACCTGCGAGAACGGAACGACATGGCGGCTACGAAGGGGAACGGCGACAGCAGTGGCGCGGGCGACCCCGCGCGCACCCTGGAACTCCTGTGGCGCGACGGCTCGGCGACCCCCGCCGGGCGCCGCGGCCCCCGTCAGGGGCTCACCGTCGACGCCGTCGTCGACGCCGCCCTCGCCCTCGCCGACGGCGGCGGACTGGACGCGCTCACCATGCGCGCGGTCGCCCAGCACCTCGGCGTGACCCCGATGACGCTCTACACCTACGTCCCCGGCAAGGCCGAGCTCCTCGACCTCATGCTGGACGCCGTCTTCCTGCGCATGGCCCGGCCGCCGTTCCGCCCCGACGAGCCCTGGCGGACCCGGGTCACGGCGGTCGCCGACGCGAACCGCGCCCTCCATCTCGGCCACCCCTGGCTGGTCGAACTGCGCATCGTCCGCGCCCCCTTGGGTCCCGGCGTGATGAACAAGTACGAGTACGAGCTCGCGGCCTTCGAAGGGCTCGGCCTCGACGACGTGGCCCGCGACTCGGCGCTGACCCACGTCCTCGGCTTCGTGCAGTCCGGCGCGCGGGCGGAGCTGGACGCCCGGGCCGTGGAGCGGGAGAGCGCGATGTCCGACGGGGAGTGGTGGGAGGCCCACGAGCCGCTGCTCGCACGGGCCTTGGACGCGTCGCGCTTCCCGCTGGCGACACGGGTGGGGGAGGCGGCGGCGCTGGCGTACGACGGGCTGTACGACGCGGAGCACGCGTACGGCTTCGGTCTGGCGCTGGTGCTGGACGGGCTGGCGGCGCTGGGACGGGTCTGAGACCGGGCCCCGCCCGGGTGGTGCCCGGGGCCGGGTGCGGAGCGGCTCCCGTACGCCGTGGAGTCAGGCCCGCAGGCGGAGGAGCTCCCGCACGCCGGCCTTGAGGCGGTCCGCCGACAGTTCGCGCTCGACCGTCAGATGGTGCATGACGTCGGGCGAGAACGGCGCGAGCAGCAGATGCGCCAGGAGCGTGCTGTCGGACCCGCGCCCGAGCTGCCCGATGAGCAGGGCCACATGCGTGTGCATCACGCCGTACGCGCCGCCGTGGTAGCGGGCGCGGGGCGCCGCGGAGTGCGCGGCGAGCAGGATCTCGCGCTGTTCGCCGACGCGGTCGACGAGCGCGTCGAGGAAGGCGTCGAGCCGTTCGGCGGCGGGGGCGCCGGGCCCGAGCGGCGGCGGGCCGCTCATGTACGCCTCCTGGAACTGGCGCTCGCGGTCGTCGAGGAGCGCCCACAGGAGCTGGGTGACGTCGCCGAAGCGGCGGTAGACGGTGCCGACGCCGATGCCGCTGGCGTGGGCGACCTGGTTCATGGTGACGGCCTCGGGGCCGTCCTCCGCGACGATCCGGGCGGCCGCGTCGAGGATCTTGCGCCGGTTGCGGGCGGCGTCGGCCCGCTCGGGCGCGGGGGTGCCGACGGTGGGGAGCAGACCGAGCAGCGGCGCCGCCGCCGAGCCTCCGACCTGCGGATTCTCTGTGCTCATCTGCCGACTCCCTGTTCCCGGTGCGCTGTGATGCGCGCATTGTCCCTGGTTCGCGCCCCGTCCCCCGTGCCGGTCGCCCCTCATGTGAGCATACTCGCCGCCCTTGCGATCCGGATAGCAATCCGTTTAACCTCGGCCATCGAAACGGAAAGTAATCCGGTTGAGGAGATCGTCATGTCCGTCAAGGTCGCCGTCATCTACTACTCGGCCACCGGTGCCGTCCATCAGCTCGCCAGGGCCGTCGCCGAGGGCGCCGAGAAGGCGGGCGCCGAGGTGCGGCTGCGCCGGGTGCCCGAACTCGCCCCCGAGGCGGCCATCGACTCGAACCCGGCCTGGCGCGCCCATGTGGACGCCACCGGTGATGTGGAGGTCGCCGGCCTCGACGACCTGGAGTGGGCGGACGCGTACGCGCTCGGCTCCCCGACCCGCTTCGGCAACGTGGCCGCGCAGCTGAAGCAGTACATCGACACCTCGGGCGGCCTCTGGCAGCAGGGCGTCATGGCGGACAAGCCCGCGACCGCCTTCACCAGCGCGCACAACCCGCACGGCGGCAACGAGTCGACGCTGCTCGCGCTCTACAACACCTTCCACCACTGGGGCTCGGTCATCGTCTCGCCCGGCTTCACCGACCCGGCGGTGTACGCGGCCGGCGGCAACCCGTACGGCACCGCCCACCCGGGCGCGAACGGCGCCCCGGAGGAGAACGTCCTCGCGGCCGCCCGCTACCAGGGTGCCCGCCTGACGACCTTCGCGAAGCGCCTGAAGGGCCTCGCGGTCGACTGACCGGGCCGGCGGCCCGACACGGCCGCTCCGCCCGACCGATGTGACGTACCCCCGGGGGTGAGATACCGCCGGGGGTACATCTGTTTGGGTCGCGGGATAGGCGGACGCGGTGTTCTGAGCGCCCGCCTCCGCGTTCTACGCGAGGGACAGGAAGAGCTTCTCCAGCCGGGCCCGCATCGCGTCACGGTCCTCGCCGTTCCGCTGTCCGTCCTCGACATCGGTCAGACACTGCTGGAGCCCGGTCGCGATGATCGCGAACCCGGCCCGGTCGAGGGCCCGGGAGGCGGCGGCCAGCTGGGTGACGACCTCCTCGCAGTCCCGGCCCTCCTCGATCATCCGGATCACGCCGGCGATCTGCCCCTGAGCCCGGCGCAGCCGGTTCAGGACCGCCTTCAGCTCCGCACCCGCGAGATCCAGTTCCACAGCGACTCCTCCACAGATACCCCAGGGGGTAATTTACTCCCCCGCACGGGGCCCCGTCGAAAACCAAGGATGACACCTGCCGTGAACGCACCCCTCCTGCTCGACCCCGACCAGGCCCGCACCCGGATGGCCGGACTGACCGTCGTCGACGTGCGCACACCCGGCGAGTACGCCTCCGGACACGTGCCCGGCGCGCTCAACGTCCCGCTCGACCGTCTCGACCGGGCCGTCCCCGCGCTGAGGGAGGCGGCGGCGCGCGGCGGCCTGCTCGTCGTCTGCCGATCGGGCAACCGCTCGGCCTCCGCCTGCGCCCGGCTCGCGGGCCACGGCATCACCGCGTACGACCTCGACGGCGGTACGAGCGGCTGGGCGGCCCGCCTCCGCCAGGGAGCGGACTCGGCCTCGGGCCAGGGAGCGGACTCGGCCTCGGGCCAGGGCTCGGGCTCAGCCTCGGGCCAGGGCTCGGGCTCGGACTAGGACCCGGGCTCGGGGTCCGGGGTGGGGGCGGGGGCGGGGGTGTAACGGCGGAGGAACATCTCCACCCCGTCGACGACGAGCCGCTCGCTCAGCTCCTCGCCCGGCTCGGTCCCGTACTGCTCGAACACCATCTGCGGGAAGACGAGCAGCGAGTAGAGCTGGAGGACGGCCACCTCCAGGTCGGGGACGTCGAGAAGGCCCCGGTCCGCGAGGGTCCTCAGGGCCTCCGCGACGGCGGGGTGGTGGCCGGCCGGGCCGTGCGCGCGCCAGGCGCGGCCCAGCTCGGGGAAGCGGTGGAGTTCGGTGGCGACCAGGGTGCGCAGGGCGCGGCCCTCGGCGTCGGTGCGCACGGCCCGGCCCCAGGCGCGGCCCGCCTCGGTGAGGGCGGCCTTGAGGGCGTCGGGCCCGTCGGCCTCGACGAGCCGCGCGAGTTCGGGGCCCTCGCCCTGTCCTCCCTCGGCCAGGGGCTCGTCGAGGACGCCCGCGACGACGGCGGTGAAGAGGGCTTCCTTGCTGCCGAAGTGGTTGTAGACGGTCACCTTGGAGACGCCGGCCTCGGCGGCGATGGCGTCCATGCCGACGCCGAAGCCCTCGCGGAGGAAGAGATCGCGGGCGGCCCGTACGACGGCCTGCCGCTTGCGGGCGGCGCGGGCGCCGGTGGGGGCGGGCTTGGCGGGCGAGGCGGGCTGGGCGGGCGTGGCCGGCCGGCCGGGCTGGGCGTCCATGGCCTCACCCTAGCAACGGAACTGTACTCTTGAGTTCAACTGTACTGTGCCGTACAGTTCAGTTATGTCCACCCACACCGCCGTACCCTCCCCCTCCCCTGCCCACCCGGCCCCCGACCCGCGCCGCTGGAAGGCCCTCGCGCTGATCTGCGCGGCCCAGTTCATGCTGGTCCTCGACGTGACGGTCGTGAACGTCGCCCTGCCCGCGCTCGCCGCCGACCTCGGCCTCGGACGCACCACCCTGACCTGGGTCGTCACCGCGTACACCCTCTGCTTCGGCGGCCTGATGCTCCTCGGCGGACGCCTCGCCGACGCCCTCGGCGCCCGGCGCGTCCTCCTCACCGGACTGGCCCTCTTCACCGCCGCGTCCCTGGCCTGCGGCCTCGCACCGAACGCCGGCGTCCTGCTCGGCGGCCGCATCGCCCAGGGCATCGGCGCCGCGCTCCTCTCCCCGGCGGCACTCGCCCTGGTCACCACGGTGTTCCACGGCCCCGAGAGGACCAAGGCGCTCGGCGCCTGGGCGGCCGTCGGCGGCACGGGCTCGGCGGTGGGCGTCCTGCTCGGCGGCGCCCTCACCGCGGGCCCCGGGTGGCCGTGGATCTTCTACGTGAACGTCCCCGTGGGCCTGGCGGTCCTGGTAACCCTCCCGAGGTTCGTACCGAGGACGGCGACGGCGAAGCGCGGAGCGTCCGGCCTGGACATCCCGGGCGCCCTCCTCGTCACGACGGCGACGGGCGCACTCGTCTACGGCCTGGTCCGGGCGGGCGACTCCGGCTGGACGTCGCCGGCGACCCTCGTCCCCCTCCTCGGCGCCCTCGCACTCTACGGAGCCTTCGCGGCCGCCGAACGGAAGGCCCGCACCCCCCTGATGGACCCGCGGATGCTCACCCGGCGACCGGTCGTCGCGGGCTCACTCCTGATGCTGGTCGCGACGGCGCTGCTGATCTCGTTCTTCTTCCTGGGATCGATGCGGCTCCAGCACGTCCACGGCCTGGACGCCCTCCGCACCGGACTCCTCTTCCTCCCGGTGGCCCTCACCACGGCGATCGGCGCCCATCTGGGCTCCCGCCTGGTGACCACGGCCGGCCCGCGCGTCTGCGCGACGGGCGGTCTGGCGGTCGCGGCCCTGGGCTGCCTGCCGTTGATGCTCCTCAGCCCCGAGTCCGGCCCCTGGACCACCCTCCTCCCGTCCCTCGCGACGGCGGCGTTCGGTCTCGGCGCGGTCTTCGTCACCGCGACGACGACGGCCCTGGGCCTGATCGGCCCGCACGAGGCGGGCCTGGCCTCCGGCATCGTGAACACCTTCCACGAGCTGGGCGGCTCCATCGGCGTGGCGATCGTCTCCACCCTCGCCCTCACGGCCACGGCCCCCACCCCGGCCGGCCTCACGACCGCCTACACCTTCTGCACCCTCACCGCGGCGGCCGCGGCCCTGGCGTCCCCCTTCCTGATCCCCCGGGGCCGCCCCCACCTGACGGGCGGCCCGCACGGGGCGCACTGAGCCCCGCCCCCGACCGATCGCACGGGCCGCACGAGCCGATGAAGCCGAGGTCAGAGCGGTGTCAACACCATCAAGATCTCGTCGCGATCGTCCCCGGGGGCCAGCCGCAGGGCGTCGGGCCAGCGGCCGATCTCCCGCCAGCCGAGACGGCCGTAGAAGGTCTCCAGGCCGACGCCGCCGCGGGCGGCCAGACGGAGCTGTTCCAGCCCCATCCCGTCGCGGGCGATCTCCCGTACGTGACGCATGAGAGCGGCCCCGATGCCGCGGCCCCGCAGTCCTGTCCGGGTCTGGACATGGTGGACCGTCCCCCAGTGGGCGACGAGCGCGAAGGGATCGCGGCGGACGTTCAGCCACCCGGCGAGGCCGCCGTCGACCGAAGCGATCACGAGGCGGCTCGTCGCGGGATCGAGGCCCGCGACGAGGCCGTCGAGCGCGGGGGCGGCCATGCTCGCGCCGATGGGCGGGAAGGGGAATCCGGCCGCCCCACCGGCGTTGGTCACCTCGATCCAGCAGTCGACGAGCTCTTGCCGGAGCTCCGGGGAGACGCCGTCCGGAGAGCTGATCTGCCGCAGTTCGACGGCTCCGTTGTCCACGCACGGGATCCTCCCACCCGACACTGACAGCCCACGCCGGGCACGACTCCCCGTGGAACGGAGCCGTGCGGCGGCGTTCGGCCTCGGCGCGGTCCAGGCCGCGCTCTGCGTCCGGTCAGGACGGCGCGTTCACTGGGCGCCGGCAGAGTCGGCGACGGGCCGTCCGCGAGGGGTCCGTCGCTGCTCGAACTGGCCCAGGTGCGTGACGACGGAGCCGTAGAAGCGGTCGACGGCTTCGTCGATGCTGCGAATGAAGCCGGACTCCGTGCTGCCTCGGCTGCTGCCCATGCCCTTGAAGAGGGACAGCCGGAATCCGGTGATGGTCGCGGCATCCTTGGGCAACAGGTCTCCGGGCTCGGGGCGGAGCCGCTCCAGAGTGCCGCGGGGGCCGCTCCGGCCCTCGATCAGGGTTTCCACGTGCAGGTCGGCGGGTGCGTCGTCGAGTACGCGCAGGAGCCGCTTCACGACGGACAAGGGATAGGAGCCGTCCGGGGCGGGGAGGTCGATCGACGTACGAATCTTCCCGGTCCGCAGGTCGGCGGTGATGGACAGGATGCTCTGCGCGCCGTCGACACGCAGCTCGGCGGAGAGCTTCCCCTCCTCGCACAGTCGGTCGGCCAGCTCTGTGCGCCGGGACTTCGGGTCGGAGCCGCGCTTGGCCCGCTGCACCGGCAGGGCCTTCTGCCCGAGCTCGCCGCCCAGGCGCAGACAGACCTGACGGATCAGGCGCTCCCAGCTTTCCACGACTTCCACCGCGCGGGGATCGCCCTGACACAGGGTCTCGCTGTCGATTCCGTTGCGTACGGGCACCCAGGACGGCCCCATGTTCTGGAAGCCCTGACAGCCGGAGTTCTCGTGCTGGAGGTAGTGGAGCAACTCCTGCAGGAGCCAGGCGTGCGCGGCGTTGCCCACGCCCTCGTGCCGGATCAGCATCTGCGCCTGGTGGGCGACCTCTGCCCACGAGAGGTGCCAGAGCGAGACCTTGTGCTTGCGCCTCCCGTCCGTCTTGACCTCGACGAGCGGACTGCCCTCCAGGGCCACGTCGTTGGACAGGGTGATGACGGCTTCGTACCCCCGCCTCGCGGCGATGTCCATGTAGTTCTGGACCTGCTCCGCCTTCAACGGGTTGCCGTTGGTCTTGGTCTCCACGAGCGCCGTCCAGAGCTTGCCGGCCCGCTCTGTCCGGATGACCCCGTCCGGGCGCTTCGGGCTGTCGCCGTGTGGGAGCGAGACCTCGGTGAAGGTCTGCATCCGTCCGGCGGGAGCCCCGAACCCGGCGGTGAGGCGGCGACCGAACTCCGGAACCTCCGCCATGACGGAGAGCAGGACCGAAGTCGCTCGCGCTTCGCGTTCCCGGTCGCTCTTGTAGGAGGGCACGGGGAAGAGCCGGGCGGACTTCCAGGAGTCGTTCTCCGCCAGGGACTTCTTCGCGGCCTTCGGGAGCGTGACCTTCTTCTTGGCTGTCCGTGTCCCGCGGCGCCGTGCGGGTGGGGGCGTCTCGCCGTGTGGGGCAGGGACGTCGACCGCGAGATGCGCGGAGGCGGTCGTCTGCTCGGGGATCCGGACGGCAGGTGTGGCCGACGGGCCGGTCGCCGCCGTGCCGAGAGAACCCTCCCCCGGGCGGCCGACTTCTTTGGAGGCGCGGGCCTCGGCGGTGTCCTCCCCGACGCCGTCCTCCCTGCCGCCGCCCTGGATCACAGCGGCTTCCGTGCCCTCGGGTTCCTCGTCGTCACCCTCGTCGACAGCGATGCCGAAGTCGGTGGCGAGACCGGCGAGACCGGTTTCGTATCCCTGCCCCACGGCTCGGAACTTCCACTCGCCGTTCCGCCGGTAGAGCTCGCCGAAGATGAAGGCCGTCTCGATCGTGGCGTCAGGGATGGAGAAGCCGAGAAGAGCCTCGCCCGAGCGGTCCGTGACGGTCATGCGCAGGTCGTCTAGATCGCCGAAGCAGGCACCGCCGTACTGGCTGGCAGCCACGACGACCGTGGCGACGTCCGAAGGGATGGCCGTGAGATCCAGGCTGATCCGGTCCTCGCTGCCGTTCTCCGTCGGGACCTTTCCCAGGAGCTGCACGCTGCCGTCCTCGGCAGCCGGATGATTGTAGAAGTAGAAGTCCGCTTCGCTGCGGACCTTGCCGTCACCGCCGACCAGTAGCACCGAGACGTCCGCGTCGCCGTCGCCGGAAGCGCTGCTCCAACTCAGACCGACGACGACTGATCCAGTGTCGTCGCTGAGAGCGGCCAGCCCGATGTTGGCTCCCTTGGACATCTCCTGCATAAGTCCCCCCGGACCCCTCGCGATGTGATGTACGCCTCAGGGGAACCGTAGCGTCCGTAAAGGGAGGGTGGGGAGGGAATGTGAAACCTGGACGAACGGTGTGGAGCGGTTGTCCGACAGCTCCGCGCGGTGAGCATTCGGCATGCCCACCGCGCGGAGCCTGTGCGGGCCATGGGGTCGAGTTCCGGAGGCCGGTCCGTAGCCGTGTGGCCGGGCGGGCGCGCGCCCCGCGCCGTAGCCGTCAGTCCTGGCGCGGGCCGACCTCGTCGACCGGGCGGATGACCACCGGGTAGGACGGGGCGCCGGCCGGCTGCGGGCAGCGGGCCACCTGGGCGGCGATGTCCGTCACGCGCTCCAGGGAGGCGCAGTCGAGGAGCCAGTAGCCGGCGATGACCTCCTTCGTCTCCGCGTAGGGGCCGTCCGTGACGACCGGCCTGCCGTCGCCGTCGACCGTCACGAAGCGGGTCGTGGACGGGGTGCCGAGGCCCTGGGCGTCGAGCATCTCGCCGTTCGCCGTCAGCTCCTTGTTGATGGCGTTCATGTGATCGAACATCGTCTGGATGTCCGCCTTGGTCCAGGCGGGGCTGTCGTCGGTCGGCCGGCCCACCATGGCCTCGTAGTCGGCCTG
Source organism: Streptomyces sp. NPDC017246 (assembly GCF_044331325.1). Classification (NCBI taxonomy): domain Bacteria; kingdom Bacillati; phylum Actinomycetota; class Actinomycetes; order Kitasatosporales; family Streptomycetaceae; genus Streptomyces; species Streptomyces sp. NPDC017246. Next base: position 103,467 of record NZ_JBIRMW010000002.1, on the reverse strand, counting down.
CGAGCCCTCCACCATCACCAGGTACTTCATGACGTCCTCCTCGCTCTCCGCGGGTCTCGGCGGCTCCCCTTCGGTTCTCTCCGCGGGTCCACCGCCTCTCGCAGAACAGTCGGAGCCGCACGCCGGTTCTCGACACCGCGCGGGCAGCGACTCGAAAAACGGGAGAAATCACCCGACCGCACCATGATTCCGGTGTGAACGCCTTCAGCTTCTCCGCCGCCTTCATCACCTTCTTCTCCGTCGTCGGCCCCCCGAAGGACCTCCTCGCCTTCGCGGGCCTGGCGCAGGTCCATCCCGTGCGCCAGCTGCGGACGATCGCCCTCATCTCCTCGGGCGCGGCCGTCCTCGTCGGCCTGGTCATCGGCAGCACCGCCCCGTGGCTGCTCGACGTCTTCCACATCAGCACCCCCGCGCTCCAGCTCGCCGGCGGCGTCATCTTCTTCATCTACGCCGTCGGTCTCGTCCTCGGTCTCCACCTCGGCTCCGACACCGGGCAGGAGGACGCCCCCGACCTGGTCAGCGGGGTGCGTGAGCTGCTCATGCCGTATGTCGTGAGCCCGCTCGCCGTGACCGCCGTCCTCATCGAGGCGGCCGCCCGCGACTCGTACAGCTGGCGTTCCACCGTCGTCGGCGCGTACGTGGCCGTCATCGCGCTCGACCTGGTCTGCGTCCTGCTCCTCGCCCCGATCCTGCGCCGGACCCACCACGCCACGATCGAACTCCTCGGCCGACTCCTGGGCCTGCTGCTCGCCGCCGTCGGCGTCGACCTGGTCCTGGACGGCCTCGCCGACCTGGGCGTTCCGGGCGTGTACCTACGTCACTGAGCCGCCGGGACCCGAGCCGGCACCGAGCTCGCGCTCCAGCGGCGTGCGGAACCGGGGCGTCACCCGTACGTCCCCCACCCAGCCCGCCAGCCGCTCCGCCTCCGCGCCGATCGCCCGCCCGGCCTCCGCGCCGACGTCCGTCAGGAGCCGGTGGACGATCTCGCCGTCCGGGCGCTGCGCCCAGCCGCCGACGATCCGGCCGTTCCACCACACCGTCGGACCGATGTTCCCGCTGCGGTCGTACAGCGCCGCCCGGTGCTCCGGGTCCAGATACCAGTCACGCCCCTGCCAGCCCATCGGCGTCGGATCGAGCGCGGGCAGCAGGGCCGCCCAGGGCTCCGGCTCCGTGCCCTCCGGCGGTACGGGTTCGAGGTCGTCCGGCAGGACGAAACCCGTCCCCTCGTCGAGGGTCACCGGCACCGCTCCCAGTGCGGTGAGCGCCCCGCGCACCTCCGTGACCTTCCACCCCGTCCACCACTTCAGATCCGCCTCGGTCGCCGGCCCGCAGGCCCCGAGCCACCGACGGATCAGCTCCGCCCGCGCCTCGGCCGGGTCGAGCGCGGGATGGGGTGCGGCGGGCGCCCAGCGGAAGCGGCTCGACGTCCACGACCCCTGCGGCCGGCCCCGTACGATCCGCCCCTCCATGCCCAGCACCCGCAGCACCCGGCTCGCGACGGACTGCACCCCTTCCTGACGGGTGCCCTTCCCGTACACATAGGTGGATCTCAAAGCCGGTACGGCATCGCCGAGTTCGGTTCCGGTCGCCTCGCCCCGTACGGCCAGCTCGGCGAGGACGAGCCGTTCGGTCTCCGCCAGCCATGCCGCGTCGAGGGCGCTGCCGGCTTCCAGGTGCCGCAGGAGCCCGGCGCGTTCGCGGGCGGCGGCCGGGGCGGTCGTCGAGGCCTGGACGGCGGGGGCGAGGCCGGCCGGGAAGACGAAGACCGTGTGCCGCATCCCGTGCATCCGCACCAGCGACCGGTCCTCGTACAGCGCCCGCTCGACCTCCCCGACGGGCCCGGCGCCCCCGGTCGCTCCGGCGTTCCCCGCCGTTCCGACGGGCCCGGCCGTCCCGGACAGCCGCGCCGCCACCGCGAGGAACACGCTCGCCGGATCCGTCCCGTGCAGCGCCACGAGCCGGTCCGCGACCTCCTCCGCCGACCCGGCCCGGGCGCCCCCGGCCAGCAGGTGCCGCACCCCGAGCCGGGCCCTGCGCTCGGCGCCGCCGATCGTCCTGGTCTCAGCCACGCGACCTCGCCCCACCCGTACGTCCTCGTCGCGCACCCGTGCGTCCTCGTCGTCTCACACTCATGCGGCCAAGCATGGCCTCAGGCGGGCACGGACACGAGGACGTCCGACCGGAGGGAGTCCGGGCCGAGAAGGTCCGACCGGAGGGAGTCCGGGCCGAGAACGTCCGACCGGACGGAGTCCGAGCCGAGAAAGTCCGTCACCGCCGTCACGAACTCGTCCTCCTTCTCGAAGAAGACGACATGCCCGGCGTCGATCTCCACGTACGTGCTGCCGCCGATCGCCGCGTGCAGCTCCCGGCTGTTCTCCACCGGGACGGTGACGTCCTGCGCGCACCCCACGACCAGCGTCCTCGCCGTGATCCGGGGCAGCAGTGCGCGGATGTCGACCTCCAGGTCGAGCGCCACGTGCCGCAGTGTGCCGGGGGTGGGCGGCATGTTCGGGATGAGCGCCTCGACGCCCTCGCGGCCGATCGTGTTGAGGAAGCCCCGGCTGAACCCGGTCATCGTCACGCTCCGCCCGAAGCCCGCCGGGTCGAACTCCCCGAGCCGCTGCCACAGCGTGAACAGGTTCCGCAGGTACTCGTCGCCGTCGGTGTACGCCCACCCCGCGACCAGGATCAGACGGGCGACCAGGTCGGGGCGGCGGGCGGCGACGGCCGCCGAGACCGGGGAACCCATGGAGAAGCCGAGCAGGTCGACGGGGCCGGTGCCCGCGTCCTCGATCACCGCGATCACCTGGTCGGCGAGCGCGTCGACGGTCAGCGGACCGCCGTCGTCGACGGTCCGGTCGGCGCCGGACAGGTCGAGCGTGACGACCGTACGGCCGGAGGTGAAGCGAGGCGCTGTCTGTCCCCAGTTGACGACGGCGCCACCGGACCCGGTGCCGTGGACGAGGAGGAGGGCGGGCCCGGAGCCCGAGCCCTCGACGTCGTAGCGGACGCGGGCGGTGCCGACGGTGACGGTGGCCATGATCTCTGCTCCCGGTGCTGGTGGGTGGGGTGTCGTGGGCCGACACCGAGGACTCTGCCGCCCACCGGGAACACGTGGGAGAGCCCTTCCGACCCTGGGATCGGCAGTCCCTGGATACGGCCTGGAGGAGCTGCCGGACCTCCGGCAGGATGACCGTATGACGATCGACCGCCGTGAACTCGCCGACTTCCTGCGCCGCTCCCGCGACCGGGTACGCCCGCAGGACGCGGGCCTCACGGCCGGCCCCCGGCGCCGTACGCCCGGACTGCGCCGCGAGGAGGTCGCCCAGCTCGCCGGCATGTCCGCCGACTACTACATCCGCCTGGAGCAGGCCCGCGGCCCGCAGCCCTCCCCGCAGATGCTCGCCGCGCTCGCCCGTGCGCTGCGGCTCGACACCGACGGGCGGGACCACCTCCACCTCCTGGCGGGCCATCGCCCGCCGGCGGGCCCCGTGGCCGGCGACCATGTCTCACCCGGCCTGCTCCACCTCCTCGACCAGCTGGAGACGACCCCCGCGCAGGTCCTGAGCGACCTCGGCGATGTCCTCGCGCAGAACACGATGGCCCGGGTGCTGCTGGGCGGGGTGTGCACGGTCTCGGAGCACGGCCGGAACGTGGTGTGGCGCTGGTTCGCCGACCCGGACGCCCGCACGGCCTACCCCGCGGAGGAGCACGCGTACTACAGCCGGCTCCATGTCGCCGACCTGCGCGCGGCGTTCGGGCGGCGCTCCGGCGACCCGGCCGCGACCCGGCTGGTCGAGCGGCTGCGCGGGGCGAGCGAGGAGTTCGCGGAACTGTGGGACCGGCACGAGGTCGCGGTCCGCCGGCACAACCGGATGCGGGTCGCGCACCCGGTGATCGGCCCGGTGGACCTGGACTGCCAGGTGCTGCTCGCCCCGGAGGGCGAGCAGCGGCTGGTCCTGTTCACCCCGCCCCCGGGCACGGACACGGGGGAGCGGCTGGCCCTGCTGCGGGTGGTGGGCGGGGAGCAGTTCGCACCGACGTCCTGAGGGGGCGGTGGGCGGTGTGCACCGGAGCCCCGCCCCTCAGTCGGGTCAGCCGACCGAGGCGGCCCGTTCCTCCAACGGCCTTCGCCGGAGCGCCGGTTCGGTGAGGGCGGGCGGCTGCCAGACGCCGTCCGCCCGGTAGAGATTCGTCCCCGGCGGCACGATCGCGTCGATCCGGTCGAGGACCTCGTCCGTGAGGACCACGGGCGCACCCTTCAGCAGCCCTTCCAGCTGGTCCCTCGTCCGGGGCCCGATGATGACGGAGGTCACCGCCGGGTGCGCGGCGGCGAAGGCGATCGCGAGCTCGGGCAGCGAGCACCCGATCTCGTCGGCGAGCGCGACGAACTGCTCCACGGCGTCGAGCTTGGCGGCGTTGCCGGGGAGGGCCGGGTCGAAGCGGTGCGGGGTGAGGGCGGGCCGTCCGCTGGTGAGGTCGATGGGCCGCCCCTTGCGGTACTTGCCGGTGAGGAACCCGGAGGCGAGCGGGGCCCAGGTCAGTACGCCCATGCCGTACCGCTGCGCGACGGGCAGGACGGACGTCTCCACGCCCCGGGCGAGCAGTGAGTACGGCGGCTGTTCGGAGCGGAAGCGGCGCAGTCCGCGCCGCTCGGCGACGGCGTGGGCCTCGACGATCTCCTCGGCGGGGAAGGTGGAGCAGCCGAACGCCCGGATCTTCCCCTGCGACACGAGGTCGCCGAGGACGTCGAGGGTCTCCTCGATGTCCGTGCGGTGGTCGGGCCGGTGGACCTGGTAGAGGTCGATCCGGTCGGTACCGAGCCGCTTGAGGCTGTTCTCGACGGCCCGGGTGATCCAACGCCGGGAGAGGCCGCCCCGGTTGGGGCCCTCGCCGCCGAAGGGGAAGTACACCTTGGTGGCGAGCACGGTCTCGTCCCGCCGGCGGGAGTCGCGCAGTGCCTTGCCGACGATCTCCTCGGACTCGCCGGCCGAGTACATGTCGGCGGTGTCCACGAAGTTGACGCCCCGGTCGAGAGCGGCGTGGATGATCCGTACGGACTCCTCGTGGTCCCGATTGCCGACGGCGCCGAACATCATCGTGCCGAGGCAGTACGTACTGACTTCGAACCCGGTCCCGCCGAGTACCCGATAGCGCATGCGCGCACTCTAGGAACTGGAGTGCACTCCAAGGCAAGGGAAGACCGGAGACCGCAGGGGGCGCCTGCGAACACCCCTAGCGAACACCCCTAGCGGGCAACCCACGAGCCAACCTCCGTGGGAGCGCCCCCGAGGCGTCCCCGGACACCCGCTAGGAGATGTCCCGGAGAAAGCCGACGATCAGCCGGTGCAGGGTCCCGGGCCGCTCCAGGTGCACGTCGTGACCGGTGCCGGGCACGCTTGCGCCGTGCAGCCCCGCCCGCAGCCGGACCATCTCCGCGTACTCCTCGCCGCTGATGATCCCGCCCTGCTCGCCCTGCCCGAGGACCGCGAGGGCGGGGCAGGAGAGGGCGGCCCACTCGTCCCAGAAGGCGCGGGTGGCGTTCTCGGCGAGGGACCGCACCATGACCTCGGGGTCGAAGCGCGGCCAGAACCCGTCGGCACGCGCTTCGAGCCCACGCGCCCAGCCCTCCCCTACGGGGTCCTTGCCGCCGCCCAGGTACGCGGCGGCCGCCTTCCGCGACGGGAACGGCACCGGCCAGGCCCGCAGCCAGCTTCCGATCTGCTCCTGGACGGCGGGGTTCGCCCCATCGGGCCCGGCCTCCACGACGACGAGAGCACGCGGCAGCCCGGGGTGGGCGGCGGCGGTGAGGAGGGCGGTGCTGCCGCCGAGCGACTGCCCGACCAGCACGGGCCGTTCGAGACCGAGTTCGTCGGCGACGGCGACGGCGTCGGCGACGTACGCGGCCCGGGAGACGTCCCCGGGGTGCCGTTCGCTGCCGCTGTGTCCGCGCTGGTCGAGGGCGACGACCCGGTGGCCGGAGTCCCGCAGCAGCCGCGCCGTGTCGTCCCATTCGCCGGCGTGCCCGGCGAGCCCGTGGAGCAGGAGGACATCGGGCCCGGAGCCGCCCCAGTCACGACATGCCAGCCGCACTCCGCCGCGTATCACGACCCGCTCCGACCAGGAGAAAGATGTCATTCCCCCATGATCCCCCACGGGTTGAGGACCGTTCGGCGACAGCGGGCCGAGGTTCCCGGACCGTCTCGAAGCCACCGTGGCGGACGGGCCCTGGCGGCCGGCTCGGCCACGGCGGCGGCGGCGCTGACGGCGAGGGCGAACGCCCGCACGACCGACCGACGAACGCGTGGCGTGAGCGCGGAGCTACTTCCCCTCGGCAAGGGTGTGGGCCACGAGCGCGTTCGCGTGCCCGTGGCCCAGCCCGTGCTCGGCCTTCAGCCAGGAGACCAGCTCCATGTGCTTGGTGAGCGGCGAGGAACGGATGAGCTCCTGCCACTCGGAGATCGGCCGCCCGTACTTCTTCTCGATGGAGGGGAAGTAGCTGGCGGGTCCCTTGACGACGTTCTCGGTCACGGCGATCTCCTGGGCTTCGGGGTACGTGGGCAACTGCTGGTACGACCCCCACCTCACCGAGAACTCATCGGTATCCGCAAGATCAATCCCGCCGAATGTGCTCCGGATCGATATGGCGCCGCACCATGGGCACGGAGGCGAGCGCCGCCACGAGCAGCACGCCGAGCGCACAGGCGAACAACAGCGGCAACCCGTCCCAGTCCCAGTGCACCGCGCCGCCCCCGGTGATCAGATAGCTGGACTCGGCGAGCCACCCGGCGACGATCGCCGCACCCAGCCCCACCACGAGAGGCAACAACACCTGCACGACCTGCACCACCCGCAGAGTCCCGGCCCGAGCCCCCAGAAGCGCGAGCGCGGTCACCTGCCCCCGCCGCTCCATGGCCCGATCGGCCACGGACACGACGAACGCGGCCACCCCGATGACCAGCCCGAGCACCATCCCGACGACGAGCAGACTCCGGATGACGGTGAGCTGAGCGAGCGAGTCGATGACGATCCCGACGGGCTCGACGGAAGAGGTGGGGGCGACGGCCCCGATGCCGTCGAGGACGGAACGGATGGTGGCGGGGTCGGCGTCGCTGACGAGGGTGAGGGTTCCGTTCGCATCGGCGAGGGGGGACGGGACGAGTGCCGGGGGGACGAGCAGGAAGCCGGAGCCGAAGACGGAGACGTCCCAGGGGCGTACGTCGATCTGTTCCCGGGGCACGGTGAACACGACCTTCCGGCCGTCCTCCAATGCGAAGGGGTAGCGCTCTCCCGCTTTCGGGTCGTACTCGAAGTTCGTGCGGTCGTCACGCAGCTGCATGATCCTGCCGTCCACACAGCCTGTGGACCGCTCCGTGTAGGCGTGGAGCTGCGCACAGGTGGCGACCACAAGGTCGGCGCGTGGCACGTCGCTGCCGTCCAACGGATCCCAGGAGCTGTACGAAACCACCTGCGTCCGTACACCCGGCACCTCGGCCAGTGCCTTCCTCTGCGCCGGAGCAAGCTGGTTCAGGCTGATCTTGTACTCCTGCAGGGGCGCCGACCGCCGGCTGACCTGGTCCAGCTCGATGAGCACGCCCTGAGTCAGCGAGGCGCCGAACACCAACAGCACGAGCCCGGTCACCACCCTCAGCGAGGACCCGGGGTCGACCTCCGTACGCCGCATCGCCAGGGCCATCGGCAGCGACGTGGCCATCCTGGCGAGCCGCCGTGCGAGCCATGCCGTGATGGGCGCCAGCCCGAAGACGAGTCCGGCACCGGTCAACAACACGGCACCGGGCACCAGCAGTGAACTGGCGGATCCCCCGGAGGGGTCCCGCCCCATCACACTGAGCACGCAGTAGCCGACGATGACCCCGAGCCCGGGAATCAGCAGCAGCATCCCGAACTTCCTCGGGGGCGTACGCTCCCCGGTCCGCCGCACACTGATCGGCGACAGCGCGGCTCGCCGTGCACTGAACTGCCCCACCACCCACGCGAGCGCCGGGCACCCCAGCAGACACACGGAGAGAGTCTGGCCCGAAGGCCTGCCGTCGGCGGGATACCAGTGCAGCCCAGGCAGCCCGACCCGAGCCATGACCTCGTTGATCGCGAGGTACCCCACGATCCCGAGTACGGCCCCGACCGCAGCGGCGACAACGCCTTCCCCGGCGTTCACCCGCAGCGTGTCCTTCACGCTGAGCCCGACGAGCCGGAGAGCGGCGAGCCGACGGGCGCGTGACTCCCCGGAGAGCCGTGCGCAGACGGAGAGGAAGATGACGAGGGGGAGCAGAACGATGCACCCGAGGGTGAAACGCAGAATGTTGAGAGTCGAGGGGTCGACGATCTGCCGCCACGACCGGCCGGTCCCGAAGCTGCCAAGTTCTACTGGCTCGGTCAGCTCGGCCGGAGTGGTGCCGATGTAGGCGTACAGATCGTTCCTGTCCCCCAGCCCCTGGGGAGCGATCGTGCCGATCACGCGGCCGGGTACGAGACCGGCTGCTCTCGGATTGGAGGCCAGGATCTCAGCGAGCTTCGGTGAAACGATGGCCTCGCCGGCGCTGGGAAGGTTGTCGATTCCCGGGGGTACGGGAGCGGACCCCGGCGTCGTACGCGCTACGAAAACTCGATGGAGCGGTTGTGATCCGTGTGGATCTCGAAACTCTTGGAAGAGGAAGGGGCTTGTGCCTGGGCGTGGTTCGCGGGCAGCTGTGCGGCTGTCGTGGGCGGTGAGGATCGAGGGAATCGTCAGGACGGCGGCAAGGCACGCCACCCCGAGTGCCGAGCCGAGTGCCATCAACAGAAAGCGCACGCGTCCCCGACGCCCGCTGCCCCACAGCAGGCGCAAGCCGAGGACGAACGCGTTCACACCGCCACCCGCTGGGCCAAGGCCCCATCTGTCATCGTGTACTGCGTATCGGCTCTCGCGGCCACGTCCGCGTCGTGCGTGACGATGACGACGGCCGTCTTCTGCCTGCGTGCCAGCCGGAGGAACTCCTCCAACACGGCAGCCGCGTTGGCGCTGTCGAGCGCCCCGGTCGGCTCGTCGGCGAAGACCACGTCAGGCCGGTGGACCAGAGCCCGGGCCACCGCAACGCGCTGACTCTGGCCACCCGACAACTTCGATGTCCTGCGCCGCAACAGATCGCCCATCCCGAGCCGACTCAGCACCTGGCCGGCCATTGCGTGGGCATGGGGCTTGCTGATCCCGGCGAGCCGGAGGGGGAGCGCCGCGTTCTCCTCCACGGTCAGTTCGGGCAGCAGCTCCCCGTACTGGAAGACGAACCCGAGGCGGGTGCGACGCAGGGCGCTCAGCTCCCCGTCGGGGAGGGTCGAGAGCTGTACGCCGTCGAAGGTCACGGTGCCGTTGCTCGGCGGCAGAACCCCCGCGAGGCAGTACAGCAGCGACGACTTCCCCGACCCGCTACTGCCCATGATGGCGGCCACCTCGCCGCGCTTGAGCGTGAAATCTGCGCTGCTTACGGCCTGCTCGGTGCCGTAGAAGAGATCCACGCCATCGGCGCGGAGGACGATGTCCATCGTGGTGCGCTCCTTGGGAGTGGGGAGCCGCACGTCGGCGGCTCCCAGACCGATGACTAGTTCCGCGAGAACAGCCGCTCCGGTGAGCAGTAGTCAGGCCGCAAGGAGCCGCGATCGATGCACGCGTGCATCCACACTTCCTTGGTCTTCAGGACGGCACCGTCGTAGAAGACCTTGTCGACCTTGATGTGCTTCTTCTGGACACCCTTGAGGTGGCCCCACTGGTACCCCTCGACCTTGGTGCGGAGGTAGACGTTGTGGCCGTCGTTCTTGCTCTCGTCGCGCAGCTGGCCCTTCACGTGAAGGCCGCTGGGCACCTTGGTCGTGGGCTGCCACTGGTACGTACCGATGAACGCAACGCCTGGCGTCCTCATGATCAATTTGTGTGTCGAGTCCGCCATCGCCACCCCCATCCCCCCGAAGAACAGTCCCGCGGCCACCACCGCCGTAGCCAACTTCCTCATCGATAACCCCTGTTTGGTCGAGCCGACTGGTCATCACAGAAAGTATCGGCATCACTACACACCGGTGACCGCAGTAACGTCCCTCCCTCCCATCACCCCCCGATCCGGTGAACGGGCCCCCTGAGGGGTGATCATCGGTGCGCCTATGCGAAGGGGGGTGGCAGTGTCGCCAACGATGTCCGCATGCGCTCTTCCCCTCCCCGGCCCTTCGCTCGTTCCTCTTCGCTGCTCGGCCGCGCCCTCGTGCCGTTCGTCGCAGCCGTCGCTCTGCTCGGTACGGCCGGTTCCTCCGTGGCCGGTGCCGTGGAGGCCTGTGGTTCGGTCATCACGGCTCCGCTCGCCCGGCCCGTGTCCGCCGACGATCCCTGTCCCAGCGCCGACCCGGTCGTCTGTCGGATCCGCGTCCTGCCGATGGACGAGAAGGTCGAGGCGCAGCGGACCCGGATGCGGTACCACGGGCTCCTGGAGGACATGCGTCGCACGGAGGCCGCCATGCGTGAGGCGGGTGCGACGGACGAGGAGATCGCCCGGGAGATGGTCGACATGCGCAACCAGGCCAAGGAGATCACCCGTGCCGGTATGACCCCGGAGGAGGTGCGGATCCTGGAGCAGCGGAACATCGCCAAGTACGGCAACCCGCTCGGCCCCACCGCCGACCAGCTGTACGTCAAGTACGGGTCCTGGCAGCAGGTGATCGACGCGTCGATGCGGACCAGCTACGCCGTCGACCGTGAACTCAGCCTCGAGTACCGACCCTGCCCCGTGTAGTCGAGCGACAGGGAACGCAGTAGACCCCGGAGGGCCGGACCGCACATGCGGTCCGGCCCTCCGGGGTTTCCGTCACAACTGCCGCGGCTGCTGCTGCCGCCGCTGTCACTGCCCGCCGACGTCAGGAAGTGCTCGGCGTGACCCATTCGACGAGCTGGACGACGACTCCGTTGGGGTCGGTCAGCTGGAACAGGCGCTCGCCCCAGGGCTCTTCGCGCAGCGGCATCGTGATCGGTGCGCCCGCGGCCCGCAGGCGGGCTTCCTCCGCCGCGAGGTCGGTGACGGTCAGCGCCAGGATCAGGCCGGTGGCCTGCTGGTCGCGCTGCTCGGGCGGGAGGACCTCGGTGCCCCGGCCGAGCAGTACGACGTCGACGGCCGCGTCCTCGCGGGTGAGCGAGGCGAAGCCGTCGGCGGCCATGGCCACCTGGTAGCCGAGGTGGGTGGTGAGGAACTCCCGGGAGGCGTCCACGTCGGCGACGGTGAGGGAGAGGGTGGAGGCAGAGACGTTCACGGCGGCTCCTCAGCGGTTCGGCGGTTCGGTGACGGTAACTTCTACGGGGCGATTTTTATAACGGGCGTAACTTTACGGAGGCCCAGACGGATGCGTCAAGGATATTTTTACGCCGGGGGTAATATTCGCCCATGGGTACCGAGAGCATGGGACTTCGCGAGTCCAAGAAGCAGGAGACCAGGCAGCTGATCTCCGACCACGCCACCCGCCTCTTCATCGAGCAGGGCTTCGAGCAGACGACCATCGCCGAGATCGCCACGGCGGCCCGCGTCGCCAAGAAGACCGTCACCAACTACTTCCCGCGGAAGGAGGACCTGGCCCTCGACCACCACGAGGAGTTCACCGCGACGCTGGCCCGCGCGGTCGCCGGCCGGGCCGCCGGTGAGTCGCCGCTCGCCGCGCTGCGCCGTGAGTTCGCCGCCGCGGTCGAGCGGTGCGACCCCGTCGCCGGCTTCGCCGGTCCGGAGTTCGCCCGCATGGCCGCCGAAAGCCCCACCCTGACCACCCGGCTGCGCGAACTGCACGACCGGCGCGAGGAGGCCCTCGCCGCGGCGCTTGCGGAATCGGCTCCCGCCGACTCGCCGGCCATCGCCCCCCGGGCGGCCGCGGCGCTCCTCGGGGCCACTCACCGCCTGCTGTTCCGGCGCATCCAGGAGCTCACCCTCGCCGGGGAGCCCAACGACCGCATCGCGGCCACGGTCGCCCCGGAAGCCGCGTACGCCTTCGATCTCCTCGAAGCCGGCTTCGCAGCTCATCTCGCAGCCGATCTCGAAGTCGACACCGAGGCCTGATCGCCCGCGCCGACGCCGGACAACGCCGAAGGGCCCCGCTGCAAGCAGCGGGGCCCTTCAACGTATTGCCCGGTGAGAGCAATGGCGGAGGATACGAGATTCGAACTCGTGAGGGGTTGCCCCCAACACGCTTTCCAAGCGTGCGCCCTAGGCCACTAGGCGAATCCTCCGGTCGGAACATTACATGACCGAGGAGGGTGCTCGCGAACTTGATCCCGGCGGGGGTCGGCGGAGGGGTCCGGGAGGGGGAGCGGGGCCGTGGGGGCGCTGGGATCGGGTACTCTGGGCGGAGCCCCTCACGCGGTGCTATCTGACTGAACTCCCCCAGGGCCGGAAGGCAGCAAGGGTAGGTCGGCTCTGGCAGGTGCGTGGGGGGCGCTTGCGTTCCCGTACGAGGGAGTACGAGGGAGTACGACGGAGCGCGACGGAGTACGAGGGAGCCTGGAGCGGGAGATCCTTTCCCGTGGCCCCGTGGCCCCGTGGCCCCGTGGCCCCGTGGCCCCGTGGCCCCGTGGCCCCGTGGCCCCGTGGCCCCGTGGCCCCGTGGCCCCGTGGTCCCGTGGCCCCGTGGCCCCGCGCCCAGCGCCCGCCACCCCACCGGTGATTTTTCCCGGGTTGTCGGTGGGCGCCTATAACCTCGTACATGTGTCGTCTCTCGCGCTCTACCGCCGCTATCGTCCCGAGTCCTTCGCCGAGGTCATCGGGCAGGAGCATGTCACCGACCCGTTGCAGCAGGCCCTGCGGAACAACCGGGTCAATCACGCGTACCTGTTCAGCGGGCCGCGCGGGTGCGGCAAGACGACCAGTGCGCGGATTCTGGCGCGGTGTCTGAACTGTGAGCAGGGGCCGACGCCGACGCCCTGCGGGGAGTGCCAGTCCTGCCGTGACCTCGCGCGGAACGGGCCGGGGTCGATCGACGTCATCGAGATCGACGCCGCCTCGCACGGTGGTGTGGACGACGCACGTGACCTGCGGGAGAAGGCCTTCTTCGGGCCCGCCGCCAGCCGGTACAAGATCTACATCATCGACGAGGCCCACATGGTCACCTCGGCGGGCTTCAACGCCCTCCTGAAGGTGGTCGAGGAGCCGCCGGAGCATCTGAAGTTCATCTTCGCCACGACCGAGCCCGAGAAGGTCATCGGGACGATCCGTTCGCGGACCCATCACTACCCCTTCCGGCTCGTGCCCCCCGGCACCCTGCGGGAGTACCTGGGCGAGGTCTGCGGGCGCGAGGGCACCCCCGTCGAGGACGGGGTGCTGCCGCTCGTCGTGCGGGCCGGCGCCGGTTCCGTGCGTGACTCGATGTCCGTCATGGACCAGCTCCTGGCCGGCGCCGCCGACGACGGTGTGACGTACAGCATGGCCACGTCCCTGCTCGGCTACACGGACGGCTCGCTGCTCGACTCGGTCGTCGAGGCCTTCGCGGCCGGGGACGGCGCCGCCGCCTTCGAGGTCGTCGACCGGGTCATCGAGGGCGGCAACGACCCCCGCAGGTTCGTCGCCGACCTCCTTGAGCGCCTGCGCGACCTGGTGATCCTGGCCGCCGTGCCGGACGCAGCGGAGAAGGGGCTGATCGACGCCCCCGTCGATGTGATCGAGCGCATGCAGGCCCAGGCGTCGGTGTTCGGTGCCGCCGAGCTCAGCAGGGCCGCCGATCTCGTCAACACCGGACTCACTGAGATGCGCGGCGCCACCTCGCCCCGGCTCCAGCTGGAGCTGATCTGCGCGCGCGTGCTGCTGCCCGCCGCCTTCGACGACGAGCGTTCGCTCCAGGCGCGTCTCGACCGGCTGGAGCGCGGGGCGGCCGCCGCGCCCGCGCCCGTCTTCACGCCCGGACCTCCCGCGCCGGCGATGGGGTACGTCCCCGGTCCCGAGGCCCACACCCCGATGGCCCCGCCCCCGCCCGCCCCGGCCCCCGTACAGGCCCCGCCGCAGGCCGCCCCTGCGCCCGTCCATGCCCCCGCCCCCGCCCCCGTGCAGGAGCAGCAGCCCGCGCAGGCTCCCGCCGGGCCCCGGCCCGGTGCCTGGCCGGGTGCCGCCACCCCGGGCGGCGGGACGCCCGGCGCCTGGCCCGGCGCGTCCGCCCCGGCTCCGGCCGCTCCCGCTCCCGTGCAGCCTCAGGCGGCCCCGCAGGCACCTGCCCCCGCTCCGGCGGCCACGGGCGGAGGAGGCGGCGACACGGCCCAGGTACGGAACCTCTGGCCGCAGATCCTCGACGCCGTGAAGAACCGGCGCCGTTTCACCTGGATTCTGCTCAGCCAGAACGCGCAGGTCGCGGGCTTCGACGGCACGACCCTCCAGCTCGGCTTCCTCAACGCCGGGGCGCGTGACAACTTCGCGAGCAGCGGCAGCGAGGACGTGCTGAAGCAGGCCCTCGCCGAACAGTTCAACGTGAACTGGAAGATCGAGGCGATCATCGACCCGTCGGGCGGCGCCTCGCCCCCGCCGGCCGCCACCGGCTTCGGCGGATCGGGCGGGACCGGAGGCTTCGGCGGCCGTCCGCAGGCACCCGCCCCGGCCTTCCAGCAGGCCCCGCCCGCTCCCGCGCAGCAGCAGTCGCAGGCCGCTCCCGCGCCCTCCTTCCCGCAGGCGTCCGCTCCGGCGCAGGCCCCCGCGCCCGCGTACACGCCGCCCGCGCCGCAGCCCGTGGCGCCCGAGGACGACGTGCCGGAGGAGGACGATCCGGACCTCGTCGACTCCGCCCTCTCCGGGCACGACCTGATCGTGCGCGAGCTCGGAGCCACGGTTGTGGAGGAATACACGAACGAGTAGGGGCGTCTCGTTCAGTGGCCCGCACAAGGGGCATCCCGGCCAGCGGGCTACTCTGGCTGGCGTGAAGGTCCTCGTCATCGGCGGCGGCGCCCGCGAACACGCCCTGTGCCGCTCTCTCTCCCTCGATCCCGACGTCACCGCTCTGCACTGCGCGCCCGGCAACGCCGGAATCGCGGAGGTCGCCGAGCTGCACCCCGTCGACCAGCTGGACGGCGAAGCCGTCGCGCGCCTCGCCACCGAGCTCGGCGCCGGCCTGGTCGTCGTCGGCCCGGAGGCCCCGCTGGTCGCCGGTGTCGCCGACGCCGTCCGCGCGGTCGGCATCCCCGCCTTCGGCCCGTCGCGTGAAGCGGCGGAGCTGGAGGGCTCCAAGGCGTTCGCCAAGGACGTCATGGCCGGCGCCGGGGTGCCCACCGCCCGCAGCTACGTCTGCACGACCCCGGAGGAGATCGACGAGGCGCTCGACGCCTTCGGCGCTCCGTACGTGGTCAAGGACGACGGCCTCGCCGCGGGCAAGGGCGTCGTCGTGACCGACGACCTCGCCCAGGCGCGGGCCCACGCGCTCGCGTGCGACCGGGTGGTCATCGAGGAGTACCTCGACGGCCCCGAGGTCTCGCTCTTCGCGATCACCGACGGCACCACCGTCCTCCCGCTCCAGCCCGCGCAGGACTTCAAGCGCGCGCTCGACGGCGACGAGGGCCCGAACACCGGTGGCATGGGCGCGTACTCGCCGCTTCCGTGGGCCGACCCGAAGCTGGTCGAGGAGGTCCTCGCGACCGTCCTGCAGCCGACGGTCGACGAGCTGCGCCGCCGTGGCACGCCGTTCTCCGGTCTGCTGTACGCGGGTCTGGCGATCACCGGTCGCGGTGTGCGGGTCATCGAGTTCAACGCGCGCTTCGGCGACCCCGAGACCCAGGTCGTCCTGGCCCGGCTCCGGACCCCGCTGGCCGGCGTCCTGCTGAACTCCGCCAACGGCACCCTGGACGACCAGGCGCCGCTGAGCTGGAGCGACGAGGCCGCGGTCACCGTGGTCGTCGCCTCGCACAACTACCCGGAGACCCCGCGCACGGGCGACCCGATCGAGGGCCTCGGCGAGGTCGCCGAGAAGGACCACCCGCACGCGTACGTGCTCCACGCCGGGACGAAGCGGGACGGCGACGCGGTCGTCAGCGCGGGTGGCCGCGTCCTTTCGGTCACCGCGACCGGTACGGACCTGGCGCAGGCCCGCGAGCGCGCCTACGCGGCGGTCGGCCGCATCCGTCTTGACGGCTCGCAGCACCGTACGGACATCGCGCGCAAGGCCGCCGAGGCCTGATACGCAGCCGGTTTCTCGCGCGGCCGTGCGGTGGATCGTACGGCCGCGCGAAATCCATCACCTTTGCCCAAAGCCATACCTTCGAGTGACGGCTCGGCCATCCGGATGACGTCCGCCAAAGCCCCAACTAGGGTGCGGCGGAGGCGTTCCGGCACTTGGCCCACCGGCATTGCGATGTCGGTGGCGGGTGCCACAGTGGGGGAGTGAGCAACACCGCCACAGGCAGTCCCGACAAGGGCAGGAGGGGGTGATGTACGGCGTGTCCGGTACCGGTTCCGTTGTCGGCGAGGAGTGGGGAGCGCGCGCCGCGCGCTCCCGGGCCCTCGCGGTCCTCCGGGTCCGAGGCAGAGCGCTGGGCCTCGCGGTCCTTCCCGCCGCCGTGGCCGTCGTCCTGTACGCGGGCGGCGTCACCGGCCACTTCACGGGCTCCGGCTGGGACACGGCCCGCTGGGTCGTGACCGTCCTCGCGCTGCTCGTCCTCGTCGCCGCCACGGCCGTCGCCCTCGTCGTCACCCGGGCCCGCCCGGCCGCCACGCCGACGGTGGAGCTCTCCGAGACCGCCGCCCCCGATCTCTACCGGCTCGTCCGGGACCTGGCCGACCGGCTGGAGGTCCCGGCGCCCGCCGCGATAGCCCTGACCCCGGACTGCGACAGCTGGCTGGAGGACCGGACCCACCGGGCCCACCGCGCGCTGCGCACGTCCGCCGACGGCGACGGCGCTCCCGTCCTCGTCATAGGTTCGCCCTTCCTGTGGTGGATGCGCGTCGGCGAGCTGCGGGCGGTCCTCGCCCCGGTCGTCGCCGGTACGGGCCCCGCCGCACACCCCGACATAGCCGCGGCCCGCCGTTTCGTCCGGGGCCTGGACGCGGCCGTGGCCGTGCCGCAGACCCCCGGCCTCGACCCGCTGAGGCGCTTCGGCGCGCACGGTGTCGGGCGGGTCGCCCGCGTCCTGCTGCGTGCCTGCCGAGGGCATGTGGCCGAGATGGAGCGCGGAGTGGCCGCCGCCGGCTCGGAGCGCGCCCAGGCCGTGGACTACGGCGTGCGGATCGTCGCCCAGGAGCAGGTCGGCCTGGCGTACGCGGGCTGGGACCGGCTCCTGACCCGGGTCGCGCTGCCCGCCTGGCGCATGGGCCGCTGGCCCTCCCGGCTCGACGCGGGTGTGGTCTCCGCACTGACGGAGCTCTCCCGCCGCGACCGGCTCGCGGACGGTTTCTCGTCCCGGCTCGGCGAGCGTCCCGCCTGTGACCTCCTGGAGGAGCCGGGCGCGGTCGACGAGGCCACCTCGCTGCTGGCCGCCCGGCTCTTCCACGGCGGCCCCGCCGAACCGGGCCCCGACTGGTCCCCGGTGGAGTGGGGCCAGTACCCGGAGGAGGTCGTCGACCGGAAGTGGCGCACCGACGCGGCCCGGCTGCACCGGGTTCTCGACGGTCTCGGCCTGGCCGACTCCGCGGCCGGAGGCCCGGGGGCCGTCGCCGACGGCCCGACGCTGACCCGGGTGATCGCCCATCTGTCCTCGGAGCCGGAGAAGCCCGCCGACCTGGGCCCGGCGCCCGACGCGGCCCCTCACGAGGTGCCGCTCGCCCACGGCGGAGGCAGCGACAGAGTCGGCGTCGACGAGGCCGAGGACGAGGCCCACGACGAGGCCGAGGACGAAGAGCCCTTCAACCCCGCCGCCGAGGAGCTCGCGGGCGCGCTCAGCGCGCTCCTCGCGCGCGAGGAGGCCGCGCGGGAGGCGCGGGTGGCCGCCGTCGCCCGGAGTGCCGAGGCGGCGGCCCGGAGCGCCGAGAAGGACGACCGGTCCGGCGCCACGCCCCCCGTGGTCGTGAGCGGTCCCGACGGGCCCCTGCCGCTCTTCCCGCTCCAGCCGCCCCGTTCCGGCCGGGATCTGCTCGCCGACCACGTGACCGCGATGGTCTGCTGCGCTGCCGTGGACACCGCGGAGGCCGCCCCGGTCTCGACTGGCTCGACGGGCCCACCCTGCTGGTCGGCGGCGAGCGGGCGGCGGACCTCGGTCCGCGGGTGCTCGCCCTCGTCGAGGACGGCGACCCCGAGCCGCTGCGCCTCTGGCTGGCGCGCACGGGAGTGCGTCCGGAGAAGCCCGTACGCCTGGTCTGAGGCCCTCGGGGGCCCGTCGGGTTTCCCGGAGCCGGGGCTTCCACTCTCGTCAATTCACGACGAACGGTGACGGAGTGCGTGCGTTATGTGATGTGCTGGAGACCGTCACTGACAGAGGCACGAACCACGGGCCTGTCGAGAGCCCAGAACCACGGGCCCGATCCGGCGGCTCGATCCAGCGGCTCGAAGCAGGAGCCCGAGCAGGGGCCGAACCAGACCCCTGAACCAGGAGCCGAACCAGGGTCCTGAACCAGGCCCTGAACCAGGAGCCTGATCCAGAGGCACTGACCGACCGACCCGGGGGAGTCGAGGGAGGGGCGCAGCATGGGGGCGGACCAGATCAGACGGTGGGAGTCGGGCGCGCTCGCGCACGCCGTCACCGATCCCTTCGGCCAGGGCCCGCTGCCCTGGCTGCGCGGTTCCGAGAACTACTTCGACGACACCGGACAGATGGTCCCCTGGTACGCGGACGAGATCCTGGCCCGGGGCGGCACCGGCGGCCCGCGCACGGCCGACGACGTCCGGCGGCAGATCAAGGGGTTCGCGTCCGACGGCGCCGTGGCGCCGGGCGAGTCGATCGACTTCCACGTCACGGTGGACCCGCCGCAGCAGTTCTCGGTCGACATCTACCGGATCGGTCACTACGGCGGCGACGGCGCCGCGAAGATCACCACGAGCCCGCGGCTCTCCGGGATCGTCCAGCCGGCCCCGCTCACCGCCGACCGCACGGTCTCCTGCCACCACTGGTGGCAGTCCTGGCGGCTGCAGGTCCCCTCCTACTGGTCGATCGGCGCGTACGTCGCCGTCCTCACCACCGCGGACGGCTACCGCTCGCACATCCCCTTCACGGTCCGCGACAACCACCCGGCCGATCTGCTCCTCGTCCTCCCGGACGTGACCTGGCAGGCGTACAACCTCTATCCGGAGGACGGGCACACCGGCGCCAGCCTCTACCACGCCTGGGACGAGGAGGGCCGGCTGCTCGGTGAGCAGGACGCGGCCGTCACCGTCTCCTTCGACCGGCCGTACGCGGGCGCGGGCCTGCCGCTCCACGTCGGCCACGCCTACGACTTCATCCGCTGGGCCGAGCGCTACGGCTACGACCTGGCGTACGCCGAGACCCGTGACCTGCACGCGGGGAGGGTCGACCCGAGCCGCTACCGGGGCCTGGTCTTCCCCGGCCACGACGAGTACTGGTCGGCGCCGATGCGCAGGACCGTCGAACTCGCCCGGGACCAGGGCACGTCGCTGGTCTTCCTCTCCGCCAACACCATGTACTGGCAGGTGGAGCTGGGCCCTTCGCCGTCCGGGGTGCCGGACCGGCTCCTCACCTGCCGCAAGCGGCGCGGCCCCGGCCGCCCCGCGCTCTGGCGCGAGGTCGACCGGGCCGAGCAGCAGCTCCTCGGCATCCAGTACGCGGGCCGGGTGCCCGAACCGCATCCGCTGGTCGTACGGAACGCCGAGCACTGGCTCTGGGAGGCGACCGGCGCCGGTGACGGCGACGAGCTCCCGGGTCTGGTCGCGGGTGAGGCGGACCGCTACTTCCCGCGGACGGCGCTGCCCGAGCACCAGGGGCGCATCCTGCTCGCCCACTCGCCCTACCGGGACGGCGACGGGGCGCTGCGGCACCAGGAGACCTCGCTCTACCGGGCGCCCTCGGGCGCCTGGGTCTTCGCGTCCGGCACGTTCGCGTGGTCGCCGGCACTGGACCGGCCGGGCCATGTCGATGCCAGGGTCCAGCGCGCCACCGCGAACCTCCTCGACCGGATCTGTAAGAGGGACTGACCAGGGCCGACCGTGTCACTGACCGAGCCCGCCCGTCGTAAGCCCGTCCCGGTGCGAGAGAATCGAAGCGCTCCTGGATCAACCTACGCGGAGGAACCGTGTCCGGATTCGTAGAAAAGCCCGAGCCCGTTCAGGTCCCGGGCCTCACCCATCTCCACACGGGCAAGGTGCGCGACCTGTACCGGAACGAGGCCGGTGACCTCGTGATGGTGGCGAGCGACCGCATGTCCGCGTTCGACTGGGTCCTGCCCACCGAGATCCCCGACAAGGGCCGGGTCCTCACCCAGCTCTCCCTGTGGTGGTTCGACCAGCTCTCCGACCTGGTCCCCCACCACGTGCTCTCGACCGAGCTGCCGGCCGGCGCCCCCGCCGACTGGGCGGGCCGCACCACGGTCTGCAAGTCGCTGGCCATGGTCCCCGTCGAGTGCGTGGCCCGCGGCTATCTCACCGGCTCCGGCCTCCTGGAGTACGACGCGTCCCGCACGGTCTGCGGCCTCGCGCTCCCCGAGGGCCTCAGCGACGGCTCCGAGCTGCCCGCCCCGATCTTCACCCCGGCCACCAAGGCCGCGGTCGGCGACCACGACGAGAACGTCTCGTACGAGGAGGTCGCCCGCCAGGTCGGCGCCGAGACGGCCGCGCTGCTGCGCCGGACGACCCTCGACGTCTACGGCCGGGCCCGGGACATCGCCCGCGAGCGCGGGATCATCCTCGCCGACACCAAGTTCGAGTTCGGTTTCGACGGGGAGACGCTGATCCTCGCCGACGAGGTCCTCACCCCGGACTCCTCGCGCTTCTGGCCGGCCGACCAGTGGAAGCCGGGCCGCGCCCAGCCCTCGTACGACAAGCAGTTCGTCCGGAACTGGCTGATCTCCCCGGCCTCCGGCTGGGACCGCAAGAGCGAGCAGCCGCCGCCGCCCCTCCCGCAGGAGATCGTGGACGCCACGCGCGCCAAGTACCTGGAGGCGTACGAGCTGCTGACCGGCAAGTCCTGGTCCGACAGCTTCTGAGGTTCCCGGCCCCCGGCGCTGTGTCGGGGGCACGAGAAAGCCCCCGGTCGATTCGACCGGGGGCTTCTTCATGGAGCGGACGACGAGATTCGAACTCGCGACCCTCACCTTGGCAAGGTGATGCTCTACCAACTGAGCCACGTCCGCATGCGCCGTAGCGCGGAGCCAACTATACCCATCCTTTCGCCTGTGCGAGACGCACCGCCGTATGCCGGTTCTCGGCACCGAGCTTCGCGGCGGCCGAGGAGAGGTAGTTGCGGACGGTGCCGGGGGAGAGGGAGGCGCGCCGGGCGATCTCCGTCACGGGCGCCCCGTCGGCGGAGAATTCGAGCACCTCGGCCTCCCGGGCGGTCAGCGGGGAGTCTCCGGCGGCGATGGCGTCGGCCGCCAACTCCGGTTCCACATAACGGTTTCCGGCGTGCACGGTACGGATGATCTCGGCGAGCCGCTGGGCGCTGACGGTCTTCGGGACGAAGCCGCGGACGCCGGCGGAGAGGGCCCGTTTGAGGTGTCCGGGGCGGCCGTGGCCGGTCACGATCATGGTGTGGCAGCCGGGCAGTTCGTCCCGCAGGACTGTGGCGACCCTCACACCGTCCGCACCCGGCATCTGCAGATCCAGCACGGCGACGTCGGGGCGGTGGGCGCGGGCCATGGCGAGCGCCTCGGGTCCGGTCGCTGCCTCGGCGACGACGACGAGGTCGTCCTCGAGACCGAGCAGCGCGGCGAGCGCTCCACGGATCAGATGCTCGTCGTCGGCGAGCAGCACCCGCGTGGGCGCGGGGTTCGTCATGGGCGTGGCCGCAGGGCCGTCCCCGTCCGGGGCGGTGGGCGTGGTCATCGGTTCGCCCCCGTCCGGGGCACCGGGATCCGGGCCGTCACCCGGAACGTGTCGCCGTCGCCCGGACCCGCTTCGAGCGTTCCGCCGACCGCCGCGAGCCGCTCCCGCAGCCCGACGAGCCCGGTGCCGACGCGCGAACGCACGCCGCCCCCGTCTCCCCGGCCGCCCCCGTCTTCCCGCACGCCGTCCCCGTCCACCCGTACACCGTCGTTCTCCACCGTCAGCAGCACCGTGTCCTCCTCCTCCCGCACGGCGATGGCGCAGCGCCGCGCGTCCCCGTGTCGCAGTACGTTCGTCGTGGTCTCGCGGACCACCCAGCCGAGCGCCGCCTGGACCTCGGCGGGCAGGTCGAGCCCCGGGGAGTCGACGGCGCAGTCGATCCCGGCCGCGTCGAGCACGCCCCGCGCGCCCTCCAGTTCCACCCGCAGGTCGGCCTCGCGGTAGCCGCGGACGACGTCCCTGACCTCCCGCTGGGACTCCTGGGCGATGCGCTGCACCTCGGTCATCTGGTCCACGGCCTCCGGGCGTCCGCGCCGGGTGAGCTGGACGGCGAGCTCGCTCTTGAGGGCGATCACGGACAGGTTCCGGCCGAGGATGTCGTGCAGGTCCCGCCCGAAGCGCAGCCGTTCCTCGGCGACCGCGAGCCGGGCCTGTACGTCGCGTGCCTCGCGCAGTTCGAAGACGACGCCGAGCACCCAGAGCGAGAGCCGGACGGTGACCGCCAGCCAGCCGGTGATGAACGCGACGGCCACCACGCTCGCGAGGGTCTGCCCCGCGTCCCGGTCGGAGAGCGGCACGAGGGCCGCGAGGGCGCCGAGCAGGAGCGCCTGGTGCAGGGCGACGGTCCGGACCGGAAGGATCAGGCAGTGCCCGGCGAGGAAGGGGACGAGCGCCGGCCCGAGCATCCCCGGCAGCAGCCCGGTCAGATCGGCGGTGGCCGCTTCGAGGAGGACGGCCCCGGTGGTCGCGGCCGTCACCGCCGCCGCGGGCAGCACCTCGCGCGGCGGGAGGACGGTCCCGGGCTTCAGGTACGCGTCCATGGCGCGGCGCAGGAAGCGGTGGCAGAGGATCCCGTTGGCGAGGTTGAGCAGCGGGGCGACGACGACGAGGAGCAGCGGGGCCTCGTGGCGGATCGGCCGGACGAGGAGCAGCATCCCGAGGACGAACACGGAGGCCCACAGCAGCATGTACGCGGTGACCCGGGTGTAGAGGTCCACCTTGGCCAGGCCGCTCCGGCCTCTCCAGCTCTTCACGGCTGCGGGTCCCCCTCGGTCGTCACGTACCGGCTGCATCGGCATCGTTGTTCCAGGCCCCGGCTGCATCGGCACCAGTCGTCCGGGCCCCGGCTGTCTCGGCACCGGCTCGCTCAGCGCCGGGGGTCCCAGCGGAACCACCGCTGGACAGCAAACACCGAGAGCGCGATCCAGGCCACCGCGGTCGCCGCCGCCCCCAGCAGGTCCCCGGCTCCCGCACCGCCCGTCCAGCCGGCCCGTACAAGGGTCATGACCCCGGTCAGCGGCAGCAGTTCGCAGACGGACGCGAGCCCCTCGGGAAGGATCGAGAGGGGGACGAAGAGCCCGGAGCCGATGGAGGAGATCAGGACCAGGGGCAGGGCGGTGAGCTGGGCGCTCTCGGGGGTGCGGGTGACGGCGGAGGTGGCGGCGGCGAGGGTGGTGAGCAGGACGATGCCGAGGAGGGCGCCGGCGAGGAGCAGTTCGGGCCGGGCCGGTGCGGGCAGGCCGAGGACGGCGATGCCGCCGATCGTCAGGACGGTGCACTGGAGGAGGGCGAGCGTGGCGGCCGGCAGCGCGATCCCGGTGAGGATCTCGGGGTCGGTCGGTTCTCCCGTGCGCAGCCGCTTGAGGACGAGGGATTCGCGGCGGGCGACGAAGGCGGCGACGAGGTTGCTGTGGACGCCGATGAGGAGGGCCATGCCGATGGCGCCGGTGACGGCGACCTCGGCGATGCTCGTGCCGGCCTTGCCGAGGTCGGCGCTCCGGAGGGAGCTGCGGACCGCTTCCACCATGAGGAGGGGGACGAGCAGGGCGCCGAAGAGTGCCGTGCGGTTGCGGACGAGGAGGGTCAGCTCGGCCCGTCCGAGCGCGACGAGCCGCGTACGGGAGGGGATCTGGGCGAGAGAGCTCATCGAACGGCCTCCGAAGGACGCGACGGGGTCGAGGGGTCCGGCGCGGGCGGGTCCTGGCCGTCGGCCGTCCGTGCCGCGATGTCGAGGAAGGCCTCTTCGAGCGAGGCGGAGCGCGCGTCGAGCGCGTCGAGGCGTACGCCGTTGTCCCCGGCCCAGCCGAGGAGCGCGGCGAGGTCGTCCTGGAGGGATCCGGTACGGATCTCCACCCGCCCCTCGTCCTCGGCGGCCCGCAGGTGCAGCGGGAGCCGGGCGGCGGGGACGCCCTCGGGGAGGGTGAAGCGGATGCGGGCGGGCCGGGCGGCGGTGACCTCGGCCGGGGTGCCGGAGAGGACGATCCGGCCGCGGTGCATGATCGCGAGCCGGTCGGCCAGGGTCTCCGCCTCCTCCAGGTAGTGGGTGGTGAGGAGCACGGTGGTGCCTTCGTCGCGGAGGGCGCGGACGAGTTCCCAGGTGTCGCGGCGGCCCTCGGCGTCGAGTCCGGTGGTGGGTTCGTCGAGGAAGAGGACCTCGGGGCGGCCGAGGAGCGCGAGGGCGAGGTCGAGCCGGCGCCGTTCGCCGCCGGACAGCTGTTTGACCCGCACCTGTTCGCGGCCGGCGAGTCCGGTGGCGCCGAGGGCTTCGCCGGTGGGCCGGGCGCGGGTGGTGCAGCCCGCCCACATGCGTACGGTCTCGGCCACGGTGAGGTCGGAGGGGAAGCCGCCCTCCTGGAGCATCACGCCGATGCGGGGGCGGACGGCGGCCCGTTCGCGGTACGGGTCGTGGCCGAGGACCCGGGCGGTGCCGGCGGCGGGGGCGGCGAGGCCTTCGAGGAGTTCGACGGTGGAGGTCTTGCCGGCGCCGTTGGTGCCGAGGAGGGCGAAGATCTCGCCGCGCGGGACGGTGAAGGAGATGCCGCGTACGGCCTCGAAGCCGCCCGAGTATCCCCGGCGCAGGTCTTCCGCTTCGATCGCGTTGGTCATGTGTCCAGGCTTCCGGCGGCGGCGGCCGTCCGGCAGTGCGCGCTGTCACCACCCGCTTCTGACAAATGTCATGGGGCGGACGGCGGTTCGCTCGGGAGAGAGGGGACACGACGAAGGCCCCGGTTCGTGAGAACCGGAGCCTTCGATCTTGAGCGGACGACGAGATTCGAACTCGCGACCCTCACCTTGGCAAGGTGATGCTCTACCAACTGAGCCACGTCCGCATTGCTGCCGCTCGGCTTTCACCGGGCGGTGCGAGCACCACTCTACCTGATGCACCGGAGTGCTTGGTCTTGCGATGCAGAGCGGGTGACAGGAATTGCACACTGCGCCTTCCCCCTGGAAGGGGGATGTTCTGCTACTGAACTACACCCGCACGCTGCGTGAGGTGGGGCTTTGCGGCCTCGCCCCTCGGCGTGTTCCAGACTTTAGCGGATCATGGGGGGTGCAATGCAAATCGGCTCGCCGCGACCGCCCCGCCGGCCGGGGCCCGGCCCGCTCGGGACCGGGCCGTGCGCCGCTCAACTCGCGGCGCGGAAGGCTTCGTAGACCCGCTTCGGGATCCGCCCGCGGGCGGGCACCTCCATCTTGTTGGACTGCGCCCAGGCGCGGACCGCCGCCGGGTCGGGGGCGAGGGAGGTGTGGGTGTACGTCTCCACGGAGGGGCTCCGGCCGGCCGCCGCCCTGCCGGACTCCTTGCGCCCGGCGGCGAGGTACGGGGCGAGCGCCTTGCGGAGTTTCTTTGCATTGGCAGCATTCAGGTCGATCTCGTACATCTTCCCGTCGAGGCCGAACGCGACCGTTTCAGCCGCTTCTCCGCCGTCCATGTCGTCGGAGAGTGTGACCACCACACGCTGAGCCACGGATATCGGTCCTTTCCTGCGGCCGATGCCGCAGAGGTGGCGCTTGTGACGCCTCTGACGTGCGGCGATGTCGGCCGTACGGCTGTGCCGGGACAATGCTGCTTTCTTCTGGATTCCTTTCTACAGCGGCAGGTGTCGCATTGTGAAGCCCTGGCAATTGTTTCAGCGTGTCCCGGTGCAATGAGGTCCGCAATATTTCACTCGAATTTTGCGTGGGTGTGCTCGGGCGGGGGCGTGGGTGATGTTCGTCGGTGGAGCGCCGTCCCGGCCTGGCTTTTGGAGGATCCTTCAGATCTCTACCCGCGTAGAATTTGGAGACAGGTACGCTGAGGGAACCGCCCACGCAACACACCACCGGGAGTGCCAGTGGCACGCGTCGTAGTCGACGTCATGCTCAAGCCGGAGATCCTCGACCCTCAGGGGCAGGCGGTGCAGCGTGCACTGCCCCGCCTGGGATTCGCCGGAATCGCCGACGTCCGTCAGGGGAAGCGTTTCGAGCTGGAGGTGGAGGGGCCGGTCGACGATGCCGCCCTCGCCCGCATCCATGAGATGGCCGAAACCTTTCTCGCCAACACCGTGATCGAGGACTTCGTCGTGAAGGTGGAGTCGTGACCGCACGCATCGGCGTCGTCACGTTCCCCGGAACCCTCGACGACCAGGACGCGCTGCGTGCCGCCCGCCTGGCGGGCGCCGAGCCCGTCTCGCTCTGGCACCGCGACAAGGACCTGAAGCAGGTCGACGCCGTGGTCCTGGCCGGCGGCTTCTCCTACGGCGACTACCTGCGGGCCGGAGCCATCTCCCGCTTCTCGCCGGTGATGGAGACGATCATCGAGCAGGCGAAGGCGGGCATGCCCGTCCTCGGCATCTGCAACGGCTTCCAGATCCTCACCGAGGCCCATCTGCTGCCGGGCGCGATGCTGCGCAACAACCACCTCCACTTCATCTGCCGCGACCAGAAGCTGCGGGTGGAGAACGCGGAGACCGCCTGGACCTCGGACTACACCGAGGGCCAGGAGATCGAGGTCCCGCTCAAGAACATGGACGGCCGGTACGTCGCCGACGAGCACGTCCTCGACGAGCTGGAGGCCGAGGGGCGGGTGGCCTTCCGCTACCTGGACGTCAACCCCAACGGCTCGCTGCGTGACATCGCGGGCATCACCAACGCCGCGGGCAACGTGGTCGGCCTCATGCCGCACCCCGAGCACGCCGTCGAGCCGCTGATCGGCACCGGCAAGACGGACGGTCTCGGTTTCTTCACCTCGATCCTCAAGAAGCTGGTCAACGCCTGATGAGCCTCGACACCGTCAAGCACGCGAGCGAGACGCCGGACAGCGAGCAGCCCTGGAAGGAGCTCGGCCTCAAGGAGGACGAGTACGCGCGCATCCGCGAGATCCTGGGCCGCCGTCCCACCGGCGCCGAGCTCGCCATGTACTCCGTCATGTGGTCCGAGCACTGCTCCTACAAGAGCAGCAAGGTCCACCTGAAGCAGTTCGGCGAGAAGGTCCCCGAGAACGACGCCATGCTCGTCGGCATCGGTGAGAACGCGGGCGTCGTCGACGTCGGCCAGGGGTACGCGGTCACCTTCAAGGTCGAGTCGCACAACCACCCCTCGTACATCGAGCCCTACCAGGGCGCGGCCACCGGCATCGGCGGCATCGTCCGCGACATCCTCGCCATGGGCGCCCGCCCCGTCGCGGTCGTCGACCCGCTGCGCTTCGGTGCGGCCGACCACCCCGACACCAAGCGCGTGCTGCCCGGTGTCGTCGCCGGCATCGGCGGCTACGGCAACTGCCTCGGCCTGCCGAACATCGGCGGCGAGGTCGTCTTCGACGAGTGCTACCAGGGCAACCCGCTGGTCAACGCCGGCTGCATCGGCGTGATGAAGCATGAGGACATCCACCTCGCCAAGGCCTCGGGCCCCGGCAACAAGGTGATCCTGTACGGCGCCCGCACCGGCGGCGACGGCATCGGCGGTGTCTCGGTCCTCGCGTCCGAGACCTTCGACGACACCAAGCCCACCAAGCGCCCCGCCGTCCAGGTCGGCGACCCCTTCCAGGAGAAGCTCCTCATCGAGTGCACCCTGGAGATCTTCAAGGAGAAGCTGGTCGCGGGCATTCAGGACCTCGGCGGCGCCGGGCTCTCCTGTGCCACCTCCGAACTGGCCTCGGCCGGTTCCGGCGGCATGCGCGTCGAGCTCGACCGGGTCCACCTGCGTGACGCGACCCTCTCGCCCGAGGAAATCCTCATGAGCGAGTCGCAGGAGCGCATGTGCGCGATCGTCGAGCCGGAGCACGTCGACCGCTTCCTGGAGATCTGCGAGAAGTGGGACGTCATCGCGGTCGTCATCGGTGAGGTCACCGAGGGCGAGCGCCTGGAGATCTTCTGGCACGGCGAGCAGATCGTCGACGTGCCGCCGCGCTCCGTCGCCCACGAGGGCCCGACCTACCACCGGCCGTTCGCGCGCCCGGAGTGGCAGGACGCGCTCCAGGCCGACGACGCCGGCAAGCTGCCCCGGCCGCAGAACGGTGAGGAGCTGAAGGACCAGGTCCTGAAGCTGGTGTCCTCCCCGAACCAGGCGTCGAAGTCCTGGATCACGGACCAGTACGACCGGTTCGTGCAGGGCAACACGGTGCTGTCGCAGCCCGAGGACGCGGGCATGGTCCGTATCGACGAGGAGACCAACCTCGGCGTGGCCATGGCCACCGACGGCAACGGCCGGTACGCGAAGCTCGACCCGTACACGGGTGCGCAGCTCGCGCTGGCGGAGGCGTACCGCAATGTCGCCGCCTCCGGTGCCAAGCCGCTGGCGATCTCGGACTGCCTGAACTTCGGTTCGCCCGAGGACCCGGCCGTGATGTGGCAGTTCGCCGAGGCCACCCGTGGTCTCGCGGACGGCTGCCTCCAGCTGGGCACCCCGGTGACCGGCGGCAACGTCTCGCTCTACAACCAGACCGGCGAGGTCGCCATCCACCCGACGCCGGTCGTGGCCGTGCTCGGTGTGATCGACGACGTCAACCGCCGTACGCCGATCGCCTTCGCGGAAGAGGGCCAGCTCCTCTACCTGCTGGGCGACACGCGTGAGGAGTTCGGCGGCTCGGCCTGGTCCGAGGTCGTCCACCGGCACCTCGGCGGTATGCCGCCGGCCGTGGACCTCGACCGGGAGAAGCTGCTCGGCGACATCCTGATCTCGGCCTCCCGCGACGGCATGATCGACGCGGCGCACGACCTGTCCGACGGCGGTCTCGTCCAGGCGGTCGTCGAGTCCTGCCTGCGCGGCGGGAACGGCGCCCGGCTGGTCGTCCCGGAGGGCCTGGACGCGTTCACGTTCCTCTTCAGCGAGTCGGCGGGCCGTGCGGTCGTCGCCGTCCCGCGCAGCGAGGAGCTCCGCTTCACCGACATGTGCGGTGCGCGGGGTCTGCCGGCGGCGCGGATCGGTGTCGTCGACGGTGACGCGGTCGACGTCCAGGGCGAGTTCGCGCTCTCCCTGACGGAGCTGCGTGCGGCGCACGAGGCGACGATCCCGGCCCTGCTGGCCTGATACGGAGCACCGGGGAAGCCCCCGTCCGGACCGAAGGGTCCGGGCGGGGGCTTTCGCGTCTCTCCCTTGCGAGTGATTACGTAATTACGTAATCTCGATGGCATGGAGCTGGAAGAGCGGGTCGTCGCGCTGGAACGGCGTATCGCGGCCCTGGAACACGCGGCCGAAAGCACCACCGAAGCCGCGGAGCGCCCCGCGCCCCGGGCCGCCGACGCGCCCGAGGTCACCGACAGCCCCCTCTGGGCCCTCGAAGGCCTCAAGGCGCGGCTCGCGGCGGACCCGGGGGACGGGGGCGAGGACGGCGCGGTCGTCTTCACGGGGGCGGTCAGGCTGCCGACCCGGGAGCGGTACGAGTGGCAGTTCGGCGCCTTCACCGGGCAGCTCTTCGAGGAGGACTGGGCGGACGCCGCGGAGTCCTTCGCCGCGCTCGGCCATCCCGTGCGGCTCCGGCTGCTGCGGGAGATCCTCGGTGGCCGGCGCACCGCCGCCGAGCTGGCGGAGCTGGCGGAGATCGGCACGACCGGCCAGATCTACCACCACCTGCGCCAGCTGACCGGCGCGGGCTGGCTCAGGACCGTCGGACGCGGTCGCTACGAGGTCCCCGGAGCGCGGGTCGTCCCGCTCCTGGTGGTCCTCATCGCGGCCCGCCCGTAACCGTCACCACGATCCCGGGGGAATCCGGAATGTCCTCGCGCAAACTGCCGATGGTCCTCCACCGCCTGCTGTGGCTGGCGTTCGTCGTCCAGGTGGTCGCCTCGTTCGTCGTCGAGCTGCCCTACCCGTACTGGGTGGGCTGGCTGCCCGTGATCGTCGCGATGATCCTCGGCGTCGGTCTCTCCCGGACCGCCCGCCGCCGGGCCATGGCCACGCCCCGCGCCGCGGTCGAGGTGGACCCGCCGGTCACCGGCCGCTGGTCGGCGCTGAACAGCCCGGCGGACCGGACGCCCAGCCACGGCACCCACCAGCTGGGCCAGACCTACGCGATCGACGTCACCCGGGAGGACGGGGCGCGGCCCCGCCCGGGCTTCGCGTGGCTGTGGCCGGTGGTCCGGAGGACCGAGGGCTTCCCGGCCTTCGGCGCACCGCTGTACGCGGTCGCCGACGCGACCGTCGTGCACGCCGAGGACGGGCAGCGCGACCACCTCAGCCGCAACTCGCTGCTCGGTGTCCTCTATCTGCTGCTCGTCGAGGCCGGTGCGCGGAGCATCGGGGGAGCCCGCCGCATCACCGGGAACCACCTCGTCCTCGACCTCGGCGACGGCACGTACGCGATGTACGCGCATCTGAGGCGCGGCTCCCTCGCCGTCCGGCCGGGCGACCGGGTCACGGCCGGCCAGGAGCTGGCCCGGTGCGGGAACTCGGGCAACTCCACCGAGCCGCACGTGCACTTCCAGCTGATGGACGGCCCGGACCTGGACACGGCGAGCGGAGTGCCGTTCACCTGGCGCGGTGTCGGTGTGCCGAGGAACGGCGAGACGTTCGAGGTGCCGCGCGACGCCGTCTACTCGGCCTGACCCCAGAAGCTGTCGGAGACGTCGATGTCCTCGACGCACTCGTCGATGTCGGAGATCTTGCCGCCGATGATCGTGAAGACCAGTGCGCCGTTCATCTCGATGCCCAGGCCCTTGTCCTCGCGGGTGGCGAAGAACCTGTTCGCCGCCACGGCATGGCCGCGGCCGTCGACGGAGACGCTGTGCAGCTCGACCCGCATCTCGCCGCGGGTGAGTTCGAACATCTTCCGGTACATGTCGAGGACGTTGTCGCGGCCCTTGATGTGCCCGGAGATCTGGCTCTCGCCGGGGGAGTGGTGCGTGCAGTCCGTCGTCATCAGGGTGCCGACGGTCTCCATGTCCCCACGGGTCCATGCCTCGAAGCCCCGGCGGACCAGGGCGGCGTCAGGGTGCTCGGCCATGACCGATCGACCCCTCTCGTACGGGTAGGTGTGCGGGCGGCCCTCCCCTTCCAGTCTCCGACTACCCTCGCCCCCATGCCACCGGCCAAGAAGCGCACCCGCAGCTACGACTCCGCCAAGACCAGGGCCGCCGTGCTCGCCCAGTTCCGGCACGTACGGGAGGCGGTGGAGGCGCTCACGCCCGAACAGCTCGACGGCCCGACCCGGCTGGGGGAGTGGACGGTACGGGAGCTGGCGGCCCACCTCGCGTGGATGGTCGACTCGGTGCCGCAGCTCCTGGCGATGCCGGAGCGGGGGCAGGACCGGCTCGCCCTGCTCGACTGGCCGTCCGCGACGGCGGGAGCCGCCGAACGGATCGACGCGCACACCCGCGGCATCGACGCCTCCGACCTGCCGGGGCTCTACGCGCGCGTGGCCGAGGAGTACGAGCGGGCCCTGGCCGACGCCCCCGACGGCCGGCTCCTGCCGCTGAGCTTCGGCGCGATGACCCTCGCCGACTTCCTCGTCACCCGGACCGTCGAACTCGTCGTCCACACCGACGACCTGAACGCGGCGACCGGCGCCGGCATCCCCTTCGACCGGCAGGCCCTCGCCGCCTGCACCCGGCTGCTCGCCGACGCGGTCGCGGCGAAGGCCCCGGGCGGGGCGGTCGAGGTGCGGATCCCGCCGTACGCGGTGGTGCAGTGCGTGGAGGGCCCCCGGCACACCCGGGGCACCCCGCCCAACGTGGTCGAGACGGACCCGCTGACCTGGCTCAGGCTGGCGACCGGCCGGGCCGGGTGGGCGACGGAGCTGGACGAGGCCCGGGTCGCCGCGAGCGGCGAACGCGCGGATCTGCGGGACCTTCTGCCGCTGATGGGCTGAGGCGTACGGGAGCCCTCACGGAACCGTCTTCCGCCCGCGTCCGTCCCAGTCCCATGCAGACGCAGACGCCGCGCATCCTCGCATCCTCCGCCCTGGTCCTTCTTCTCGCCGCGTGCGGCACGGAGGGAGGCACGGGATCCGGTTCCGGCTCCGACACCGTCTCCCCCGATCTGCCCGTCGCGGGTACGCACTGGACGATCGGCTCCGTGACGGTCGACGGGCGAAGGTCCGCCGCCCCGGACGGTGCCCGGGTCGAGTTCGGCACGGACGGCCGCGCCCGGGGGAACGGCGGCTGCAACACGCTCTCCGCGGACGTCGCGGTCAAGGGGGACACCCTCACCGTCTCCCAGCAGACGATCACCGAGATCGGCTGTCCCGAGGACCGGCGGCGTTTCGAGGAGGAGCTGGTCAAGGCCTTCGCGGGCCCGCTCAGGGGGCAGCAGAGGGGCGAGGCCCTCACCCTGACGTCCCCGGACGGCCGCAACGGTCTGGAGCTCACCGCCGAGGCGGACCTCCCGCTGCGCGGCACCACCTGGAAGATCGACGGGCTGCTCTCCGGGGACACCGCCTCGTCCCTGCCCGCGGGCAGCGGGGACAAGGCGCGGTTCGTCCTCGGCGCGGACGGCCGGGTCACCGGCAATCTGGGCTGCAACAACTTCTCCGCGACCGCCCGGGTGGAGGGCAAGACCCTCACGATCGAGGGCCCGGCGGCGACCACCCGGATGATGTGCACGAGCCCGCAGATGCATCTGGAGACGCAGCTGTACGAGCTCCTCGACGGCCCGCTCACCTACCGGCTCGACCACCGGACGCTGACCCTCACGGACCCGTCGGGCGAGGGCCTCGGAGCCACCGCCGTCGACGCGAAGGCGGCCGGAAAGGCGTCGTCGCATCCCTAGCCGGGGTGCACTCCGTCACATCGCGGGGAGGCTCCCGCCCTGGTACGAGCGTCCGCTCGGGAGGGCCTCCGGGGTGGGAACCCTTCCCCCGCCTGCTTTGTAGCCCTCTCCAAGCCGGAGATGATCATTTCGTGCGATCGCACGAGTGGGGCCGAGCCCCAAATCCTCAATTCGGACCAGTGGTCGAGCCCGTCTACACTCGGAAACGTGCCACGTGGTGACGGTCGACTCAATCACGACTTGCTCCCCGGAGAGAAAGGCCCCCAGGACGCTTGTGGCGTCTTCGGTGTCTGGGCTCCGGGTGAAGAGGTCGCAAAGCTCACGTACTTCGGGCTCTACGCCCTCCAGCATCGGGGCCAGGAATCCGCGGGAATCGCGGTCAGCAACGGCTCCCAGATCCTCGTCTTCAAGGACATGGGCCTCGTGTCCCAGGTCTTCGACGAGACCTCTCTCGGTTCCCTCCAAGGTCATATCGCGGTCGGTCACGCCCGCTACTCGACCACCGGTGCCTCCGTGTGGGAGAACGCGCAGCCGACGTTCCGGGCGACCGCCCAGGGCTCGATCGCGCTCGGCCACAACGGCAACCTGGTGAACACGGCGCAGCTCGCCGAGATGGTCGCCGACCTGCCCAAGAAGGAAGGCCGGACGACTCGCGTCGCCGCCACCAACGACACCGACCTGGTGACCGCGCTCCTCGCGGGCCAGGTGGGCGAGGACGGTACGCCGCTCACCATCGAGCAGGCCGCCGCGAAGGTTCTCCCCGAGGTCCGGGGCGCCTTCTCCCTCGTCTTCATGGACGAGCACACGCTCTACGCGGCCCGTGACCCGCAGGGCATCCGCCCGCTGGTCCTCGGCCGTCTGGAGCGCGGCTGGGTGGTCGCCTCCGAGTCCGCCGCTCTCGACATCTGCGGCGCCAGCTACGTCCGCGAGGTCGAGCCGGGCGAGATGATCGCGATCGACGAGAACGGCATCCGTACCTCGCGATTCGCGGAAGCGAAGCCCAAGGGCTGCGTCTTCGAATATGTGTACCTGGCCCGCCCGGACACCGACATCGCCGGCCGGAACGTGTACCTCTCCCGCGTGGAGATGGGCCGCCGCCTCGCGAAGGAGGCGCCCGTCGAGGCCGACCTGGTGATAGCGACGCCGGAGTCCGGAACCCCGGCCGCGATCGGCTACGCCGAGGCCTCGGGCATCCCCTTCGGCGCGGGCCTGGTGAAGAACGCCTACGTCGGGCGCACCTTCATCCAGCCCTCCCAGACCATCCGCCAGCTCGGCATCCGGCTGAAGCTGAACCCCCTCAAGGACGTCATCAAGGGCAAGCGCCTGGTGGTCGTCGACGACTCGATCGTCCGCGGCAACACCCAGCGCGCCCTGGTCAAGATGCTCCGCGAGGCCGGCGCGGCCGAGATCCACATCCGGATCTCCTCGCCGCCGGTGAAGTGGCCCTGCTTCTTCGGCATCGACTTCGCCACCCGCGCGGAGCTGATCGCCAACGGCATGTCGATCGACGAGATCGGCAAGTCGCTGGGCGCGGACTCGCTCTCGTACATCTCCCTCGACGGGATGATCGAGGCGACCACGATCCAGAAGCCGAACCTCTGCCGTGCCTGCTTCGACGGCGAGTACCCGATGGAGCTGCCGGACCCCGAGCTGCTCGGCAAGCAGCTCCTGGAGAACGAGCTGGCCGCGGGTCCCGCGGCCACTGCGGCCTCCGACGCGCTCCGTCGCCCGTAAGCCGCTGCAACCGCAGTACGCAACCGCAGTACGAGCAGTACGACACGAAAGCTCTGAACCCATGTCTCAGACCACCGGTGCCAGCTACGCGTCCGCGGGCGTCGACATCGAAGCGGGCGACCGCGCCGTCGAGCTCATGAAGGAGTGGGTGAAGAAGACGCAGCGCCCTGAGGTCCTCGGTGGCCTCGGGGGCTTCGCCGGCCTCTTCGACGCCTCCGCCCTCAAGCGCTACGAGCGTCCGCTGCTCGCCTCCGCCACCGACGGTGTCGGCACGAAGGTCGACATCGCCCGCCAGATGGGCGTGTACGACACGATCGGCCACGACCTGGTCGCGATGGTCATGGACGACATCGTCGTCTGCGGCGCCGAGCCGCTCTTCATGACCGACTACATCTGTGTCGGCAAGGTGCACCCCGAGCGGGTCGCCGCCATCGTCAAGGGCATCGCCGAGGGCTGTGTCCTGGCCGGCTGCGCCCTGGTCGGCGGCGAGACGGCCGAGCACCCCGGCCTCCTCGGCCCGGACGACTTCGACGTCGCCGGCGCCGGCACGGGTGTCGTGGAGTACGACCGGCTCCTCGGCGCCGATCGCATCCGTACGGGGGACGCGGTCATCGCCATGGCCTCCTCGGGTCTTCACTCCAACGGGTACTCGCTCGTCCGGCACGTGGTCTTCGACCGCGCCGGGATGACCCTCGACCAGCAGGTCGATGAGCTCGGCCGGACGCTCGGCGAGGAGCTCCTGGAGCCCACGAAGATCTACTCGCTGGACTGCCTGGCCCTCACCCGGACCACGGACGTCCACGCCTACAGCCACATCACGGGCGGTGGCCTCGCGGCCAACCTGGCCCGGGTGATCCCGGACGGCCTGCACGCCACGGTCGACCGTTCGACCTGGGCGCCGGGCGCGATCTTCGACCTGGTCGGCAAGGCCGGTCAGGTGGAGCGCCTGGAGCTGGAGAAGACCCTGAACATGGGTGTCGGCATGATGGCCGTCGTGCCGGCCGACTCCGTGGACGCGGCCCTGACGACGCTGGAGGACCGCGGCGTCGAGGCCTGGGTCGCGGGCGGGATCACCGAGCGCGGCGCGCACACCACGGGCGCCGAGCTGGTCGGGGACTACGCGAAGTAGAGCGGGCAGAGCGGTACGTGGCGGGGCGCTCCTGAGGGGGCGCCCCGTTCGCGTGGCGCGGGCTGTTCGGGTCCGTAGGGGCCGTGCCGCCCCCGGTCCGCCGGGCCGCGGACAGCACAGAAACCCGGCCGGGTGATCCCGGACCGGGTTTCTGCGATGCGATTCAGAAGGTCAAGCGCGACGCGGGGACGCACTCGGACCGGACTCGTCGTCCTCGTCCTCGTCGTCCTCGTTGTAGAGATCCGCGTACTGGGCGTACGGGTCGTCTTCCTCGTCGTCGTCCTCGAACGGCTCGCCATTCGGCGGCTGATTCGAAGTCGAAGCGCCCAGCTCATTGGCCAGACGCGTCAGGTCTGTCCCGCCGCTGCTGTACTTCAGCTGGCGGGCGACCTTGGTCTGCTTGGCCTTTGCCCGGCCGCGCCCCATGGCTCGACCCCCTCGGTGACGGGGCTCGGTGGCCCCAGAGTCTTGACACGCGTTCATGATTCGGAACGGACTCTCGACAGAGAGACCGGTCCGTAGGGCTTCAACGGTACCTGTTTCCGCGGGTCTACGGTACGCCGCGCGCATCACATACCCCGGTACAGAACCATCGAGGTGCCCTCTCCTCGCTGGTCAATCGCGATTTTAACCTCTTCTCGAGGTCCGACCCGCCGAGGGGCGTGAGCGAAATCTCCCCGGCGGCGGACCGGCCCCGTGTGCGGCGCGCGCGCAGCCCCTGTGCGGCCCGTGTGCGGCCCCGGCGGGGCCACACACGGAAAAGCCGCGGATCGGACGCGGATCCGGCGTGGATCCGGCGCGGATCAGGCGCGTCGCGCGTCGGCCATCCGCTGCTCGGCGATCCGGTCGGACGCCGCGGCCGGCGGAATACCGTCGGCCTTCGCACGTGCGAAGATTTCGAGCGTGGTGTCGAAGATCTTCGTGGCCTTCTTCTTGCACCGGTCGAAGTCGAAGCCGTGCAGCTCGTCGGCGACCTGGATCACGCCACCGGCGTTGACCACGTAGTCGGGCGCGTAGAGGATCCCGCGCTCCACGAGGTCCTTCTCGATGCCCGGGTGGGCGAGCTGGTTGTTGGCCGCGCCGCAGACGATGCTCGCGGTGATGAACGGGACGGTCTCCTCGTTCAGGGCGCCGCCGAGCGCGCAGGGCGCGTAGATGTCGAGACCCTCGACGCGGATCAGCGCCTCGGTGTCGGCGACGACGGTGACCTGCGGGTGCTTGTCGGTGATCCGGCGCACCGACTCCTCGCGCACATCGGTGATCACGACCTCGGCGCCGTCCTCCAGGAGGTGCTCGACGAGGTAGTGGCCGACCTTGCCGACACCCGCGACGCCGACCTTGCGGCCGCGCAGGGTCGGGTCGCCCCACAGCGTCTGCGCGGAGGCGCGCATGCCCTGGAAGACACCGAAGGCGGTGAGGACGGAGGAGTCGCCGGCGCCGCCGTTCTCGGGGGAGCGGCCGGTGGTCCACCGGTTCTCGCGGGCGACGACGTCCATGTCGGCCACGTAGGTGCCGACGTCGCAGGCCGTGACGTACCGGCCGCCGAGGGAGGCGACGAAACGCCCGTAGGCGAGGAGGAGCTCCTCCGTCTTGATCTTCTCCGGGTCGCCGATGATGACGGCCTTGCCGCCGCCGTGGTCGAGACCGGCCATGGCGTTCTTGTACGACATGCCGCGGGCCAGGTTGAGCGCGTCGGTGATCGCCGCGGCCTCGGAGGCGTACGGGTAGAAGCGGGTGCCGCCGAGGGCGGGGCCCAGGGCGGTGGAGTGGAGGGCGATGACGGCCTTGAGGCCGGTGGCGCGGTCCTGGCAGAGCACGACTTGCTCGTGGCCACCCTGCTCCGAGTGGAACAGAGTGTGCAGTACGTCAGCAGGAACGCCGGTCACAGCGGTCACGGTGGTGACTCCCAAGTACGAAGCGGCGGTGTGGGCCCTCCCTACGGGTGGGGGAGGACCGGTTCGGCAAGAGAGTAAGTCCTACCTGGGCGTAGATCAGCGGCAGTGCTCAGGATCACCCCCTCCCGGAGTACCTCCGTGGAAGGATTTGCGACATGTCGGTCGCCTCCTCGGTCCTCATCCCCTACGCGTCCTATCTGCGGGTGTACGAGCCGCTGGCCGCGTTCCCCGAGCCGGAGCGGACCCACTGGGCCCGCTACGCCCGTCGGCCGCTGACTCCGGGCGCCCAGGAGGAGCTGCGCCGTTCGCTCGCGGACCTGCTGCCGACGCCCCCGGTCCCGGTCCCGGTCCACGAGAGCGGGGAGGCCTTCGTCGCCCATCTGGACGGGGTGGTGGTGATCTGTCCGTGGCGGACGCGGCTGCGGGGGTGGCTGGCGCTGCAGGAGCTGGACGGCCAGTTCCCCGAGCCGGTGCTCGACGCGATGCTGCCGCCGGTGGTGCGCCTGCAGGTGGCGAGCGACTACGAGCGGTGGCTGAGCAGGAACCCGGACGCGCGGCCGTGGATCCGTACGGCGGTCTGGCAGGTGCCGCTGCGCTGGTTCGCGCTCTTCGGGGACGAGGACAAGCAGTACGAGCCGGGGGCGCCGGGCGGCGAGGGGGCCGCGGAGCCGGCCCGGGCGCCGGTGCTGCGCTACCGGACGACGATGGCGCAGGCGCGCCGCCGTCTCGCGCGGGCGCTGCGGGCGCTGCGGGAGTCGATCGACGACGGTCCGATGACGGAGGGCCTGATCGAGGTGGGGCGGTGGCTGGAGGAGTTCCATCCGCGCGCCCTGGTGGAGCTGGACTTCGGCGGGCTCGTGCACGCGGTCACGGAGGAGTGGCTGGCGGAGGACCGGTCGGCGGCTCAGATGGCGGAGGGGATCGCGGCGCTGCGGGCCGGCGACGGCGAGGGGGCGAGTGGCGCGTACGGGCGGCTCGCGGAGCGCTGGCGGACGGTGAGGGAGCTGCGCTTCGCGAATTGACATCAGTCGGGCATCTTCGTCAGGTCGGTATCGACAAGACATGTCCGGCGGGTGTAAATGATCTTCAGGGATGTCCGGATACCGCATGCCCGGTTTTCGCCGACGGGGGTGTCCGGGCCTTTCGGCACCCGATGGGCGGGGACGTTGGTCCCGATCCGGGCCTTTGGCTCAAGCGTGACGGACAGCACGTAACGCACCCTTGCGCCCATCACCCACCCTCGTGCCAAAATAGGACAAGGAGTCCGGGGAGGGTTCCTTCCGTCCATCTATGGGCGGAACGCTCAGCATTGCACTCTATGGGGGGTCTGAGGACTCCTGATCGCTCTGTGACTGATCGTCACAGCAGCGTGACTGTCCGTTATGGCATGGTCCATCGACTTCCGCCGCTGATGAACACCTGCGAGGGCAATTCCATCGGTTTGGCCGACGTGGCTGGACGGATGGTGTAGTTGTAGTGCCGAGGACAAGCCGTTCGTCCTATAACCGACTCGGCCCGCTTCTGCCATTTCGGGCAAGGCGGGTCAAGGTGCAGAATTTAGAGGAAAGAACCGAGAA
This sequence comes from Streptomyces sp. NPDC017246, assembly GCF_044331325.1. Lineage (NCBI taxonomy): Bacteria > Bacillati > Actinomycetota > Actinomycetes > Kitasatosporales > Streptomycetaceae > Streptomyces > Streptomyces sp. NPDC017246. Next base: position 64,051 of record NZ_JBIRMW010000002.1, on the reverse strand, counting down.
GGTTCGGTTCTCCCGAGGAGGCCGCTCATGACCGCTCGCACCCCTGATGCCGAGCCGCTGCTGACCCCTGCCGAGGTTGCCACGATGTTCCGTGTGGACCCGAAGACGGTGACCCGTTGGGCGAAGGCCGGGAAGCTCACGTCCATCCGCACCCTGGGTGGGCACCGCCGCTACCGCGAGGCTGAGGTCCGCGCGCTGCTGGCGGGCATTCCGCAGCAGCGCAGCGAGGCCTGAGGTCGCGCAAACACCCCGTAGTACCCCGCAGCACCCCGTAACACCGGGCCTGTCCGGATCCCCCAATCCGGTCGCCCACCCCTAGCTCTGCCGACGGATTCCTGCCCCAACAGGCCTTCGTCAACGATCGCGCTGGACTCCGCCGGGTCTGGCGCGATCTTCTTTTGTGTCCGGCGCCACTCTTCGAAGAGCGGTGCAATTGCACATATTAAATCGGGCCGGTGTAGGGAGGGTGTAAGTGAAGCGGTTTCTGAAACTGCCTCAGTGACTCCCGTCACACGGGCGAGGTCTTGCCAAAGAACGGCCTCCCACCCCGCGGAACGCTTCCAACCCGCCGTTGGTCATGGGTCGGTGGGACTTTCGTCCCCGGCCCCGCAGGCCGGCTCCACGGGCTCTGCCGGCTCCTCGGGTCCCTCGGCCGCGTCCGGCTCGGGGAGCTCCGCCGGCTCCGGAAGCTCCGGAAGCTCCATGGAGAGCCGCAGGAGGCGATGGCAGACCACACAGTGGCGTGTGAGGTGTCCGTAGCGGGACGCGGCCGCCAGATGGGCGCGCAGCAGCGCGTGCGTCTCGTGCCGTGCTGCGGATGCCGCGGCCATGCGCGACCACCTCCGGTGTGGGCCCCCGAATCCCTGATGTCCGGGGTACCGGCGGGCGCGTGGCCCCGTCAAGACACGGGAACACAACGAAAGGCCCGCATCTCGCGATGCGGGCCTTTCGGTAAAGCGAACCTGACGGGACTTGAACCCGCGACCTCCACCTTGACAGGGTGGCGAGCTAACCAACTGCTCCACAGGTCCTTGCTTGCGGCCCCTCGTGAGTGGCTGCAAGCAAGACTGTACAGCAGGTCAGCGGTCCGGTCGAACTCACCGTCGGCCGCCGCACCGCGGCGGCCCTCAGGGCGCCGCCGCGTCGATCGCCTTCACGATCCTCTTGTCCGAGACGGGGTACGCCGTACCCAGCGCGTGCGCGAAGTAGCTCACCCGCAGCTCCTCGATCATCCAGCGGATGTCGGTGACCTCGGACGGCACCGGGCGGCCCTTCGGGAGCTGTTCGAGGAGCCAGGCGTACTCGTCCTGCATCTCCTGGACCTTCTCCATCCGGGTGGTGTCCCGCTGGACCCCGGTCGGCATCTGCTGGAGCCGCCGGTCCACCGCCACCAGATAGCGCATCAGGTCCGGGAGCCGCTTCAGCCCCGTACGGGTGACGAAGCCGGCCGGCATCAGCCACGCCAGCTGCGCCCGCACGTCCGCCAGGTTGTTGATCAGGGCCAGGCTGCCCGTGGACTTCAGCCGGCGCTCGCACGCCTGCCAGGCCGCCAGGATCTGCTGGACCTGGCCCACCGTCCGCACCGTCGTGTCCACCAGGTCCGCCCGGACCTTGTCGAACAGCTTCCGGAAGGACTCCTCGTCCCAGGCCGGGCCGCCGTGGTCCGTGATCAGCCGGTCGGCCGCGGCGGTCGCGCAGTCGTCGAAGAGGGCCTGGATCGACCCGTGCGGGTTCGAGGACAGGGCCAGCTTCTGCTGGTTGGTCAGCTTGTCCGAGGCGAACTTCGCCGGGTTCACCGGGATGTTCAGCATGATCAGCTTCCGGGTGCCCCGCCACATCGCCTGCGCCTGCTCGGCCTCCGTGTCGAAGAGCCGTACGGCGACGGTCGCGCCCTCGTCCACGAGCGCCGGGTACGCCTTGAGCGGCTGGCCGGCCCGCTTGGTCTCGAAGACCCTCGTGAGGGTCCCGATCGTCCAGTCCGTGAGCCCCGAGCGCTCCAGGGACGGCCCGGAGCCGTCCGGGCCCCCGGTGGCCGCCGCGGCGGCCTGGGAGAGGGCCTTGCGGGCCTTGGGGCGCAGCTGCAGCCGCAGCGTCTCCAGGTCCTTGTCCTCGGCGAGCTTCCTGCGCCGCTCGTCGACGATCCGGAAGGTGACCTTGAGGTGCTCGGGCACCTTCGCCCAGTCGAAGTCCTCGGCCGTGACCGGTACCCCGACCATCCGCTGGAGTTCGCGGGCCAGCGCCCCCGCCAGCGGCTCCTGCACCGGCACGACGACGTCCAGGAAGCGGGACGCGAAGTTCGGCGCGGGGACGTAGTGGCGGCGGATCGGCTTCGGCAGGGAGCGGATCAGCTCCGTGACGACCTCGGTGCGCAGCCCCGGGATCTGCCACTCGAAGCCCTCGTCCGTCACCTGGTTCAGCACCTGGAGCGGGACGTGGACGGTCACGCCGTCGGCGTCCGCGCCGGGCTCGAACTGGTACGTCACCCGGAACTTCAGCGGGCCCTGCCGCCAGGAGTCCGGGTAGTCGTCCTTGGTGACCCCGGCGGCCTTCTCGTTGATGAGCATCTCGCGCTCGAAGTCGAGGAACTCCGGTTCCTCGTGGCGCTTGTGCTTCCACCAGGAGTCGAAGTGGGCTCCGGACACGACGTGTTCGGGGACGCGCTTGTCGTAGAAGTCGAAGAGCGTCTCGTCGTCCACGAGGATGTCCCGGCGCCGCGCCCGGTGCTCCAGCTCCTCGACCTCGGTGAGGAGCTTGCGGTTGTCCGCGAAGAACTTGTGGTGGGTGCGCCAGTCGCCCTCGACGAGCGCGTTCCTGATGAACAGGTCGCGGGAGATCTCGGGGTCGATGCGGCCGTAGTTCACCTTGCGGTCGGCGATGATCGGGACGCCGTACAGGGTCACCTTCTCGAAGGCCATCACGGCCGCCTGGTCCTTCTCCCAGTGCGGCTCGCTGTACGTCTTCTTCACCAGGTGCTGGGCGAGCGGCTCGATCCACTCGGGCTCCACGCGCGCGTTGACCCGGGCCCAGAGGCGCGAGGTCTCCACCAGCTCGGCGGACATGACGAACCGCGGGGGCTTCTTGAAGAGCGCGGAGCCGGGGAAGATCGCGAACTTGGCGCTGCGGGCGCCGAGGTAGTCGTTCTTCGCGCCCTCCTTCACGTCCTTCATGCCGATGTGCGACAGCAGACCGGCGAGCAGGGACACGTGGACGGACTGCTCGGGAGCGTCCTCCTCGTTCACATGGATGCCCAGCTGCTTCGCGACCGTCCGCAGCTGCGCGTAGATGTCCTGCCACTCGCGGATGCGCAGGAAGTTCAGGTACTCCTGCTTGCACATCCGGCGGAACGAGGAGGAGCCCCGCTCCTTCTGCTGCTCACGGACGTACCGCCACATGTTCAGGAAGGCGAGGAAGTCGCTCGTCTCGTCCTTGAACCGGGCGTGCTGCTGATCGGCCTGCGTCTGCTTCTCGGCGGGCCGCTCGCGCGGGTCCTGGATGGAGAGCGCGGCGGCGATCACCATCACCTCCCGTACGCAGCCGTTCTTGTCGGCCTCCAGGACCATCCGGGCGAGCCGGGGGTCGACGGGCAGCTGGGAGAGCTTCCTGCCCTGCGGGGTGAGCCGCTTCTTCGGATCCTTCTCCGCGGGGTCGATCGCGCCCAGCTCCTGGAGGAGCTGCACGCCGTCCCGGATGTTCCGGTGGTCCGGCGGGTCGATGAAGGGGAACTTCTCGATCTCGCCGAGGCCGGCCGCGGTCATCTGGAGGATGACGGAGGCCAGGTTCGTCCGGAGGATCTCGGCGTCCGTGAACTCCGGGCGGGTGAGGAAGTCGTCCTCGGAGTAGAGGCGGATGCAGATGCCGTCGGACGTACGGCCGCAGCGGCCCTTGCGCTGGTTGGCGCTGGCCTGGCTGACCGGCTCGATCGGCAGCCGCTGCACCTTGGTGCGGTGCGAGTAGCGGGAGATGCGGGCGGTGCCCGGATCGATGACGTACTTGATGCCGGGGACGGTCAGCGAGGTCTCGGCGACGTTGGTGGCGAGGACGATCCGGCGGCCGGAGTGCGCCTGGAAGACCCGGTGCTGCTCGGCGTGCGAGAGGCGCGCGTAGAGCGGGAGGACCTCGGTGTTGCGGAGCTGCCGTTTGAGCAGGGCGTCCGCGGTGTCCCGGATCTCGCGCTCGCCGGAGAGGAAGACCAGGACGTCGCCGGGGCCCTCGGCCTGGAGTTCGTCGACGGCGTCGCAGATCGCGGTGATCTGGTCGCGGTCCGAATCCTCGGAGTCCTCTTCGAGGAGGGGCCGGTAGCGGACCTCGACCGGGTACGTACGGCCGGAGACCTCGACGATCGGCGCCTCGCCGAAGTGGCGGGAGAAGCGCTCGGGGTCGATGGTCGCGGAGGTGATGACGACCTTGAGGTCGGGGCGCCTGGGAAGCAGCTGGGCCAGATAGCCGAGCAGGAAGTCGATGTTGAGGGACCGCTCGTGGGCCTCGTCGATGATGATCGTGTCGTAGGCGCGCAGCTCGCGGTCCGTCTGGATCTCGGCGAGCAGGATGCCGTCCGTCATCAGCTTCACGAAGGTCGCGTCGGGGTTCACCTGGTCGGTGAAGCGGACCTTCCAGCCGACGGCCTCGCCCAGCGGGGTCCGCAGCTCCTCGGCGACCCGCTCGGCGACCGTGCGGGCGGCGATCCGGCGGGGCTGGGTGTGCCCGATCATGCCCCGGACGCCCCGGCCGAGCTCCAGACAGATCTTCGGGATCTGGGTGGTCTTCCCGGATCCCGTCTCACCGGCGACGATCACGACCTGGTGGTCGCGTATCGCCTCCAGGATCTCGTCCTTCTTCTGCGAGACGGGCAGCTGTTCGGGGTACGAGACCGCGGGCACGCGGGAGGCGCGCCCGTCGACGCGTTCCTTGGCCTTGGCCGCCTCGACGGCGATCTCGTCCAGGACGGCCGCGCGGGCCTCGGGCTTGCGGATGCGGCGGGCGCCTTCGAGACGGCGGCCGAGCCGGTGCGAGTCCCGCAGCGAGACCTCGGCCAGGACGGACTGGAGGGCGGCGAAGGAAGTAGACATACGGAATCCAGGATCGCACCTGCGGCCGAGAAGCGGCGAACCGATTTACGAGTGGCTCGCCCAAGGGGCCGGTACGAGGGGTGCGTACTATTTCGGACACGTCGACCGGCCCGGAGAGGTTTCGCATGTTCTGCACCGCCCGCGTGCCGATGGCGTTCGCCGCCCTCGCGGCTCTGGTGCTCGGCCTCCTGGTGTGCGGGGCGACGACGGACACGCCCGCGGGGACGGCCCCGGTCGTCCTGGGCGCCGCCGTGCCGGGCTGCGATCCGGGCCACCCCGCCGACGAAGGGGCCGCGGGGCCCGTCGTACCGCCGCGTGCGCACGGTTTCGCCGAGCTGCTGCCCTCGCTCGCCGCCGACCGGACCCCCTGCGGGACCCGGGCGCCGGATCCGGGCGCCCGGGGCGCGGCGCCGGGGCGGGAGCTCCCCGCGCGCGTACCGCTGTCTCCCGTGGAGCTGTCGGTCCTGAGGGTGTAGACGGACGGCCGCCCTCCGCCGTCCCTCCCGCCTTCCTTCTCCTCAGGAGCAGTTCCGCATGCCCAAGTCCAAGCCGCTCGCGATCGTCTCCGGGGTGGCGGTCGCCGCCGCCCTGCTCGGCGTCGTCTCGTACACCGCCACCAAGCCCGCGGACCCCGGCGCTTCCGGCTCCTCGTCCGTCGCCGAGGTCTCCGCCGATCCGTCCGCCGGCGTCTACGCCGAACTGGAGGCGTACGCCCGCCGCGACGCCTCCGACAAGCTCGCCCTGGGCCGGGCCGACGCGCCCGTCGTGCTCATCGAGTACGCCGACTTCAAGTGCGGCTACTGCGGGAAGTTCGCCCGGGACACCGAGCCGGTCCTGGTGAGGAAGTACGTGGAGAACGGCACCCTGCGCATCGAATGGCGCAACTTCCCGATCTTCGGCGAGGAGTCCGAGGCGGTCGCCCGCGCCTCCTGGGCCGCCGGGCGGCAGGGAAGGTTCTGGCAGTTCCACAAGGCCGCCTACGCCGAGGGCGCCAAGGAGAAGGGCTTCGGCAAGGACCGGCTCGCCGCCCTCGCCGAGGAGGCGGGCGTCCCCGACGCGGCCCGGTTCGCGAAGGACACCGACGGGGCGGCGGCCCGCGAGGCCGTCCGCGCGGACCAGGAGCAGGGGTACTCCCTCGGCGCCACCTCCACCCCGTCCTTCCTGGTCAACGGCCGGCCGATCGCCGGAGCCCAGCCTCTGGAGACCTTCACGGAGACGATCGTGGCGGCGGCGAAGGCGGCCGCAGCCAAGGGGAAGGGGAAGGCCGGGGGGAAGGCCGAGGAGAAGGGGAAGCCCGAGGAGAAGGCGCCGGAGGCGGACCGGGGCACCACGAAGCCGGACGCCGGGCAGTGACCTCCGGCATCGGCTACTTCGCCGCCTTCCTCGGCGGGCTGCTCGCCCTGCTCAGCCCGTGCAGCGCCCTGCTCCTGCCCGCCTTCTTCGCGTACTCGATCGAGACCCGCGCGAAGCTCGTGGCCAGGACCGGCATCCTCTACGCGGGCCTGGCGACCACCCTGGTCCCGCTCGGCGCCGCCGGCTCCTTCGCCGGCCGCCTCTTCTACGGCCACCGGGACCTCCTGGTCACCGTCGGCGGCTGGCTGATCATCGGGCTCGGTGTGCTCCAGATCCTCGGGCTGGGCTTCGCCTCCCGGCGCATCGCCGAGGCGAGCGGCCGGATCCGGCCCACCTCCGCCCTCTCCGTCTACGCCCTCGGTCTGGTCTACGGCCTCGCGGGCTTCTGCGCGGGCCCGATCCTCGGCAGCGTCCTGACGGTGGCGGCGCTGAGCGGCAGCCCGGCGTACGGGGGACTGCTCCTCGCCGTGTACGCGCTCGGCATGGCGGTCCCGCTGTTCGTCCTCGCGCTGCTCTGGGAGCGGTACGACCTGGGCAGGCGGTCCTGGCTGCGCGGCCGGCCGCTCAAGGCCGGGCGGCTCACCGTCCATTCGACCTCGCTGCTCTCGGGCCTCTTCTTCGTGGCCCTCGGCACGCTCTTCCTGGTCTTCGACGGGACGACGGCGCTGCCGGGCCTGCTGTCGGTGGACGACTCGTTCGCCGTGGAGCAGCGGGTGGCCTCGCTGGGCCGGGCGGTCCCGGACTGGGCGCTGCTCGTCGCGGTGGTGGCCGCGGTGGCGCTGGTGCTCGCCCTGCGGGGCAGGCGGGGGAGCCGCTCGCGGGAGCGCGAGGAGGTGTGACGGTACGGGGGAGGGGCGCCGGCCTCTCCCCCGTACGGCCGCTTTCCTCGCGGCCCCTTCCGGTTCCGGGAACGACGAAGGCCCCGTTCTTTCGAACGGGGCCTTCTGTTTGTGGCTGGGGCCGGGGTCGAACCGGCGACCTATCGCTTTTCAGGCGATCGCTCGTACCAACTGAGCTACCCAGCCACGAAGCCGTTTCCGGCTTCAGCGACTCTGACGGGACTTGAACCCGCGACCTCCACCTTGACAGGGTGGCGAGCTAACCAACTGCTCCACAGAGCCAAGCTTGTGCGCGATCACTAGTCTCGCACACGGTAATGCGTACCCCCAACGGGATTCGAACCCGTGCTACCGCCTTGAAAGGGCGGCGTCCTGGGCCACTAGACGATGAGGGCCAGAGGCTCACCTGCGCACTTCCCAGTGCGTCGGGGACGTGAGAAGCATATGGGATGCCGGGCGCTATCGCCAAAACGGTTTCCGGCGGGGGGACAATGGGCGCGTGCTGGAGATGACGCGCGAGGAGTTCGAAGAGCTGGTCGCCGAGGCCCTGGACCGGATTCCGCCGGAACTGACGCGGCTGATGGACAACGTCGCGGTGTTCGTGGAGGACGAGCCGTCCCCGGACGATCCCGAGCTGCTCGGGCTCTACGAGGGGACGCCGCTGACCGAGCGCGGCGAGTGGTACGCCGGCGTGCTGCCGGACCGGATCACGATCTACCGGGGGCCGACGCTGCGGATGTGCGAGTCGCGCGAGGACGTGGTCGCGGAGACCGAGATCACCGTGGTGCACGAGATCGCCCACCACTTCGGCATCGACGACGAGCGGCTGCACGCGCTGGGCTACGGCTGAGCGGACCGCCGGACCGCCGGACCGCCGGACCGCCGGACCGCCGGACCGCCGGACCGGACCCCGGGACGACCCCGGCCGACGTCCGGGCCCGTTCGGGCGTGTCCCTTGCGGCGCCGGGGGAGTTGGGCAGTGCAACGCGTTCCGTTCCTGCCTGTTGTGTCCTGGAGGTGCCCCCGTGCGCCATTTGCCCACCCCGGTGAGATGGGCCGCCACCGCGCTGGCCGTCGCGGCCTGTGCCGGTCTGAGCGGCTGTATGAGTGTGAGCGACGAGGGGGCGAAGCCGACGCCCGGCGCGTCCGGCGGGAAGCGGGGCGTGGTGACCGATCCGGACGGCGGCGGCGCCGGGCTCCCCGGCGGTGGCGGCGGCGCCTGGAACGGCCGGCCGGGCGGCGGCGGACCGGACGTCACGGGATCGGGCACGGAGTCCCCGGTGCCGAGCGGCTCTCCCTCGGGGACGGTGAAGCCCTCCGCGGGTGCCGTGCTGCCGGTGGAGGGCCCGGGCGGCTCCGGAGGCCCGTCCAAGACGCAGCCGACGGACGGCGGCCACGGAGGATCCGGCGGTGACGCGGGCGGCTCCGCCGGGAACAACGGCGGGAACGGGGGCGGCGGAAGCGGCGGCGGGGCCAACGGCGGCGGGTCCGGCGGCCCCGGGGGCGGCGGGGCGACCCCGACGCCGGAGCCGACCGTCCCGAGCCCCGAGCCGACCCCGGAGCCGACCGTGCCGACCCCCGAGCCGACTCCGGAACCGACCTCGAACCCGACCGATCCGCCGGCGCCCGGGGCCGACACCCAGATGGGTGCCATGCGTGCGGCGGACGGGCCGGGCGCACCCCCGGAGCCGGTGGCATCTCCGCAGGTCGGACCGGTGTGAGGGAGTCCGATTTGCCATAGGTGGGGGAGGGTGCGTATGGTGGTAGATCGTTTGATCCCATTGCCCGGCGCCGACACAGAAGAGCGCCGTGTGGCGCGTACTCTCCCTAGCCGTGGCTGACCGCATTGAGGCGGTCGTTTGCGAAATCACGGAGTTGACGGGCGCGTGCCGAGACTCCGGAAGGTTTCGCATTTCGCATGTCCATTTTCAGTTCTGACCACGCCGTCATGCCCGAGAACGACGAGATCGTCGAGGCCGTAGAGGCCACCGAGATCGTCGAGACGGCCGTCATCGACGCCGCCGACATCCTCGACGCCGACATCGACGCCGACGACTTCGTCGACGCTCTCGACACCGACTCGGACGACTCCGCCGAGGAGCCCGCCGAGCCCACCATCACCTTCGGCGACCTCGGTCTGCCGGACGGCGTCGTCCGCAAGCTCGCGCAGAACGGCGTCACCACCCCCTTCCCGATCCAGGCCGCGACCATCCCGGACGCCCTGGCCGGCAAGGACATCCTCGGCCGTGGCCGTACCGGCTCCGGCAAGACCCTCTCCTTCGGTCTGCCGCTCCTGGCCGGTCTCGCCGGTGGCCACACCGACAAGAAGAAGCCCCGCGGCATCATCCTCACGCCGACCCGTGAGCTCGCGATGCAGGTCGCGGACGCCCTCCAGCCCTACGGCGACGTGCTCGGCCTCAAGATGAAGGTCGTCTGCGGCGGTACCTCCATGGGCAACCAGATCTACGCCCTGGAGCGCGGTGTCGACGTCCTCGTCGCCACCCCGGGCCGTCTCCGCGACATCATCAACCGCGGCGCCTGCTCCCTCGAGAACGTGAAGATCGCGGTCCTCGACGAGGCCGACCAGATGGCCGACCTGGGCTTCCTGCCCGAGGTCACCGAGCTGCTCGACCAGATCCCCGGCGGCGGCCAGCGCATGCTCTTCTCCGCCACCATGGAGAACGAGATCGGCACCCTGGTCAAGCGCTACCTGACCGACCCCGTCACGCACGAGGTCGACAGCGCCCAGGGCAACGTCACGACCATGACCCACCACGTCCTCGTCGTGAAGCCGAAGGACAAGGCGCCGGTCACCGCCGCCATCGCCGCCCGCAAGGGCCGCACCATCATCTTCGTCCGCACCCAGCTCGGCGCGGACCGCATCGCCGAGCAGCTCCAGGACTCGGGCGTCAAGGCCGACGCCCTGCACGGCGGCATGACGCAGGGCGCCCGTACCCGCGTCCTCGAGGACTTCAAGAAGGGCTACGTCAACGCGCTCGTCGCGACCGACGTCGCCGCCCGAGGCATCCACGTCGACGGCATCGACCTCGTGCTCAACGTGGACCCGGCCGGCGACCACAAGGACTACCTGCACCGCTCGGGCCGTACCGCCCGTGCCGGCCGCTCCGGTGTCGTGGTCTCCCTGGCCCTGCCGCACCAGCGCCGCCAGATCTTCCGTCTGATGGAGGACGCGGGCGTCGACGCCTCGCGCCACATCGTCGGCGGCGCCGGCGCGTTCGACCCCGAGGTCGCCGAGATCACCGGCGCCCGTTCGCTCACCGAGGTCCAGGCCGACTCGGCGAACAACTCGGCCAAGCAGGCCGAGCGCGAGGTCGTCGACCTGACCAAGCAGCTGGAGCGCCTGCAGCGCCGCGCCGTCGAGCTCCGCGAGGAGGCCGACCGCCTGGTGGCCCGCGCCGCCCGTGAGCGTGGCGAGGACCCGGAGGCCGCTGTGGCCGAGGTGGCCGAGGCCGCCGAGGCGGAGATCGCCGCCGCCGCCGCGGAGGCCGAGCGTGCCGCCGCTCGCGCCGAGGAGCAGCGTCGCGAGGAGCGTCCGGCCCGCGACGAGCGGGGCAACTACGAGCGCCGTGACAACCGTGGTGGCGACCGCGGTGGCTTCAACCGTGACGACCGCGGCGGTGACCGTGGTGGTTTCCGCGGCGGTGACCGTGGTGGCGACCGTGGTGGCTTCCGCCGCGACAACGACCGTCCGTCCGGTGGCTTCCGTCGCGACGACCGCCCCTCGGGTGGCTTCAACCGTGACGACCGCGGTGGCGACCGTGGTGGCTTCCGCCGCGACAACGACCGTCCGTCCGGTGGCTTCCGTCGCGACGACCGCCCCTCGGGTGGCTTCAACCGTGACGA
>NZ_JBIRMW010000002.1:0-52829 GCF_044331325.1 Streptomyces sp. NPDC017246 | reverse complement strand
CCGCGGTGGCGACCGTGGTGGCTTCCGCCGCGACAACGACCGTCCGTCCGGTGGCTTCCGCCGTGACGACCGCCCCTCGGGTGGCTTCAACCGCGACGACCGCGGCGGCCGTCCCTTCGAGCGCCGTGACGACCGCCCGGCCGGCGGTCACCGTGGCAGCGACCGCCCGTTCAACCGCGACCGTCGCGACGACCGCCCCGCCGGCGGCTTCCGCTCGGGTGGCGGCGACCGCCCGGTCGGCCGTCGTGACGACCACCGCGGCACCGGCACCGGCACCGGCACCGGCTCGACCGGTGGCTCGTTCCAGCGCCGCGACGACAAGCCGCGCTGGAAGCGCAACGGCTGAGGTCGACCCGGTCGGCTGAACTGACAGAGCAGGGCCCGTACGGCACTTCGGTGACGTACGGGCCCTGCTCGTTGTCGTGGGCGGGCCCGGCACCGGGTTCCCGCCGTCCCCGGCACCGGGCCGGGCGGGCCCCGCGTCGTACCCGTGTACGACGGGATACGCTCAGCGGGTCGACGTGGGTGAGAGGTGCCGGCCAGGGGGCCCGGCGGAGACTCTCCCCGAATCCGGCACACCGGCTTGAGCAGCGGTCCGGGCATCAGCCGGACTTTTCAGGTTTCCCGGGGAGGGGCCTTCTTGTCTCGTTTCGCAACCGCGCGGCGCCCCCGCGCCCGTATCGCCGTCCTCGCCACGGCGTTGCTCGCCTCGGGCGTCGTGCTGTCGCCCGTGGTGACCGCGCAGGCCTCGCCGATCGTGGGCATCGACCAGCTGGACGTCGCGCCGAACTGGCGGGCCGTGCCCCGGCAGCAGACCGTCACCGCCGTCGGCCCCACGGGCTATGTGCACGAGACGGAGGACCCCGACCGGTCGTACGGCGGGGAGCTGGAGTGGACGGACTTCACCGACCCGGCGAAGAGCGTCCGGCTGGGGTACGGCAAGGGGTTCCTGCCGTTCGCCGAGTCCGGCACCGGCGGGCGCCATCTGTACGTCCAGCGCGGCGTCGGCGTCCACGCCGTCCGTGACCTGGAGACCGGCACCGAGCGGTCGCTCGACATACCCGGGGACGTGAGCTACCGGGGCCTCGTCGGCGACACCCTGATCTTCCAGCAGTACGCCTCCGCCGAGGACACCGGCACGACCACCGGGTACTACCTGGTGCGCGCCGACGACCCGAACGGGACCCGTACGCCCGTCACCGGCTGGCCCGCGGACGCCGGTCTGCACCTGGCGCGGCTCGCGGCCGGCGACGGTTCCACCGCCGTCATCCGCTTCGGGCGGTCCGCCGACCCGAACGCCTACGACTACTCCGACCTCGGCGTCGTCGATCTGCGCACCGGACAGATGACCGTGCTCCCGGCACCCACCCCGGCGGGCAGCGTGCTCGTCGCCCCGGTGGCCCTGAGCCCGGACCGGCTCGCCTGGGTGGACGGTTCCCGCACCGTCCATGTGCGCGAGCGCACCGCCCTGACCGGCCCCGAGCGGACCCTCGCCCTCCCCGCCGGCCTGAGCACCGCCCGTATCGCGCTGGTCGGCGACTGGATCCTCGCCCTGGGCGAGGCCCCCGGCACCGACGGGGCCCTGCAGCGGAAGCTGGTCGCCCTGCACCCCGACCGGCCCGCGCAGACGCTTCTGACGGGGGCCGAGGCGGAGCTCACCCAGATCGCGGGCGGCGGCGCGGCCGTCGTCGGCGGCACGTCCGCCACCGACTGGTCCCTCCTCAAGGCGGTCCCGGGCAAGGGTGGTGGCGCGCCGGTCCTGGAGAAGCTGAGCCGTGTGGAGCCGCTGCCGGCCGAGGTGCGGTCGCTCGCCCTCGGCGCGGGCCGGCTCTCCACCCTGGAGTCGAACACGTCGAAGGGCAGCGGCTTCTACGGACGGACTCTGCCCGTCGGACCCGTGCACACCGGTGATCCGCAGCCGGTGTGGGCGGGCGCCGAGCCGAAGCGGCTGGAGAACGGCACGCCGCTGTTCGACAGCGGCGACGGCCGTACGGTCTATCTGGCCCGCGACGACTTCAAGCCGTTCGAGGTCACCTCCCGTACCTCGGCCGGCCTGGTGAAGCGGGTGTCCACCGGGGAGACGAACGGACGGATCGCCGACGCCTTCGGCCGCCGCGCGGTCTTCCAGAGCGGTGGCACGACACGCGTCGTGGACCTCGACGCGGGGACCGTCGTCCGCACGCAGACGTCCACGACGGCGGCCCTCTGGGGCGACACCCTCTACTCGGCCACGGCCGCGACGGGTGAGCTGGCCCGTACCGACCTGGTCACCGGCAAGGACCTGGGCAAGGTCACGACCGGCACGGCGTGCGCCCCGACGGAGGTCCAGGCGGCCGCCGGGCGCTGGGTCTACTGGGCCTGCGGGCCCACCAAGCAGCGGGGCGTGGTCGACCTCAGGACGAACACGAAGCTGCAGCTGTCCCCGGGAACGGCCGACGACGCCCTGCTGGGCGACGGCTATCTCGTCGACCGGGACCCCGACGCGTACCTCCGGCTCACCGACCTGACCGCCGGCAAGCCCGCGGTGCGTACGCTCGTCGACTCGGCACCCGTACGAGGCCCCCGCCGGGAGGCCTGGACCGTCGACCGCTTCGGCGGCCCGGTCGCGTACAAGGACGCCGGCAACCGTGTCCACGTCGTGTGGCCCGGCGTCCCGACCTCCGACCTCAGCACCCCCTCGGCGCGCCCGGCGACCACCATGCGTCCGCAGGACGGCTGGAAGGCGGCCTGGACGCTCTCCAAGCCCGCGTCGAGCTGGCAGCTGACGGTCCGCAACTTCTACAGCTGGGCCCTGGTCCGCTCCTACGGGGGCGGCGAGACCCGCAACGGCATCGCGGTCACCTGGGACGGGAAGTCCGCCGCGGGCAGGACCGTGCTCAACGGCCAGTACTCCTGGGAGCTGACGGCGACGACGGCCGACGGCAAGGGCCAGGACCTCATCACCTCGGGCGTGATCACCGCCTCCGGCGGCACGCCGTCCTGGCGGGACCTCGCGGGGAACGACATGCAGGGCGAGCTCCTGGCGATGGACACGGCGGGCGCGGTGTCCATGTACCGGGGCGACGGGTACGGCGGTGTGTCGGCGCGGATCGCCGGGACGGGCACGAAGTTCGCGACGAGCTCCGTCCTGGTGCCCTACGGCGACGTGAACGGCGACGGGTGCGCGGACGTCCTGGCCCGCGTGGGCGACCAGCTGCGCGCGTACCGGCCGGGCTGCGGGAAGGTGGTCTCGGCCTCCTCCCCGTACACGCCGATCGGTTCGGGCTGGGGACAGTACGACGTCCTCACGTCCCCGGGCGACGTGAACGCCGACGGTTTCACCGACCTGATCGCGCGCCAGACGTCGACCGGTGACATGTACTTCTACGCCGGCACGGCCGACCACCGGGTGAAGTCCCGGGTGCGGATCGGCACCAACTGGAAGCTGTACAAGAAGATCGTCGGCGCCGGCGACCTGAACCGCGACGGCCGCGGCGACCTGCTCGGCATCGACGCGGCCGGCGTGCTGTGGCGCTACAACGGCACGGCGACCGGCGGCGTGACGGCCAGGGTCCGGATCGGCACCGGCTGGGGCGTCTACTCGTCCCTGGTCGGCATGGGCGACCACTCGGGCGACGGCTGCCCGGACCTGGTGGCCCGCGACACCGCCGGCAGGCTCTACGGCTACCAGAACACCTGCGCCGGCACGTACGGCGGCCGCGTCCTGATCGGCACGGGTGGCTGGAACACTTTCAAGGCCCTGTTCTGATCCTGACGCCGCGTCGCATCCCCCGAGCCGCGTCGCATCCCCCGACCCGTGTCGGATACCCGATCGGTTCGGGGGAGCTCTCGGGCTATGCTGCACGGGTGTGCTTGTCCACGGGCCGTTAGCTCAATTGGCAGAGCAGCGGACTTTTAATCCGTTGGTTGTGGGTTCGAGTCCCACACGGCCTACACACAGGGCCCAGGTCAGAGACCATCTGACCTGGGCCCGCCGCCATTCTCAGCCCGCGGAAGCGCCTTTGCTCAGCCGATGCTCAGCCGAGATGTAAACGCATCAGCCCCCGAGAGCGGACGCATGCACGCTCTCGGGGGCAGCCTCGCGGAGGAACGGAGGAGTGGCTCCGGCCGCCACTGGCGAACCGGCCGGAGCCGTCCTGCCTGCCCGTGTTCCGCCATGACCACGGACGAGCAGGAGATCAGGTGCGGCTCAGTAGCCGACGGAGAGGTGAGGACTGCCCGGTCGCGGCCTCGTCCGCCGTCACGCAGCCTGCGGTGTCCTTGTGCCAGTACGCCGTAGGCCGGGCGCCACTCGCCGACTCGGGTGCGATCGTGAGGGCCTCGCCGGTGATGGGGTGCCCGCAGTAGGTGCAGCGCTTCATGGGCGGGCCTTCCTTTTGTGGCACGAGCAGTCGCAGCGCGGCGCCGGGAAGACGAGCACCCCGTTCACGCGGACCTCGTCGAGCTTGCACCAGCTGTGCTCAGCGACTACGCACTCGGGCCGGAACACCACCCGGCTGGTCTTGGCCTTGAACGCCGCGCTCACAGCGCCGCCCCGGCCGGCTGGTCGTCCGTGAATACGTACAGCGGGATCCTGCCGCGCGCCTCCGCGCAGGCACGGTGGGCGTAGATGTGTGCGCCGCCCTCCTCGTCGCGCTGAGAGCGGACACAGACATCGGCTCCAGGCTCTGGGCAGTACATGCAGTGCCGTGGCCTGCGGGTTCGCGTCGCCATGGGTCGACCGTAGGCCGTGAAATTTCATGGGCGCCCGAGGATTTCTCCGGATTTCTCGCGGAGTCCCAGCGGTTTCCCGGATGGCTCACATTGGTCCGAGGGATGCCCTCACGCGGCCGAGTAGCCGTTGGGCCTGGACCCCCGTCACAGCGGAGCCCTGGAGCCACTCCCAGGCCCGTTCGTAGGTCTCGATGGAGTCGGTGTCGGCGAGCCACATTTCGGTCCCGATGGTCTCGACGATGACGAGGCGCCGGTCGTAGATCCAGAACGCGTGTGAGGGGGCGCGGCGCAGCTGGGCGCCGAAGGGGACGATGCCGAGCTCGATGGTGTCCAGCCCGATGACGCTGATGAGCCTGTCCAGCTGCGCGGCCTGTACCGCGGGGGTGCTCGTGCGGGTGTGAAGGGCGGCCTCGTGGATCAGGAACTCGAACCGCTTGTCGGGGTCGTAGAGGGCCTCCTGACGGCGCAGTCGCGCGCGGACGGATCCCTCGATGTCGCTGTCCGTCTCGCGGAACTCGGCGGCGGCCCGGAAGACGGCCCGCGCGTACTCCGGGGTCTGGAGGAGCCCGGGTACGCGGACGACCTCGACGGCGCGGGTGAGGGTGGTGACGGCGGTCTCGGCGATGGCCTGCTCCTGGCGTGCACGGTGGCCGGCGACGAGCTGGCGCCGCCACGATCGGTAGGTGGACTCCAGGCCGGCCGCCCTGCCCTTGAGCTCGGGCAGGGCATCCGGGCGGCCGACGGCCTCGGCCCATGCGGCGAGGTCCTCCGTGCTGGGAGTCTGGCGGCCGTTCTGCAACTTGCTCACCTTGGACGGTGGCCAGCCGAGTCGGGCCGCCAGGCTCCGCCCGTCGAAGCCGGCCTCGGCGCGGAGCTCGGAGAGGCGGGCGCCGAGGGCCTTCCTACCGGTCTGGTAGTCGGTCGTCACCCGGCCGACGGTACCCGCTGCGCGTACTCGCGGACGGAGACCGCGTGGTGCCACGCGGCGTCGCGGGCCTGGCAGGCGGCGGCGATGTCGGCCGGGTCCTCGGAGAGGACGACGCCGAGAGTCGTGTCGTCCTCGTCGAAGACGAACCGCGCGAGGATCTTGGAGTCGAAGAGCCAGAAGTCCCCGGTCGGGAGGTTCAGCCGGTCGGCCTCAGCCCGGGTGAGGATCCTGATGTCCTCGCCCGCCTCGACGTTGGCCTTGCTGGTCGCCAGGAGGTAGCGCTGGCCCTCGGTCATCGGCTCGTCGACGAGGCGGACGCGCTCGAACCGACGGCCAGCGGCTCGGGCCGCGGTGACGTTGGCGTGCCAGGAGGTGGCGGGGTCGGCAGCGATGTCCTCGCCCGCCTGCCAGCGGGCCCACTTCTCGCTGTGACGGTCGGTGGCGTAGCCACGGCGGGTCTCCAGCCGCCACGCGGTGTGGCGGAACTCGCGGAACAGGTGGGCCGCCTCGGCGAACGGGATCATGTCGCGGGGCTCGGCGCGCGGGGCGAACCGGGTAAGGAGGTCGCGGGGCACGGCGACGAACGCCTCGTGCTCCTTCACGTGCCGGAGCTCGGCGAGCTGCTCGGGTGCGGTCACGCGGTCGCCCTGGACGAGGATCGTGTCGGTGCCCTCGACCTCGTACAGAGTCGGGCAGTCACCCTCCTCGGACGTAGTGCCGATGAACCTGAGCGCGGACATGGGGTCTCCGTTCGGTCGGGGCAGGGAGCACCCAGGATTACCGCTCCAGGGCCGGGACGGGCCCAGAACGCAGAAAGCGCCCCCTCCGCCCGGAGGCGAAGGGGGCGTGCTCATCCGGCGATCAGCGGCGCGTCATCCGGTGCAGGCTCGGGGGGCTCCACACCGCGGTCTCGCATCGCGGTCTTGAGCGCGAGGACGTACCGGCGCAGCGCGCCGATCAGACGGGCGTCGTGCTCGCGTCCGGCCTCAAGTTCCGTGATCCGACCCTCGGCCGTGGCCAGCTCCGTACCCTGCCGAACCAGCTCAGCCGCGATCCCCGCGATCGTCGTCAGATCCCGGCGCGGCTCGGCGTCATCGGTGTCTTGCTCCTTCGGCTGCCGGGGCCTGGAGATCCAGGCCACCGCCACCGCCACCACCCCACCGACCAGCGTCGACAGGATTCCGGTCACGGTCTCAACTTGCATGCTCCGCCCCTCTCGTACAGGCGGCGGCTGCGCGCCTCAGGGTGGCCACCTCCCGGTGCAGAGTCACCAGGCGCCGGGTGGACGCCGCGAGGACGGCCAGCAGCGCGGGGAACGCGCCCCACGTGACGCCTGAGTACCACCCCTGAGGGAACTCGCCGAGGAGCCGGGCGCCGGTGTAAGCGACCGCCCAGACACCGGGCATCGCGGCCGCGCACAGCCACCCCCACCAGTCCCGCCCGGACCGCAGTACCGACGCCGCGCATGATGCTGCGCCGGTCACGATCCAGACCCACCCCCAGACCGCGAGAGGGGCGAGCGACGTTAGCGCCGTCGCCCCTCTCGCCGTCCCGAACCGAGGGTCGGCCAGGAGGCCGGCCCCGTAGTTGATCCAGGCAATGCCGCAGATGAGCAGCGCGGCGCCGCGGTAGCCGAGTCGGCGGCCGGCCTGCCGCGCCAGGCCGGTCATCACACGTCCTTGGCGAGGCTCGCCGAGTTCGTGACGGACCGCCAGCGGGCGATGAGTCCCTTCACGAGCGCGAGGCTGGCGGCGACTCCGGCCATGCCGGCGGCCTCCCACATGCTGAGGTCGAAGGGCTTGGTGACGACTACGGCGCCGAGCCCGGCCTGGAGGCCGGTGGACACGACGCGCTCGGCGAGGTCCCGGACGTAGGTCTTGCCGGTCTTGAGGACGGTCTCAGCGTTCGGGAGATCGACGGAGTGCGGTACGGACATGGTGGTGATTCCCTTCACTTCGAGGTCTTGGGGACGCGGAGCGCGGCCCAGGAGGTGGGGCCGGGGATGCCGTCGGCGTCGGAGCCGCGGAAGCCGAGCTTGCGCTGCCACTTCGCGTAGCTGAGGCGGTCGGCCTCGGTCCAGCGCGGGCCGGGGCCCGACTTGTACGCGGAGCAGCCCTCAGCGACGAGGCGGCGGCCCATGGCGGTGATGACGGGTGAGCTCGCGCCCGTGCGGAAGAACGAGGTTCCGGGGAACGGCGCCAGGGCCGGCCGCGTCGGCGGGGTGGGCTTAGGCACGGCGGGCTTCGCCGGGTCCTTGCCGAGGCGGGTCTGCACGCGCACGCGCATGGCGGGCATGCCGAAGCCCTTGGGGTCGGACTTCCAGTCGGACCACTCCAGGTGGCCGATGACGGAGCGGGCGCCCCAGCCGTGTGCGCGGCACAGGGCGGCGGACACGCGCTCGATGGCGAGCAGCTGCTCGGCAGGCCACGGGTCGGTGCCGTTGCCGAGGTTGACGCACTCGAACCCGTAGAAGCGGGAGTTCCCGTCGACGGCTCCGGGGCTGCCCTGGTGGACGCGCGGGGCGGGCGGCCGGTCCCCATACGTCTCGGTGATGACGGCCTGGAGGACGGACGGGTCGCCGCCGCCGGCGTGGTTCGCGCGGCCGTTGCCGACGAGGTGGACGGTGCCGTCCTTGGCGATGACGCCGTGGCAGAGCGGTCCGGGCAGCCCCGCGTAGCCGTTGAAGCACATCTCGACGGAGGAGGCGGTGCCGGAGCTGACGGTGTGGTGGATCATCACTCCGGCCACCGGGCCCCAGTCGCCGACCGAGTTGCGGTTGTGGGTGCGCCAGCCGGGGTGTTCGACGACGGTGACGCCTTCCGCCCGGAGCGCGGCGAGGAGGCGGTCTGCGGACAGTGGTGTGGCCATCAGAGGTCCTCTCCGGCCTGCGCGATGAGCGAGGCCCGGACCGCAGCGTCCTTGGACTCCAGGAGCTTGCGGAGTGCGACGGTGAGCTCGGGGCCGTCGAGGTCGGGCCGGGCGACCAGGCCGTGCGCGAGGTCAGCGAACGGACGGCTGACCTCAGCCAGGCGGTCCGGGAGGTGGTCGTGGGAGAAGAAGCGGAGCACGTTGGCGATGGCGGGGTGCTGGGTCATGGGGCCTCCAGATATGACGAAAGCCCCGGCCGGATCGGCGCGGGGCAGGCGGGCGGGCAGGGTCAGGGGGTGGTCGGCTCCGGTGGCCTCCAGGTCTCGGCCGCAGTCTGGAGGCGGGTGATGTCGAGGATCTTCTCCCCGCCCATCGTGGGGAGGAGGTCCGCAGCGAACTGGCGGATCAACTCGTCCAGCGCCTCGCCGTCGAAGACGTTCGCGGGGTAGCTGGGAATGCCGACTGAGACGTGGACCGGCCCCCACTCGGGGTGCCACAGCTGGACGTCGTAGCCGATTCCGGCCTGGTCGAAGGCGGGGAACGTGGGCATGGGCGGGCCCTCCTGGTCAGGTAGCGGAGATGCGGGTGATGCCGAGGGTCACCACGGCGGAGATCGACGAGCCGGACTGGGTGTTGAGGTACAGCTCGATGTATCCGCCGGCGGCCAGGACGACGGTGCCGGTGGCGGCGACCTGCATGTTGCCCGCCGAGCCGCGCTGGGAGCCGACCCGCGTACCGGTCGCCGGGGAGGCGCTGCCGTTGGCGCGGATCTCCCCGCGCGCGTCGGCGGTGCTGAGGGCGCCTGGCCAGGTCACGCCGCCGTGGATGAGGTAGACGCCGGCGGCCGGGGCGATGAGGCGGGTCGGCTGGCCGGCCGCCCACATGCTGGACGTGTTGCCGCTGATGGTGCTCGTGAAGGTGACGGCGGTGTACGTGCTGGCCCCGGACGGCACAGTGGCCGCGCCGGCCACTGCCTGGACGTGGGGCTGCACCAGCCCGTTGATGGGGTCGGCGGTGATGGTCTGTCCGGGCTGCACGATGGGAGCGACCACAGGACCTCCTTACAGGGCGTAGACAGCGGGCCGGGCGACCCTCACCGGGGTGGTGGCGGTGTGGGACTTGGTCACGCCGTTGACGGAGCGGATGACCGTGAACGTCTGGGGCGAGCTGGCGCCGGTGATGGCGGTGACTGTCATCTCCTCGCCGCCGACAGTGATGGAGATGGGCATCTCTGCCGGGGTGGTGATCCAGGGCAGGCCTGCCGTGGTGGTGACGGAGAAGGAGGTGGCGCTCGAGGTGATGCCGGAGGTGAGCTGGGAGCCGGACGTGTCGCACTTCGCGTGGGCGGCGGCGTTGTAGATGCCGACCCGCCATGGCGTGCCCGGGTCGCAGATGAACGTGATCTGCCAGACCTTGTCGCCGACCTCTTCGGTGTAGCCGCGGATGATGAGGTCGACGTCGTCGGGCCCGTACTCGTCGGGCAGTTTGGTGAGCCGGATGAGGTCGCCGATGTCGGCGGCGAGGATGTCGTGGGCGAGCGCGGCCGCGCGGGGGTTGGCGAGGTTGATGGTGATGCGGGGGTAGCGCAGGCCCTGCGTGGTTCCGAGGTGGACTCGCCACCATGCCTGCGGCAGGGCCTGGGCGTCGTCCTGGAGGGACAGGGTGACGGCGTCCTCGTACTGGCCCACTCCGGCCGGCGGATCGGCCACGGACATCGGGCCGGTCGTCTCGACGGCGCGGGCGGTGGATCCGCCCTCGCGGGTGACGGCGATGTCGTTGCGGGTGAGCCGGTCGTCGGGGACGGGCCGCAGTTCGCCGCTGATGACGCCCTGGCTGTAGTCGAGCGTCACGGCCGGGGCCTGGGAGTAGAGGCTGGCGCGTGTCCGGTAGAGGAGCGAGCGCGCGTCACGGCGCTCCAGGAGGTAGCCGAGGTCGGCGTCGGAGGCAACCTCCAGGGTGTCGAGGAACGTGGCCGGCCGCTGCACGCCGAGCCGCTCGGAGGCGGCGGCCTCGCCGTCGAGGTCGAGCGGGATGCCTTGTTCGCCTGCGAGGCGGACGGCGCGGGCGCCGGCCGTCTCCCCGGGAAAGCCGCTTCCGGCCCGGTAGACGTCGTCAGGGTCGGGGGAGCCGGTGCCCCAGTAGGTGAGGTAGCCCAGGGACACCGGCTCGGAGTTGGAGGCACCCAGGAGCGCGGTGTGGCGGATGGCCGAGAGTGAGGTCGTGGCCGCGGCGTAGGTGTCGCCTGCGATGACCTGGCCGTCGACGTACAGGGTCCACAGGGTGTTGCCCCCGGTGACGTACACCTGGAAGCGGATGTGGTGCGGGCGTCCGTCGAAGATGTTGATGGGGGTGACGTTGATGAGGAGCGTTGTCGTGCCGGTGTTGATGTCCTCGACGACCACACGGGCGGCGTTGCCGAGCCGGTCGGTGACGATGGACCACTCCAGCCGGGACGTCGCGGGGTTGCGGTCCATGAGGCGGACGATCTCGACGTCTCCGCCGCCGGCGCGGACCCATTCGACGGCCCACTCGGTGGCCGCCGAGGCGGACGCGGCGACGGTGGCGGACATGTCGCTGTTCGCGCCGTTCTGGATCTCGACGACCGGGGCGAGCCACTCGGCCAGAGTGCCCTTGCCCCATGCGATCTTGGAGTCCGCTTTCGATGAGCGCATGGGCGAGCCGGTGCCGATGAGCGGGGCGCCGGCGGTGGCCTGCGTGCCGTCGGTGAGCGGCCAGCACTCGATGGGCGCGGTGGCGGTGATGGCCCGGTGGAGCGCGTTGTCGAGCGGGCGTTTGCCGATACCGAGGCGCCGCATGATCCCGGCCGGGGTAATCGACATCACGCTGTCGTTGCCGCTCGGGTGCCGCTGCGGCGACCAGGCGGGCACCTCTCCCTCCAGGCGCACGTGCTTGTTGGACAGCGTGACGCCGGCGGTGAGGGTCCACACGCGGCCAGCGTCGTCGGTGAACGAGCTGGCCCCGGGCAGGGCCTGCTTCTCGGGGCGCACGTCGACCCTCAGGACGGCGTTGTCGTAGACCTGGACGGCGTGGACCCGGCCGCGGACGCGTGGCAGGCCAGAGAATCCGTCGGGCGTGAGGGAGAAGTCGCTGTTGCCGATGTCCAGGGGCGCGGTGCCGTCGAACACGGACGTCGTCCCGGACAGGGTGACCGGGTCGCCGATCGGCAGCCACAGAGGCGAGTCCAGACGCCGGGCGTACAGGAACCGGATCGTGCATCCGGCGGCGCCGTTGTTGATGTCGAGGGTGGCGCGCAGGACGATGCGCTGTCCGTCGTAGGCGGGCACCGGTGCGGTCGCGGCCACCCACCGGCGCGAGGCGACGGTGCCGTTGGGCGACCACAGCAGCTGCGGCACCCTGTTCTGCGCGATGCACAGCAGGTAGGACACCTGAGAGCCGGTGGTCCGGGCCCGTGAGACCAGAGCGGCGGGAACCGCCCACGACGTGGGGGCGACGTCGACTCGGACGTCCAGGTCCCCGGCGACGCCGAGCGAGGCATGGTCGGGTGTCGAGACGACCGGCGACCCGGACGCCGGGAAGTCCAGGTGCGGCCCGCCGCCCTGGACAGCGAACCGGATGGGCGTGTTGGGGCCGAGCCCGTACAGCGCGGAGGCCGGGTCGTGCACGGACACCTCGCGGGCCCGGTTGCCGAGCACCATCGGCGCGGAGGCAGGGGCCGCGCGGGTCCCGCTCCCCGTGAGGCCGCGGGTGATGCTGACGGTGGTCGACTCCCGCACGCTCACCGCGTGCCAGGCGCCGGAGTAGTACAGCTCGGTGGTACGCGGCGGCGGCAGAGAGACCATGGGGCTACTCCTCTCCTGCGTAGCGGGCGATGGACCCGTTGCCGGTGGTGGCGACCTCGTACTGCAGGAAGTCGCGGAACCCGTTCCGGTCGGCCTGCGCGGTCACGAGGACCTGGACCGGCTGGACCTTGCCCGTGGACGGGGCGGCCATCGTGGTGGGTGTGTGGGTGTTGATCAGGGCCTCCAGCTTGGACAGCGGGAGGACGGCCTCCTGCTCGCTGCCCTCGCCGATCATGGCGAGCGTCGGGCCCGTGGTGACGCCGCCCTCGGCGAGGTAGGGGATGTACGGGATGAACGGGATGCTGATCCCGGGCACCCTGTTGGCGCCGCTGATCAGCGTGTTGATGCCGCCGATGGCGTTGTTGATCAGCCAGATCGCACCGTTCAGCGCATTCTTGAGGCCGGTGGTGATGCCGTCCCACATGCCGCCGAAGAAGGAGCCGATCCGCTGCACGGCTGAGCGGACGTTGGTGATGAGGGTGTTCCACTGGGCACTGACGAACGACGTGATCGCGCTCCACACCCGGACCGCGTCCGCCCGGGTCTTCTCCCACGCTCCGGCGAGAAACCCGGTGATCGCGTTCCAGACCCTCAGCGCGTCGGCCTTGGTCTTGTTCCACGCCGCGGCGACGGCCCCGGTGATCGCGTTCCACACGCGGATCGCGTCCTGCTTGGTCTTGTCCCACGCCGCAGCGAGGAACCCCGTGATCGCGGTCCAGACCCTCAGCACGTCTTCCTTGGTCTTCTCCCATGCCGCGGTGAAGAACGAGGCGATCGCGTTCCACACCCGGATCGCGTCCGCCTTGATCTTCTCCCAGTACGCGACGAGGGCCGCGGCAACCTCGTCCCACTTCATGACGAGGACGACGACGATCGCGATCAGCGCGACGATCCCCGCGATGACCAGGCCGATGGGGTTCGCCAGCATCGCGATGTTCACGATCCAGATGGCGGCCGCCATCAGGCCGAGCGCGGTGACCAGGATCAGGATGACCGGCACCAGTTCCTTGATCGTGTCCTTGTGCTCCTTGATGAAGGAGCTCACCGTCTTCACGAGGGGCAGGAACGCCTCGCCGAGGGTCATCTGCAGCGTCCGCATCGCCGCGTCCATCTGCCGGGCCGGGTCCGCCTCCATCGACTCGGTCAGCTTCTTCGAGGCGCCGGCCGCTGTGTCCATCCCGGACGCGGCCTTGGCCGTCTGCGGATTCATGGCGAGGAGCGCGTCGGCCGCCTCACCGGCCATGTCGCCGAAGAGTGCCACGCCGAGCTGTGCCCGCTTGGCCGGGTCCTGGACGCCTCGGAGTTTGTCCAGGGTGAGCTGCAGCGCGTCGGCTGCGGGCTTCCCGCCCTTGCCGATGTCGGCCAGCATCTTCGTACCGTCCAGGCCGAGGCCCTTGAAGCCTTCCTTGGCCCGGTCGGTTTCCTCGGACGTGATCCTCGCGAACTCGTGCAGCACGTCGCCCGCTTGGTCCAGATCCTTGCCGCCGGCCTTCACGAACTGGCTCATCATGCCGAAGCTCGTCGCGGCGTCCAGGCCGATGCGCTTGAAGTGCGTTCCGTACTCGCTGACGATCGCGGGCACGTCGGCCAGCATGCTCTTGGGCAGGGTCTGCGCCGCGCGCGCGAGGACGTCGAAAGCTTCCTTGCCGTCCTTCGCGAGGCCCTGTTTGAGGAGCTGGCCGGCCGCCGTCGAGGCGTCGGCGACGTCGACCTCGAGCTTCTGCGCCAGGCCGAGGGCGCTCTTGGTCATGTCCTGCAGCTCGGCGTCGGTGAAGTCGCCGAGCTTGCCCATGGCGGCCGTGACGGTGGACAGGCCGGAGGTGACCTCCTCGAGGGACTCCCCGAACCCGTCGGAGAACACGTCGCCAGCGATGCCGCCCGCCCGCTCGGCCTCTTGCTCGGTGAGGCCGAGGGAGTCCTGCAGTTCGTGCTGTGCCTCGGCGATGTCCATCGCTCCCGCGATGCCGATGGCGAAGACCGCGCCGGCGGCGACACCGGCGGCGGCGGCCGGGGCGGCGAGGCCGTCGAGGCGGCTGGTGGTCTCCTGGGCGCCCTCCTCGACGCCGGAGGAGTCCATGCTGATGCGGACGAGCAGCTCGTCGAGGACAGGCATCACGCGCCCCTTTCTCGCCGGTCGGGGCGGCGGTCGAACCCTGCTTGGATCCCGCGCACGGCGGCCAGGAGCTCGCGGCCGGACTTGCGGGGGCGGGCGGTGCGGCTCCACTGGACGAGGTGGTCTTTCAGCTTCGGCCGCTGCCCCTTCTTCATGTGGGGGGCGGCCATGTCCATGCCGAGGCGGGCGGCGACGACGTCCATGCGCGAGGGCCCGAGCGGGCCGTAGAGGTTCTGGTAGGCGATGAGGCGGATGATCTCCTCCTCGGTGAAGCGGTCCAGGACCTCGCCAGGGGGGATGCGGTAGGCCGCGCTGAGGTCGTAGAGGAGCCTCAGCTCTGGCCGTCGCCGAAACCCGCCTCCGCCTCCTTCACGCGCTGGGTGAAGTCCTTGCTGTCGTCGGACAGGTGGCGGACGAGTTCGAACAGACCGTTGACGATGCCCGCGCTGCGCTTGGAGAGGATGGAGATGCCCTCGCGCAGGTCGGGGAAGACGAGTTCGTCGGTCTCCTGGTCGCGCAGGGCCTTGGCGACGATCTCGGCCTTGCGCGAGCGGACGCTCATCTCGATGCCGTCCGCGGAGTCCTTCCGGGTCATCTTGGCGAGGCTGTTCTGGTAGGCCTCCCAGTCGCCGGACGGCAGGCCGGTCACCCGGAAGCGGGCGTCCTTCGCCCACTCGGGGATCTGCACGTCGTCCTGGCGCCGGATGTCCTGCGCGGCGCGAATCTGGTCCTTGAGCGATGCCATGGTGTGTCGGTCTCCTGTCAGCCGGTGGCGGTCAGTTCGGGCTTGCCGCTGATCTTGAAAGTGACCGAGCGTTCCATCTTGTCCTCGGTCGGGTACTCGTCGCCGATGCTGGTGATCAGGGCAGAGAAGTCCCACGTGTGCTCGTCGTCGGTCCCCGGGAGGATGACGATCTGGTAGTCCCGCAGGTCCTTCTCCTCGAAGTCGGCGTCCAGAGCCGTGTGGGAGGTGGCGGTCGGGTCGTAGTTGACCGTGATCTCGACCTCGCCGCCGTCCTTGAGGCCCTTGATGAACTCCCTGTACTGATCCGGGGAGTCGTGGGCGGTGACCTCGATCGCCTCGCGGCTCCTCGAGGGGCCGCTGATGTCGGACACGTTGGCGATCACACCGAAGCTTCCGGAGCCGGTGCTGTCTCGCTTGAACTGCGTGCCGAATGCGTCCTTACCTGCCATGTCAGCCTCCCAGCTTGATGACGGCGACGGTCACCGAGGTGACCGAGTTGTAGGTGATGGCGGCCCGGTCGTTCGCGCCGCGGAAGTCGCTGGTGAGCGCGACGACTCCGGTGTCGCCGGCCGCGACGACGAGGGTGGCGTCGGCGATGGCGAGCCCGTTGCGCGTGCCCGGGGTGGCGATGGTGACGGTGTGCGGGGACGCGTCGCCGTTGAAGACGACGAGGGCGTAGCCGGGGCCGCAGGGGGCGGTGTCGCCGCCTCCGGCTGCGGCGACGGCGGCCGCGGCGAGGTCGGCGACACCGGCGGCGCCGGTGACGGGTACGGCGGTCAGGGCGGCCATGTGGGCTCCTGTCTGCGTGCGCGGGGGCGGGTCAGGGGGTCTGTTCGGTGACGATCCGGAAGCGGAGCACGAGGTGGCGGATGTCGCCGGGGGGTTCGGGGTCGGTGAGGGGCTGGCCGAACTCGTACCGGGTGACGATGTGGGCGAGGCCGGGGATGGTGAGCGGCTGGTGGTCGAGCAGCGCGGTGATGCGGGCGCCGATCTGCAGCACCCGCTTGAAGCCCCGCTGTCGGTCCCACACGTGCAGGGTCGCGACGGTCTGGCGGCCGAAGCGGTCGTGCGCGTTGCGGGGGGTCTCGATGGCCTCGCCGAGGTGGATGTACGGATAGACCGCGGTCTCGGGGACGAAGTCGTAGACGCCGGTCACGAGGGCCATGAGCGGGGCGTCGGCGGTGAGCTTGCCGTACAGGGCGGTCTGCACGGCGAGGAACGGCAGGGGCGCGGTCGTCACGGCAGGACCCTCCTCACCTCGGTCTTGACCCGGTCGTTGATCCGGTTGCGTTCCTGCTCCAGGGCGGGCCCGAGCGTGGGGTGGGCGGGCATGCGTTTCGTGCCGAACTCCTGGTAGATGGAGTAGCGGTCATCGGCGTCCCACCAGCCGACCTCGGCGACCAGGCGGGCGTTCTCGTACCGGGCCTTGACGGAGCTCTGCAGGTTGCGGGAGTCGACCTTGACGGCGCCCTTGACGCTGGCGATGACGGCCTCGGCCGACTCCCGCAGGGCCTTGAAGAGTGCGTGGCGGACCTCGGCGGGGAGGTCCTCGATCCGGTCGGTGAGCCGCTCCAGGCCCTCGATCTCGATGGTGAGCGGGCCCTGTCGGCGGACGGTTCCGCCGCGGCGTGCTCGGGAGCGGGGCATGTCAGGCGCCCTCCTCCTGGATCAGCTCGGCGAAAACTTTGGAGTAGATGGGCCGGGACGGCTGAACGACGGACAGGACGCGGAACCGTTGCGCCTGGCCGAGGCCGTCGTTGCCGTGCAGCTCGTCACCGCGGCGGACGTCGGCGGAGGCCCGGAGCCACACGTCGTGGCTGTGCTTGGATCCGGCCTGCGCCGCGACGAGGCGCTCGGTCGGCGAGGGCTGGTCCACCTTCGCGCGGACGGTGGCCTGTTGGACGAGGGTGGTGTCCTGTCCGCCGGCGCCGTCGTCGACCGTGACAGGGCGCCAGACTTCCAGGCGCCGGGTCAGGTACTGGCCGACGCTCACCGCGATTTCAGCGCGTGCGCGCCGCCGCCGAAGCGGGCCTCCAGCCGTTCGCGCCAGTGCTGCGGGAGTTCCATCTCGGTGATGCGGCCGTCGCTGGCGTAGGTGACGGCGTAGTCGCCGAGGCGTTCGGATGTGATGACCTTGTCGGCGGCCAGGCCGCTGCCGTCCTCCTCGGCACGCTGTGCCTTGAGGGCGCCAGCGGTCATCCTGCAGACGAGGTCGACGATGTCCGCGGGGACGACGGCCAGGCCGTGCGTCTGGGTGATGTCGACGAGCGAGGGCCCGCACCCGGACGTCCACCCGCACGCGCGCCACAGACGCCCGGAGACGAGCCGCCAGTCGGTGACCGCCTCGCCGTCCATCAGGACGGCGGCGACGGCGGTGACGGGCTGCCCGGGCAGCGTCAGCCACTGCCCGGGCTCACCCTCTACGGTCACCGTGGACGTCGCCTGAGAGATCGGCGTACCGGCCGCCTCACGGACCGCCGTAGAAGCGACGTCGAGGTAGGTGCCGACGATCGTCTCCTCGGCGGGCTCGACCGTGAGGCCGCGGGCGTCCAGGTCGGCCAGCGTCGCCAGGGGTGCGAGTGCCACGGTGCCCCCTCTCTCAGCTCATCAGGTCGATGAGGTCCTCGCGGGTGAAGTTGCCGGCCTCCTCGGCCGACATGCGCCCGGACTTGGCGACGAACGTGACCCACTCGGCCTTCGGCCCATCGTCGGCCGGGCGGCCGACGGCCGCCGCCTGCTCCGCGGCCGGGCCGTCGACGGGCTCGCGGGGCTCCTCGGGCAGCTCCTTGAGCTGCGCGAGGGTGAGCGCGTCGGCGTCCTCGGGGCTCATCGCGTGGACGGCGACCGCCCACGCGACCCACTCGGGCTTCCGCGCCGTCGCCCCGGGCCGCGGCAGGCCGTCGGTCGGCGTGTCCGCGGCGGGCTCCCGCGCGGCGGCCGCCGACGCCCAGGGGGAGCCGTCGGAGTGCACGCGCTGGATCAGGCCGCCGTCGTAGCGCTCCTGGATGGACTCGGGGAGCGGGAGGTCCATCGCGATGACGGCGCCGCCCTCCCCGCGCACGTAGATCGTCTCGGCCATGTCAGGTGTTCCTCGGGATCTTGAAGGCGGTGATCGTGGCGTCCACGGTCGCGGCCTCGATGAGGAGCGAGCCGTCGGCCTGGATGAACCGGCCGGACTCGAACGGGCCGATGAACTGCACGCCGGTGGTGGCCGCGACGGTGACGGACAGGTCGCCCTGCCCGGCGGCGATGGCCTGCGGACCGGTACCGGCCTTGACCTTGATGACCTGCTGCACGCCGGTGTTGACCACGCGCAGGAGGGTGAGCTCGGCGAACGCGTCGGCGACCTTCATGTTGTTCGCCGGGGCGACGACGGTGGTCGTGCCCGCGGGCTGCGCGAGGTTCCCGTTCGGCACCAGGTTGGAGTACGGGATCGTGGTGGTGGCCATGGTGGTGACGCTCCGATCAGGCGGCGGGGTTGATGAACGCGGCGGCCAGGTGGTCGGGCCGGATGACCTTCGCCCCGTACAGGGCCAGGCCCTTCACCGCGTCCGAGAACGAGGACTCCGGCCGGTAGGCCTCGGTCTTGTTCAGCTGCTCGGCGAAGGTGATGGCCTCCTTCACGCCGGCCTGGACGACGGTGGTGTCGCCGGTCGGCACGGGGCAGTTGTTCGACTCGTAGATGTCGAAACCCGCGGCGCGGCCGACGAGGCCGTTGCGCAGGCCGGCGTCCGTGCCCGCGTTGTCGGCCTTGATGAACCGGTCGTCCAGGAGCAGGGAGGCGTAGGCCTCGGGCGGGACGATGACGTACCGGCCGGCCGTCGGCACGTTGGCCTTGGTCAGCTTGGTCCGCAGCGGGACGAGGACCTTGTCGTAGAAGTCGGTCGGCGCGGTGTACGTGTCGATCGGGGAGCCCTGCGCGTTGAGGAAGTTACCGGCCGCGATCTGGGTGTAGAGGCCAGCAATGTACTGGTCCATCACGTCGGCCAGGCCGTAGGCGGCCTCGCTCATCGCCTGCGGCATCAGGCTCGACTTGGCCTGCCGCTTGTCGACGTCGTCGACCATGAACGCCCAGTACTTGGACTGGTCCACGGTCAGCGTGCGCTGGCCGGTGGTGAGCTTCTCCGGGGTGATGGTCGTCGAGCCGGGCACGTAGGTGCCGATCGCCGGCCGGGACACGGAGGTGATGCGGACGGTGTCGCCCGCGTCCGCGATCTCGCCCTCGTAGTCGCGGTTCACGACGCCGGGCGCGGCGTAGACGAGGGCCTTGCGGGTGGCGACGAGCAGCTTGCTGCTCCACACCTCGGGAACGAAGTTCTTCACGGTCATGGTGGGTCCTCTCCTGGTTACTGGCCGCCCATGAGGTCGTCGAGCCGGCCGTCTTCACGGGCCTTGTCGATCGCCTCAGGGGTCATGGACTTGAGGTCTGCTCGGGTGAGCTGCTTCGGCCGGGACGCCTTGCGCGCCGCTCCGCCGTCGCCGGTGCCCTGGAACCTCTTCGCCGGTGCGGCTGCCAGGTAGGGCTTGGACTTGATCAGTTCCTCGATCGCCTCGGCGATCTCTTCGCTGTCGACGTTGCCGTCGTTGTCGACCTCGAAGGTGTCGAGGTCGAGGAATCGGTAGGCGTCGGCCGGGTCGGCGAGCTTCCCCGCCGCGGCGGCCTTCACCTCGGCCCGGATGATCCGGGTGTTCGCCTTGGACAGGGCGGCGGTCTCGGCATCGCGCCGGACCTTCTCCGCCTCGTCGACGGTGTCCTTCTCGGCCAGGCGCTGCTCGAGCTCCTTGGCCCGGTCCCGCTCGGCGCGCCACTTGCCCTTCATCGACGCCAGGGCCCGCTTGCCCTTGTCGCCGAGCGCATCGGCGCCGTCCTCCTCGCCGTCGCCGGCGGCGCCCTCCTCGCTGCCGTCGCCGTCGCCGTCGCCGTCCTCCTCGTCGGTCCCGTCGGTCCCGTCGGTGCCGTCGGTGCCGTCGGTGCCGTCGCCCTCGGCCCCGTCGCCACCGTCGGCGTAGAGGACCGGCGAGAACGGGCTGGCGGCGTAGGGGTGAGTCCAGCCGGACGCGTGCGCGCGGGCGTGGCGGGGCAGGGTGCTGCGGTCCATGTGGGTCTCCCGTTGCGGGTGTGGGGCCCGGGGCGTTGCGCCCAGGGCGGGTCAGACGATGTAGCCGTGGAACCGGAGCAGCCGGACGGCGTGGTCGCGGTCGCCGTCGGCCTGCTTGTAGATCTCCTCAGGCATGAGGCGGGGCCGGCGGCTGCGCGCCCGGGCAGCGGTCTCGGCGGTGAAGCGCTGGCCGCCCGCCTTCTGGAAGTCCCGGAGCCGCTGCCCGGCGATGCCCCGGCGGGTGATGCCCTCCGACGTCTTGAGGATCTTCTGCCCGTAGACGACGGCGCTGTCCATGCCGCGGCGGGCGTTGACGACCTGCGCAATGTCGGCGCCCTCGTTGATGGCCTTGACCGCGGCCTCGCCGAACGTGCGCTTCTTCTCCGCCTCGGACATCCGGTCGAACATGTCCTTGGCGTCGACCGGCTCGGGCCGGTGGTCGCGGGTCACCGGCTCCATGCCGCAGTGACAGCGCGGGTGCCGGGCGAACGCCTTGGACACGCCGTACTCGCGGCCGGCCAGGACGATGCACCGGCTGCAGGCACCGGACTCGACAACGCGGACGTAGGACGTGACGGCCGGTCGGGAGACCATGCCGACCGAGTCCGCGGCCCTGCCCGCGTCCGCGACGGCCGTGCGGGCGATGACGTCGAGGACGGCCTCCCCTCGGGCCATCGCGTGGGCGACGGGCACGCCACTGGTGACCTGGCGCAGCGCGGTCCACATCGGGGCCAGGAGGACCTCGGCAAGCGGGGTCCCGTCGCCGTCCACTCCGGCGAACATCGCGGGCACCATCTCGATGTCCTGCTCGTCCTCGCCGGACGGGCCGAGGAGGGCGAGCAGCCACGGGGCGGTTGCCTGCGCCGCGGCGAGCTGCCCGCCGGACACGATCGCCAGCACGCGGGCGAGGAGGGCGAGCCAGGACGAACGGATCGCGTCGCGGTCGACCTCCCGCCACAGCTGCCTCGAAGCGCGGGCCGCGGCCGCCGCGAGCCGCTCGCGCGCCTCCTGGTGGGCGGCCGCCAAGGGCGGCGGGCTCACGCCGCGTCCTCGGCGCCGGGCTCGCCCTCCTCGGCGGCGGGTGCCGGCGGCCCGGTGGCGGCGATCATCTGGCGGCTGATCTCGGTGACCGGGTCCATCTCCAGCTCGGCCTCCTTCATCGCCAGCATGTCGGCGACCTCGGTGGGCGTCAGGCCGTACTTGAGTGCCAGCCACTGGAAGGGGAAGCCGAGCTGCTTGAGCTTGAGCAGCGCGTCGGCCATCTGCGCATGGCTGCGGGACTCGGAGTCCGCCCACAGCACGCGGCCCGAGCGCAGCGCGCGGGCCTTGGCCTCCTGCCCCTTCGCCAGGGCGATCAGGCGGGCGACCTCGCGCAGGCCCTGGCCGAACCACAGCTTCTTCTCGTCGCACCTCTGAACGAGGCCGGTCTCCGCGGCGAGCAGGGAATCGGCCGACAGGTTGGCCATTTTTCCGATCAAGTAGTGCTGCGGGGTGCGGGTCTGGGCGGCGAGGTGGCCGACGGCGACCTCGATGATCCCGGTGTACATGGCGAGGTTCGCGGCCTGCCACTGGTCGATCTTGGTGTCCTTGCCGGAGAACATCATCACGCGGTCGACGGCGAACTTCTGGATGTCGACCAGCTGCTTGCCGACGATCTCACCCGCGCTGTTGAGCTTCGGAATCGTCGGCGGCTCGGCGCCGAGGATGACGCGCTGCGGGAACGACGCGTAGTCGGATGCGGTGAAGAGCTGCGCCCACAGGAGGTTGATGGCGTCCTGCATGGCGATGACGCCCTGGACGTCGGACATGGGCTCGTCCACCAGCATCGGCTTGTTCGGCAGCTCCACCATCGGCACGAGGCCCATCGGGTTGGGCTGCGGGTTCGGCTCGTCGCCCATGTCCCGCGGCTGCCAGCCCTTGAGCTCCTCGTCGACGTCGGCCATCTGCGGCGACTTGTCCTGACGCGCGAGCGGCCGGCAGAACTTCCACACCTCATCCGGCAGGTACAGGGTGGCGTAGTCCTCGTTACCGTCCTGCCAGCGCTTGAGCGCGGCACGGCGGCGGGTACGGGAGCCGGGTTCGTAGGCCACGATGGACTGCGAGGCGTCCTCGAACGTCACGACCGGCATGTCCGGGTCGTCGGGGTCGCCCCACACCAGCACGAAGCAGCGCGCGCCGGTCACCGCGCCGAGGAACCCGAGCTGCGAGTCGGAGTCCAGGCCGTTGACCTGCCACACCTCCCACAGATCCTTGTCCGCTTGCATCTCACCCGAGGCGAGGAACCCCGTCACGGTAAGCCGCTCGACCGGGCTGTCGGCGACGACCTGCGTCCAGTTGTCGGAGAAGTCGCGGTAGCGGTTGCCGTGGAACTTCGCGAACTCATCGCTGGCGAACTTGAGCCGGTGCTTGCCGCGGTAGTAGTCGGTGTGGACGTCGATGCGGCCGCGCCGCCGGATCAGCTCGTTCTCCAGCAGCGCGACCAGCTGGAGGGCTTGTGCCTCCGTAGCCATGGGCCCTCCTCATCCGCCGTAGTAGTAGGACTGCACCCGCTCGGCCAGGCCGGCGGCGATGACGTCGCCGAGGGCCTCGTGGGCGAGGATGCTGGCGACGGTGGCGTCGATCTTCTGGGGCACGGACGCCTTGCGCAGGACGTAGCGGTCCATCGGCCTGCTGGCCGCGCGGGTGTTGGCGATGTGCCCCTCGGTGATCTCGCACCCGTCGTGCGTGAAGGCGGGCGCCCCGGGGCTGTTGCGCTTCGTCACGTCGGTCTTGAGCCGCTCGGCCGCCGAGTGCATCTGGACGATGCGCCGGGTGTACCAGCGGATGACGCGCTCCTCGCCGTACTTGTCGACCCAGTCGTCGACCTCGGTCTCCCAGTACGGCGGGTCCGCGTACAGCCGGACGACGTCGTAGCGGGCCATCAGCTGGCCCATCGCGGCCTGGACCTCGGCGCGCGGGACCTGCCCGCCGTAGTCGGCCGGATTCCAGATCGTCGGCTCGTCGTTGACTCCGTACAGCGGGGTGAACTGGTAGCCGTCCATCGTCTCGGCGCGGATCGCGGTCCAGTCGTCCACGTCGGAGCCGTCGAACCCGAGGACGATCCGGGTGAACGGGCGCACGCGGCGGGGCTTGGCCTTCGCCGCCCACTTCGCTCCGTCCAGCCACGACGAGGCGCCGGCCACGCACCGGTTGCCGAAGAACCGCTCGGCCTGCGCCGGATCCTTCTCCATGATCTCGGCGGCCTCGGCCTCGATGGCGTCCAGGTCGACATGCGACGAGCCCGCATAGACCACGGTGTGGATCTTCCGGCGGTCCCGCTTGTTGCCGTAGGACAGGGTCTTGGGTGCCTGCGGGTGGTACCGGAAGATGTCGCGTGCCTTGGCCTCGGATGTCGTCTGTGCGACCGAGTTCTCCGACGGGTCCCACCCGTTGGTGGTCTCCATGCTCCTGCCGCCCATGCCGGCGGTGCCGCGGCGCTGGGTCTCGGCGACGCGGCGCAGCTTGTTCGCCGTGTTGTAGAGGCCGGTCTCGTCCTGGAGGGCGAAGATGATCGGGTTGCCGAGGCGGGACAGAGCCGAGGAGGTGACGACGTCGATGCGTCCGTCGTCGCCGACCCGGGTGAACTCCTCGCCGGTCTGCATCACTTCCGCGAGCGGGCCTCGCCGGACCATGCTGCGCAGCGGCCGGTAGACGTTCGCGACCTGGTCCTCGGACGTCGCGGTGAGCTGGATCAGCGGCGTCGGCCAGGACGTGCCCATCGGCTCGCCAGGCTCGTAGTCGTACCACCAGCCGCAGCCGCAGCCGTGGTCGGAACACCGGTACCGCTCGCCGCCCTTGGCCCACCCGTCGAAGACCACGGGCCCGGCGGCCTCGGCGAGCACGATGGTGGCGGACCACGGGCCCTTGCCCGTCTTCTGCGGGGCGACGACCTGTGAGCGCCGGTAGTGGAACGCGGGCGCGAGCTGGCCTACCGTGGCCGTCGGGCGGACCCGGTAGTGGTTGACGGTGCACCACAGCTGCCACGGGTACAGCTCCATGCGCTCACCAGCGCGGAAGCCGTCGGGGACCGGGCAGTGTTCCTCAATCCAGTCCGGGACGATCCACAGGGTGGGGAAATCGACGAGGAACTCGGCGCCCGCCTCAGGCACCTTCGCCACTGGGCACGACCTTGAGCCGGTCCCGCGCCGACGGGCGGCGGACAGGCTCGACGTTGACGGCCGGGCCGACAGGCTCGGCCTCCTCGACAGCCGGGGCGATCTTCCAGCGGTTGCGGTTCATGCCCGCCACGCTCAGCCCGAGACTGTCGAGGTAGCTGCGGATCATCTTCTTCACGTCGACCCGGGCCTCGGGGGTCTCCGCCTCGGCGAGGGTCCGGACGAACAGTGCGACCTCGAGCTCCTGGCCCATGTCCGCCCACGCGACGCCCTGCGGCTTGGCCCACAGCTCTTCCCAGAGGTCGACCTCGCGGTCGGTCGGGGCCGTCAGCGGCCACTCGGGCGGCTCGGCCTGGCGGCCCTCCGCCGGCAGCGTCCGCCATCCACCCTTGTCGGCGGCCTTCGTGCTGCGCAGGGACCTCGGGTCCGGCGGCGGCCCGGAGACCGCGCGTGCTCCTCCACGGGGCATGGTCGATCACTCCTCGTCGCTGCGTTGCGCAGCACTGAGAGCCGTCACCTTGCGTGATCGGCTGGGACCCTCTGAACCCGGCTCGCCCCTCGGCGCCCTCCCCCGCGCTCTGCACCCCCTGGCCGGCCGGGGTCACCCCCCTGGGTCCGGTCGCGGAGCGTGACGTGGTCGCGGGTCAGTGACCGAAGGTGTCGCGGGCGGTCTTGCGGCTGTGGTGCGCCTTGCTCATGGCCTGCCAGTTGTCCGGGTCGTAGCCGCGCGGACCGAGGGGTCCGAGGCCGTCGATGTGGTCGACCTCGGTGGCCAGGTCGCGCTGCAGGGGAGGCAGCGGAGCGCAGTCGTCGCACTCGCAGTACGGGTGGTCTTCGAGGTAGGCGGCGCTGGCTCTGAGCCATCGCCTGTCGTAGCCCCGGGAGTGCGAGGTGGGTCGGTCTGCTCGGGCCTGTGTCTGGCAGGTGGGGCATCGACCCTGGGGGGTCAGGTTCGGGCACCCGGGGGTGGGGCACACCTGGAGGGCCTGACGTCGAGACATCAGGCGATGTCGAGCGTGCCAGTGGAGACGAGGATCCCGCGCGCTCCGAGCGTGGTGGCGGACTCCGCCGCGCACGCCCGTAGCGCCGATGCCTCCTCCTCGCTCGCCTGGTCGATGACGATGGCGAACGGGGTGGTGGTGTCGTCCCCGCGGTGCTCCATGGGGAGTTCGAGGATCTGGATGCGGGCCATGGTCGCCTCCGGTGCGGGAAGGCCCGTCCACGTCGGGGATCGTGGACGGGCCGGTCTGAGGGCACACGAAAGGCCCCGTCCGAAGGAGCGGGGCCCGGTGCTTGCCGTGCCGTTTCTGGGCATGGCTGTAGGCGGAAAGCGTGGCGCATGAATCGCTCCAGGTCAAGCGACCTTGACGGCGCGCATGAATCGCTCCAGGTCAAGCGACCTTGACGGCGCGCTGCCCGGCACGGGTTGGCTTGGCCGCAGCGCGGGCAGCCTGGACGTCCTCGACGCGGAACACCGGGCGCCCGGGCGAGCCGCCGCAGCGGGTGAGGATCCCGCGGCGGACCCAGTCGCGGATGGTCGCGGGCTGGACGCCGGCGGCGAGTGCGGCGAGGGAGGTGGTGAGGGTGCCGGAGGGCGGGTGTACGTACTCCATGATCCCCATCATGCCCCTGCCCCCGTCGGGGCGCTGTTCCCGACGAGGGCAGGTTCTGAGTCGCGCGGGCAGCCTGTCCGCAATCGAACTGTTGGTCCGCTCACGGTACGAGCGCCCACTGACATTCAGTGGCTGTGCGGCGGGTGCCACCAGCCGCACGTGCCGCAGTACACGAGCTCTACCGCGACACGGATGAGGGCGTGGATGTGGCGTCGCATGGGGTCTCCAGGGTGGCCTACGGCCTGCTCTACGCGGGGTCTACAGCCCCTTCCGGGGCTGGCTGACCTGCGTCTACAGGTTCGGCAGGGGGGTCTACGGGTGTGGGGGAGAGGAGGGCTGCGACGTCGGCGGCCTTGATGCCGCTGCGCCCGGTCTCGTCGCCGATGCGGAGGCTCTTGTGGATGGGGACCTCGCACCGGACGAGGAGCGCGCGGAGGCGGGTGTCGTCGAGGTGCGCGGCGGCCGGGCGGGACTGGAACTCGGCGTAGAGCGCGCGGACGTGGATGCCGGGCCGGTCGCCGATGAGGGCCTGGACGCCGAGGAGGAAGCGCCGCCGCAGCTCCTCCTCGGTGGGCGGTACGGGAGGGACGGGCCGTCCGGCACGCCAGGCCGCGAGCCCGTAGGCCCCTGCGGCGAGGGCGAGGAGCCGCGGCTGGTCGTTCGCGGTCCGCCAGGCCATGAGGCTGCCGAGTGCTGCTCCGCTGATCCGGCCGGTGAGCGTCCAGGCTCGGGCGCGGGCGAGGAGCTCGCGGTGGCCGGCGGCGAGGCGGCGGGGGTGGATGCGATGGACTGCGAGGCGGGGCCGCCCGCGCCCCCATCGGGGGACGGGCGGCAGTTCGAGGGTGTCGGCCTCGGGGTCGGTGCCCACGGTCAGACGGTGCCGGCGAGGTTGGCGACCATCTGGGCGATGCTGCCGAAGAGGATGCCGACCTGGGCGCCGATCTGGGTGCCGCTCAGGGAGAGGCCGAGGCCGAGGCAGACGATGCCGGGGGCGATGTGGAGCTTCTTGGTCTTGTCGCCGTGCTTGAACATCCACCAGGCGATGCCGCTGAGGGCGAGGACGAGGAGGACGGAGATGGGGACGGATCCGGTCTGTCCGGTGACGGCGGCGGGGGCGGCCATGCCGTGGACGCTGGCGGTGTCGATGGCGGCGAGGAGGGTGGTGTTCATGGAGGGGTCCTCAGTAGGAGAGCGCGACGGTCGCGGCGACGAGCAGGAGGGCGGCGAGGGTGAGGCGCGCGGTGATGCGGCGCATGGTGGACCCGGCCGGGGCGAGGCGGCAGGCGAGGATGCCGAGGGGGATGCCGTAGAGGCTGTAGTAGCCGAGGACGTGGTAGGTGATCACTTCGCGGCTGCCCGCAAAGTGATCGCTTCGCGATGCTCGGCGAGGGCGGCGCGGCGGACGCGGCGGCCGTAGGTATCGCTCTTGCCGAGGCGTTGGCCGATGGCGGTTCCGGTGAGTTCCGGTTCGGCGGCGAGCCAGTTCCGGGCGTCGGTCACCTGACGGTTGAACGTGGTGTTGCTGGTGTCCTCGGACTCGATGTCGTCGGCACCGGAACCAGCGGGCGGAACCAGCGGAACCAGGGGCGGTTCCGGGTGCTCCTCGGCCCCCTCGCCAGCGGCCTGGAGTTCTTCCCGGGGTCGGGAAAAAGGCAGGTCACGGCTGGTTCCGGCCGGTACCGCGAGGAGTTCCGCCACGGGCACCCACGGGCCGAGGACGGGCAGCGCGGGGACCTGCGGCAGCCGCTCCGGAACCATCGCGACGGGGGACGGTTCCGCCTCGACCTTGATCGGTTCCGGTGCCGGTTCCGGTCGCGTCTCGACGGCCGCGAGGGCCTGGTGGATCTGCCGCATGAGGGCGCCGAACGCGAGGAGCGCGGCGGTCGGCGGAACCGCGGCCACGACGTAGTCGAGAAGCGGAACCGAGCCGGGGTCCCGGGTTCCGGTGACGCCCGCGACGTTCAGCACGATCGAGCCGACCGACCCGACCGCCGTAAGGGCGATCGCCCAGCCGTCGACCTGACGCCTCAGCGCGGCCCGCAGCATGAGGAGTTCTCCCGCGACGATGAACAGGTCCAGGGTGGCGGGCCACGCCCAAGCGCGTTCGGTGGCCTGCCCGAGGCCGTGGGCCAGGGCGACCTCGGCGAGGTGGGCGTAGGAGAGCCAGAACGCGGCGCCGGTCAGGGTAATGATGACGAGGCCGGCGGCGACCGCCAGGGCCTGGGAGGGGGTGAGCTTCACTTCCCGCCCTCCTCGGCCTGGATCGCTGCGAGCTGGTCGGCGAGGGTCCGCAGGTGGATCGCGTGCACGGTCAGCGTGGCTGCGAGCTGCCGGACGTCGGTGGGGTCCAGGGTGGCGGAATAGCCGGTCTGCTCGACGTACAGGCCGGTCCGGCGCCGATCGGGGTCGGGAACGAACGGGTCCTGGCTGAGCATGGCGACGAGCAGGGTGTCGCCCGCGAAGGCGAAGGCGTGTTCGGCTCCGGTGTGGGTGACGTCGATGCGGTAGCCGGGGGTGCGGCCACTGTGCCCGGTGCACCATCCCGGCTCGGGCAGGGTGACGTTGCCGTGGTCGAGGGTCGGGAGGGTGATGGGGCGCTTCACTGGTCCTCCTCGGCGTCGAGTGCGGCGAGGAGGGATCGGAGCCTGAGGTCGAGGGCGACGGCGGCCCTGAGCATGTCGTCGTGGTCGTGGATGCTGGCGGTGGCATGCTCGTCCAGGGTTTCCAGAGCGAGGCGTCGGGCCAGGTCGAGTGGCAGCGTCTCGTCGGGGCCGGGCAGGTCGCCCAGTTGGTCGAGGCCGGCGGTGGTCACGGTGGTCACTGAATGACCCCCTCGGCGATGAGGCGGAGGAGGGCGGCGTACTCGCCGCGGGTCTGCCGTTCGCGGACGGGGGGCATCGCGGCGAGGAGGTCCTGCTCGGCGGCGAACGCGGCTTCGGTGGGCCCGTGGAGGCGTTCGGCGAGGACGAGGGGCCGCGCGAGACGGATGGCCTCGTGCATGGCGGCGCCCGGCTGGACCCGGTCGAGGGTGTCGGCGAGCTGGCCGAGGAGCTTGCGGGTCTCGTCGCTGAGGACGGGGGTGGGCTGTGTCATCGGGCACCGCCGCGGGCGGTGATGGTTCCGGTGACGCCAGCCTCGGTGGCGCGCACGGTGATGGTGCGGCCGTCATGGCGGCGGGTGGTGCCGACGGCGATGAGTCGGCGGTCGGGACTGGCCAGAGTTGTGCGGGCCGTCACAACGGAGGGAGGATGCAGTTGGTCCATGACGAGGTCTCTTCTCGTTCGTGGGCAAGTGCCGGTGCGTGTCAGCGCTCCGGGGCGTTGGGAGTCGGGCGACGCGCGCGCCTCTCAGGTGTTCCAGCACCTGGGAGAGCTGTCGGCCGGCTCCCGCTCTGCGTTATGCGGTTGTGTGAGGGCCTGCCGTGGCGGGCCCGTTCTTCTTGATCGCGTTGTCGACGGCGGTCCAGCTCTTGCCGAGGTCCTGCGCGACCTTGTAGACGCTGCCGAGCTCGGCGACCCCTTCGACCAGGGCTGCCGCTCGGCGCTTGGCGGCTTGAGAGACCTGGAGCTGGAGCTGTTCCAGCAGCTCTTCCTCCAGGCGTACACGTTCCCGCCAGGGCTTCGTATCCATCACTGAGACGTTATCACAGGGAGGGTGTGATAGTCGAGAGCTTGGCACGTCAACTCGCCTGTTCTAGACGTGCGTTCGATGCCTCGTAGTCGATCCACTCCCGCAGCTCACCCCACTCGTGAGGCTCGAACGCGCACCCGCACCACCGGCACGTCACCGCCCGCTCGCCGGGGTAGTGCCGCAGCACCGCCCCGCACACCACCCCGGAGGGGTCGGCGGCCGGGCACTTCCCGAGCCGGGTCCCACACTCCTCGATCAGCCGCGGGTGCACGATGCTCGCGGCCGCGCCGTGGAGGTCTCGGATCTCCCGCGCGAACTGCCCTGCCTCGGGCCAGCAGCGCGCCGCCCAGTCCACGGAGTAGGCGAGGGCGGCGGCTGCGGCAGTGACACGGTGTGGGATCCCTGCAGTGAGCACCGGGGCCGACCAGCGGCGGGCGGCGTGCATGGCCGAGCGCCAGTCCTCAAGGATCCCAACGATCCCTCCGGGGCCCCGGAGATCGAGAACGTGCTCCGATACGGGCAGGGCGCCGTCCACAGCCTGTGCATGGCCGCCGTGCTGGGCGCCCCGCGCGGCGGGCGTCAGGAAGGCGGCGAGACCTCTGTACAGGGCGGGCATGCGGTGCAGCTGCTCGGTGAGGACAGGGGCGCACCTGGCGCAGAGGTAGTCGTCGGTCTGGTTGGTCTCGCAGAGCTGGCAGGTCATGGCGTCCTCTCCGGGTGGGCGGCCGCGTTCCAGCGCGGCCGCCCTGGTGGGTCTGGTTAGAACGGGGGCTCGTCGGAGTAGCTGGGCGCCGCCTGGGCCGGGGCGGGAGCGGGCTGTGCGGAGCCCCAGCCGCCGGGCGCCGGCTGCCCATCCTGCTTGCCGCCGCCGGGCGGGTTCTTCGTCACGGTGGCGGAGGCGCGGAGCAGGGAGGGGCCGACCTCGTCGACGTCGATCTCGTACACGGTCCGCTTCACCTGCTCGCGGTCCTCGTAGGACCGCTGCTTGAGGCGGCCCTGGACGATGACGCGCATGCCGCGCTGGAGGGACTCGGCAACGTTCTCGGCGGCCTGGCGCCAGACCGAGCAGGTGAGGAACAGGCCCTCGCCGTCCTTCCACTCGTTGGTCTGGCGGTCGAAGACGCGGGGGGTGGACGCGATGCGGAACTTCGCGACGGCGGCGCCGGCGGGCGTGAAGCGGAGCTCGGGGTCGTCGACGAGGTTGCCGACGATCGTGATCGTGGTCTCTCCAGCCATCAGTTGGACTCCTTCTCGGGGGCGGGGCGATACGGGCTGGCGTCGGGGTGGCCGGGCGCCAGGAAGCTGCCGAGCTCGCTCTGGTCGTAGGGCTCCGCGTGCCCGTCGGCGTTGGCGATGAGCGGCAGGGCGTAACCGTGACGGTCGACGACCCAGGCGACCACGGGGTCCGGGGCGGCGCCGTCGGGGTAGGCGACGCTCCAGCCCTGGCCCGGCACAACTCCGGCCACGCTGCTCTCGGCCTCCTGTAGGCCGCGGAAGTGGGGCAGGCTCGCGGCGGGCACGCGCTGGCCGGCGCGGCGGTCGACGACGAGGGCGTCGCCGTCGTGGCTCCATCCGTCGACGGGCAGGTACCGGCCGGGCTTCTTGTTCTCGATCTGCTCGGCGGTGCGGTAGGCGGCGAGCCATCCGGTGGGGCTGGTGGGGAGGGACACGGGGTCTCCTTCAGGGCCTGGGGGGGGACAGGGGGGACACCGTTTGTCCCCCCTCCTCTCGCGCGGTACGCGAGTCGAGATGTAGTTGATCTTGATCTTCTTTAAGTGCAGGTCAGAGGGTTACTTGCATCTGCAATAGTTTCGATGTGCAACCACTTGAGGTGTTCTGAGAGGGAGACAGGGGGGACAAACGCTGTCCCCCCGTCCCCCCTGTCCCCCCCCCTGTCCCCCCTCATGAAGGGGGGACAGGACCGGGCGGGAACTGGCCGGACTCCTCGAGGATCCACTCCCGCAGGACGGCGTAGGCGAGCGCGTCGTTCACGTACTTCTTGTCTCGGCCGGCGGCCCGGGCGCGCACCGACTTGCGTGTCTGCGGGCCATGTTCGCGGGCCAGGACCGCGATGCGTCTGGCCATCCGTTCGACGGCCCGGTCCGTCCGTGCGTCCTCGGCCTGCTTCTTCGCGTCGTCGACCCGCACCTCTTCCTCGATGCGGGCTGTGGTGCGCTTCTCCTGCTCCAGCCGCCGCTGGGCCGCGCTGTACGCCAGGATTGCGTCGCGCGTCGCGGAGGAGGACTGCCACAGCATCAGCGCCAACTGCCAGTCTTCGACGGTCACGTGGCGGCGCCCGGCGAGAATGGCCAGCAGAGAGGCGAGCTTCACCCGCATGACGGGGGCCTGCGAGTCGAACTGGTTCAGCTCGGCCGGGTCGGCCTGCCCGCGGGCCTTGGCGAGGTCGGCCGCGCGGAGCTCGGCCTTGATGGACTCGTCGAACGACACGAGGCAGAAACGGCTCGCCTCGTCGGCCGGCCCCGCGGCGGCCGCGTCCCTCCACGCGAGGAGCTCCCCGGGCCACGGGGGCTGGACGTCTGGGATCGAGGGGTCGATGACCTGCACCCAGACGAACCGCTGTGGCGTGCCCTCGGCGACTTCCTCGAACAGCGGGGCGACGGTCTCGGGCTGGAAGCCGACCAGCAGGCCGAGGCTGTACGAGCCGCTGGGGATGTACCGGCTGGTGTCCTTCGAGGCGTTGGTCTGCCCGAGGGT
This sequence comes from Streptomyces sp. NPDC017246, assembly GCF_044331325.1. Taxonomy (NCBI): domain Bacteria; kingdom Bacillati; phylum Actinomycetota; class Actinomycetes; order Kitasatosporales; family Streptomycetaceae; genus Streptomyces; species Streptomyces sp. NPDC017246. The sequence goes on along the minus strand of NZ_JBIRMW010000002.1, from coordinate 20,430 downwards.
CTGGCCGACGGCGGCGCTGCGCAGCGTCTCGCCGAGGGTGGACCCGGAGCGCTCCTTCATGAGGCGGGTGATGGTGGCGCCCTCGTCGACGTAGAAGAAGGCGTTGTGCCGCACCTGCTTGCGCACGGTGACGGTGACCGGGGTCTCGGTGCCCCCGCGCCCGCGGCGGACTTCGCCGGTCTCCTCCTCGACGATGCCCATGAACACCTCGGCCAGGCCCTCGCCGGAGCCGAGGGGGAGCCCGTCGCGGAAGTCGAGGTCGGGCGGGGCGGGCATCAGCCGGTCGGCGACCTCGACGCCGGTGGACTTGCCGATGCCGGACGGGCCGATGACGCCGCCGAACAGGTTCAGCGAGGCGTACCCGGCGATGCCGGTGTCCGCGCGGATCCGGTGCGATACCAGAGACGAGAGCCGGGTAAGGACCGACAGGAGCGCGACGTCCCCGGACCGGCTGCGCGAGTGGCCGGCCTGCCGGATGTGCGCCAGCTCAGGGCGGGCCGCGTAGAACTCCTCGGGGATCAGGCCCGGCACAGGAGCCGGGCCGTCGGGCTCCCCGTCCTCGGCGTCGGGGGGCAGGGGCGGCTCGTCGAGCGAGCCCCACATATCGTCGGCCGGCGGGACGGGCACGTCGCGGCGCTGAGCCGGGGGGCGGCAGTGCTGCCGGACGCGGCCGAGCACCGCGACGGGCAGGGCCCGGGCGGCGGCCTGGGCGTCCTGGTCGAACGCGGCGCGCAGCACGTCGAGGGTGGCCTCGCGCTCGTTCCCGCCGTAGTAGAGGTGCGCCCACAGGGTGGGGACGGTGAGCTTGCGACCGGTCGGCTGCTGGCCGACGGGCAGACCAGCCCGCTCCGACCAGTTCACTGCCACGTGGTCGTCGCAGACGAGGCTGTATTCGCTGTCTGCTGCCCCCTCGGCCCCGGCGGGGCGCAACCACTTCTCCCGGCCGTCTGCGGCCGTGCCCCGGTAGGTCCAGCCCGCCGGCTCCAGGATGTCCCGGAACGCCAGCTCGGCGGCGAGGATGTCGAAGACGCTCGTGCCCCTGTCGGTGCGCGGCAGCGTCGAGCGCTTCGGCATCGGGGCCGGGACCCGGGTGCGTCCGGTGCGGGTGTCGTGACGGGCCCGTTTCTCCGCGGCGGCCTTCTCCAGCAGAGCGCGGGCGTCCGGCTCCAGGCGGGCGACGGCCTCGCGCATGACCGCCAGGTCGACGGGGACGCCTGTGCCGGGGATGCTGCCCGTGAGGCGCGGCTCGGCCTTGCGGTTCACCGTGCCCGGGATCCGCATGAGCCGGTCGAGGTTGCCGATCTGCGTGTCCCAGCCGCAGCCGTGGGAGTACGCGGCCGCGCCGAGGACCGCCTGAAGGCCCATCGTGAGCCGCTCGGTCTCGGCCCGGTCGTCGTCGCTGCCGATGATGTGCCCCTGGTCGAGGACCCAGATCGGGTTGCAGCCACCCCCGGACAGCCACCAGCCGGACGGCTGGGGCAGCCCGGAGGCGAGGACGATCTCCTGCACGTGGTCGGCGTCGAGCGGGTGGGGCAGGTCGTCGAGGCCCGGCTTGTGGCCGGTCGTACCGAAGTCGCCGTCGGCCCACAAGAACGTGAGGCCGTGCGCGAGGTCCTTCCCGCCACGCCCTTCCGCAGGGCGGTCGCGGAGGGTCGTCACCTGGGCGTACACGCCCTTGGCCGCGCGGCGGTCGAGCGCGACGGCGTACTGCGTGGCCGCCTCGATCCCCGCGGCGTCGGTGGTAAACCGCTTCCCGGCCCAGCCGTCCTTGTCGGAACAGATGCTGAGCAGCCCGGGGACGTCCTGGAAGTGGTACGCGAGGGACTCGCGGACGAGCTGCTCGTCGGCGACGAGCCCGGCGCCGGGCGGGGCTTGGGTCACTGGTGAACCGCCGGGAAGTAGTAGACGCCGGTCGGACCGCCGACGCACCGCGAGCGCCGGAGGCAGACGCGCGGAGCTGAGGCGCGGCCGGCGGGGTGGATGTGCTGGTGGTCGCAGAACGGGCAGGCAACGACGAGGAGGACGTGCTCCTCGCTGTCCTCGTCGAGGGCGTCGCGGTAAGGGACGAGGCGTGCGGGGGCGGCGGCCAGGCTGAGGCGGGAGGTCGGCGCCGGGCGCGGCGCTGGTGGCCGCCCGGTGTCCCCCTCGAAGAGCGGGAGGGTGGTGGTGCTGTTCACGAACGTGCTCTCTTCTGCAAGCGGGGCCGGTGTGGTTCGTGAGTGCGCACGCAGCCCCGGGCCTGGGGGATGGCCCGGGGCTGCAGTGCGCTTCCCGGGCTAGCTGGCGGCTCGGAGGCGGTTGAGCATCTGGGCGTGGTCGGCGCACATCAGCCGGAGATGCCGTTGCACCTCGGCCGCCAGGTAGGAGTTCCGGGTACCGGCGGGCACGTGGATCTCGATGTGCTGCGCGGAGAGGAAGAACCTGTTGGCGATCTGCTCGGCGAGGCCGAGCCCGTGGGCGAGAGCGTCGTGGCCGCAGGTGACGATGGCGGCGTGGCAGTCGCTGGACCTGCGGGTCTGGTCGTAGAGGTCGTTGATGACCTGGCTGCTGCTGTCGTAGCGGCCGGTCAGGTCGACGGTGATGACGAGCCGGACCTGCGGCACAGGCACCACGACCGGGGGCTGCGGAGCGGTCGGCGTCTGGTTCTGTCCGGCGTCCGGCGCGGGCAGGAGGGGGACCGGTTCGGCGATGGGCCACTGGCCGGGGATGTGCGGCTTCTGGCTGGTCACGCTGCCTCCTTGCTCGGGCGGGCGGGGGTGGTCACTGCGCCTCGTCGGCGGTGTCGATGAGCTTCTCGACGGCGTCGAGGTGCGCCCGGAGCTCCGCGAGCTTGGTCCGGGCGTCGGCGGGGGTGAGGTCCTGCTCCAGGAAGCCGACCCGGATGCCTTTGCTCCAGTGCGTGAGGCCGGCGGCGAGGAGTTCCCGGCGGTCGGCCTCCAGGAAGGCGGGTTCGACGCTGTCGCTGGTGTGCTCGACGTGCGAGCCGGTCTCGACGCACCAGCTGTAGTGGGGACACAGGGTCTGCGTGTTGCCGCAGACCTGGCCGAAGAGTTCGACCACGCGGGCGATGACTCCCGGGGCGTCTCCGGAGCGGTCGACGTAGTCGAGGACGGCGGCGAACAGCTTGCTGCTGGCAGCGTCTCCGATGGCGTCTCGGCCGAGTTCGCGGAGTCCGTCGACCTGCTCGCCCTCGGTGAAGTCGACGTAGATGTTCGACAGCAGGCGAGCGTCGAGGGCGTTGATCTGGGAGGGGTCGTACGTGGCGAGCAGGACGCCGTCCTCGTACTCGTGGAGCATCTTCGTGCGAGTGGGGAGAGTGGCCTGCATGAAGCGAGCCATGGGGCTGGCCGGAACCGCCCCGGCCTGCTGGCTGGCGGTCCGCTTTCCGGTGTCCGAGGTGTCTGCGATGATGTTCATGAGCGTTTCCTCTGGTCTGCTGCTACGCGGGTTCGGTGGTTCGCTCGCTCGAAGCCGTTGGGGGTACCGCCCCAACGGCTTCGCTGTTTTCAGGGGTGATCTGCAGGACCCGAAGCAGGTCCGCCGTGATCACGCGGTATGCCTTACCGGCGCGGATGACCGCGCAGGGGAACTCTCCGGTGCGGGCGAGGGCGTAGGCGGTGGTTCGACCCACACCGAAAGCGCGGCCGGCGGTGACGAGGTCCACGCTGGCCGGAAGAGCCAACAGTTCGTTTCGTGTCATCACCTGTCGCCCAATGCCTTCTCGTGTCATGACGTGTCACCCTTACATCAGTTGCGTCATCACGACACAGCATGGGTGATCCAGTTGCCTTGTGTCAAGTCCTGTCGTATTGTGCTGCCATGACACAACAAGGGTGGTCGGAGCGGTACACCAAGGTGGTTGCTGCGGAGCTCCGACGGCATCGCGAGCTGCGGGGGATGAGCGCGCAGGAACTTGCTGACGTGTGCGCGGAAATTGGTGCACCCATCCAGCGGTCGGTAATTGCCAACCTCGAAAACGGCAGGCGAGCGTCGGTCGGGATCGCAGAGGTGATGGCGTTTGCTGCGGCCTTGAAGATCCCGCCCGTCTCTCTGATCATGCCTTTGGGGTACGAATCGAAAGTCGAGATCCTGCCGGGTGTTAGTAAGGATCCCTACGCGGCTGCCTACTGGATGATGGGCATGACTGGCCCTGATCCAGACGGTTTGCTCGCCGACGACTATGAATCGCCAATGATCCTTGCAGACTCCGCTCTCATGGATGTCGATGAGGTGCTCTCGCTGAGGGACTTGGTGAACAGGGTCGGGCAGCTTGTCTTGGAACAGAAGCCACAGCGGGACCGAATCAAAGCCCAGGTAGCGGAGCTGCAGGCCGAGTTTCAGAGGTACACCGAAGAGGACAACACCGCAGCGCTCGATCTTCTCGAGCCTGGGAGCCCCGAGTACGCTCACGAGGTCGCCGAAGGCCGCCGAATTCTCGAGCAGATGAAGGCAGTCAACGAGCAATTGAAGGAGAAGGTGGAAGAGCTAACCGAGTCTGACGAAGCGCTTTACAGCTTGCAGATGTACCAGGAGCGGTTGAGCGAGTCGGAAGCCGCAGCGCGAAGGTCTATTGGACTTATTCGGGAGAAGGGGTGGCTCCCTCCAGAGCTGCCGGAGGAAGTCGCCGACCTGTTGGAACAGCCCGAAACTTCGCGCAAGTCGTCTGGGCGGCAACGGTCTAGCCGTATGAGCCAGAGTGGCATCGTGAACGAGAGGTAACACTTTCTATGTCTCTGACTCGCCGCGCCGGCGGCATCAGCAAGCGGTGTGAGTGCCGCGGTCCGGATGGTAAGCGCCGCGGCGCTTCGTGCCCTCTGCTGTCGAAGCGGTCACACGGCAAGCACACCCTGCACCAGGAGCTGCCGGTCGACGTCGACGGGAACCGCCGGCGCTTTCAGCGCACCGGCTACACCCAGGTCAAGGACGCGCAAGCTGACCTCGACAAGATCCGCGCCATCCTCGACCTTGCCGGAGGCGACGAGGACGCACAGCGTCGCGTCGGCGACCTCCTCGACGGCCTGCAGACGAAGCGCGCCTCCATCCCCGAGCCGACTGAGGTGTCCCGGCGGCTCGGCGTCGGCGTCCCCCTCAACGGCGCGATGACGGTGGGCGAGTGGCTCGATACCTGGCTAGCCTCGAAGAAAACCAAGAAGAAGACGACCGGCGGCTACGCCTCCCATGTCCGCGTGCACCTGGCCCCCGCCCTCGGGCACCTCCGCCTCGACCGGTTGAACGTCGGCCACTGCCAGGAGATGTTCGACGCCATCGACGAGGCCAACGACGTCGTGGCTGCGGAGAACGCGGCTCGCCGAGAGCAGACCGCCCGCTGTACGACCGGCCGGCCCGGCTCCCCGAAGGCCAGCGAACGAGCCAGCCTCGCGGCCGAGCGAGCCAAGCTCGCCGAGATGAAGCCGTACCGGCGCATCACCGGCCCCGCTACCAAGCAGCGGATTCGGTCCACCCTGCGCACCGCGCTCAACGGCGCGATCGCGCGCCAGCTCATCACCTTCAACCCGGCCTCGCACGTAGAGCTCGCCTCCGGGCGCCGGCCGAAGGCTGTCCTGTGGACGGACCAGCACGTCACACGCTGGCGTGAGACCGGCGAGAAGCCGTCCGGCGTCATGGTGTGGACGCCCGCGCAACTGGGCGCGTTCCTCGACGCGGCCGCCGATGACCGGCTGTACGCCTTCTTCCACTTGATCGCGTTCCGTGGGCTCCGCCGCGGTGAAGGCGTCGGCCAAGACTGGGTGAACGTCGACCTCGACGGACAGTCCCTCACTGTGGCGAAGGAGATCATCGTCGACGGCTGGACCCCGGTTGAGGACGTGCCGAAGACCGACGGCAGCGCGGGAACGATCGGCCTCGACCTGGCCACCGTGCAGGCCCTTCGCGAGCACCGCGTCCACCAGCTGGCGGAGCGGGTCGCGTGGAATGCGCGGGCGGCCGAGGAGCGGGCCGCTGGGAAGGACACCGCAGACTGGACCGACACGGGCAAGGTGTTCACCGCCGAGTCAGGCGAGTGGCTGCACCCGGACGTCGTGAGCAAGGCGTTCCGCCGGCTGTCCGAGGCGGCTGGTCTCCCGCCGATCAACCTGCGCGACCTGCGGCACTGTGCGGCGACCCTGATCCACGCGGGCGGTGGCGACCTGCACGCCATCAAGGAGACGCTGCGGCACTCCACGATCAAGCTGGCGTCCGACACCTATACGTCGCTGCTGCACGAGGTGGACCTGGAGATCGCCGAGAAGGCGGCCGCGGTTGTGCCGCGCGCCCGCCGGGCATCGGAACCCCTGCCTTCGGAGTGACGGGGCTGTAGACTTGAGGCGTACGTATGAGGCTCCGTCACCGCAGGTGGCGGGGCCTTTCTGCTCAGCCAGTGCTCAGACGAACGCTGTGGAACGGGCTGTCAGTTCCCGGCACCAAGCGACATTCGGCACTGTGAGCGCTACGCTCGGAACCGCCCTCGACCAGGCGTTTCCGGCAGAGGGCGGTACGGACTGACACGGCGCGAAACAGGGTGGTCCGGCCCCTCCACCGACTTTTAATCCGTTGGTTGTGGGTTCGAGTCCCACACGGCCTACGTGTGGCGGGCGGGGGTCCTGACCCCCGAGGCGCCGAGAAGCGCCCCGACCGGTTCCGACCGGGCGGGGCGTTTCGTCGTTCTCCCCCGCGGAGTCCCCCGGCGCCGGCTTTTCCGCGAACGGATCTTTCCCGGGCGCACAGTGGGGCACCGTGGGCGACGCTGGAACGTGCAGGCTGAGCATGGAGGTGGGGACCGTGACGGTGAACGGATCGAACGATCCGACGGAGGAGGCCATACATCTGGCCCGATGGGCGCTGGCCGCGGCCGCGGCCGCGGTCGTGCTCCTGCTGACCGGACTCGGCGCCGGCGGGCTGCTGATCCTGCTGACCGGTCTCGTGGGGCTGTCCTTCTCGGCCGTGGGGATCTGGTGGTTCCTCGCCCATCGCGGGCCGCTGCGGGTGTTCGGCGCACTGCTCGCCGTCGGCGCGCCCATCGCCGTCCTCGCCCTGTACGTCATCGGCGGGTTGTGGCTGACCGCGCTCCTGGCCCTCGGGCTGTGGGGCGTCGCGCTGCTCTGCGCCCGGGCCGCACTGCGCCGCATCCGGGCCAAGGGCGGCGGCAGGCGGACCGACCTGGCGCGCGGGGAGCGGCGGCCCCGGCCGCAGCGGCCCGTGCTGATCATGAACCCGAAGTCCGGGGGCGGGAAGGTCGCCCGGTTCGGCCTCGTGGAGCGGGCCGAGAAGCTGGGCGCCCGGGTCGTCCTGCTCGACCCGTCAGCCGAGACCGATGTCGCCGCGCTCGCCCGGGAGGCCGTCGCCGACGGCGCCGATCTGCTCGGGGTGGCCGGAGGCGACGGTACGCAGGCGCTCGTCGCCGCCGTGGCCGCCGAGCACGACCTGCCGTTCCTCGTCATCTCGGCCGGGACCCGCAACCACTTCGCCCTCGACCTGGGCCTCGACCGCGCCGACCCGGCGACCTGCCTGGACGCCCTCGTCGACGGCGAGGAACTCCGGGTCGACCTGGGCTCGGTCTCCGGGCGGGCCTTCGTCAACACCGTCTCCTTCGGTGTGTACGCGGATGTCGTCCAGCGCCCCGAGTACCGCGACGACAAGGCGGGCACCGCGTTCGAGGCCCTGCCCGATCTGCTCCAGGGCGGCGAGGGCGACCGTCTCGACGCGACGGCCGACAAGCTCCGGCTGCCCGCGCAGCAGGCGCTGCTCGTCAGCAACAACCCGTACGCGGCGCCCGATCCGTTCAATGCCGTCGCCGCCCGCAGACCCCTGCTCGACGGGGGTGAGCTGGGGGTGATCGGCATCCGCGTCGACGGGGCCGCCCAGGCCGCCGAGCTGGCCGTACGGGGCACCCAGGCGACCGGCCTGAACGTGCTGACGGCCGCTCGGGTCGAGGTGACCGGGCAGGCCGTGGAGCCTCCCGGCACCATCTCCGTCGCCGTCGACGGGGAGGCGCTGACCCTGCCCACCCCCGTCGTCTGCACGCTCCGCCCCCGCGCCCTGCGGGTCCTGGTGCCGCGCCACCGGCCCGGCGCCATCGAGCCACAGCCGCCCATGGACTGGCGGCGCATCACCGAACTCGCCTTCCGTCCCACCCCGAGGAGCCGCACATGACCGGCACGACCGAGAGCACGATCGGGACCACGGACGGAGCGGCGCCTCCGGGCTCCGTCCGGGCCGTCCTCAGGGATCTCCGCGCGATCGACGGCGCGGTGTACGCCGCCGTGGCCGCGACCCCCACCCCCACGCTCGACACGGCGCTCCGCCGGCTCTCGCACACGGCCGACCACTCCAAGATCTCGTTCGCCGTGGCGGCCGCGCTCGCCCTGGTGCCCGGCCGGCCGCGCCGGGCGGCCCTCGCCGGTGTCGGGGCCGTGGCGGTGGCCTCGGCCACGGCGAACCTGCTCGGCAAGCGGCTGGTCCGCAGGCCGCGGCCGGACCGGGAGGCGGCCCGGGTGGTGGTGGCCCGCCATGTGACGATGCCGGACTCGGCCTCCTTCCCCTCCGGGCACACCGCGTCGGCGGTGGCCTTCGCCACCGCCGTCGGGGTGGTGCTGCCCCCGGCCGCCGTCCCCCTGCAGATCCTGGCGATGGCCGTGGGCTACTCCCGCGTCCACACCGGGGTGCACTACCCGGGCGACGTCGCCGCGGGCGCCGTCCTCGGCATCGCGAGCGCCGCCGCCTCCCTGGTGGTCGGAGCCTCCCTGACGGCCCCCAAGGAGAGCTGAGAGGGCGTCAGGGACGGCGTGGAGCCGGGGCGGGGGCGTCGTGCGGGCGTCGGAGGGACACCGTGGGGGCTGCGGAGGGGTTCGCCTCAGTACGTCGCCCGCGCCAGCTCCTCCTCCGAGAAGCCGAGCGCCGCGATCCGCTCCGGGTCCGCCAGGATGTGCAGCTCGACGATCCGGTCCCCGGCGATCGTGAACGCCATGAGGGCGCCGGGGCGCCCGTCGACGACCGACAGGACCGCGGGCGCGCCGTTGACGACGACCCGCAGCGCTCCCGTACGGAACTTGGCGTAGGTGAGGGCCTGCGCGATGACGGCCTCGGCGCCCCGGACGACCTTGGAGACGGCCGCGAGGGTCCGGCCGCCGTCCGCGCGCAGCACCACGTCCGGGTCGAGGACGGTGAGCAGCCCCTCGAAGTCGCCGCCGTGCGCGGCGGCGAGGAAGGCGTCGGCGATCTCCCGCTGGCGCCGTGCGTCGGGACCGGCGGCGGGGGTGGCGTCCTGGACCCGGCGGCGGGCGCGGCTGGCGAGCTGGCGGGTGGCGGCCGGGGTGCGGTCCACGATCCGGGCGATCTCGTCGAAGGAGACGGCGAACATGTCGTGCAGGACGAACGCGAGCCGCTCGGCCGGCCCCAGGGTCTCCAGGACGACGAGGAGCGCGAGGCCGACGGACTCGGTGATCTCGGCCGCGTGCTCGGGGTCGGCGATGTCCCCGACCCGGACCACGGGGTCGGGGACGTAGTACTCCAGCGGGTCCTCGCGGCGCGAGCCGCGGGAGCGCAGCATGTCGAGGCAGACGCGGCCGACGACGGTGGTCAGCCAGCCGCTGAGGTTCTCCACCCCGCTTACGTCGCTGCGGCTGAGCTTGAACCAGGCCTCCTGCACGGCGTCCTCGGCCTCGCCGAGCGAGCCCAGCATCCGGTAGGCGACGGCCCTCAGGTGGCCCCGGTCGGTCTCGAAGCGGCGGGCCAGCAGTTCTTTGTCGTCGCGGTCCTGGTCCACTGGTCGTTCTCCCCGTTCGCTTGCCGTCATGTCCTCATGACGGATGGAACCGCGCCGATGTGACACCGGCGGCGGCGGTGGCGGAGGGGGAGTCGGCGGCTCTCACCGTCCCGATGCGTGAGATCCACGCCGTCCCCCGGCGAAGGCCCGGGATTCCCCGGCCGATGCCCCTGACCACCGTGGATCCTCGCTTCAGCACGGTGATCATCGTCCGTAGATTGATCACCATGACGACGACAACGACGCAGGTCAACCCCGTACTCCGCACCCCGCCGGCCTCTCCCGCCGCCGCTGCCGCGTACTTCTCCGCCAGCCTCGTCTTCCACGCCGATGTCTCCGACGTGGCCTCCGCGCTGGCCACCGCGGCCGCCGACGGCACCGACCCGGGCTTCGTGGTGATCGACTCGCGGTCGACCGCCTCCTGGGACCAGGGGCACGTCCCCGGCGCGATCCACCTGCCGACCGCGCTCGTCCCCGAGCAGGCGGAGCAGCTGCTCGACCGGTCGGTGCCGGTCGTCACGTACTGCTGGGGTCCCGGCTGCAACGGCGCCACGCGTGCCGCGCTGGCCCTCGCGGAGCTGGGCTTCCAGGTGAAGGAGATGCTCGGCGGCTTCGAGTACTGGGTGCGTGAGGGCTTCGCGTACGAGACCTGGGAGGGCCCCGCGGAGAAGGCCGCGGACCCCCTCACGGCGCCGGTCGACTCCGACGACTGCGGGTGCTGAGGAATCCGATTTCGTGATCGCCCCGCTCATGCCGTAGAGTCGTGTTTACCGACGCGGGGTGGAGCAGCTCGGTAGCTCGCTGGGCTCATAACCCAGAGGTCGCAGGTTCAAATCCTGTCCCCGCTACTCAGTAGCAACGAAGGCCCGGATCCAGTCACTGGATCCGGGCCTTCGTCGTGTGCGGGTGTGCCCCGGGGCGGGGCGCCCACGTCGGCTTGACCTTTACGCGACGTCAAGATTTAGCGTTCTCGGTATGGAGTGGTCGATCCAAGAGATCGCCAGGAAAGCCGGCACCACCAGCCGCACCCTTCGGCACTACGGGGAGCGCGGACTGCTGGAGCCGAGCCGGATCGGCGCGAACGGTTACCGGTACTACGACCAGGCGGCGCTCGTGCGGCTGCAGCGCATCCTGCTGCTGCGCGAGCTGGGGCTCTCCCTGCCCGCCATCGCCGAGGTCCTCGAAGGCCAGCGGGACACGCCGGCCGCCCTGCGCACCCATCTGCTCCTCCTCGAACAGGAGCGGGAGCGGATCGGCCGGCAGATCGAGGCGGTGCGGACCACTCTCCACAAGACCGAGAACGGAGAAGAACTCATGGCGGACGAAGTGTTCGACGGATTCGATCACACGCGGTACGAGAAGGAGGTCACCGAGCGCTGGGGCCGCGACGCGTACGAGAAGGGCGACCGCTGGTGGCGCTCGCTCGACGCCGCGCGGAAGAAGGCGTTCATGGACGAGCAGACCGGCATCGCCCGCGCCTTCGCGCGGGCGCTCGGGGACGGCCTGGCCGCCGGCAGCGACGAGGTGCAGGCGATCGCCCGGCGCCAGGTCGCCTGGCTCTCGGCCACCACGACCCCGAGCAAGGAGTACGTGATCGGCCTCGGCCGCATGTACGTCGACGACCCGCGCTTCACCGAGAACTACGACAAGCACGGCGAGGGCACCGCCGTCCTCGTCCGCGACGCGATGGAGATCTACGCGGAGCGGAACCTGTAGGGGTGTCCTCCCGCCCGAAGTGAACGGTGTCCGAAAACGGGCACGCCTCTTTGCGGCCGCGCGCTGCCGCACCGTAACGTCATGCGCACCATGCGTGACGGGACAGCGATCGACGTACGACGGCGGGCGCCCGCCGTCCTCGTCCTGCTCGCGCTCATCGCCCTGCTGGTGAGCGTCTGCCACGGGACGCACGGGCATCATCCGCTGCCCTTCCCCGACGACACGGCCACCGTCGCCGCCCCCGCCCTGCCGCACGGCTGCGAGCGGCCCGGGGACACCTGGGCCTTCGACGTCCATCTGCCCGCCCTGACGGTCCCGCAGCCCGCGGCGCCCGTCGCCGGCGGTGCCGCACTTCCCGCCGACGGCGAGGTCCTCCCCGCCGATCCGCGCGCGTGCCGCGCCCGCGACCGGGCGGGACCCGGCCCCGAGCCGGGCCTGCTGCTGATCGCCCTCGGAGTGAACCGGAACTGAGCCGGGTCGCACGACACGACCAGGCTCCCTTTCGGCGTACCCACTCCAAGGACGTACTCCTGATGAACAACCTGCTGCCCGTCGCCGCGTCGGCGTCCCTCGCCGCTCAGGCCGTCGGCAACACCCCCGTGCTGTGGATGGACGACGGCTACTGGGCCAAGCTCGAAGGCTTCAACTTCGGCGGTATCAAGGACCGCGCCGCCCTCCACATGGTCGAGCGGGCCCGCCGTCGCGGAGAGCTGCGGCCCGGCGCCCCGATCGTCGAGTCGACCTCCGGCACCCTCGGTCTCGGCCTCGCCCTGGCCGGTGTCCTGCACGGCCATCCCGTCCATGTCGTCACCGACCCCGGCCTCGAACCGATCGTCGAGCGGATGCTCGTCGCCCACGGAGCCACGGTCCACGTCGTCCCGGAGCCGAGCCCGCGGGGCGGCTGGCAGCAGGCCCGGATGGACCGGGTCGCCGAGCTGCTCCTGTCCCTCGACGGGGCCTGGTGGCCCAACCAGTACGGGAACCCCGACAACCCCGAGGCGTACACGGGGCTCGCCGCCGAACTGTCCGGGCAGCTCGACCGGATCGACGTCCTCGTCTGCGCGGTCGGCACCGGGGGCCACTCGGCCGGGATCTCCCGGGCCCTGCGCGCCACCGGCAGCCCCGCCCTCGAACTGGTCGGCGTGGACTCCGTCGGCTCCACCGTCTTCGGACTGCCCGCCGGCGAGCGGCTGATGCGCGGCCTCGGCTCCTCCATCCACCCGGACAACGTGGACCACGGGGCCTTCGACGAGATCCACTGGGTGGGCCCCGCCGAGGCGGTACGGGCCGCCCGCCGCCTGGCCTCGCGCCACTTCGCGACGGGCGGCTGGAGCGTCGGCGCGGTCGCGCTGGTCGCCGGGTGGCTGGCCCGCACCCGGCCGCGCGGGACGCGCATCGCGGCCGTCTTCCCCGACGGGCCGCAGCGGTACTTCGACACCGTCTTCAACGACGAGTTCTGCGCGGCGCACGGCCTTCTCGCCGGACCCGTACGGGAGGACCCGGCCGGATTCGAGGCGGGCGCGCCCGTCGACGGCTGGACCCGCAAGGTCCTGGACCGGGCGGGGCGGGCCCGTTGAGCACCACGACGGCGGCTCCCCGGGGCGGGGTGTGGAAGCAGAGCCGTACCTTCGAGCCGGCCGTGCGGCTCCTCTTCCTCAACCAGCTCACCATCAACCTCGGCTTCTACATGCTGATGCCGTACCTGGCCGCGCACCTCGCGGACGGGCTCGGCATGGCCGCCTGGGCGGTGGGGCTGGTGCTCGGCGCCCGGAACCTCTCCCAGCAGGGCATGTTCCTCGTCGGCGGGGCGCTCGCCGACCGGCTCGGCTTCAAGCCGCTGATCGTGGCGGGCTGTGCGCTGCGGACGGCCGGCTTCGGGGCGCTGGCCTTCGCCCAGTCGCTGCCGATGCTGGTCGTCGCCTCGCTCGCGACCGGTCTCGCGGGGGCGCTGTTCAACCCCGCGGTACGGGCCTGTCTCGCGGCGGAGGCGGGGGAGGAGCGCCGGGTGGAGGCCTTCGCGCTGTTCAACGTCTACTACCAGGCGGGCATCCTGCTCGGGCCGCTCGTGGGGGTGGCCCTGACAGGGGTGTCGTTCCGGCTGACGTGCGGGGTGGCGGCGGTGCTGTTCGCCGGACTGACCCTGGTGCAGCTCAGGTACATGCCCGTACGGCGGGGGAAGCCGGCGCCGGCGGGGGAGGAGCGGGGGCAGTTCCGCACGGTGCTCGCCCACCGCACCTTCTGGCTCTTCTCGCTCGCCATGACCGGCTCGTACGTGCTGTCCTTCCAGGTCTATCTGGCGCTGCCGCTCGCGGCGGGCGGTACGGGGCCCACGACGGCGCTCTTCGTCGTCTCCGCCCTGGTCGCGCTCGCCGGGCAGCTGCGGATCACGGCCTGGTGCAAGCGGCGGCTGAGCCGGGAGCGGTGTCTGGTCCTCGGGCTCGCCCTGATGGGCGGGGCCTTCCTGATCCCGGCCGCCCTGGGGCGGGGCCTGGTGGGGCTGTTGTCCTGCTCGGCGGTCCTGGCCGTCGCGAACGCGGTGCTCTACCCCTACGAGATGGACACCGTCGTCGCCCTGTCCCGGGGGCGCTGGGTGGCCACCCACTACGGGCTCTACAACACGGTCTGCGGGATCGGGATCACCCTCGGGAACCTGGGGACGGGCGCGCTGCTCGATGTGACCGGATGGTCGGCGATGCCGTGGCTCGCGCTGTGCGCGGTGGGCCTGACGTGTGCGGCGGCGATGGCGCTCCTGGCGCGCGGGGGCCGGCTGGCGGAGGGTGCCGCGGCGGCGGACTGAGCCGTCGCACGCGCGCGTGCCCGGGCCGTACGCCAGTCGGCCCCGTGGGAGTCGCCGCCCCGCGGGGCCGCGGCCACCCTGGGAGGGCGCGGTACGGGCCGCGCCCGGGTACGGACGGGGGAGGGGAGCACAGGTGGGGCACCCCCCAGGAGCGTTCGGCGGGCGGCGGGGCGGCGGGGGCCGCCGCCCGTACCCCCGTGCCCGGAAGTTCATCCGGGCACTGCCGCCGCTGATCATCCTGGGCGGTGTCGTCTTCGACCTGCTGACACCGGCCACCTACACGGCGGCGCCGCTCTTCTCCGCGGCCCCGTTGATCGCCGCGCCCTTCTTCTCCACCCTCACGACGCTCCTCACCGGGATCGCGGCCGTCCTCGCCTCCGTCGAGCTGCACCACTACAACGGCACCATCACCGACATCCCGTCCCTGACCGAGACCCTGACCGTCCTCACGGTCGCCGCGCTCGCCCTGCTCATCAACCGGGTCGTGCGCCGCAGCGGCGAGCGGCTGGCCTCCGCGCGGGTCATCGCGGAGACCGCGCAGAAGGCGGTGCTGCCGATGCCCGCCGAGCGGATCGGCGGGCTGCAGTGCGCGGCCCGTTACGAGGCGGCGCAGGCGGACGCGTTCATCGGCGGCGACCTGTTCGCCGTCCAGGACACCCCCTACGGGGTGCGGCTGGTGCTCGGCGACGTCCGCGGCAAGGGGCTGGACGCGGTCGAGGCCGTGGCCGTCGTCATCGGGGCCTTCCGGGAGGCGGCCGAGCAGGAGCGGACCCTGGAGGGCGTGGCGGAGCGCCTCGAACGGGCCCTCGCCCGGGAGGGCACCCGCCGGGACGGGCTCGACGCCTTCGAGGGGTTCACCACCGCCGTCCTCGCCGAGATCCCGCGCGGCGACGGAGGGGGCACCTTCGAGGGTTTCGTACGGGTCGTCAACCGCGGGCATCCGCCCCCGCTGATGCTGTACGCGGACGGGCGTCTGGAGGCGCTGGAGCCGAGCGAGCCGGCGCTGCCGCTCGGCATGGGCGATCTGGCGGCGTGGCCGGACCGGGCCGAGGGGCGGCCCTACCCGCCGGGAGCGACGCTGCTCTTCTACACCGACGGCCTCTCGGAGGCGCGGAACGCGGCGGGTGTCTTCTACGACCCGGGGGAACGCCTGGCCGGCCGGATCTTCCCGGGCCCCGAGGAGCTGCTCGACGCGCTGGTGGGCGACGTACGGCTGCACACGGGCGGCGGGTCGACGGACGACATGGCGCTGCTCGCGGTGAGCCGTCCGGCGGCGGGGCAGCCGGAACGGCGCCGGACGATGCCGGTGGTGCCGCCGGGCGGTCCCGGCGGCACCCGTGGCGGGCCCGGCCGCAGGCCCGGTCACCGGCCGTAGTCGCGGGGTGTCGCTGCGATAACAATTGACATAACGTCAGATCGCGAGAGTTCCACGGCCCCTTACTGAAGGGGGGTCAACTCGGGCCATTCCCTCCCAATTCAATGAATGATCAAGAGGAACGGCTTGGAATCGGGACCCCCTGTCTATTAACGTTCGATAACGCAGCGCGGTCGTCCCAGCCGTCGCAAGAGGCGGCACCGTGCGCACGCGCCGAATCCTGAAAAGGAACCGGGGAACCACTACTTGGGGTGAATCGGGCCCTTCGCACCTGGTGCGACCGTGCCCGTAGGAGACCTTCCTGCTCCGAACCCGTCAGCTAACCCGGTAGGCGAGAAGGAAGGAAAGGAGCGCGCCTTCGTGGCGTCCAACACTCCCGCACCCGAAGCCCCCTTCGATGCCTTCGGTGGTGGTGCGGGTCCTTCCGCCCCGGACACCGAGTGGAATCCCACCGAGGACTCCCTCCGCGCCCAGAACCGTTCCGGCGGCCGTCACCGGGTCGTCAAGCAGCGCTCCAACTTCGCCCGTTCCTCCACCGTCCTCGGTGTCGGCGTGATCGCGGCCGTCGGCGCGGGCGGCCTCGCCACCGCGCAGGAGAAGCCCCCGGTGGCCATATCGCTCCCGGACCTTCCCGACCTCCCGGACCTCCACCTGCCGGACCCCCACGACCTTCCCGGTGTCGGCGACCTCCTCCCCGAGGAGACCCACGAGACGGTCAGCGCGGCCCGCGCCAACCCGAACCCGCTCACCGTCGCCACGTACGCCACCCTCGACGACACGCAGGACGCGGCGACCGGCCGGACCGCGCAGGCCGTGACCGGCGCCGGCGACGCGGGCGAGGCCCTGCGGGCCCGCATCCTCCAGCAGGCCGAGCAGCAGCAGGCCTCCGCCGACGCCGCCGAGAAGGCCGCGGCGGAGAAGGCGGCGGCGGAGAAGGCCGCCGCGGAGGCGAAGACGAAGGCCGACGCGGCGGAGAAGGCGGCCGCCGAGGCGAAGGCCAAGGCCGAGGCGGAGGCCAAGGCGAAGGCGGAAGCGGCAGCCGAGGCGAAGGCCGAGGCCGAGCGCCTCGCCAAGCTGGCCGCGAGCTACTCGATGCCGCTCTCCTCGTACAGCCTCAGCGCCACCTACATGCAGTCCGGTTCGATGTGGTCCTCCGGCTACCACACGGGCCTCGACTTCGCCGCTCCCACCGGTACCCCGCTCAAGGCCGTCCACGGCGCCACCGTGAAGTCGGCGGGCTGGTCCGGCTCGTACGGCTACCGCATCGTCCTGGAGCTGGAGGACGGCACCGAGGTCTGGTACTGCCACCTCTCGTCCATGACGGTCGGCGCGGGCCAGACCGTGGGCACCGGCGAGACGATCGGCCGCGTCGGCGCCACCGGCAACGTCACGGGCGCCCACCTCCACATGGAGGTGCACACCTCCGGCGGTGACGGCATCGACCCGGCGCAGTGGCTCCGCTCCAAGGGCCTCAGCCTCTGACACCACCCCGGAATAGCCCCGGCGGTGCGGACGGTTGACCGACCCATGACCTCCCTCCGCCCGCTGGGCCGATCCGACCTGCACGTCTTCCCGCTCGCCCTGGGCGGCAACGTCTTCGGCTGGACCGCCGACGAGGCACAGTCCTTCGCCGTCCTCGACGCCTACACCGCCGCGGGCGGCAACTTCGTCGACTCCGCCGACGTCTACTCGGCCTGGGCCGAGGGCAACCGGGGCGGCGAGTCCGAGACCGTCATCGGCCGCTGGCTCGCCTCGCGCGGCAACCGCGACGACGTCCTCGTCGCCACCAAGGTCGGCGCCCACCCCCACTTCAAGGGCCTCTCCGCCACCACCATCAAGGCGGGCGCGGAGGAGTCGCTGCGGCGCCTCGGCACCGACCGCATCGACCTCTACTACACGCACTTCGACGACGAGTCCGTCCCCGTCGAGGAGATCGTCACCGCCCTCGACCAGCTGGTGAAGGACGGCAAGGTGCGGGCCGTCGCCGCCTCCAACATCTCCCCGGAGCGGCTGCGCGCCTCCCTCGACTTCGCCGAGGCCGAGGGCCTGGCCCGTTACGTCGCCCTCCAGCCGCACTACAACCTGGTCTCCCGCGACACCTACGAGGGCCCCCTCCTGGAGACCGTCGAGCACGCCGGGCTCTCCGCCGTCCCGTACTACGGCCTCGCCGCCGGCTTCCTCACCGGCAAGTACCGCCCCGGCGCCACCGTCGACAGCGTCCGCGCCTCCGGGGCCGGCGGGCACCTGGACACCGAGCGGGGCCGTGCCGTGCTCTCCGCGCTCGACACGGTCGCCGAGGCGCACGGCGCCGAACTCGCCACCGTCGCCCTCGCCTGGCTCGCCTCCCGCCCGACCGTCGCGGCGCCGATCGCCTCGGCGCGTACGGTCGAGCAGGTCCCGGCGCTCGTCGCGGCGGCCGATCTCACGCTCACGGACACCGAGCTGACCCTGCTGACCGAGGCCTCGGCCGTCTGACCGGGGACCTCCGGGCGGCGGGCCGACCGGGGACCTCCCGACGGCGGTCCGGCCGATGACCTCCCGACGGCGGTCCGGCCGCGGACCGTCTACCTGCGGTACGGGTTGTAGCCGTCGTAGTCCAGGTACTGCGGCGGCGCCCACACCCGGCCCGTCGCCCGCGCCGCGTACGTGAGCGCGGGCGAGGCGACCTCCCTGCGCTGCCACAGATGGTGCAGCAGCTCCTGCTCCCGGGCGGGGAAGTCGGGCCCGGCCGTACCGCGCCGGGCCCGGTCCCGCAGGAACGCCAGGGTCGTCGCGAAGGACTCGTACTCGCCGACGACCCGTGCGGCGGGCTGCCCGTACGTGCGGGCGGCGAAGGCGCGGGCCAGCTGACGGGCGCGCATCGAGGAGAGCGCCAGCGGCTCGGCGGGGGAGAGCCAGCCGGCCGCCGCGTACGCCGGGAGCTCCCCGGATATCGTCCGCAGCTCGCGCTGGCGGCTCCACACCGCGAGCCAGGTCAGCAGACCGAAGGCCGGGACCATGAGCGCCCCGTACACCGCGTAGAAGGTCAGCGGGCCGCCGAAGGTGGCCGAGCCGTTCCACGCGGCGTGCAGCCCCATGGCGAGCAGCAGCCCGGCGCACGGCAGCAGCACCCGGCGGAGCCGCTTCCCGCGCGGCGCGAGCGCGGCGAAGCCGAAGCCGATGCCGGTGAGCACGGTGAAGAGCGGATGCGCGAACGGGGACATCACGACCCTGACGAAGAAGGTCGCGGCGGTCACCGAGCCGAGGCCGGTGGAGCCGAACTCCTGGTCCTCGCCGAAGGCGTTGCCCAGATAGAGGATGTTCTCGGTGAAGGCGAAGCCGGTCGCGGTGAATCCGGCGATCACGACCCCGTCGACCAGACCGCCGAAGTGCTTCCTGCGGAAGAGGAAGAGCAGCAGGACCGCGACGGCCTTCGCGCTCTCCTCCACCACCGGAGCGATCACCGTCGCGCCGAGGGTGTCCGCCGAATCGGGGTCGGCGGTCGCCGTCGCGATCCAGCGGACCGCGAAGGAGTTCGCCAGGATCGCGACCAGCGCGGCGGCGAAGGCGCCCCAGGCGAAGGCGAAGAGCAGGTTCTTCCACGGCCCCGGCTCGACCCGGTCCAGCCAGCGGAACGCGGCCATCAGCAGCGGTACGGGAAGCACGGCGAGGCCCAGACCGACGAGGAAGCCCTCGGTGCCCGTCTGCTCGCGGACCAGCCCGAGGATGAACAGGGCGCAGATCGCGAGCACGGTGACGACGGCGACGGCCCGGACCACCCGGCTGCGCCAGAAGGCCCGGCGGGGCCGGTAGCGCCACTGGGACCGGTCGGCGGCCGCCGGGAAGGCCGGCTCCTCGGTGTCCCGGTGGGGGACGGGAGCGGTTCCGGCGCCGGTGGGTGCTTCGGCGGGGGCGGGGTTCGACACGTCAGCGACCCTAACGACCCCCACCGACACCGGGCCAAGGAGTTCTTCTCTCCCCGTCACTTTCTCCGGAAGAGGAGGTCGTGCACGACATGGCCCTTGTCGAGGCCCTGGCCCTCGAAACGGGTGAGGGGCCGGAAGTCGGGGCGCGGCGAGAACCCGCCGTCGGCCTCCGTGTTCTCGAAGTCCGGGTGCACGGAGAGCACCTCCAGCATCTGCTCGGCGTACGGCTCCCAGTCGGTGGCGCAGTGGAGGACGCCGCCGGGCTTGAGCCGGGTCGCGAGGAGACTCAGGAACTCGGGCTGGATGAGCCGCCGCTTGTGGTGGCGGGCCTTGGGCCAGGGGTCCGGGAAGTAGACGCGGCAGCCGTCCAGGGAGTCCTTGTCGAGCATCTCGCGGAGCAGGATGATCGCGTCGCCGTTGGCGACCCGGACGTTGGTCAGGCCGTTCCGGTCGGCGAGGCCGAGCAGATTGCCCTGGCCGGGGGTGTGCACGTCCACGGCGAGAATGCCGGTGCCGAGGTCGGCGGCCGCCATCTGCGCGGTCGCCTCGCCCATGCCGAAGCCGATCTCCAGGACGACCGGAAGCCCGTCGAACATCTCGCCCAGGTCGAGGATCCGCTTGCCGTCGATGTCGAGACCCCAGTCGGGCCACCGCTTCAGCAGGGCCTCGGCCTGGCCGGTGGTGACGCGGCTGCGCCGCGGCTGGAAGCTCCGGATCCGCCGCTCGTGATGCGACCCGGCGGGATCGGGCAGGGGGCCCTCGCCGGGAGCGAACCGCTGACTGCCCCGCTGGGTGACGGGCTGTACGGACTCGGCGACGGGCTGCGCGGTGTTCTCTGGCTGCTCAGACACAATGCCCCGATTCTACGGCGCCCCCC
>NZ_JBIRMW010000001.1:339233-1007830 GCF_044331325.1 Streptomyces sp. NPDC017246 | reverse complement strand
CACCGCTTGACGCCGTTGAGGACCCAGAAGTCCCCGTCGCGCACCGCGCGGGTCTTCATCCCGGCCGCGTCGGAGCCCGCGTCGGGCTCGGACAGGGCGTAGGAGAACATCGCGTCGCCCTTGGCCAGCGGGCCGAGGTACTTGTGCTTCAGCTCCTCCGAGCCGGACAGGATCACCGGCAGCGAGCCCAGCTTGTTGACCGCGGGGATCAGCGAGGACGAGCCGCACGCGCGCGCGACCTCCTCGATCACGATCACCGTGGCCAGCGCGTCGGCGCCCGCACCGCCGTAGGTCTCCGGGACGTGCACGGCGTGCAGGTCGTTGGCGACCAGCGCGTCCAGGGCCTCCTGGGGGAACCGGCCCTCCTCGTCCACCGCCGCGGCGAACGGCACGATCTTCGCCTCCGCCAGCGCACGAACCGACTCCCGGAGCATGTCGTGCTCCTCGGAGGGCCGATACAGGTCGAAGTCCTTGCCCATGATGTGGAGCTCCCCTAGACGCTTTTGGCACTGAGTACCCTCAGCAAAACACACTCAGTGCCATGACGCCAGAGCGCCCCGACGCGGAACTGTGTCGGGGCGCTCATGGGACCGGTCGGTCGGTTTTATTAACCAGGGGTGTACGTCAGGTCTCTTCGTCCCTCCGGCGCCGGCTCGCGTCGTACTGCGCGCCGAGCTCCCGGGCGCGGCCCTCGGTCATGTCGAGATGGGTCAGCAGGGCCGGGGTGCAGATGCTCGGCAGGAAGTGCTGGAGCAGGACCGAAACTCGATGGGCCAGGTCTTTGCGGTCGCACAGAATCTGGGACATCGCCTGAATTCCCGAGAAAGCGCCCGAGAAGAGTTCGGCCGTATCCGTGACGTTCACATGGACGAGCAGCTCTCCCCGTGCCTTCGCGACCATCAGGATCTCCGACACCTGGTCGATCCACGCCTGGAAGGGGGCGGCGCGGTCGACTCCGGTGGCACCGCTGTCCAGAGCCAGGGCGACACTCGCCCGCACCAGCGCGTCGCGCTGCAGCCGGTGGGTCAGCAGGAAGGCCTGGTCCGCCAGCTCCTGGAGCTTGACGGCCTGCGGGGTCAGCGGCACGTCGAGCATTTGGGCGTCCAGCACGCCGAGGGCGAGATCTTCCTTGGAAGCAAAGTGGAAATACAGAGCTCCCTTGGTCACCCCGGCGCGCACAAGGATCTCGCCGATGGTCGTCCGCTCGTAGCCGCGCTCCGCGAAGACTGTCGCGGCCGACTCGAGGATCAACCGTCGGGTTCGGATTGCACGCGCTTGCTGCGCCAAGGCGCCTCCTGCTGTCTCGCTGTCTGTGCTCAACGTGTGACGTGAAGCATTGAAAAGAAAACCGCGCTGTACGTATTCTAAAGTCGGCGGACTCACCGCCCAGGGGCGCGGGGTTGCAAGGGGGATCCATGGATCAGAACTGTCGAGGAGTGACGACACACGTCCCCGGGGAGTTCGTTCACCGAGCGGATCCCGCGGACATCATCCCCACAGGGTGGACCCAGCTACGGGAGAATCGGTTCTCCGTCTCCGCTCGCTGGCCTGCCGCACATCCCTTCTTCTCTCCGGTGGCAGGGGACCGGCACGACCCCGTACTGGTGGCCGAGACGATACGCCAGGCCACCATGCTGATCGCTCATGCCGAGTTCGGGGTACCCGTGGACGACCAGTTCGTCATGTGGGGCCTCGCCTACAACGCGGACCCCGAGGCGCTGACCGTCGACGGGCTCTCCTCGGACGTGACCGTGGACGTCATCTGCTCCGACCTCAGCAGCCGCGGCGGACGCCTCCGTGACCTGCGCACCACCATGGTGCTCACCCGCGACGGCCGGTTCCTCGGCACCGGCAGCGCCCTGGCGCGCTGCACCTCCGCCCTCGCGTACCGCAGGATCCGGGGCGACCGGATGGCCGCGCTCGGAATGCCGGTCCCGCTGATTCCGGAAGTGGCGCCGCACCTGGTCAACCGCGAGCGTTCCGAGGACGTCGTCCTCGGCCCCGGCACCCGCCCCGGTCAGTGGCAGCTCCGGATCAACACCGACCACCGCACCCTCTTCCGGCGCCCCAACGACCATGTGCCCGGGATGGTCCTCCTGGAGGCCGCCCGGCAGGCGGCGGTGCTGACGATCGACGGCGGCGCGTTCCTTCCCACCGTCATGGACGTCTCCTTCTCCCGTTACGCCGAGCTCGACAGTCCCTGCTGGATCGAGACGGAGATCGTTCCCGGCGCCGACCCGTCGACGACCACGGTCCGGGTCGTAGGTCTCCAGGACGGCCGGTCCGTCTTCCACACCCTGCTCACCTCCCCGTCCCGGGTGCCGGCGGTGGCCGGAGCCGGCCTCGTCGGCCGGCTGGCGGGCTGAACCGGAACGGCACGATGGGCCCTCGCATTCTGATCACCGGCGCGACCGGATTCATCGGCGGCCGGGTGGCGGCGGCGTCCGCGGCCGCCACGGCGTCCGCGACGGCTGAGCCGGCCGCGGTGTCGGCTGCGGTGCCAACGTTGTCGGCATCGGGAGCGGCGTTCGTGTCAGCGTCCGCGTCCGGGAACCCCGCGCGCGTACGGCTGCTCGCCCGCCGCCCGCTCACTGCGCCGCCCACCGGCCCGGGGGAGCCGGGGGGACCGGAGGGGCCGGGGACCGAGACCGTCCTGGGCGACCTCCGTGACCCGGACTCCCTGCGCCGTGCCTGCGAGGGGGTCGACGTCCTGATCCACTGCGCCTCGGCCATCGGCGGGGACGCGGAACTGGCCCGCGCGGTCAACGACGAGGGAACCCGCTCGCTGGTCGACGCGGCCGTACGCGCCGGAGTGACCCGGATCGTCGCCCTCAGCACCGCGTCCGTCCACGGCCGCGGCCCTTTCCGCGCCGCCTCCCCGGGCACCCTGCCCCTCGCCCCCGGTTCGGCGACCAGCCGCACGCGGGCGGCCGGCGAGCGGTATGTCATGGACGCCGGCGGGACCGTACTGCGGCCGCACCTGGTGTACGGCACCGGGGACCGGCAGTTGATGCCCGGCCTGGTCCGGCTCCTCACGGCCCTGCCGGGACCGCTCGACGGCGGAGCCTCGCTGCACTCCCTGATCGACGTGGACGGCCTGGCGCGCGCTCTGCTCGGGGCGGCGCTCTCGCCCGCGACCGAGCCGGGTCCGTACTACGTCGCCCATCCCGAGCCGGTGCCCGTCGCGGAACTGCTCGCCGCCGCCGAGGAGCTGCTGACCCGGACGGGGGCGCCGCGGGGGCCGGCGGTCGACATCGCCACGGCCCGCGCGCTGCTCGCCGGGCTCCCCTTCGCGCAGCACCACCTGGACATGCTCGCGACCGATCACTGGTTCGCCGACGACCGTCCCTGGCGGGAGCTCGCCTGTGATCCCGGGCCGGGCTTCACCGCGGGCTTCGCCGACCACGTGCCGTGGTACGGCGAACTCCTCGACCGCGCCTGAACCGACGGGACCGACGGGACCGACGGAACCGCCCGAACCACCGGGACTGCCGGAACCGAAGGAGCCGCCCGAACCGGCCGAACCGGCCGCACCGACGCCCCGTGAACGGTGCCTCAGGCGACCGGCAGGTGTGCCCGGCCGGTCACGGTCGCGCTGCCCGCCGGTTCCAGGCCGGCGAGCGTCTCGGGGCGCGCCAGTATCGGCAGCAGGGTCCGCCACAGGCCGGTCACGGTCCCGGGCGACAGCCACTCGCGGTTGTCCCGGCAGAGGGCCTCGAGTCCGATCGTGGCGGCCACGATCGTACGGGCGAGGTCCTGCTGGCTGCCGATGCCGGCGGCGAGCAGCCCCTCGTCGGCCGCCTCCGCGAGCCGATGCAGTACGCAGCTCTGCCACTCCTGGCGCAGATTGAGGTCCGTACGGCAGCCGTGGGAGCAGCTGAGCCGGAATCCCGCGCGGACGACGACGTCCTCACGGAGCAGCCGGGCCAGGGCGTGCGAGGTGTCGGCCAGGTTCTGGAGGGCGTTCGACCCTTGTCGGTACACGACCCGGGAGGTCCGGCGCAGGGTGGTGGACGCCTCGCCCTCGACGGCGGCCGCGATCGCGGCCTTGTTCTCGAAGTGGAAGTGGAGCGCGCCGGGGCTGACGCCCGCTCCCGCGCTGATCGCCGACAGCTTGGCCAGGGCGTAGCCGTGCTCGTCGAATTCGCCGGCCGCCGACTTGATCAGCGCGTCGCGGGTCCGTGCGGACCGCTCTTGTTTGGTCACCAATGGCTCCAGTAGCACCATGCGTCGCAGCGGAGCGTCCTCGCGTCCCGTCGCGCCGTACCGCTCGACGACGATAAACCGACTGCTTGGTATTGTACGGGGTTTCCGTGCGACCTTGAGCGCTTCGGTGCGCATCGGGTGCCGGCCGATCCGCACGGCACGGGAAACGCTTTCGCCTGCGCGGAGTTGGGTGGCGGGTGTGGGGGGCGGACGGGACGATCGCCGGGCCTAAGGGAAATGAGGGTCCATCAACAAACCGATCTGTCGGTTTGTCAGCGGCCGGGACGCGCTTGAGGCTTCCTCCGTTCAGAACCTGACCGGGCCCCGACCGGGGCGCCTTGAACGTCGCAGCGCACCCGATGAGGCTGGGAACCCCACGAGGAGAGAACCGTGAAAGGCATCGTCCCGGCCGGAGGCCACGGCACCCGGCTGCACCCGATCACCCTCGGCATGTCCAAGCAGCTGCTGCCGGTCTACGACAAGCCGATGATCTCCTACCCGCTCTCGGCCAGGAGAAGGCCCGGGACGCGCTCACCGAGGCCGGCCAGTACGTGCGGATCCTGGAGCACCGCCAGGGCGTACGGCTCGCGTGCCTGGAGGAGATCGCCCGGCGCATGGGGTTCATCGACCGGGAGGCCTGTCTGCGGCTCGGCGAGGAGCTCGCGAAGTCGCCGTACGGCCAGTACGTCATGGAGATAGCCCGCGCCGGCCGACCCTCACGGGTCGGCCGGCCCTCCACGGCCACAGCCACGGGCACAGCTCCCACCGCACCCCCCACCCCACCGCACGCCACCCCACCCACGCCGCCCCGCGGAGAGAGAGTCATGCGATATCTGTTCACCACCGCCCCGGGCACGCCCCCGCCGCTGCCCCTGATCCCGCTCGCCGCCCCAAGGGGAGCCGTGCCGATCGTCACCACCGGTGGCGCCCGACCAGCACCCCTCGCAGGGGTGTCGACCGAGCGCGTCGCCCCCGTGGGCTGCCGGCCCGACGCGCCCCTCAGGAGGACGGCATGAGGATCCTGGTCACCGGCGGCGCCGGATTCATCGGCTCCCACTACGTCCGCTCCCTCCTGGCGGGGGAGTACGGCGGCGACGGCACCGACGCCGTCACGGTCCTCGACAAGCTGACCTACGCGGGCAACCGCGCCAATCTGCCCGTCTCCCACGAGCGGCTCACCTTCGTGCGCGGCGACGTCTGCGACCTGCCGCTGCTGCTCGATCTGCTCCCCGGGCACGACGCCGTCGTCCACTTCGCCGCCGAGTCCCATGTCGACCGCTCCCTGGAGTCGGCCGACGCGTTCGTCCGTACCAACGTCCTCGGCACCCAGACGGTCCTGGAGGCCGCGCTGCGCACCGGTGTCGCGCGGCTCGTGCACGTCTCCACCGACGAGGTGTACGGCTCGATCGACGAGGGCTCGTGGACGGAGGACTGCCCTCTCCTCCCGAACTCCCCGTACGCCGCGTCCAAGGCGAGCTCCGACCTGGTGGCCCGCTCCTACTGGCGCACCCACGGGCTGGACCTCTCGATCACCCGCTGCTCCAACAACTACGGGCCGTACCAGCACCCCGAGAAGCTCGTCCCCCGGTTCGTCACCCACCTTCTGGAGGGTCTCCCGGTGCCGGTGTACGGAGACGGGCGGAACGTCCGCGAGTGGCTGCACGTCGACGACCACTGCCGTGCCGTCCACCTGGTGCTCACCACGGGACGGCCGGGCGAGACGTACAACGTCGGCAGCGGGAACGAGCTCAGCAATCTCCGGCTCACCGAGCGCATCCTCGACCTCTGCGGCGCCGACCGCTCGATGATCCGGTACGTCGAGGACCGCAAGGGTCACGATCTGCGGTACGCGCTCTGCGACGCCAAGATCCGCGAGGAGCTCGGCTACACGCCCCGGACCTCCTTCGAGGAGGGGCTCGACCGGACCGTGCGGTGGTACCGCGACAACCCCGGCTGGTGGAAGGCGGTCAAGGAGGAGTGACGACGCGGACGTAGACGCCCCTGGCCGTCGAGTGGGCCTTCGCCTTCGCCACCGCCCCGTGCGGGCACCGCCGTGCGCCGCGGGGCGGTTACCGGTGGAGGGCGTGCTCGGCGGTGGCGGTGAGGGCCGCGGTGACCCGGTCGACCGTGATCAGCCCTTCGTCCCGCTCAGCGGCGGGGGTGCGTCGTCACGACCACCACGCCCGCGAGCAGCACCACGTTCTTGACGACGAACTCGCCGACCATCGTGAGCAGCAGCGGGTTGGAGTGGGTGAACGCCACCGACGGGGTGAGGACGAGCACCGCGAAGGTGCCGCAGAGGTGGGCGGTGAGCACCGGCAGTGCCACCGCGCGGGCACGTCCCGACATCAGCCAGAGGCCGAGCGCCACCTCGGCCCAGCCGAGAGCGGGGACGAACCAGTCGCCCGCGGGGAACGGCAGGACGTCCACGACCAGCGCGGCCGCCGGACTGAGCCCGATGACCTTGAGCACCCCGAACCATACGAACACGCCGCCGAGGCCGGCTCTGAGCATGCCCAGGCCGTACTGGTGGAGCCGTGGCGCGAGCCGGTCGAAGAGGCCGAGGAGCCCGGACGCGGGGGAGTCCTGCGGAGCGGAGGCCCCCGGGGCGGGGGTCGGGGCGGTAGATATCACCTGGGAGGAAACGGTCATGCGCGGGCATCTCCATCACGAGTCGACGCGGGGGCCTGGCGGGGCCGGGCGGGGCGGGATCGAGGCCGGGTGGGACGGAGCCGGGCGGCGGACCGTTCGGATCACGCCGAAATCCCGGCAGGAGGGTCGGACGCCGTGGGGCCACGCTAACCACGTCCCGAGCACCCCCGCGACGCCCATCGCTTCCTTGCATGCCTGCGATGGAAGAAGTCGATCGGGCGTTGCCGGACGCGATCAAATCTCGCCAGCCTGAGCACTGTTCGAGTTTGTGTTTGATCCACGGACCCGGACCGCGTCCATCCGCTCCCGGCACCATGCGAAGGAATCCACGGATGTCCCACCGACCCGCCGCCCCTGCCACGCCCACGACCCCCGCGCCCCGCACAGCGCTCACACGGCGCCGGGTGCTCACCACGTCCGCCGCCGCGGCCGGGGCGCTCGCCCTGTCCGGCGGCGCGGCGTGGGCCGTCCCCACCAGCTTCGAGGCGGAGACGCGCACCGGTCGCCGCCGGCCCGGCGCCGTGACCGACCCCAGCGTCGTCATCCGCTGGAACCAGGCCGCGATGGACGCGATCCTCGGCCGCTACCAGGCAGCCGGCAACCGCTTCGGCCCCGCCACCGTGAACGCCCGCGCCCTCGCGATCATCCACAACGCCATCTACGACGCCTGGGCGTGTTACGACCACTGTGCCGTCGGCACCCGCTTCGGCGGCTCCCTGCGCCGGCCCCGCTCCGAGCGCACCCTCGACAACAAGAACGAGGCCATCAGCTACGCGGCCCACCTCGCGCTGCTCGACCTGTACCCCGAGTACAAGGTCGCCATCGACAACATGCTGCGCAGCCTCGGCCACGACCCCGAGCTCGTGAACCCGCGCCGCAACAGCCCCGCCTGGATCGGCCGTCGTACCGCGCAGGCCGTCCTCGAATACCGGCACGCCGACGGCGCCAACCAGCTCGGCACCCCGGCCTACAGCGACACCACCGGCTACCAGCCGCGCAACACCCCGCAGATCGCCGGCGCCTTCGACCCGTCCACGGTCACGGACCCGGCCCACTGGACCCCGCTGATCGTCGGCGGCAAGACGCAGCGCTACCTCACCCCGCAGTTCGCCGTGATGCAGCCCTTCGCGCTGAGCCGCCCCGACCAGTTCACGGTCCCCGCCCCGCCGGCGTACCCCACCGTCCGGATGACCGCCGCGATCGAGGAACTCCTCGACATCAGCGCCAATCTGACGGACGAGCAGAAGGCCATCGCCGAGTTCTGGCTCAACGACGACGTCACCCCGCCCGGCGCCCAGCAGATGTGGGGCCGTTACGTCTCCGCCCGCGACGGTTACGGGGTCGACGAGGACGCGCAGATATTCTTCGGCCTCAACATGGCCGAGTGCGACGCCGCCATCGGCTCCTGGGCGGTCAAGGCCGACTACGACTTCGCGCGGCCCTCGACCCTCATCCCGTACGACCGGCGCGGGCAGCAGATCCGTTCCTGGGGCGGCCCCGGACAGGGCGCCGTCACGATGGACGGCGTCGACTGGCAGGCGTACGTGGCCGTGCCGCCGTTCCCGGCGACCGTCTCCGGGCACAGCACCTTCTCCGGCGCCGCGGCCGAGTTCCTGCGCCGCTTCACCGGCTCGGACTCCTTCGGCGACTCGTACCGCTTCAAGGCGGGCGCCTCCACCGTCGAGCCCGGCCTCACCCCGCGCACCGACGTCGTCCTGCACTGGCCCACCTTCAGCGAGGCCGCCCGGCAGGCCGGCATCTCCCGGGTCTACGGCGGCATGCACTGGAGCTTCGACAACGAGCCCGGCATCGAGATGGGCCACCGCATCGGCAAGGTCGTCCACCAGCAGGCCATGCGCTACTTCGGCGGCACCCACCGCTGACCCGCCCGCCGACCCGCCCGCGGGGCGGCCCTCACGGGCCGCCCCCACCGGCGGCCCGGTGGTGCCCGCCCCGCTCGACCGGCGCCCGTCGGAGCCCGTCCCGTTCGACCGGCGGCCGGCGGTGCTCGCCCGCCCCGGCCGGCGGCCCGGTGCCGTGGACACCCGCCACCGGGCCGCCGGCCGGGCCCGGCAGCCCGTCACCCCCGCCCGTCGCCCGGCTGTCCGCTCCGCCCGTCCGCCCCGCCCCGACGTTCCGCGGGGCGCGAGCGCCGCCCCTCGCCCGGCCTCGTCCCGCCCCGCCCCGCCAAGGAGAGAACCCGTGAGCAACCAGACCCAGACCCCCGCGGGCGCGGCGACCCCGCCCGCCCGCAGCCGCTGGGCGGGCGGCGCCCCGCCCTTCCCCGGCGGCCGGCCCGCCGCCCTCGGCACCCTCGCCACCGTCGTCTCCCTGGTGATCCTGGTCGCCCTCGGCGAGGCCACCGGTCATCTCCTGATGATCGCCCCGCTGGCCGCCACCGCCATGATCATCTGCAGCACGCCCGCGCTGCCCCCGGCCCAGCCCCGGGGCGTGATGCTCGGCCAGGTCGGCTCCGGCGTCCTCGGACTCGTCGCCGTCGCCCTGTTCGGCCACTCCCTCTGGGTGGCCGCCGTCGCCGCCGGCCTCAGCGTCGGCCTCATGCTGCTGCTGCGGGCCGTCCACGCCCCCGCCGCCGCCACCGCCGTGCTCGCCGTCCTCCAGGACCCCGCGCCGCTGCGCTTCCTCGTCCTGCTCGCCGTCGGCAGCGCCCTGCTGGTCCTCGTGGGCCTGCTCGCCTCCCGCCTCGGCGTGATCGGCAAGTACCCGACGTACTGGTGGTGACCCCGGGCCACCGGCGGTGAACACCCTCCCCTCCTCCTTCCGCTCGCCTTCTCGTCCCCTTCAGTCCGCCCGTACCTCCGCGTACCGACCCTCAACGGAGCGCCCGTGAACCGAGACAGACTGCTCGTCAGCTGCGAGCAGATCATGGAACAGCTGCGGAACCCCGCGGCCGGGGACGAGAACACGGTCCTCGTCGAGATCACCGACGGCGGCAGCGCGCTGGGCCGGATCCCCGGCTCCGTCCGCCTGGACTGGACCGGCGACCTCCAGGACCCGGTGCGCCGGGACGTCATCGGCCCCGAGGCCTTCGCCGAACTGCTCGGCCGGCACGGCATCACCGCCGACCACACCGTCGTCCTCCTCAGCGGCAACAACAACTGGTGGGCCGCCGCCGGATACTGGCAGTTCACCCTGTACGGCCACCGGGAGCTGCGGATCCTCGACGGCGGCAGGCTCCGCTGGGAGGCGCTCGGCGCCCCCCTCACCCAGGACGTCCCGGAGCGGAAGCCCACCTCGTACCCCGTACCGGGCGTCGACGAGACGATCCGCGCCCGCCGCGAGGACATGCTCGACCACATCGGACGCCACCAGCTCCTCGACGTCCGTTCCCTGGAGGAGTACCTCGGGCAGAGCAACACCCCGCCCGGCGTGCCCGAGGACCTCGGCGTGCGCTGCGGCCACGCCCTCTCCGCCGAGCACATCCCCTGGCACACCGCCGTCCGCCCCGACGGCACCTTCCGCGACGACGCGGAGCTCGCCGCCGCGTACGCCGGTGTCCGCACCGACGCCCCGACCGTCGTCTACTGTCGCGTCGGCTGGCGCTCCGCCCACAGCTGGTTCGTCCTGCGGGAACTCCTCGGGCTCCCCGACATCCGCAACTACGACGGCGCCTGGCGCGAGTTCGGCTCGCTCATCGGCGCCCCCATCGTCAACGGACCCCGGCCCTGGGGTCCCGACGACATCCCGTCCATCGTCGCCCAGCGCGACGCGGCCTCGGAGGTCCGCGCCCATGCCTGACGTGACCGTCTTCCGCAATGTGCTCCGCAACGGTTTCGACCAGACCGACCTGCCCTGGGTGCCCTGGGCCGAACCCGGTCGCGTCGGCGTCGAGTACGTCGTGCTCTGGGGCCCCGACCCGGCCGAGGACGAGGACTCCGCCTCCCTGCTGCTGCGCTTCCCGCCCGGCGCGCACGGCGACTTCCACGAGCACCTGGGCCATGAGCTGATGCTCGTCCTCGACGGCACCCTCGACCACAGCGACGGGCGCCGCTTCCACCGCGGCGACCTCGTCGTCGAGGAGCCCGGCACCCGGCACCAGATGTCCAGCGCCGAGGGCTGCACCGTCCTCGCCGTCCGCGCCCGCCCCGCCGCCTCCCGCACTCCCGAGGCCGGCGAGATCACCACCGGCGTCGGCGCCGCGGCCGGCGCCGGGGCTCGCACCGCCTGAGCCGCTTCGGTCACGCACCAGAGGCCGCCGGGCCCCCGCAGGCCCGGCGGCCCTTCCGTACAGCCACCCGCCCGCCCGCACCCCTTCCGGAGAGAGACGCCATGACCACGTCCGCACGGCCCCAGCCCCTGCGCAGTCCCGAGCCCTCCCGCCGGGTCCTGCTCACCACCGGGTCTTCCGACGCCCACACCTGGAACCTCGTCCACCTCCAGCTGTTCCTGGAGGAGCACGGCCACTCCGTGCTCAACCTGGGCCCCTGCGTGCCCGAGCAGCTGCTCGTCGACACCGCCCGGATGACCAGCCCCGACCTCGTCGTGCTCTCCTCCGTCAACGGCCACGGCCACCAGGACGGGCTGCGCGCCGCCCGCGCCCTGCGCGCCGACCGCAAGACCCGGTCCGTCCCCATGGTCATCGGCGGACTCCTCGGCATCTCCCCGGAGGGCGCCGCCACCCGTACCGCCGAACTCCTCGACGCCGGATACGACGAGGTGTACGCGGACGGCACCCCGCCCACCGCTCTGCTGCGCCGGCTCGCCGACCTCGGCGGCGCGTGTACCGGGCGGGCCGCGGCTTGACGACCTCCGCCCCGCCCCCGCTCGCCCCCGGCGATCTCGGCGCCTTCGTCCAGGAGTCGGCCGAAGCCGGCGAACTGGTCGTCCAGCCCCGGATGGGGATGGTCGGGCCCGAGGAGATGGCCGGCGGAGTCGCCGCCGTCGCCGCCCTGCCCGAGCGGACCGTCGCCACCCTCACCATCGACAGCTACACCCGCGTCGGCGACCACGCCGCCGCCACCGCGGCCCTCCGCGCAGGTCTGCCCCTCAACGGGTTCCCGCTGGTCAGCCACGGGCCGAAGACCACCGCACAGGTCGCCGCAGCGGCCGGACGCGCCACACCCGTCCAGGTCCGACACGGTTCGGCCGACCCGATGGCCATCTTCCGCACCATGGCCGCCGCCGGGCTCTCCGCCTCCGAGGGCGGCCCCGTCTCGTACTGCCTGCCCTACGGGCGCACCCCGCTCGCCGAATCCGTCGCCGCCTGGCGCGACTCCGTCCAGTTCCTCACGGAGGAGAGCCGCGCGCACGGCCGCCGGGCCCATCTCGAATCCTTCGGCGGCTGCCTCCTCGGCCAGCTCTGCCCGCCGTCCCTGCTCGTCGCCGTCTCGGTCCTGGAGTGTCTGTTCTTCGTGGCCAACGGGGCGACCAGCGTCTCCCTCAGCTACGCCCAGCAGACCCATCCCGGCCAGGACACCGGCGCGCTCACCGCGCTGCGGCTGCTCGCCGACGAGTTCCTGCCGCCGTCCGTCGACCGCCACATCGTGCTCTACACGTACATGGGCGTCTACCCGAGGACCGTCCCCGGCGCCCGGCTGCTGCTGCGCCGCAGCGCCGAACTGGCCGTACGGGGCGGGGCGCAGCGACTGATCGTCAAGACCGAGACCGAGGCGCACCGCATTCCCACCGTCGCGGAGAACCTGACCGCCCTGCGGATCGCCGCCGACGCGGCCCGCACCGCGCCCCGGCGCGGCACGCACCCGGGCGGCCGGTCCGCCGCGGAGGCCGACGCGGAGGAGACGCTCGCCGAGGCGCGCGCCCTGGTCACGGCTGTCCTCGCGCTCTCCGACGACCTCGGCGTCGCCCTTCTGAAGGCCTTCGACCGGGGCCTGCTCGACGTGCCGTTCTGCCTGCATCCGGACAACCGGGGCGCCGTCCGGTCCACCGTCGCACCGGACGGGCGCCTGCAGTGGACGGACCTGGGTGCGCTGCCGCTGCTCACCACCAGCAGGAGGACCATTCCGATGACCTCACGTCAGCTCTCCGGCATGCTCGGCAGGGTCGCCCGTGAGCACGACCAGGCGGCGGCCGCGAACCCGCCGCCGGAGCCGGCGCCCCGGGACGCCCCGGCGCCGTCCGAGGAGCCGCTGCGGATCGCGTTCGTGGGCATGGGCCCGCGCGGTCTCTCCGTACTGGAGAGGCTCGCGGCCCGCTGCGCCGACCGGCCGCCCGCGCGTCCGGTCGAGGTGTTCGCGGTGGATCCGTACGAGGCGGGGGCCGGGCGGATCTGGCGGACGGACCAGTCTCCCTGGTTCCTGATGAACACCCCGGCCCAGGAGGTCACCATGTTCTCCGGGCCCGCCGACGCCGGGCCGCACCGGCCCGGCGCCGGGCCCACCCTCGGCGAGTGGTGGGCGCAGGACGACCCGGCGGGCGCCGAGCCCGAGGGGTACGCGCCCCGCGCCGTCTACGGCCGCTATCTGACGTACGTCATGCGGCGGATCGAGGAGACGCTGCCGTCCTCGCTCACCGTCCACCGCGTCCCCGCCCGGGTGATCTGCGCCGACCGCGCGCGGACCGGGGGCGGGCAGGACGGGCCCGCGCACCGGCTGAGACTCGACCGCGGTGACGTCCTCACCGTCGACCGCGTGCTCCTCGCCACCGGCCACCCGGTCAACGAGCTCGACGCCGGCCAGCTCGCCTGGAAGCGGTTCGCGCGGGACCACAGCACGCCCGCCCGTCCCGTCCGCCACATCGCGGGCGGCTCGGCGAGCGAGATGCCGCTCGCCGCGATCCCGGCGGGCGCGAGCGTGGGCATCCTCGGCATGGGGCTCACCTTCTACGACATCCTCACCGAGCTCACCCTGGGGCGCGGCGGCACCTTCACCGAGGGCTGCGACGGACTGCTCTACCTGCCCAGCGGCAAGGAGCCCCGGATCCTCGCGGGTTCGCGCGGCGGAGTGCCGCTGCTCACCCGGGGCGCCAATCAGAAGGGGCCCGCACACCGCTACGAGGCGCGTCTGTTCACCGCCGAACGGATGGCCGCGTTACGCGCGGAGGGGGCGCCGCTCGACTTCGAGGCCTCGGTCCTGCCCTGGCTGCTCGCCGAGGTCAACCTCGTCCTCCTGGCCACCCGGATCCGCCAGGTGCACGGCCCCGAGGCGGCGCGGGAGTTCACCGAGCGCGGGGCGCAGGCCCTCGCGGACCGGCCCGACCCGCGGCTCCTGGAACGGCTCGCCGCCGGGTACCGCGTCGACTCCCGGCCGCTCGGCGCGATCGACGCGCTCGCCCGGCCGTTCGGCGGCCGGCGCTTCGGCTCCCCGGCCGAGTACCACAAGGTGCTCACCGAATGGCTGCGCGCCGACCTGTTCGAGGCGCGGCTGGGCAATGTCGACGGCCCCCTCAAGGCGGCCGCCGACGTGCTGCGTGACGTCCGTCAGACCATCCGTACCATGGTCGACTTCGGCGGACTCACCCCGGCCTCGCACCGCTGGTTCCTGGCCGAGTTCGGCCCCGTCGCCGCGATGGTCTCGACCGGGCCGCCGCAGTTGCGGTCGGAGCAGTTCCTCGCCCTGCTCGCGGCCGGGGTCCTCGAACCGGTCGGTCCCGGAGCCCGGTTCGGCGCGGACCCCGTCGAGGGACGGTTCTCGGTGGAGTCCGCGCAGGTGGAGAACTCCTGGGTGCCGCTGGACGTCGTCGTGGACGCCCGGGTGCCGGGCACCGACCTGGCGACGGACCGGGACCCGCTGATCCGGGGCCTGATGGCGGACGGGGAGATCCGGACGTTCACCAACGCGGTGGACGGCTCGGGGGAGTTCGCCACCGGAGGCCTCGACTGCACCGACTCCCCGTTCCACCCCGTGCGGGCCGACGGCTCCGTGGACACCACCACCCATGTGCTCGGCATCCCGAGCGAGTACACCCGCTGGTTCACCCAGGTGGGCAGCGGCCGGCCCGGCCCCTGGGGTTCCTTCACCCGGGACGCGGACGCGATCGCGGAGGCGCTCGTGGGCGCCGCGGGGGTGGGCCGCCCGGTCGCCGAGCGTGCGCTCGTCGGGGGTGTGGGATGAGCCGCGCCCGTTCATCGGCCCATGAGGAGTACCGGGCCGCGCGGGATCTGCTGCTGCGGCTGCGCGGCGACCGCGAGGCGGCCGGTGCCGCCTTCCGGTGGCCGCGGGCCGAGCACTTCAACTGGGCCCTGGACTGGTTCGACGTCATCGCCGAGGGCAACGAGCGGCCGGCGCTCGAAATCCTCGGCCACCCGGGCGCTGACGGCGGGCTCCCGGAGGGCGGAGTCCCGCACCGCAGGGCTCCGCACGGCGGCCTCCCGGGGTGTGACGTCCCCGTCGTCGACCGGGTCTCCTTCGCCGAACTCGCCGCCCGCTCGGACGCGTTGGCGGTCGCGCTGCGCGAGTACGGGGTGGTGCGGGGCGACCGCGTCCTGATCCTGCTCGGCACCAGGGTCGAGCTCTGGGAGACACTGCTCGGCTGCATCAAGCTCGGCGCGGTCGTCGTCCCCGGCTACCAGGACCTCACCCGCGCCGAGGCGGCCGACCGGATCGGCCGGGGCGCCGTCCGGCACGTGATCTGCGCACCCGAACTCGTCGAACTGCTCGACGGGGCGGCCGTTCGGGTGCCGGGCGTCCGGATGGCCGTCGGGGCGGACCGGGCCGGCTGGGTCCCGTACCCCGACACCCGCCGCCCCGGCCGGCCCCGTTTCGTCCCGGACGGACCCACCCGGGCGGCCGACCCGTCCTTCTGCTACTTCACCTCCGGGACGACCTCCCTGCCCAAGCTCGTCGAGCACAGCCACGCCGGATACGGCGTGGGGCATCTCTCCAGCCTGTACTGGAGCGGACTGCGCCCCGGCGACCGGCACCTCAACCTCTCCGCGCCGGGCTGGGCCAAGCACTCCTGGTCGAGCTTCTTCGTCCCCTGGGCGGCGGAGGCCACGGTCGTCGCACCCCCGGACGGCGGCCTCCCGCCGTCCGCGCTGCCCGGTGTCCTCGCCGCGCACCGCGTCACCAGCTTCTGCGCGCCGCCCAGCGCCTGGCGGTCCCTCCTCCCGTACGTGAGCGGCGGCGCGGAAGCCCCCCGGCTGCGCGAGGCGACGGCCGCCGGGGAGCCCCTGACCGCCGAGACGGTCGAACGGATCGAGGCCGCCTGGGGCGTACGGGTCCGGGACGGCTACGGCCAGACGGAGGCCACGGCCCTCATCGGCCGCGCACCTGGCACCCCGGAACCGCTCGCCCCGCTCGGACACCCGCTCCCCGGGTACCGGATCGTCCTGCGCGACCCGGAGACGGGGGAGAGGGGCGAATCCGGTGAGGTCTGCGTGGATCTGACGGAGCGTCCACCGGGACTGATGCGGGGGTACGCCGGTCTGCCCGAGCGCACGGCGGAGGCCTTCGCCGACGGTCTGTACCGCACGGGGGACCGGGGCGAGCGGTGCGCGGACGGCTCCATCCGGCTGCTCGGCCGGATGGACGAGGTCTTCAAGTCCCATGGGCACCGGGTCTCCCCGATGGAGATCGAGGCGGTCCTGCGCACCCACCCGGAGGTGGCCGACGCGGCCGTGGTGCCGTGCGAGGACCCGGAGGGCGGTCTCGCCCCCTACGCGGTCGTCGAACTTCGCTCCGATCGCTCCGAGTTGACGGACTTCGCCCGGATTCGCATCGGATCCGAACTCCTCGCGCTCGCCGCCGAACGGCTCGCACCGGTCTTCGTTCCGCGCGGTGTCGACGTCGTGGGAAGCCTGCCGCGCACCCGCTCGGGCAAGGTGCGCCGGGGCGAACTGAGCCCCGGGGCCTGAGCCCGGGAGCCCCCGCCCCGGGGCCCGAGCCGCCTCCGGTACCGGAGCCTCCGGGGGAGCGCGTCCGCTGCGAGCACGGCCGGGCCGAGGGTCCGGGCCGGGCCCGGGCACGCCGAACCCGAGGTGTGAGCCGGGCCCGGGCACGCCGAACCCGAGGTGGCGAGCGGGGCCCGGGCATGCCGGTCACGAGGTCCGGTCCGGGCCCGGGGCACGCCGGGTCCGAGGTCCGGAACGGGCCCGGGAGCCGGGCCCGAGGGGCCGGGCCGGCCACCGCCCGTCAGGCGCTCACCGGCTCCCGTTCCGCCGTCCGCAGCAGGATCTCCGCGACGCTCCTGGCCCGTACCGCCGCCTCGGGCGTGCCCTCGCGGAGGGCCGTCACGATCGCCCCGTCGCCGAGCAGGGCGAGCTGGCGGGCCAGGGCCTCGTGGTCGAGGTAGCCGCCCTCGGTGAGGAGCCGGTCCAGGACGGCGATGACCTTCTCCTTGTGCTCGGCGGCCACATGGTGGGCCGGGCTGTCGGGATCGGCCGTCTCGACCATCGTGTTGATGAAGGCGCAGCCCCGGAACGAGGACGCCGCGAAGCGTTCGGCCAGGCCGTCGAAGAGCGCGAGCGGCAGCTCCTCGGGGGAGCGTTCGCTGACCGCGATCCGGCCGTCGAGCCAGGCGCGCCACATGCCGTCGCGGCGTCTCAGGACTTCGACGACCACGTCGTCCTTGCTGGGGAAATGGCGGTAGAAGGAGGCGCGGCCCACTCCGGACTCGGACAGGATCCGCTCGATGCCGACGGCCCGGATCCCCTCTTCGTAGAACAGACGCTCCGCCGCGCTGAGGAGCCGTTCTTTCGCGTTCGTGGCCATACCAGACGGTACCACTCGGTGCCGTATCGGTAATCCGTCGAGGGCGAGCGGAGTGGTGTCCTCCCGTTGCGCCAGACGGAACCGATCGGTACCGTCCTGATGGTACCGATCAGTTCCATCTTGGTCCGGCTCTAGGAGAGCTCCATGCCCCGCCTGCCCCAACTGACCGTCGAGACCGCCAACGAGGAGCAGCGCGAGCTGCTCGAAGGCACCCTCAAGCAGCTCGGCAAGCTGCCCAACCTGTACGCCGCCCTCGCCAACGGCCCCGCCGCGCTCCGCGGATACCTCGCCATGCGCGAGGCCCTCGTCGGCGGCAGCTTCAGCGCCCGCCAGCGTGAGCAGCTCGCGCTCTACATCGCGCAGTACAACGACTGCACCTACTGCGTCTCCGCGCACACCCTGCGCGGCGGCAAGGTCGGCCTGAGCGACCGGGAGCTGCTCGACACCCGCCACGGCCACGACGCCGGCGACCCGCACATGGACCAGGTCCTCCGCTTCGCCGGCGCCGTCATGTCCACCGGCGGCCGCGTCACCGACGGAGCCCTCGCCGACGCCCGCGCCGCCGGCGTGACCGACGCCGAGATCGCGGAGATCGTCGGCCACGTCGCGCTCAACGTGCTGTCGAACTTCTTCAATCACGTTGCGCAGCCGGACTTGGACTTTCCGTTGGTCCCGGCCCAGCTCGCCGAGTAGAGTCTTCGCGGCCGAGCAGGGGTGCCGGGCGCGACGAAGCGTCCGGCACCCCTGCGGCTTGTGCGACAGACCGTCTGGGGCGATCGAAGCGGGTGGTCGACCAACCACCTGGTGCGAGGAACTGCCGCCTGCGCGGCAGGGGGGAATTCACGTGGACATCGACGCAAGAACCCTTCGGACCTTCCGCGAGGTGACCCTGACGGGGTCGTTCACCCAGGCTGCGCGACGCCTCGGGTACTCGCAGTCCAGCGTCACGGCACAGATGCGTGCGCTGGAGAGACAGGTGGGTGAGCCCGTCTTCGAGCGGCTGCCCAACGGCGTCCGGCTCACCCACGCCGGAACCGTCCTGCGGGACTACGCACGCCAGATCCTCACCCTCGTCGGTGAGATGGAGACCGCCCTGCGCCGGCCCGCGGCCAACCCGCCGCGGCTGACCGTGGGCATCGTCCCCGCCCTGGCCTACGGACAGCAGCTCGCCCGGGTCACCCACATCGGGCGCCGTCTCCTCTCCGGGGTCCAACTCGCCCTGCGCGTCATGGGAACGTCCGAGGTCCACGACGCCTTCCGGTCCGGATCGATCGACGGCGCCCTCGTCCTCACCGTCGTCGACTGCGAGGACCCGGCCGTCCTGCCGGCCGACCAGCCGCACGCCGAGCGTTCCGACGAGCTGACCGAAGTACGCCTCCAGGAAGTCGAGTTCGTCCCCGTCACCAGCGTCGGCCACCGGCGCGGCGGCCTCGGCCGCCAGGTCGTCATCGCCGACCCCGACTGTCCCTCGCAGCGCTGGCTCCCCGAATTCCTCCGGCTCCGCAGCGACAGTCCGCCCGAGATCCACGAACTGGGCTCCATGGCGGGCGTCCGCGCCGCCGCCCAGTCCGGCCTCGGCTGCGCCATGCTCCCCATGGCCCTCGCCGCCTCCCACCAGGAGGCCGGCGGACTGCGCCCCCTCCCCGGCGTGCCCCGGATGCGCTGGAACGCCTCCCTCGTCCTCGGCCGCCCCGACACCCGGCCCGCCGTCGACTGGCAGAACCTGACGGAGACCCTCCGTCAGGCCACCGCCCTCTCCTGCGCGGTCCACCCCGGCGAGCCCGGCCCCGCGAGCGCCGTCGGCGTCCTCGGCGGAGACTCCCCGGCCCTCGACCCGAACCCGAGCATCGCCGGCTGACCCTCGGGTCCCGGCCGATCCGCTCCACCCACAGACCGGTGCCACGGCGCACCGCCGCCTCCCCCCGGCCCCACCCCCGACCGGGTCCTTACGGGAGCGACGGCGCGCCGTGGCAC
This sequence comes from Streptomyces sp. NPDC017246, assembly GCF_044331325.1. Classification (NCBI taxonomy): domain Bacteria; kingdom Bacillati; phylum Actinomycetota; class Actinomycetes; order Kitasatosporales; family Streptomycetaceae; genus Streptomyces; species Streptomyces sp. NPDC017246. The sequence continues at coordinate 988,370 of NZ_JBIRMW010000001.1, read as the reverse complement.
CTCCTTGTCCCCGGGAACTCCGCGCTCCCGTGGCCCCCGGGAACTCCGCGCCCCCTACGCCCGGCCCGTCCGCGTTTCCCACGCCCGGCCCGTCCGCCCCCCGACGTCCGGCCCGTCCGCGCTCCCGACGCCCGGCCGGTCCGCGCTCTCCGGGCCCGTGCCTCAGTGCTCCCGCAGCCCCAGCGGGACCCGGCCCGTGGCCCTCCCGTGCTCGTCCAGGAGCCAGCTCATCCGCTTGGGGGAGTGCAGGGCCACCGTCCGGTCCCGCACCTCAAGGGCCGGGAAACGCTCGGCGAGCAGCGCCTCGAAGGGGTCCACGGCGCCGAGGCCGTGCAGCCAGACGAGGACGAGCAGGTTGTACGGGCCGCTCACCGACACGCACATCCGCACCTGTTCGAGCCGGGCGAGCGCGTTTCCCGTCTGCTCGAGGAGCGCGTGGGGCACCGACGTCCGGTAGACCACCATCGTGGAGAGCCCCGCCATCGGGTGCGCCAGATCGCAGCGCAGGGTGATGTCCCCGTCGCGGATCATCCGCTGGAGCCTGCGCCGCGCCGTGTGCTCGCTCATCCCCGTGAGCGCGCCGAGCTCCCCGTACCCCAGCCGTCCGTCGGCACCGAGCGCCGTGAGCAGTGCCTGGTCCTGCGGGGAGGGCCGGTCGTGGAGATGGGTGCTGTACGTCCGGGGCCGGGCGGCCGGCGCCCCGCCGAGCCCGGCGCGCTCGGCCGGGTTCATCGCGCGCATCCGCCAGTCGCGCCCCTCCCCGTACAGCGTGATGCCCAGCCGGGTCCGGGTGGAGCGGACCCCGCGCATCCCGCCGATCCCCCGGTGCACCGCGCGCCCGAGCGACGGCAGGTCCGGGGCGGCGACGGACAGGAAGAGATCGAAGTCCCCGGCCGTCTCGTCGACGCTGAACACCCACGGCAGCGCGGTCACCGCCGCGCTCACCCGGTCGAAGGCGCGCGGCCGGCACCGCACCTCCACATAGGCGACCGTGGCCGTCTTCGCCGCGTCGTAGGCGGTGACCCAGGCGAGCCCTTCGGCGCGCAGCCGTTCGAAGCGGCGGGCGGCCGTCGTCGCGTTCACGCCGAGCGCCCGCCCGATCCGGGTCCACGGCGCCCGGGGGGCCGCCTGGAGGGCGTCGACCAGTGCCAGATCCAGCTCGGAGAAGCCCGTGGGGGAGTCCCCCGTACCGGAATCCGGCACAGGGATGCTGTCGATGATGCTTTCCGGCAATTCCGCGGGGCTTTCGGTCACGGACCGGATCGTAGGGGCACTTCCGGCCGACCACCAGATTCGGCCACCGGCGAGAGGAGTACCGTGCCTGCTCCGACCCTTCCCGCGCCCCCGGCGGCGCCGTCCGCGCATCGCAGAACCGTCCGCGTCACGGTCGTCCTGCTCTTCGCGGCCTGGCTGGTCGACTACGCCGACCGGCTCGTGATCAACCTCGTCCTGCCCTCCCTCGGCGCCGAGTTCGACCTCGACCGCACCCGGCAGGGCCTCGTCGTCTCCGCCTTCTTCCTCGCCTACGCCCTCTGCCAGATCCCCGGCGGCCTGCTCGCCGACCGGTTCGGCGGCCGCCGGGTGACCCTCTGGGCGCTGCTGACCTGGTCGGTCTTCACCGCCCTCACCGGCTTCGCCTGGTCCTTCGCCGTCCTGCTCGCCCTGCGCTTCGCCTTCGGCGCCGCCGAGGGGATCTTCCCGCCCGCCGCCATGAAGGTCCTGGTCGAACGCACCCGGCCCGAGGAACGCATGAGCGCCAACGGCACGGTCATGAGCTCCAACGCCCTCGCCGCCGTCATCACCCCGCTGGCCGTCGCCCCGCTCGTCGCCGTCTTCGGCTGGCGCTCGGCCTTCTGGTCCACCGCCGCCCTCGGCGTCCTCGCCCTCGTCGCCGTACGCCTCTGGCTCCCGGCCCCGCTGTCCCGCACCGAGTGCACGGAGGACGCCGGGACCGTGGCCGCCCGCCCCGCCCTCGCCGCCGTGCTGCGCAAGGGAGTCCTGTGGCGCTTCGCCCTCATGATGTTCGGCTACAACACCATCGTCTGGGGCCTCAACACCTGGGTCCCGTCGTATCTGAGCGAAGAGCACGGCATCCCGCTCAGCTCCGCCGGGGCGCTCATCGCCGTCCCCGCGCTCGGCGCCGCGCTCGCCACCGTCCTCGGCGGGCGGATCTCCGACCGCCTCGGCGGCCACCACCGGAGGATCATCGTCCCGGGCATGGCCGTCGCCGCCGTCGCCCTGCTCCTCATGGCGAACGCGCCGTCCGTCGCCGGCTTCGTCGTCTTCGGCACCGTCGCCGTCTTCGCCGCCTCCCTCGCCTACATGCCGATCTTCGCCGTCCCGCTCGCCGGCCTCGCCCCCGCGTACGTCGGAGTGGGCAGCGCCGTCGTCATCCTCGGCGGCCAGGTCGCCGGCATGGTCGCCCCGCCCGTCATGGGAGCCCTCGCCGACGCCTTCTCCTTCCAGGTCGCCTTCGGCTTCCTCGTCCTCGGCGCGCTGATCGCCGCCGTCATGGCCTGCCTCACCCCGCAGGACGCCGCCGCCTTCCGAGCCGCCGCCGACGCTCCGTCCGCGGCTGCCCCGAGCGACACCGACCCTTCTCCGAACACCGCAAAGGACCCCGTATGACCGTCGAGACCGCCACCCCGTCCGTCGCCCGGCTCCTCTCCGGCCTCGACGCACGGCTGCCCGAGCTGACCGCCCTCTACGAGGACCTGCACGCCCACCCCGAGCTGTCGTTCCAGGAGTTCCGCACGGCGGGTGTCGTCGCCGGCCGGCTCCGCGACCAGGGCTGGGAGGTCACCGAGGGCGTCGGGGGCACCGGAGTCGTCGGTGTCCTCGCCAACGGTCCCGGCCCCGTCGTCCTGCTCCGCGCCGACATGGACGGCCTCCCCGTCAAGGAGGAGACGGGACTTCCGTACGCCTCCACCGCCACCGGCACCGACCCCGACGGCAACGAGGTGCCCGTCATGCACGCCTGCGGGCACGACATGCACGTCACCTGTCTGCTCGGCGCCACCGACCGGCTCGCCGCCCACCGCGACACCTGGCGCGGCACCGTCGTCGCCGTCTTCCAGCCCGCCGAGGAGATCGGCGGCGCGCCCGCCATGATCGAGGACGGCTTCCTGGACCGCTTCCCGCGCGCCGAGATCTGCCTCGGCCAGCACGTGGCGCCGGCCCCGGTCGGCTTCCTCGGCACCCGCCCGGGTCCGGTGATGGCCGCATCGGACAGCCTCCGGGTGACCCTCTTCGGCCGCGGCGGCCACGGCTCCAGCCCCGAGACGGCCGTCGACCCCGTGGTGATGGCCGCGGCGGTCGTCATGCGACTGCAGACGGTGGTGTCCCGGGAGATCGGCGCCTCCCAGACGGCGGTCGTCACCGTCGGCTCGCTGCACGCCGGGACGAAGGAGAACATCATCCCGGACACCGCCGAACTGAGCGTCAACATCCGCTCGACCACCCCGGCCGTACGCGACCGGATCCTGGCCGCCGTCACGCGCATCGTCCGGGCGGAGGCCGCCGCCTCCGGCGCCCCCAAGGAGCCCGAGATCGCCCCGATCAACTCCTTCCCCGTCACCGTCAACGACGCCGCGGCGACCGCCGTCGTGCAGCGGTCGCTCACCGAAGTCCTCGGCGAGGGGAGCGTCTTCACGCTCCCCCAGGTCATCACGGGCAGCGAGGACTTCGGCGTCTTCGGGACCGCGCTCGGCGTGCCCTCCGTCTTCTGGCACTTCGGCGGCGCCGACCCCGCCCTCTACGCGGGCGTCGACCCCGCCTCCCTCCTGGAGAACGGCCTCCCCGACACCGTCCCCGCCAACCACTCCCCGCACTTCGCCCCCGTCCCCGGGCCGACGATCCCGCTCGGCGTGACCGCCCTGCTCGCCGCCGCCGCCCCCTGGCTGACGAAGCCGATGGAGCCGGCTAAGGAGACCCCCGGCGTCTGACACCCCGCCGAGCCTCCTCCGCCCCCGGTATCCGCCCCCGGTATCCGCCCCGGTCTCCGTACCGGGCTCATGGTCCCGGCCCGCGACCCGCACACGGCCCCGCCCCCGCTGCTCCCGGAGGAGGCCGCCGCCACACGGCCCACGTGGGCGGCCGGCTCACCTGGGGCGGGTGGGCCCGCACGGATAAGGTGGCCGCACGATGAGCCGTTTTCGCGAGAGTGTTCGATCCCTGCTGCGCGAGCAGGTGCTCGACGCCGCCTACCGCCTGGTCGCGGCCGACGGCTGGGGCGGGCTGCGCATGACCGCCGTCGCGCGGGCCGCCGGCATCAGCCGCCAGACCCTCTACAACGAGTTCGGCTCGAAGGAGGCCATCGGCAACGCCCTGGTCCAGCGCGAGCTGGAGGGCTTCCTGGTCGGCATCCAGCGCGAACTCGACGCCCACCGGGGCGATCTGGAGGCCGCGGCCGCCGCCGGGGTCGGCTACACGCTCCAGCAGGCCGTGGACAACCCGCTCGTCAAGAGCGTCCTGGTGGCGGCGCGCGGGGGAGAGGACGATCTCCTCGCCTATCTCACGACGCGCCCGGAACCGGTCTTCGGCACGGCCATGACGATGCTCGACGCCTACGCGATCGAGGCCTGGCCCGATGTGGACGAGGAGTCGCGCGGCCTCGCCGTCGAGACGATCGTGCGCCTCACCGTCAGCCACATCGTCCAGCCGGTGGCCTCCCCGGAGGAGTCGGCGCGGCGCATCGCCACGATCACGGCGAGGATCGCCTACCCGGGAGGCAGGGTCTGACGGGAGGGACGTGGCCGCCGTGAGCGGGTGAGCGGGAGGGCGGCGGAGTCATGTGCCCGCGGGCCCGGGAACCGGTCGGCGGCGCCCTCCGACTGTCTCGACGCGACAGAAACGTCGGGACCGCCCACCGCTCCGGGGAGAACCATGAACCGCCGCCACCTGCTCCGCGCCACCACCGCCCTCGGCACCACCACCGCCCTGGCGGGCGTCACCGCCGCCACCGCCGCCGACACGGCTGGCACCGTCACCGCCACCGCGAAACCGGTCCGCGCGCCGCCCGCTCCGTGTGCACCTCGTCCTCTTCGACGGCGTCGAGGAGCTCGACTTCGCCGCCCCCTACGAGGTGCTCTCCGCCGCCGGATTCTTCTCGGAGCGCCCGGTGGAGGTTCGGTACGTCTCCGTCGCCGGCCCCGGAACCGTCACCGCCGCCTACGGGACCGAGGTCCGCGTCGAGCACCCCTGGGCTCCGGACCGGGCCGACCTGCTCGTCGTGCCCGGCGGTGGGTACGCGCGGCGGTGGGTACGCGCGGCGCGACAGCCCCGGTGTCTGGGCGGAGATCGACCGGGGCACCCTGCCCCGCGCCCTCGCGGCGGCCGTCCGGCCGGGACTCACCGTGGGTGCTCTGTGCACGGGCGTGATGCTGCTCGCGGCCGCCGGGCTCACCCGTGGCCGCCCCTGCACCACTCACCACAAGGCGCAGCCGGATCTGGAGCGGCAGGGGGGCGTCTTGAAGAGGGCCCGGGTGGTCGACGACGGCGACCTGGTGACCGCGGGAGGCGTCACGTCCGGCCTGGAACTCGCGCTCTGGCTGGTCCGCCGCGAACTCGGCCCCGACGCGGCGAACGGCCTGGAGGCCATGCTGGAGTACGAGGCCCGAGGCACCGTCTGGACCTCGTCCCGACGCGCGTGAGGATAGGACGAGGCCCGGTGACGGACACGGGGGATCTCCGGCACCGGGCCTCTGTTGAAGATTGTACGAGACTCGGGGGAGTGGCGCGCACACCAGGGTGGTCCGCCGCCTCGGCCTCCGGGTCCGGGGCGGCTCCCCGTGGTCGGGGCCCGGCCGCACCACGGGCGAACGGCGGGTGGACGGGGTAGAAGTCGTCTGAGACGCGAATGCGGCCGAGAGGGCCCTCGCCCCCTCGGCCGCGTCGCCGGTGACGACGAGGAGGCCGCCGTGGAAGGCAGAAGCAAAGGGTTCGTGCATTCCTTCAATCGCACCGGCGGGTACGGATTCGTCGTCCCCGTGGGCTCCGAGGAGCAGGTCTGGTTCAGCGCCGAGGAGATCGAGGCGGAGGATCACGTGGTCTCCGAAGGTCAGCAGGTCACCTTCGTCCTGGTCCTGGGGGAGGGCCGCTTCGAGGCGAGGGAGCTCCGCGTCTGACGCCGGGCCGGCCCGGTTCCGAAGCCGGCCGCACCGCGCGGCCGGCTGCACCGTGAGCCGATCGCCGAGGGCTCTCGTCCCCGGTCCGCGGTGACCGGGGACGAGAGCCGAGGGGCGCCGCCGCCCCGCCTACGATGGGGTCATGTCTGAGCGCCTGGAGCCCGCGGCCGTGTCCCGTCCGCACGAGCGGACGCCGGGAGCGCTCGAACTCTCGGCGGCGGCGGAGGTGTTCGGGCTGCTCTCGGACCCGACCCGGCTGCAGCTGGTGTGGCTGCTGACCAGGGGAGAGGCCGATGTGACCGCCCTGACGGAGGCGTGCGGGGCCGCGCGGCCCGCGGTCAGTCAGCACCTGGCCAAGCTGCGCCTCGCCGGGCTCGTGCAGTCCCGGAAGGACGGCCGACGGGTCGTGTACGCGATGCCGGACGGGCATCTGAAACGCCTGGTGGTCGAGGCGATCAGCCGTGCCGACCACGAGGTGAGCGGGGAGCCCTGGCACGACTGAGGGGCCCCGCGGAGCCCTCCTGAAGTCAACATGTGCGCAAGCGTGCACATGTCGGCTACGGTGGTGCCGTCCGCCGTCCGCCGTGGCCGACCGGGGCGTCCTCATGCTGTCCGTGCTGCGCAATCCCACCTACCGGAGCCTGTTCGGCGCCCAGGTCGTCGCCCTCACCGGCACGGGTCTGGCCACCGTCGCGCTGAGCCTCCTCGCGTACGACCTGGCGGGCGGGAACGCCACCGCCGTGCTCGGCACCGCCCTCGCGATCAAGATGGCGGCCTATGTCGTGATCGCCCCGCTCGTCGGCGCCCTCGCCCACCGCGTCCCCCGGCGGGCCCTGCTCGTCTCCATGGACCTGGCGCGGGCCGCGGTCGTCCTCGCCCTGCCGTTCGTCGGCCGGGTCTGGCAGGTGTACGTCCTGATCCTGCTGCTCCAGGCCGCCTCGGCCGCCTTCACCCCGGCCTTCCAGGCGACGATCCCGCAGGTGCTGCCCGACGAGCGCGACTACACCGAGGCGCTGTCCCTCGCCCGGCTCGCCTACGACCTGGAGAGCCTGGCGAGCCCGGTGCTCGCCGCCGCGCTGCTGACCGTCGTCCCGTACGACTGGCTCTTCACCGCCACCGCCGCGGGCTTCCTCGCCTCCGGCCTCCTGGTCCGGACGACGGCCCTGCCCGACCCGGCCCCGCCCCCCGGCCCGGCCCCGGGCCCCGACAGGGCCCCGGGCGCGACCCCGGACTCGGATCCCCTCCGTCGTGTCGGCGGCGCCGCCTGCGCGAAGGCGGCCTCCGGGATCCGGCTCGTCCTCGCCGTTCCGCGCCTGCGCGCCCTGCTCGCCCTCGACCTGGCCGTCGCGGCGGCCGGGGCCGTGGTCCTGGTCGACACCGTGATCCTGGTCCGCGACACCCTCGGCCGCCCCGCGGGGGACCTGCCGCTCGCCCTCGGCGCGTACGGGGCGGGCTCGATGGCGGTGGCCCTGCTGCTGCCGCGCGTCCTGGAACGGGGCGGCGACCGCGCGGTGATGACACGGGCCGCCTTCGTCCTGCCGGGAGCCCTGGGGCTGCTGGCCCTCGGGCTCACCGTCCCGCCCGGAGACTGGTCCTGGCCCGCGCTGCTGGTGGTCTGGCTGGTCGCCGGCGCCGCGGGCTCGGCCGTCCTCACCCCCGGCGGCAGGGTGGTGCGCGGCGCGGTCCGGAGCGGTGATCTGCCGGCCGTCTTCGCGGCCCGGTTCTCCCTCTCGCACGCCTGCTGGCTGCTCGCCTACCCGCTCGCCGGCTGGCTCGCCGCGACGGCGGGCCCGGCCGTCTCGGCGGCCGTGCTCACCGTGGTCGCCCTCGTGGGGGCGGTGGGCGCGGCCCGCCTGTGGCCCACGGAGGACCCGGCGCCCGAGGAGGTGGCAGCGGCGTCGGACCCCGGCTCCCGTCAGCGGGGAAGCCGCATCTCCAGACCGTCCAGGACCACGTCGAGGCCGTAGGAGAACTTCTTGTCCCGGAGGGCGGCCGGGTCGGCGGGCGCGTGGAGGGCGGCGTCCGCGTAGGCGTCGGCGAGATGGTCGTGCCCGGCCGCCGCCTGCTGTGCGGCGGGCATCAGGCTCGCGATGAACTCGCCCTCGGTCTTCCCCGCGCGGGCGACCGTGGTGAGCCAGGCGGCCTCCGTGGTGCTCATGCCGATCACGTACGACAGGACCGTGTCGATCGCGCGGCTCGGTTCGGGGAAGCCGGCGTCCGTGAACAGGGCGGCGAGCCGCTCGGAGTACGACATCAGGTGGGGGCCCAGATAGGCGAGACCCGCCTGGCCGAGGACGGCCGACAGCCAGGGGTGGCGCAGGGCGGTCGCGCGGAACGAGACCGCCGCCTCGGTGACGGCGGTGCGCCAGGGGCTGCCCGGCGGCGGAACGGTGAACTCGGCCGCGACCTCGTCGACGGCGAGCTCCATCAGCTCGTCCTTGGTGGCGACATGGCGGTAGAGGGAGGTGGCGCCCGCGTTCAGCCGGGCGCCGAGCTTGCGCATGCTCAGCGCCTCGATGCCGTCGGCGTCGAGCATGACGATCGCCTCGCGGACGATCGCGGTGCGGCTGAGCGCGGGCTGGTCGGGGGCGGACCGCTGTCGTGCCCACACCGACGGAACGGGGTTCGCCTTGGCGGTCATGGTCCTCCTCGGTGAGCTGCCGTGCGTACGGCGTTCGCATCCAGCGTACAGCGATCGAAGGTTGCGAACACTGTACGCAGCTGCGTACAGTGTTCGCATCGAAGGAAGCGAGCGCCGACGGAAGCCGGACGCTTCCGGAGCCGAGGGGGAAAATCCCATGGAAACCCGCAACCCACGCCGCTGGTGGATCCTGATCGTGCTGTGCCTCAGCACCCTGGTCCTGGTGGTCGACAGCATGGCGCTCACCGTCGCGGTGCCGGCCATGACCGAGGACGTCGGAGCGAGCGCCCAGGACATCCAGTGGATCCTGGACTCCTACATCCTGGTGTTCGCGGGACTCCTGCTCACCTCGGGAAGCCTCGGTGACCGCTTCGGCCGCCGGAAGATCATGGTCATCGGCCTGCTGCTCTTCGGCGCGGCCTCCCTGGCCGCGACGTTCTGCGCCACTCCCGGCGAGGTCATCGCCGCGCGGATCACCATGGGCGTCGGCGGCGCGCTGATCATGCCCTCCACACTCTCCATCCTCATCACCGTCTTCGACGAGGACGAGCGCCCCCGGGCGATGGCGGCCTGGGGCTCGGTCTCGATGCTCGGCCTGGTCGGCAGCCCCGTCCTCGGCGGCTTCCTGATCGACCACTTCTCCTGGCAGTCGATCTTCTTCATCAACGTCCCGGTCGTCGTCCTCGCCGTCCTCGCCGCACTCGTCCTCATGCCCGAGTCGAAGGGCCCGTGGCAGAAGCCCGACCCGCTCGGCGCGATCCTCTCCGCGGTCGGCATGACCGCGATGATCTGGTGGATCATCGAGATCCCGCAGCACGGCGCCTTCGAGGGCCGCGGGCTCCTCACCCTGGCGGTCGCGGTCGTCACCCTCGCCGGGTTCGTGATCTGGGAGAACATCACCCCCGAGCCGATGGTGCCGCTGGTCCTCTTCAAGCACCGCAACTTCAGCGGCGGTTCGCTCTCCCTGACGCTGGTGCAGATCGGCAACGGCGGCCTGCTCCTCGTCCTCACCCAGTACCTGCAGTTCGTCCTCGGCTACTCGCCGGTCAAGGCCGGCCTCGCCTTCGTCCCGCTCGCCGTGGCCGCCGTCATCGGCAACGGCGCCGGTGCCGGACTCGCCGCGAAGACCGGCAACCGCGTCCTCATCCTGGCCGGCATGCTGGTCATGGCCGGTTCCTTCGCCCTGCTGACCACTGTCGACGCCCACTCCGGCTTCACCGTCCCGGCCGTCGCCCTCGGTCTCCTCGGCCTCGGTGCCGGTCTCGCCATGCCGGCCGCCGTCGGCGCCCTCATGAGCACCATCCCCGAGGACAAGGCGGGCGTCGGCTCCGCCCTCAACGACACCATCCAGCAGGCCGGCACCGCGCTCGGCATCGCGATCCTCGGCTCGCTCCTCACCAGCACCTTCCGCTCCGAGATGCCGGCCGACGCCCCCGAGCAGGCCAAGCAGTCGATCGGTGGCGCACTGGCCGTCGCCCGGGGCGACGCGGAGCTGGTCGAGGCCGCCCGGGAGGCCTTCGCCTCCTCGATGGCCACCACCTTCACCATCAGCGCCGTCGGCGTCCTCGCGGCGGCCGTCCTGGCCACCCTGGTGATGCGGGACGCCAAGCCGGCGCCGGCCGTCGACACGAAGGACGGGACCAGGGAAGGGACGGAGGTCGTCGCCTGACCGCCCATGACGTGAGGGCCGGTACCCCCGCTGGGGTACCGGCCCTCACGTCGTGTCACCCGCCGTCCGTCACTCCGCCGGAGCCGGCGGCAGCGCGTCCATGAACGAACTCACCGAGAACACCGCGCGCCCGGGGCCCGCTGGCCCGTACCCGGGCGGCGCGGTCAGACCGTACTCCTCCAGCGTCGCCGTGTACGCCTCCAGGAGACGCAGGTGGTACTCGAGGGGAGCCCCGTCCGGGTTGTCGCGGCCGAGCGGGGTCGTCGGCTCCGGGCACCAGGTGGTGAAACGGGGGGTGATCCCGCGCGACATGAAGAAGCGCAGCCCTTCCCGGGTGGAGGCGATCGCCTCGTCCACGGTCAGGAAGCCGGACGGCTTGGCCATCTCGACGCCCGCGACGAAGTTCGGGATGACATTGCGCGGCCCGAAGATCTCGGCGGAGTCCAGGATCCGGCGGTGCCACTCGTCCCGGCCGATGTAACGCTCCTTGCCGGGGCAGTACAGCTCGAACAGCCGGCGGTCCCACACCTCGTAGTTGGGGTGGTAGATCCGGATGCCGTAGTCGTGGAACCGCCGCACGTCCTCCTTCGGCAGGGCCTGTGCGACGACCTTGCCGATCCAGCGGCCGGGGAACCGCTCCTCGATCGCCCGCGCGTACTGCCCGTAGAAGTCGGCCTCGTCCTTCCCGCCGACCTGGGACGTGACCGCCCCGCCCGTGAGGGTGTACGCCGTCGAGGTGCGGGCGGTGTCGTGGCGGTCGATGATCTCCAGCGCCTCCAGGACCTCGTCGACCGGCTTCACCCCGGTGTACGGGCGGCCCGCCGCCTTGTGCTGGCGCCAGTTGTGGTTGATGTCGCAGTACTGGCACTCCTCCTTGGCGCCGAAGTACTGGCAGACCCGGAAGACCGTCAGATAGATCAGATAGCCCCACTGGATGGTCGGGGCGACCTCCATCACCGACTTGCCGTTCGTCAGCGGGTGCCGGTAGTACTCCGGCATCGGCGGCAGGCCGACATCGGCGATCCTGACCCCGTCGAGGAAGAGCGCGAGCGTCCCGTCGCCGTCCGGCGCCACCCGGTACGGGGACGACGGGTTGACCCGTACCGACACCACCGTGCGGCGCAGCCCGTACGGCCCGCCCGTGAGCACGATCTCCTCCGGCGGGCGGTTCAGCGCCGCCTCCCCGAGCTCCGGCAGCGTGCGGTGGTCGAAGGAGAAGATGAAGTACGACTTCGGCTTCACCTCGCCCCCCTCGTTGCCGCTCAGCGCGGACGGGTCGAAGGCGACCCCGCCGCGCAGCAGGTCCTCCTTGAACACGGCCTCCGGAGGGACTCCGGGGAAGCGCTCCATGAGGGACTCGACGACGGCGGTACGGGTCGGGGCGGCGTGGGACACAGCGGATCTCCATGGGTGAGAGACGACGGAGCCGACGCGTCTCACGCTACGCGCGTCCGGGCCCGGGGCCGCGACCGGGACCCCGGCGCGGCCCGACGGGCGGCGGTGATCACTTGTTGACGGTGAACCCCTGGTCGTTGCCGTACGTCACGCCGGCCTCCTGCCACTTCTTCAGGCCGTCGGTGAGGGTGGTGGAGGAGACGTACGCCTTGCCGACGGTGTCGTTGAAGATCGAGTTCGCGTACACCTGGTACGGCAGGTAGGTCCAGTCGGCGCCGACGTTCCGCGCGGACTCGGCGAAGATCCGGTTGGCCTGCTGGCCGCCGAAGTACGGGAACGCGGTGTCGAGGAACGCCTTCGACTCCAGATCGGCGCGGGTGGCGGGGAAGGCGCCCGCGGCGACCCGGCTGCTCGCTCCGGCGCCGGTGGTCGCGAACTCCGTGAAGGCGTAGGCCAGTTCCTTGTTCTTCGCGGCCTTCGGCACGGCGAGCGAACTGCCGCCGTTCTCCGCGCTCGCCTTGTCGCCCTTCGTCCACTGCGGCAGCGGGGCGACCCGCCAGTCGCCGGAGGCGGAGGCGACGCCGGAGGTCAGGTTGGCCGGCATCCAGGCGCCGATGGAGAGGGTGGCGAGAGAGCCGTCGGCCAGGCCCTTGTACCAGGCGTCGCTCCATGAGCTGATCGGCGCGACCAGCTTCTCGTCGAGGAGCTTCTGCCAGGTGGCCGTGTACTTCTTCGTGCCCTCGTCGTCGAAGCCGATGGTGACCTTCGTGCCGTCGGTCCTGTACGGCCGGCCGCCGGCCTGCCAGATGAGGCTGGTCGTGGCACCGGCGTCGCCGGTGTCGTTGGTGATGAAGATCTTGGGGTCGGCCTTGTGGAGGGCGCGGGCGGCGTCCACGTACTCGTCCCAGGTCGTCGGCACCTCTATGCCGTGCTTGTCGAAGACCTTCTTGTTGTAGAAGAACGCCATCGGGCCCGAGTCCATGGGGAGGGCGTGGATGGCCTTGTCCTCGGTGACGGCGTTCCACGGGCCGGGGGTGAAGGCCGTGCCGTACTTCTGGGCGCCGTAGGGCGCGAGGTCCTCGACGGACTTGCCGATGGCGAACTGACCGAGGGCGTAGTACTCGACCTGTGCCACGTCGGGGGCACCGGAGCCGGCCGCCATCGCGTTCTGCAGGGCGGTGTACTGCTTGTCGCCGGTGCCCGCGTTGACCAGTTCGACGTCGACCTTCGGGTACTTCTTCTCGAAGTCCTCCGCCACCTTCTTGAGCGTGGGCTCCCAGGCCCACACGGTCACCTTGCCGCCCTTCTCGAGCGCGGCCTTGACGTCCTTCGGCGCGCCGCCGCCGGCATCGCCGTCCGAGGCGTCGGAGCCGCAGGCCGTGACGGTCAGCGCGAGCGTGGAGGCGACGGCGAGGGTGCCGAGGAGTCGGCGGGTGATGTGCGTTCTCATGGGCTGTGCTCCTGGTCGGTGGTGCGGCGGGAGGACGGAGGAGAAGAACGGAGAGAAGAAAGAAGAGGAAAGGGAAGGGGCGGGCGGGGGCGGTGCCGGCGTCATTCCTTGACGCTGCCCGCGGCCAGGCCGGACTGCCAGTACCGCTGGAGCAGCAGGAAGATCGCGACGATCGGCACGATCGTCAGCAGGGAGCCGGTGATGATGAGGTCGAACACGGCCTCGCCGCCCGCCGTCTGGGCCTGGGCGTTCCAGGCGTTGAGGCCGAGGGTCAGCGGGTACCAGTCGGGGTCCTTGATCATGATCAGCGGCAGGAAGTAGTTGTTCCAGGTCGCGACCATCGAGAAGAGGAGCACGGTGACGGTCCCCGGCATCAGCAGCGGCAGCGCGATGGTGAAGAAGGTGCGCAGCTCGCCCGAGCCGTCGATCCGCGCGGCCTCCAGAAGCTCGGTGGGGACGGCCTCGGCGGCGAAGACCCACATCAGGTAGAGCCCGAAGGGCGAGATGAGGGACGGGATGATGACCGCCCACGGGGTGTTCGTCAGGCCCATGTTGCTGAACATCAGGAAGGTGGGGACGGCGAGCGCGGTGCCGGGTACGGCCACCGCCCCGAGGACCACCGCGAAGACCGCCCGGCGGCCGGGGAAGTCGTACGTGGCGAGGGCGTAGCCGCCGAGGACGGCGAGGACCGTGGCGCCGCCCGCGCCGGCGGCGACGTACAGGAGGGTGTTGAGCAGCCAGCGGACGAACACCCCGTCGTCGTACGTGAGGGTGCGGCCGACGTTGTCCCAGAAGTGGCTGTCCTCGGCGAACCAGAGACCGAAGGAGTCGAGGAGCCCGTTCTGGTCCTTCGTCGCGTTGATGACCAGCCAGGCGAGCGGCAGCAGGGTGTAGACGAGGACCAGGCCGGTCACGAGGGTCAGCGGCACGCTGGGGCGGGGGTGGAGCGGGGTGTGCGGAGGGCGCTTGCGGCGCTTCGTCGCGCGGGTACCGGTGCCGGACCCGCTCGTGGTGCCGGGGGTCGCCCCGCCCGGCCTGTGGGAGGCGGGGGTACCGGATCCGGAGACCGCGCTGGTGAGGGAGGTGGTCATCGGCTCAGCCCTTCCGCATGCCGCGCAGCTGGACCGCGTAGGCGATGATCGCGGTGAGGACACCCATCACGATCGCCACGGTCGCCGCGTAGTTGTGCTGCTGGCCCGAGAAGGACAGCGAGTAGGTGTAGACGTTGGGGGTGAAGTCGCTGGTGATCGCGTTGGGGGCGAGCTTCTGGAGGATGCTCGGCTCGTTGAAGAGCTGGAAGCTGCCGATGATCGAGAAGATGGTGGCGATGACGAGGGCGCTGCGGATCGCGGGCAGCTTGATCGAGGTCACGACCCGCCACTCGCCGGCGCCGTCGATCGACGCGGCCTCGTAGAGCGAGCGGGGCACGACCTTCAGCGCGGAGTAGAAGATCAGCATGTTGTAGCCGACGAACTCCCAGGTCACGATGTTGCCGATGGAGGCGAGGACCAGGGAGGGGGAGAGCGGGTCCGGCAGGGCGATCCCGAAGGCGTCGTCGACGTTTCCGACGAGACCGAACCGCGTCCCGTACATGAAGCCCCAGATGAGGCTGGCGACGACGGCGGGCACGGCGTACGGGAGGAAGACCGAGACACGGAAGAAGGTCTTGCCGTAGAGCCGGCCGCTGTCGATCGCGAGGGCGACGAGGAGCGCGATGCCCAGCATGACCGGCACCTGGACCAGGAGGAAGAGGCCGACCCGGGTCAGCCCCTCCCAGAAGCGGGGATCGGTGAGGGCCTTGCCGTAGTTGTCGAGGCCGACGAACGAGGTGCCGCCGATGAGCCGGTCCTGGAAGAGGCTCAGGTACAGGGCGTATCCGATCGGCGCGAGGAAGACGAGGCCGAAGACCGCGACGAACGGGCCGGCGAATCCCCAGCCCACGAGGGCCTCCTTGCGGAGACGGAAGCGGGCTCGTGGGCGGGGCGGTGGTGCTGCCGTAGCGCGCGTCGACAGGAGCGTCATGGCTGGGGTCCTTGCGTCGGTGACCGAGCGGGTCCGGAGACGGGGAGCGGAGCGGGAGAGGCGAAGACGGTATGCGGGAGGATCGTGATGTGACGTGCCGGGCGGGACAGGCGGAGGGGCGAGCGAGGCGTTGAGGGCCTGGCGGCCGGAAATCGGCCCCGCGTGGGCTGGCCGACGAGAAATGTTTACGTAATCATCGGTAGCGTGATGGTGACACTCCCGCTGGGGGGCGTCAAGCGTGAAGCAGCGGTGAATGAGAGGGATTCGGGTGGCGGAGAAGAACACGGGCGGTCGGTCGACGACGGCCGGGAACGACGGCCCACGCGGGGCCAGAGGCAGGCCGCGCCGGGTCTCCATGGCGGACGTCGCCCAGCTCGCGGGGGTCTCCTCGCAGACCGTCTCCCGCGTCTCCAACGGCGACGCGGCCGTCGTCGAGAGCACCCGCGCCAAGGTCCTCGACGCCATGAAGGAACTGGGCTACCGGCCCAACAGCGCGGCCCGCGCCCTCAAGCGCGGCGAGTTCCGCGCCATAGGCGTGATCACCATGGGCCTCTCCAGCACGGGCAACGTCCGGACCCTGGAAGCCATCGCCGGATCGGCCTCCCACGCGGGATACGCGGTCACCCTCATCCCGCTCGACGCACCCACCCAGGACAACGTCAAGGGCGCCTTCACCCGCCTCGACGAACTGGCCGTCGACGCCGTCGTGCTCATCATGGAGGTGCATCTGCTCGACACCGCCGCCCTCACCCTGCCGCCGCACGTCAAGGTGGTCGTGGTGGACTCCGACGCCACCGGACGCTTCCCCGTCGTGGACACGGACCAGCGACAGGGCGCCCGCACGGCGGTGCGCCACCTCCTCGACCTCGGGCACGCCACGGTCTGGCACGTCGCGGGACCCGAGGAGTCCTTCGCGGCCGGCCGCCGCGCCGAGGCCTGGGAGGCCACCCTGCGCGAGGAGGGGCGGAAGGTGCCCCCGGTGCTGCGCGGGGACTGGACCCCCGAATCCGGCTACGAGGCGGGGCTCCGGCTCGCCGACGAGCCCGACTGCGGGGCGGTGTTCGTGGCCAACGACCAGATGGCGCTGGGCGTGCTCAGGGCCCTCCACGAGCGGGGCAGGAGAGTGCCCGAGGACGTGAGCGTCGTCGGCTTCGACGACATCGCGGAGGCGGCCTCCTTCATCCCGCCGCTGACGACCGTCCGGCAGGACTTCGCCCGGGTGGGGGAGCTGTGCGTGGACGCGGTGCTGCGCGAGCTGCGCGGGGAGACGGTGACGGGCGTACGGCTCGTCCCGACGGTCCTGACGGAGCGGGCGAGCACGAGGGCACCGGGGGCGGGTGGAGCGGGGCGGGGAGCCTGACCGGTGGCGGTGGCGGCGGCGGCGGTGGCGGTGGCGGTGGCGGCGGCGTCGAGGGATGGCCGGGCCGGGTGACGTGAGCCGGGCCGGCCGTGGCGGCGCGGCAGGGGGGCGAGGCGTCCGGAGTGTCCGGCGCGCGCCGGGGGATCAGGCCGAAGTCCCCGGTGGTGGCGGGCCCGTGCTCGACCGGACCACCAGGACGGGTTCCACCGCCTTGCGGCGGGGGCCGTCCGTACGCCCCTCGATCTGGTCGAGCAGCAGCGCCACGCAGTGTCTGCCGACCACCTCGAAGTCCTGGTGCACCGTCGTCAGGGGCGGATGGAGGTAGGCGGCCTCGGCGATGTCGTCGAATCCCGCCACGCTGATGTCCCCCGGCACGTCGCGCCCCGACTCGCGCAGGGCCCGCAGCATCCCCAGCGCCATCTGGTCGTTGGCGGCGAAGACGGCGGTCGCCTCCCGCCGGCGGGCGATGCCGAGGCCCGCCCGGTAGCCGGACTCCGCCGACCAGTCCCCGTACAGCACCGGAGGGACGGGCGCGCCCGCGGCGGCCAGGGTCCGGTGCCAGGACTCGGCGCGCCGTCGCGCCGCGAACGAGTCGCGGGGCCCGGCCAGGTGCCAGACCGTCCGGTGCCCGAGCCCGAGGAGGTGGCTCACCACGCTGTGCGCGCCGTGCGCCTGGTCGAAGTCGACGTTGGGGTAGCGGTGGCCGGTGTCGCCGTCGGCGACGACCACCGGCATCGACGGCGGGAGATGGAGGGAGGGGGTGTCGAGCATCTGCGACTCGACGAGCACGATGCCGTCGACGGACTGCAGCATCAGATGCTGGAATGCCCGCCGGACCGCGGCCTCGGTCTGTGCCCGTACCCCCATGAAGTTCACGGAGAAGTCGGCCTCGCGGGCGGCGTCGGCGATCGCGGCGAGGGTACGGGCGTTGCCGTGCGCGCCGACGTCGAAGCTGACCACGCCGAGGGCGCCGAACCGGCCGGTGACCAGGGCCCGGGCCGCGGTGTTGGGGCGGTAGCCCAGGACCTGCATGGCGGAGAGCACCTTCTCGCGGGTGCTCGCGTCGACGTTCTCCCGGTTGTTCGCCACACGGGACACGGTCTGCGAGGAGACGCCCGCCATCGTGGCGACGTCCGCCATGGAGGGCCATTGCCGGGCCGGCCGCGCCCGCGGCGACCTCGTCTTCTTGTCCGTCACCACGCACGCGACCTTCCGCAGGGAACTGAAGGGCCGCCCGCGCGCGAGCAACCGTACTGCGTGCATGTTGACGCAAACATGAGAGAGGGTCAAACCCTCGGCGGATGTCGTCCGATTCCTTGACAGTCCGATTCGCCCCTCCCAGACTCTCCCCCGAAGCGCTCGTGTTAACGCGAACATGGAGGGGCGACATCTCCGCGTCACACGGCGGTCATCGTGCGACCGGGGGCGCCGGGACACCCTCCGGCACGCCCGCCACCGAGCACGTGCCCGAGAGCACGTGCCGCACCGCACTCCCCACCGCAGTCTCCCCACCCCACGTGCCCCGGCTCGGTCTCTCCAACGCACAGGCCTCACTTCGGTCTCTCCACCGCAGGGCCTCACCTCAGCCCTGCCGGCGCCCACGCCCCACCGCACGGCCCCCACGGCACACGCCCCACTGCACGTGCCCCACCGCACGCCCCACCGCACACGCCCCACCGCACACGCCCCATCGGCGTGCGCCCGCCCACCCGGCCGGCTCCCCGCACCCCGGTGCGTCCGGCCCCGCCCGCCCACCTTCCCTTCCCCCAGCCACGAGGTACGCGATCATGCGACGCACTCCCTCGAAGACGCTCACGGCGCTCACCGCGCTCTGTGCCGTCCTCCTCTCCCTTCTCGGCTCCCTCGGTACGGCCCACGCCGCCACGGTGACCGTCACCAACGCCACGCAGTTCACCGACCCGGCGGGCAACCCCGTGCACGCCCACGGCGGCGGAGTCGTCAAGGCCGGCTCGTACTACTACTGGTTCGGCGAGAACCGGAACGCCGACAACACCTTCCGTTACGTCTCCGCCTACCGCTCCACCGACCTGAAGACGTGGGAGTTCCGCCACCACGTCCTCACCCAGAGCACCGACCCCGAGCTGGCATCGGCCAACATCGAGCGCCCCAAGGTCATGTACAACGCGGCCACCGGGCAGTTCGTGATGTGGATGCACAAGGAGAACGCCACGGACTACGGCGAGGCGCGGGCCGCGGTGGCCGTCTCCTCCACCGTCGACGGCGACTACACCTGGCTCGGCAGCTTCCGCCCGCTCGGCCACATGTCCCGTGACATCACGACCTTCGTCGACACCGACGGCGCCGGCTACATGATCTCCGCCGCCAACGAGAACGCCGACCTCCACATCTACCGGCTGACCGCCGACTACACCGGCATCGCCTCCCAGGTGCAGAAGCTCTGGTCCGGCCAGTGGCGCGAGGCCCCCGCCCTCTTCAAGCGCAACGGCGTCTACTTCCTGCTCACCTCCGGCGCCACCGGCTGGTCCCCCAACCAGCAGAAGTACGGCACCGCGACCAGCGTCACCGGTACCTGGAGCGGGCTGCGGGACATCGGCGACGGGACCACGTACGGCTCCCAGACCGCGTACGTCCTCCCCGTCCAGGGCACCTCCGGCACCTCGTACCTCTACCTCGGCGACCGCTGGGGCAACTCCATCGGCGGCAACGTCAACGACTCGCAGTACGTGTGGCTGCCGCTCCGCTTCCCCACCAAGACCACCATGGCCATGGACTACTTCCCCCAGATCACCGTGGACACGGCGGCCGGTACGGTGAAGGGCCTCGGCAGCTGGGAGACCCTCACCGCCGCGCACAGCGGCAAGTGCGCCGACGTCGCCGACCGGTCCACCGCCGACGGCGGCGCCGTGATCCAGTGGAGCTGCGGCACGAACAGTGTCAACCAGCAGTTCTGGCTCCGAAGCCTCGGCAACGGCCAGGTGCAGATCGTCGCCCGGTACAGCGGCAAGTGCCTCGCCGTGAGCGGCGGTTCGACCGCCGACGGCGCCGCGGTCGCGCAGTACGGCTGCGACGGAAGCACCGGGCAGCGGTGGCGCACGGTCGCCGCGGGTGCGGGCGTCCAGCTCGTCGCCGTCCACAGCGGCAAGTGCCTCGACGTCACCAACACGTCCACCGCCGACGGCACCGCGCTGGTCCAGTGGACCTGCAACAGCGGCACCAACCAGCAGTGGAGCCGCACGGCGGTCTGACACCGCCCTCCGTGGCCGGGGCGGTCCGAGAGACGCGCCCCCTCGCGGTTGGGGGTGGCCCGAGCCCCCGCAGCCCCCGCAGCCGGGAACGGTCCGAGCACCGTTCCCTGTGGTCGGGCCCGTGCCCCCGGGCCCGGGCCCGACCGTCCACCCGCCCCTCCCCTCCCCTCCTCACCCGCACCCGCACCCACCAGGGAGTGAGCACGTGCTGTCCCCACACGTTCGCCAGGCACCCGGGCTCCGTCGCCGAACCCGGCTCCGCGCCCTCGCCGTCGTCTCCGCGCTCGTCCTGCCCACCCTCGCCGCCACCCCGGCGGCCTCCGCGCCCACGGCGGTCGGCGCCGAGGCCGAGGCGCTGACCGTCCGTCCCGACCCCAGCTACCAGCAGCCGGCCTTCGAAGGGTGGGGGACCGCCCTCGCCTGGTTCGCGAACGTCACCGGCGGCTGGCCGGACGAGCGGCGCAACGCCCTCGCCGACGCCCTCTACGGCGCGGACGGGCTCGGCTTCACCGTCGCCCGCTACAACATCGGCGGCGGCGACAGCCCCGAGACCGCCCCCTACATGCGCCCCGGCGGCGCCGTGCCCGGGTACTGGAACCGGCCGGGAGCCGAGTCCCCCGACTGGTGGGACCCGGACAACCCGGCCCACTGGAACGCCCAGGCCGACGCCAACCAGCGCTGGTGGCTCTCCGCCGCCAAGGCCCGCGGCGCCGACACCTTCGAGGCCTTCTCCAACTCCGCCCCGTACTTCATGACCCGCAGCGGTCTCGTCTCCGGCGCGGTCGACGCCGGTCAGGACAACCTCCGCTCCGACCAGTACGAGCGGTTCGCCGCCTATCTCGCCGGCTCGCTCCGCCGGGCCGAACAGGGCTCCGGCGTCACCTTCGACTCGATCTCCCCGGTCAACGAGCCCAACACCGCCTACTGGCGGGCGGGCGGACGGCAGGAGGGCTCCCACTGGGACCCCGCCTCCCAGGCCCGGATGATCACCACCCTGCGCGCCGGCCTCGACGCCCGGGGCATCGGCACCCCGATCGCCGCCATGGACGAGACGAACCCCTCGACGGCCCGCGCGAACTGGGAGCAGTACGCGCCCGCCGTCCGCGACAGCGTCGGACGCGTCAACACCCACACGTACGGCACGAGCGGGCGCACCGGTGTCCGCGACATCGCCAAGGGCGAGGCCACCCCGCTGTGGATGTCGGAGGTGGACCTCGGCGGCAGCGTGCCGCAGAGCTTCACCGACATGAGCCCGGGGCTCGATCTGGCCGGCCGGATCAACGACGACATCCGGGAGCTGGAGCCCCGGGCCTGGGTCCTGTGGCAGGCCGTCGAGGACTACGAGAACATGACGCCGGAGCACGAGAACGCCAACTGGGGCCTCATCCAGACCGACTTCACCCCCGCCGACGCGGCCACCGAACCGCTGCGGAAGAACAAGAAGTACGGGGTCATGGCCCAGTACAGCCGCTTCGTCAGGCCGGGCGCCCGGGTCCTCGCCACCGACGACCCCGACACCCTCGCGGCGGTCCGCCCCGGCGGCCAGGGTCTCGTCCTCGTGCACACCAACCGGAGCGGCGGCGCACGCGAACTCACCCTCGACCTCGACGGCTTCGCGACCGTCGGCGGCACCGTCGAGCGGTACACCACCGACGCCACCCGGGACGTCCTGCGCGGCACGGATCTCACCACGGCGGGGAGGACGCTGAAGGCCACCGTCGGCGCCGGCTCCGTCACCACCTTCGTCCTCCCGGGCGTCACCGGGGTGAACACCGCCGCCACGAGCGCGCCGGTCGGCGCGGCCTGGCAGATCCTCAACGACCACAGCGGGATGGCCCTCGCCGTCACCACCGCGGCCGGGAAGGACAGCCCGGTGCAGCGCACCTCGAACCCGGCGGACACCTCCCAGCAGTGGACGTTCACCAAGCTCGCGGCGAGCGACTGGGGCAGCACGGCCGCGTACCGCGTGACCAACGTCCGTACGGGCAAGGCGCTCGCGGTCACGGCCGGGGCGCTCGGCTTCGCGGCGCCCGGGACCGGCGCCGAACAGCGATGGATGCGCTCGACCACGGGCGACGGCCACGCCACGCTCGTCAACAGCGCCTCCGGGCTCCTCCTGGACGTCTTCGGCGCGGCGACGCACGACGGTGCGGAGGCGGGCGTCTACCGGCCGACCACCGGGGCCAACCAGTCCTGGACCTTCCGCCCGGCCGCGTCCGCAGCCTGGAAGGCGCCGGTGTTCCGCCACAGCTCCAAGTGTCTGGACGTGGTGGGTGCTTCGACGGCCGACGGCGCCTCCGTCGTGCAGTACGGGTGCAACGGGGGAACGAACCAGCAGTGGTCGCTCCGCCCCACCGCGACCGGTTACGTGAGTGTGGTCGCCCGGCACAGCGGCAAGTGCCTGGACGTCAGCGGCGCCTCTGCCGCCGACGGCGCCCAGGTGTTCCAGTACGCCTGCAACGGCGGCCGGAACCAGGAGTGGGCGGTACGGGCGGTCGGCGCGGGCCATGTCACCCTCGTCGCCCGGCACAGTGCCAAGTGCCTTGAGGTGGCCGGGTCTTCGACCGCCGACGGAGTCGCCCTGCGCCAGTTCACCTGCGACGGCGGGACGAACCAGCAGCTGCGCTTCGGCTGAGAGTGATGCGGGAGCTCCTACTCCTCCGTCGGACCGAGGTCCGGCGTCGCGCGGAAGGCGACGGTGCGCGCCCGGTGGGCGGCGTGCAGCTCCAGGACGACGAGTTCGTTCGTGCCGGGGCGCAGCACCGGAGCCGGGACGTACAGGGAGCGCTGGGGGCCGCGGGACCAGTGGCGTCCGAGCGGGAAGCCGTTGATCCAGGCGTTGCCCTTGGTCCAGCCGTCGAGGTGGAGGAAGGTGTCGGCCGGGTCCGCCACGTCGAACAGGCCCCGGTGGAAGGCCGGTCCGACGGGTGTCGTCGTGGTGGGCGCGAAGGGGATGCCGTCCGGGCCGGGCAGGGGCAGCGGGCGATTGGTCCAGCCCGCGAGCTCGACGCCGTCGAGGAGGACCTTCCCGAGGAGCCCCTTGCGGTCGTGGATGCCCTGGCCGTAGTTCACCCGCCCCTGGTTCTCGACGAGGACGGTGAGGACACTGCCCGCCCGGGGGACCGTGAAGGACAGCGCGTGCTCGTGCTGCTCGCGCTCCAGGACACCCACGGGCTGTCCGTCGACGAACACCTGCGCCCGGTCGCGGACCTGCTCGATCTCCAGGAGCGCGGGGCCCCTGACGGGCAGGACGGTCTCGTAGTGGACGAAGCCGAAGTCCTGCTCCAGCTCCTCCATCGTGAGCGGTCGGCGCGACTCCACGGTCGCCGCGGCGAGCGCGGCGGCGTGCGGCAGCAGCTCGGCGCTCTCGGTCAACGCGAAAGCGGGCAGGGCGAGTTTGGGCCCGGGAGCCGGTACGGGCTCGCTCGGCACGGCCGCGTACCTGGCGATGACCTCGCGGAAGGCCGTGTACTTCGCCGTCGGGTCACCGGCCTCGTCGAGCGGCGAGTCGTAGTCGTACGAGGTGACGGTGGGGCGGTAGGTGCCCTTGTCGTTGGCGCCGTTGGTGAAGCCGAAGTTGGTGCCGCCGTGGAACATGTAGAAGTTGACCGAGGCGCCGGTGGCGAGGAGCTCGTCCAGCTCCTGGGCGGCCGTGTCCGGGTCCCTGACGACATGGTGCGCGCCCCAGCGGTCGAACCAGCCGATCCAGAACTCCGTCGTCATCAGCGGCCCCTCGGGCCGCCGGACCCGCAGGGCGGCCAGCTGGTGGGCCGAGCGGCTGCCGAAGTTGGCCGTGGCGAGGACCCCGGGCAGCGCGCCGCGTTCCAGGTCCGCCGGCTGGTCGCAGGTGAAGAGGGGGACGTCGACCCCGCAGCGGCGCAGGGAGTCGGCGAGGTGCTCCAGATAGGCGGTGTCGTCGCCGTACGCCCCGTACTCGTTCTCCACCTGTACGGCGAGGACGGGCCCGCCCTGCGAGGCGAGGTACGGGCGGAGCGGGGTCAGCAGGCGATCGAGGTAGTCGTCGACGGCCGACAGGAAGCGGGGGTCGCGGGTGCGCAGCCGTATGTCCGGTTCGGCGAGCAGCCAGGACGGGAGGCCGCCGCCCTCCCACTCGGCGCAGATGTACGGGCCGGGCCGGAGCAGGACGTACAGCCCCTCGGCGGCGGCCAGTTCGAGGAACCGCGGCAGGTCGAGCCCGCCGTCCAGGCGGAAGGTGTCGGGGCGTGGCTGGTGGAGGTTCCAGGGGACGTAGGTCTCGACGGTGTTGAGACCCATGAGCCGGGCCTTCCGCAGCCGGTCCGCCCACTGGTCGGGGTGGACCCGGAAGTAGTGCAGCCCGCCGGACAGGAGCCGGAAGGGACGGCCGTCGAGCAGGAAACCGGCCTTGTCTGTCTGGAGAACGGGCATGGGGTGGCGGCTCCTGTGCTCGGGGTGCGGTGCGGGCATCGCTGCTAGGAGTATGTTTACGTAAACATACTCTCCTGGCAAGCCCTTGCCGTGCTCCCGTGGCCGCAGTGCGAATTTCGGGTCCAGCTCTTGACGGCGGGGCGTGCGGACGGTCTTATGTGTCGCATCACGTTTGAACGTGTTGAGTTTTGGGTGTTTAGCGACCGCTGATCGCACCCCTCGTCGGCCTCCCGCCGCCCCGCGCCCCCGCTGCCGCACCATCCGATTCCCCTCCGCGCCACCCTTCCGTCCCGCGTCGGGCCGGCCCGCCCCCCGTGCGCGGCCGGCATCAAGGAGATCCCGCAGATGTTCCGAACCTCCCGCACCCGTGCCCTCATGGCCACCGGCCTCCTCCTCGGCCTGGGGCTCACCACCGCCTGCTCGTCCGGCAAGACGGACTCCACCGGCTCCCCCGACGACGCGGCCGCCGGCCCCAAGACGGGCAAGATCTCCCTGACGTACCTTCAGAAGCAGGGAGACCAGGAGTACTTCGTCGGCGAGGCCGCCGGAGCCAAGGCCAAGGCCGATGAACTCGGCATCGACCTGAAGGTCGTCAACCTCGGCAACGACGCCAACAAGACCGTCAGCGAGGTCCAGGCCGCCATCGCCCAGAACGCCGACGGCGTGATCGTCGTCGTCCCCGACCCGGCCGTCGGACCCCAGGTCGTCCGCACCGCCCGGGACGGCAAGGTCGCCCTCCTGACCTCCGACGACCAGATCTGCGCCACCGGCCCCGACCCGGCGGCCTGCGCCAAGGCCGACCTCGTGCCCCGGATCGGCTTCAGCGGGGCCCAGATGGGCGGCGAGGTCGGCAAGCGGGCGGCGGCCGAGTACGCCAAGGCGGGCTGGAAGGCGTCCGAGACCAGGATCATCTCCGCCTGGAAGCAGGACGTCACGGTCTGCGGCGACCGCGTGAAGGCCGCGCGGACCGCCTTCGACGCCGCCGCACCCGGGGTCGAGGCCATCGACGTCGCCACCGACAACACGCCCACCGGCGCCCAGGACAAGGTCGCCGCCACGCTGACCGCCAACCCCGGTGTGAAGAACTGGATCGTGTGGGGCTGCAACGACGAGAACGTCGCAGGCGGCGTCACCGCCCTGACCAACGCGGGCCTCGGCCCCGACCGGGTCATCGGTGTCGGTCTCGGCGCCTACCTCGCCTGCAAGGAGTGGGGCTCCGGGAAGCCCGGCGGCATGAAGGCCGCGCTCTTCATCAACGGCAAGGACGTCGGGGCCCTCGCCGTCCAGACCATGTACGACAAGCTCAAGAGCGGCAAGGAGTTCCCGGCCGAGGGCTTCGCCCCCACCACCATGGTCGACGCCGCCACATGGAAGTCCTCGGGCCTCACCTGCGGCTGACCGCCCTCCTCCGCCCCACCTTCGTCGCCCCGGCCTCTTCGCCCAGCCCTTCCACTCCCGTACCCCCGACCAGCGAGGTCCCCCTATGACTCCCGCACGCAGTCCGTCCCCCGCCCCGCCGGTGCTCGCCGTCGACGGCATCGTCAAGCGCTTCGGCGGCGTCCGGGCGCTCGGCGGCGTCACCCTCGACTTCCCCGCGGGCCAGGTGACGGCCCTGATGGGGGAGAACGGGGCGGGCAAGTCGACGCTGCTCAGGATCCTCACCGGCGACCACACCCCCGACGAGGGGCGGGTCCTCCTCGAAGGGCGCGCCGTCACCTTCGACTCGCCGGCGGCCGCCCGCGCCGCCGGGGTCCGCGTCATCCCGCAGGAACCCGAGATCATCCCGCACGTCACCGTCGCCGAGAACGTCTGGGCCGGAGCGCTGCCCCGTCGGCGGGGGCGGTTCCTCGACCGCCGCGAACTCGTCCGCAGGGTCGCGGCGGACCTGGAGGACCTCGGCTTCTCCGAGGTCCTCGACCCCCGCCTCCTCGGCGCGCAGCTCACCCCTGCCCAGCGCCAACTCGTTGAGATATTGCGGGCGTTGACCGGGGACGTACCACCGCGTCTGATCGCCTTCGACGAGCCGACGTCCTCGCTCTCGGAGCACGAGGTCGACGCGCTGTTCGGCCTGATCGGGCGGCTCCGCGCCGACGGCATCGCCGTCGTCTACGTCTCCCACCGGATGCGGGAGATCTTCCGGCTCGCCGACCGGATCGCGGTGCTCAGGGACGGCAGCCCGGCGGGCGTGGTGGAGGCCTCCGAGACCGACGAACGCGCCCTGGTCCGGCTGATGGTCGGCCGCGATCTCTCGACGGTGTTCGTACGGGAACGGGAGCGGCCCGGTGAGGTCGTCCTCGACGTCCAGGGCCTCACCACCGACGACGTGCGCGGCATCACCCTCCAGGTCCGGGCCGGGGAGGTCGTCGGCCTCGCCGGCCTCGTCGGCGCCGGCCGTTCCGAACTCGCCCTCGCGCTCGCCGGGGACCGGCCGGTCCGGCACGGCACGGTCACGGTGGACGGTGTACGGCTCCGGGGCGGGCGCCCCAGGGAGGCCATCCGTGCCGGACTCGGGCTCGCCCCCGAGGAGCGCAAGGCGCAGGCCCTCTTCCTGCACCGGTCGATCCGTGACAACACCGCGCTCGTCGTCCTCGACCGCATCCGCCGCTTCCGCTTCGTACGCCGGGGCGCCGAGCGGGAACTCGCCGGGGAGTACGTCACCCGACTACGGGTCCGTACCCCCTCCGTGGAGCAGGAGGTCCGCACCCTCTCCGGCGGCAACCAGCAGAAAGTGGTCCTCGCGCGCTGGCTCGCCCGGAAGCCCAAGGTCCTCATCCTCGACGAGCCGACCCGGGGCATCGACGTCGGCGCGAAGGCCGAGATCTACCAGATCGTCGCGGGCCTGGCCGCCGAGGGCGTCGCGGTCCTCGTGATCTCCTCCGAGCTGCCCGAACTCCTCGGTCTCGCCGACCGGTTGGTGGTCATGCAGGGAGGCCGGGTCACCGGCGAACTCGACCATGCCGAGGCCACCGAGGAAGCCGTGCTCGCCCTCGCCATGGCCGACGACCTGACGCACCCGCCCGCCGACAACCCGGCGCACCCGTCTTCCCACGCCCCGGGACACCCGCCCGCCGACGGCCCGGCGCCGCACCCGTCTTCCCACGCCCCGGGACCCCTCCGCCGACGGCCCGGCGCGCACCCCCGTCGACCTCCCGTCCGTCACCCCCACCCCTGGAGCCCCCTGATGTCGTCCCTCACCACCGATCCCCGCCGCCCGACGGCCGACTCCCCGGGGCACGGCGCCCGCCCGGCCGGGCGCGGCGGGGTCCTCGCCCGGGTCGGCGGTCAGAACCTCGGTCTCGTCGGGGCCCTGGTGCTCGTCGTCGTGCTCTTCGGCACCCTGAACGAGAACTTCCTCAGCCTCACCAACATGCGGGTGATCGCGGAGGCGGCCACCATCACCGGCCTCCTCGCCGTCGTGCAGACGGTCGTCGTCATCTGCGGCGGACTCGACATCTCCGTCGGCTCCCAGGTCGGCGTCGCCTCCGTGGTCAGCGCCATGGTCTTCACCGGTACCGGGTCCAACGCCCTCGTCGGCGCGGCCGCGGCGATCGGCGTCGGTGTCCTGATCGGGGTCCTCAACGGCCTCGTCATCGTCCACGGCCGCGTCAACCCGACCATCGCGACCCTCGCCGGCCTCGCCGCCTACAAGGGGCTGGCCCAGCTGCTCTCCGACGGCCGCGCCCAGGGATACGTCCTCGACGACGACCTGTTCGTCTTCCTCGGCCGGGGCAGCATCGCCGGGCTCCCGGTGATGGTCTGGATCCTGGCGGTCGTCGCCGTCGTCGTCCACGTCCTCCTCACCTACACCGACATCGGCCGCAACATCTACGCCATCGGCGGCAACGACACCGCCGCCCGTCTCGCCGGGATCCGGATCAACCGGTACCTCATCGCGGTGTACGCCCTGATCGGCGTCGTCGCGGCCGTCGCCGGCATCCTGCTCACCGCCCGCACCGGCTCCGGGCAGCCCACCTCCGGCAGCGAGGGCCTCGAACTCAAGGCCATCACGGCGGCGGCCCTCGGCGGCTGCGCGCTGCGCGGCGGCAAGGGCGGCATCGGCGGAACCCTGCTCGCCGTGGCCCTCCTGGGCTGTCTGGAGAACGGCCTGACCGTCCAGGGCATCAACTCCTTCTGGCAGAACGTCGCCCAGGGCGTCCTGCTCGTCGTCGCCGTCGTCGTCCAGCAGCGCCGCAACGGCGAACGCGCGGTCGGCCTCCCCGACTGACCGCCGCCGCGACCCTGCTCCGGCCGGGGTCAGACCGGCACCGGCACGGGACAGCCACCGATCCAGATACCGGTGACGGCGCTGACGTACCGGGCGCCGCAGCGGTCGGAGGGGACGACGAGCTGCGTGCCGGCCCCTTCGAGATCCATGTCGTCCATGCGGGTCGCGAGGAGGACCGGGGCGTTGCCGAAGTCGGCGTCGATCTCCGCCCACGACAGCACGGTGTGGTGGCCGTCGCCCCCGCTCACGGCGAGCAGGAAGCGCGAACGCTCCTTGCGCCGGGCGGGATCGAAGTCCGGGCGGACATGGCCGAGCACCTCGCGCAGCAGCGGACCCTCGAAGGTGTGGTGCTGCGGCCCGGCGGTGGCGCAGTCGAAGACGACCTCGACCCGGTGCTGCTCCCAGCCCCTCCGGAGATCCGCGACGGTCAGGCGGGCCGGCTCGGCCACCTCCCCCCAGAGCGTGAACGCACCCGTGCGGGTGGCGGGCGGAGCGCTGGGTCGACTCATCGGGATCCCCTTCGGACGGCCGGTACGGCGACTGCGCCCAGTGATACCCGACCGCCGGGGCGGAGAACCGTGCATGCCAGGGGTATCCCACGATTCAAGCAGCGGTTGTGAGCTTTCTACGAGTAGCTCGTTCTCATCCTCCGGTCCGAAGCCCCAGGCGTCACCGGTTTCCGCCGTCCGCGGCGCGGGCCCGGTCCAGCGCCAGCCACACACGGTCCCGGGTGACGGGAAGCTCCGTGAAGCGGATGCCGGTCGTGTCGCGGAGCGCGTTCGCGAAGGCGGGACCCACCGGGTTGAAGGGGCTCTCGCTCATCGACTTGGCGCCGAGCGGCCCGATCGCGTCGGCCGTCTCCGTGAAGTGGACCTCCGTCCTGGGCACATCGGCGTACTGGGGGAGCCGGTAGCGGCGGAAGGCCGCGGTGCTGACCTCGCCGCTCTCGTCGATCCGGACCGTCTCGAAGAGGGTGGCGCCGAGCGCCTGGGCGACACCGCCCTCGACCTGGCCCCGGCACCGCATGGGGTTCATGACCTTGCCCGCGTCGGCCGCGTGGACGCTGCGGAGGATGCGTATCTCCCCGGTGCCCGGGTCGACGGCGATCCGGAACCACTGGGCGTTGAACGCGACCGACCGGGGCGAGCCGCCCCAGTGCCCGTCCGCCGCCAGCTCCTCCGCCGCACCGCGCGCGTGCCCCGCCTCGTACAGCTCCTTCAGGGTCACCGTACGGTCGGCGCAGTCGACGGCCTCGGCGCCGAGCACGCACAGGTGCCGGGCGACGCCGGTGTGGCGGGCGGCGAGGGTACGGAGCCGTTCCGCGAGCGACCGGGCGGCGAGGAGGACGGCCTTGCCCGCGACGACGGTGCCCGCCGAGCCGAAGGCGCCGGTGTCGTGGCGGACGACGTCGGTGTCGGACTGACGGATCGTGACGCGGTCCCCGGTGGTGTGCAGGGCGCCCGCGGTGATCTGCTGGTGGACGGTGGTGGTGCCGTTGCCGAACTCGGCGGTGCCCACGGCCACGTCGTACGTCCCGTCGGACAGCAGCGAGACGCGGGCGTCGGCGTAGTGACCGCCGGGAGGGCCGGTGGCGATCATCGCCATCGCCGTCCCCTGCCCGGTGAGCCAGCCCTCGGGCACGTCCTGCTCGCTGGTGTCCTCGGCGATCGCCGTGCGGACGACCGCGAGGCACTGGTCGAGGCCGTACGAGGCGATGTGGAGGTCCTCCTCCTCGCCGATGGGGCTGTGCATGGCCTCCCCGGGGCCGATGATGTTCTCCTCGCGCAACACGAGCGGATCCATGCCGAGGCGGCGGGCCAGCTCGTCCATGACGGACTCGACGGCGAAGGTCACCTGGCCCAGGCCGTAGCCGCGGAACGCGCCCGCCGGGACGGCGTTGGTGTACACCGACCAGGCGTCGACCTTCTTGTGCGGGGCGCGGTAGACGGCGAAGGACTCGCCGACGCTGTGGAACATGACCGCCGGACCGTGGTTGCCGTACGCGCCGGTGTTGGACACCACCCGCATCCGCACGGCGGTCAGCGTCCCGTCCGCGCGAGCGCCCACCTTGATCCCGATGGTGAACGGATGGCGGGTCGTCGCCCCGTAGAACTGCTCGGCCCGGGTGTACTCCAGCTTCACGGGCCGTCGCAGCCTCAGCGCCGCCAGCGTCACGATGTCCTCGGTGAGCATCTCCTGCTTGCCCCCGAAGCCACCGCCCACGCGCCCCGCGACCACCCGGACCTCGTCCTCGGGCAGCCCGTACAACGCGCACAGCGCCCGGCGGGTCAGGAACGGCGTCTGGGTCGAGGAGCGCACGGTGAGCCGCTCGCCCGTACCGTCCTCCTTCGGTTCGAAGTACGCGACACAGCCGTGGGTCTCGAGACTCGCGTGCTGGACCCGCTGGGTACGGAAGGTCTCCTCGTAGACGACGGCGGCCTCCGCGAAGCCCCGCTCGACGTCCCCGATCTCGCCGTGCACCTCACCCGCCACGTTGTCCGCCGCCCGGGCGATCCGCGCCTCCGGGCCCTTGTCGCCGTGGAGCGCCGGGGCCCCGGGCAGCATCGCGGCCTCCGGGTCCAGGACGTACGGCAGCCGCTCGTACGTCACCTCGATCCGGCGGCAGCCCTCCTCGGCGGCCTGCTCGCTGTCGGCGACGACGGCGGCGACCCGCTGCCCGACGTACCGGACGACGCTGTCCAGGACCCGGGTGTCGTCGGGGTCCTCGGTGGGATGTTCGTGGCGGGCGCTGGAGTACAGGGTCGCCGGGGCGTCCTCATGGGTGAGGACGGCATGCACCCCCGGCACCCGGAGTGCGGCCGAGGTGTCGATCGCGACGATCCGGGCGTGCGGGTGCGGGGAGCGCAGCAGCTTCATGTGGAGCAGCCCGGGAACCTCGACGTCGAAGGTGTAGCGGGCCCGGCCCGTGACGACGTCGGGCCCGGCCGGCGCGCCGACGTTCCGGCCGACGGCCTTGCCCGCGCAGGGGAGTTCGGTGTGCCTCACGCCCCGCACGGCGTCCTCGACCGCCCGGTATCCCGTGCAGCGGCAGATGTCGCCCTTGAAGGCGCGGGGCAGATCGTCGAGCTTGCCGTCGTCGTGCGCGGAACCCCGCTCGGCTTCGAGGGCGGCCGTGGTCATGAGGAAGCCGGCCGTGCAGAAGCCGCACTGGTAGCCCTGCGCTTCGAGGAACTTCTTCTGGACCGGGTGGAGTTCACCGTCCGGCGAGGCGAGTCCCTCGACGGTGGTGACACGGCGCCCGTCCGCCCGTACCGCCGGATAGAGACAGCTGTGGACCGGCTCTCCGTCGACATGGACCGTGCAGGCGCCGCAGTCCCCGGCGTCACAGCCCTTCTTCACCCCGAACCAGCCGCGCTCGCGCAGATAGGTGCGCAGGCACTGGCCGGCCCGCGGGTCGGCCTCGAAGGGCCGGTCGTTGACGTGGATGCGGAAGTTCATCGGGGGTCCGCCTGGGCGTCGGGCCGGGTCAGTTCACGGCGGACCTCCTCCGCGAGGCGCAGCCCCATGTGCCGTCGCCAGGCGGGCAGTCCGTGGATGTCGTCGAACCAGTCGTCCTCCGCGACGGCCGACTCGATCGCCTGCCGGAGGCGCGCGGCGTCCGGCGGCAGCGGGAACCAGAACCGGAAGGGGCGCACGGTCGCCGCCGTGATCGTCACGGCCATCGAGCCGTCCACCGGATCGAGCGTCGCGGTCACCAGCGCGCCGGAGTGGCCGAGATCGTACAGCGAGGCCTGCCGAAACGCCGTACGACAGCGCAGGGCCCGCTCCGGCAGGGTGACCGAGCGCAGGAGTTCACCCTCTGCGAGGTCCTTGCGCCCGGCGCCGGTGATGAAGTCGACGACCTTCACACGCCGCAGCGAACCGTCCTGCGCGCGCAGCAGGCACTCCCCGTCGAGGGCGGCGGTCAGCGAGATCATCGGCCCGGCCGGAAGGCCGTTGCAGAGGTTCCCGCCGACGGTCGCCATGTTCCAGATCTTGAACGAGGCGAGAAAGGCCCGGCAGCACTGCTCGAACAGCGGCGCCGCCGGGGAGGCCGACGACCGGCCGAACCGGGACAGCTGGGCGACGGTACAGGTCGCGGCGATCTCCAGGGACCCGTCCGCCCGCCGCGTCAGCGGCTCCCAGCCCATCCGGCTCAGATCGACGAGACGGCGCAGCTGCGGCTGTGGCTCGGAGAACAGATACGTCCCGCCGCCCAGCCAGGCGTCCCCGGGCCGCCAGGGCTCGTGCCGCCGTGCGTCCCGTACCTCGTCCACCGTGTTCAGATCCATGTCTTTCCACGCCTCCCGACCTTTCAATTCAGGCCAGTGAAGCCCGGCGGAGGCAGGGCGGACGACTGGTGCGGAAGCCGGAATATCCCTGCTCGGCAGGCGGGTGCGCTGGAGGATCGACCAAGGAGATTTCGCGCCTCGAGGTGCTGCGTGACGCCGGTCTCGTTACGCTGCGCAAAGAGCGGACGAAGCGGTTCCGCCGGGTGGACCGGGAAGGGCCCGGCCCGGCTCGCCGAAGAGGCCGAACGAAGCGAGAAGCCCTGATGACGATCCCCGAGACGCCCATGGACACCGTCACCCTGGAGCGGCGCATCGACGCCCGCCCCGAGACCGTCTTCGGCTTCCTCGACGACCGCGAGAAGTGGCTGTCCTGGATGGGCGCCGACGGCACCTTCTCCTTCGAGCCGGGCGGCTCGTACCGCACCCGCGTCACCGGGGAGGACGTCGCCTCCGGCCGTTTCATCACCGTCGACCCGCCCCGGCGGATCGTCTTCAGCTGGGGATGGGAGTCCGGCCCCGTGCCCGTCCCGCCGGGCTCCAGCACGATCGAGATCACCCTCGCGCCCACCCCGGACGGCACCCTCCTGCGCCTGATCCACAGCGGTCTGCCCACCACGGAATCCTGCGAGTCGCACGCCGAGAGCTGGCAGCACTACGTCGACCGCCTCGCGACCCGCGCCGAGGGCGGCGACCCGGGCCCGGACACCTGGACGCGCCAGCCGGAGGGCTGAGCGCGCCGGCCGGCGCGTGGATCCGGCACGGCGGCCGTCGGATCCGGAATCCGGGCAGCGGCCGTCGGATCCGGGATCCCGTACCAAGGCCGTCGACTGGGGTCCGTCGCACGGCGGCCGTCGGCCCCGGGTGCTCGTACAGCGGCCGCCGGCCCCGGGGCGGGGGCGGCGGCCGCGGGGGACGCGTGAGACGGGCGCGCCGTCGCGAGGGCCCTTGTGCGTCGTGCGGAGGTCAGGCGCCCACCGGCATCGGGGTACGGATCCGGGCTCCGGCGCCGAGCTCCCCGACGAGGCGGTGCCCGAGGCGGAGATAGGCGGCGAGGTCGGCGCGCGGGGCCTTGCGGACGAGGTGGCGGATCGCCTGCATGGCCTCCCAGGCGGAGGCGTGCGCCAGGGGTCCGCCCCAGCTCTCGCCGAGCCCGTCCCAGAGATAGGCGCTGAAGCCGAGCTGAAGCGCTCCGGCCCGGCGCCGCTCCTCCTCGTGAGCCTCCAGAGCCTGGGCGAAGAATCGTTCCGCCTCCACGGGGGGAAGCGCGGAGAGGATGATGCGCAGGTACGGCGCGACAAGGGACGCGACCTCGGGGCACTCCCCGCCGGGAACGACCTGGTCGTCAGCATCGGGAGCGGCGGCCTGTTCGCGTGTCTGAGTCATGGACCTATCGATACGTCATCTCATCGCAGGAACGTTCGTGGCACGCCCACGTACGCCACCGGTTCGCCCCACTGAGCCAGGGGAGGGAGACCCGGCACCCGAACGGGCGCCGGGCCCCGGCCCGCTCCGCGCGGCCCGGCCCCCCCCGGACGCGGCCCGACACACCCGCCCGGCCCGGCTCCTCCCTCAGGAGCTCGTGAGAACGACGAGCTGCTTGGTCGCGCGCGTCATCGCCACATAGCGGTCGACCGCTCCCTCGATGCCCACACCGAACAGCTCCGGGTCGACCAGGACCACCAGATCGAACTCCAGCCCCTTCGAAAGGGACGGGGTCAGCGACTGGACACGGGACGTCGGCCGGAACCGGGGCGCCCCGATGACGCAGGCCGTCCCGTCCGCGTGGGCGTCGAGCCAGTCGGCGAGGATCCCGTCGAGCTCCGACACCGGGCCCCGGGCGACCGGAATACCGCTGCTGCGGACCGACGTCGGCACATTGGCGTCCGGGAGCGCGGCCCGGATGGCCGGCTCGGCCTCCGCCATGACCTCCTCCGGCGTCCGGTAGTTGATGCTCAGGGACGCCACGGTGATCCGGTCGAGCCCGACCCGCTCGAGGCGCTCCTGCCACGACTCCGTGAAGCCGTTCCTGGCCTGGGCACGGTCGCCGACGATGGTGAAGCTCCGGGACGGGCAGCGCAGGAGCAGCATCTGCCACTCCGCGTCCGTCAGCTCCTGCGCCTCGTCCACGACGATGTGCGCGAACGGCCCGGCCAGCAGGTCCGGTTCGGTGCCCGGCAGTGCGGACTCGTCGACCAGAGTGTCCTTGAGGTCCTGGCCGCGCAGCATCGTGACCGCGCCCTCGCCGTCGTCGTCCGCCGCGAGGACGTCGGCGATGACATCGGCCATCCGCGCGCGTTCGGCGGCGATGGTGGCCTGCTGCCGACGCCGGTGCCGTGCCGCCTCGGGGTCGCCGAGCCGCTGCCGCGCCGCGTCCAGGAGCGGCAGGTCGGACACCGTCCAGGCCTGCGCGTCCGCGCGCTGGAGCTTCCGGACCTCCTCGCGGTCGAGCCACGGAGCGCACTTGCGCAGGTACGCGGGGACCGACCACAGGTCACCGACGAGGTCGGCGGCCTCGAGCAGCGGCCACGCGCCGTGCAGAGTGCCGGCCAGCTCCTCGTCCTGCCGCAGCGACCGCCGGAACTGGTCCTCCGGGACCTCGCCGTCGAGCTTGCCCAGGAGGATCGTGCCCAGCTCCTCCCAGATCTGCTCCCGCGCCTCGTTGTGCGGCGTGCCGGCCTCCGGCGCGTCGAACGCCTCGGCCCAGTCGTCGGCGCTCAGCCGCACGTCGGCCCAGTCCGTCGACACCGTCATCCCCCGGGCGGGCGGCTCCTCGTAGAAGCGGACGGCCGCCTCGATCGCCCGCACCATGCCCGCCGACGACTTCAGGAGCGCCACCCCGGAGTCGCGCTCGACCGCCGCTCCGGCTCCCTCCGCGACGAGGTCCCGCACGGTGCAGGTCTGCACGCCCTCCTCACCGAGGCTGGGGAGGACATCGGCCACGTACCTCAGATAGGGCTGGTGCGGACCGACGAACAGCACGCCGCCACGCCGGTGTCCGAGACGCGGGTCCGCGTAGAGCAGGTGCGCGGAACGGTGCAGCGCGACCACGGTCTTGCCCGTGCCCGGTCCGCCGTCGACGACGAGTGTGCCGCGGGAGCCCGCCCGGATGATGGCGTCCTGGTCGGCCTGGATGGTGGCGAGGACATCGCGCATCCGCGGCGACCGGCTGCCGCCCAGGCTGGCGATGAACGCGGACTGGTCGTCGAGCGCCGCATGCTCCTCCAGCCCGTCGGCGGTGAACACCTCGTCCCAGTAGTCGCTGATCCGGCCGCCGGTCCAGCGGTACCTGCGGCGGCTCGCGAGCCCCATCGGGTCGGCGTGGGTCGCCGCGAAGAACGGCTCGGCCGCCGGGGAGCGCCAGTCGACGAGGAGCCGGCGCCCCGTGCTGTCGGTGAGGCCGAGGCGTCCGATGTACACGGGCTCCGCGCCGTCCGCGCCGACGATGTGCCCGAGGCACAGGTCCAGGCCGAAGCGGCGCAGGGTGCGCAGGCGTCCGGTCAGCCGGTGGATCTCCGCGTCCCGGTCCATCGCCTCCCGGCCGGCACCCCCGGGCGCCCTGCGCGTGGCGTCGAGACGGTCGGACAGTTCGGCGATCGTCTCTTCGAGGCTCGTCGCGATCGCCGCGAAGTGCCGCTCGTCGCCGGCGATCAGCGCCGGGTCTGCCTTGGCGGAGAGACGGTCGGGAAGGTCGAACGCACCGGCGCCGCGCGACTGGTCCACCGACGAAAGCACATGCACGGGGTGAGTCTCATTTCTGCAGGTCCTGGCTGAGGTGAGTGATTCTGCGGTACGACGGGGGCCTTGCCGCAAGCCCCCCTGTGCGCTATAAGTTGTAAGTGGCGAGAGGTGAGTGCACCTTCTCGCCCTTGTCATTTGCGCATCGCCACCGGCCCTCATCGCCGCCGTCGCCCTCGGCGCGGCAGGCCCCTGCCGCCGTCGGCCTCCGGTACACGCCCGGACCGGGCCCCCTGCTGGAATGGCCCCATGGCCGACACACCGCCCCGCACGGCTCAGCCCACCCTCACTCCTGCCCCCACCCGTCGTACCCCCGTCTCCGTCTCCGCCTCCGTCCCCGACACCGACCTGATCGTCATCGGCGGCGGGCCGGCCGGCTGCGCTGCCGTCCGCACCGCGGCCGGCGTGGGGATGCGGACGATCCTGATCGAGCCGGACGCCCTGTGCCGCAACCTCTACCGCATCCCGGCCCTGAACAACGTCCTCGGCGGCTGGACCAACGGCCCCGAGCTCGCCGACGCCGTCACCGCCGAGCTCAGGAGCACGGAACTGTGCCGCCTCGAACTGGGCAGCCGCGTCGCCGTACTTCACGCCGACGACGAGCGTGTCACCGTCACCCTGGACACCGGTACGCGCCGCACGGCCCCGTACGCCGTCGTCGCCACCGGCGTCGGCCCCCTCCAGCCCCACGACGCCGGCTGGATCACCGCCCCCGGCACCCGGCCCCTGCCCCCGCTCTGGCAGGCCACCGCGCAGGACGCCGAGACGCGCACCCTCCTCGTCCTCGGCGGCGACCGCCCGATCGGCACCTTCCTCCGCGCCCACCCGGGCACCGACACCCGACTGCTCGTGGCGTACCCGGAAGCGGACGCGTACAAGATCGAGGAGATCCGCGACGACCCCCGTGTCACGCTCCTGCCGACCGAGCGCCTGACCCTGTCCGATGCGCTCTCCGGGCGGCCGACGGCGGACATCCTGGGCAGGGACGGCGGACGTCGTACGGTCACGGCGGACGCCGCGTACCTGAGCATCGGGAACGCGCCCACCGCCCCGCCCGGCGACCTCGTCCGGGGCGCGGACGGCTACTGCCCGCCGGGCGGGCAGCATCCCCGTGTCATCGTCGCAGGCGACCTGCGCGCCGCCCGCTTCCAGCGGATCATGACCGCCCTGGGCTCGGGCAGCGAGGCGGCGCTCCAGGCCTACTACGCGGCGAGGGACCTCGCGGCGGGGGACTTTTCGGCAGGGGGCTCTTCGGCAGGGCCCTGAGGGGCCGCGGCGAGTCCCCCGAGTTCCTTGGCGCGGTGTCCTACCGGGGGGCGGTCCCGCCGTCGTACACGTTGTCCGGGGTGGCGACCGCGGTGATCGCACGGGCGAGCAGCGTGGACGGCTCCTGGCCCCCGGCCCGGGAATCCGTGTTGATCATGACGACCAGGGTGGCCTTCTGCGAGGGCAGGTAGACCGTCACGGTCTCGTAGCCCGGGATCGAGCCGTTGTGCCCGATCCAGCCGTTGGTCTCGAAGATCCCGAGACCGTAGCTGGTGCCGGGGAAGCCGGTCGGCAGCGTCTTGAGGCGCTGCGCCTGCGTCTCGGGGCTGAGCAGTTCACCGGTGGCGACGACCTTGGCCCAGCGGCGCAGGTCGTGCAGGTCCGAGATCATCGCGCCGGCCGCCCAGGCCCAGCTGGGGTTCCAGTCCGTGGCGTCCGCGACCGTGTTGGTCAGCGTCTGGTCGGTGTAGCCGCGCGGGTGCGGTTCGGGGAACGCGGCGTCCGTGGGGAAGAACGTGTGGCGCAGGTGGGCCGGGCGGAGCACCCGGTTGCGGATGAAGTCCGGGAGCCGCTGACCGGTGACCTTCTCGACCACCAGGCCGAGCAGGACGAGATTGGTGTTGGAGTACTCGAACTGCGCCCCCGGCTTGAACGTGTTCTTGTGCTTGAAGCCGTACGCGAGCACCTCCCGCGGGGTGAACGAACGCTGCGGATCGCTCAGCAGGTCGTGGATGAAGTCCGCGTCGGAGGTGTACGGGAAGAGGCCGCTGCGCATCTCCGCGAGCTGCCGCAGGGAGATCCGGTCACCCTTCGGCACACCGTGGACGTAGCGGGAGATCGGGTCGTCGAGACCGATCCGGCCGTCGTCGACGAGCTTGAGCAGCGCGGTGACCGTGAACGTCTTGGTCTCGCTGCCGATCCGGACGAACCCGTCGGTCTCCATCGGCCTGCCGGTGGCGGTGTCGGCGACCCCGGTGGACCGGACGTAGCTGCCCTTGCCGGGCATCCAGAGCCCGACGACGACACCGGGGATGTTCGCCTGCTTGCGGACGTCCTCGATCGTCTTGTCCAGCCGTGCGGTCAGCTCGGGCCCCAGCCCGCCCTGCGGACAGTCGTCCTCACCGTGCGCGGCGACGCTCGCGGCGTGGGCGGGCGTGGCGGGAGTCGTCGCCATCGGCGCCAGCACGGACGCCACGAGCACCGTCGCGGCGAACAGTCGGCGATAGGGGGTACGTCGCATATCAGGACGCCTCTTCCAGATCACGGGCACGGTCACGGACGGCCACATCACCACCGCCACCCCGCACCCGACAGCCCCCGCCCACCGGGCCCCCCGGCGAGTCCACTCATTCGGCGCCACCCACGTCACCGGGGGTGCCGGCCTGGATCACCTCACGGCATCGGGGTGTGCCGCACGTCGTTCACGGCA
The DNA here is from genome assembly GCF_044331325.1 of Streptomyces sp. NPDC017246. Taxonomy (NCBI): domain Bacteria; kingdom Bacillati; phylum Actinomycetota; class Actinomycetes; order Kitasatosporales; family Streptomycetaceae; genus Streptomyces; species Streptomyces sp. NPDC017246. The sequence continues at coordinate 949,127 of NZ_JBIRMW010000001.1, read as the reverse complement.
GCGGCGGCTCATGCCCGGCCGCCCATTCCAGGTCGTCGGGAGTCGGCTCCGTACGCCAGCGGGCCCGTAGAACTCCGTCGCTGTCGGGCAGGGCGGCGGTGAACAGGGGGCGACGGCCGTCGAGGTCGAGGGAGAGAACGGCGGCCCGGGCACCCGTCGGTCGCGCGGCGTCCGCGAGGTCCTCGGTGGAGTCGACGAGAGCGCTGGTGACCGTCCCGTTCCCGTCCTCCCGGACGAGCTCCACCAGGCCCTCGTCCGGGGGAATCGCGGCGAGCACCGCTTCGACGTCCTCGTCGTCCTGGAAGAGGTCCGGCCAGACGGTCAGCCTGGCGCGCGGCGTGAGCCCGGCGCGCACGGCGTCGAGGGTGCCCACGGTGAGGCGGTGCCAGCGGCAGGCGTTCTGGACGTACGCCTCCTCCAGCAGACAGGCCTCCCCGTCGGCCACGGACCGGCGCAGACGGGCCCAGAAATCCTCGTCGGCGGGGCGCTGCACGCCGGGTTCGTCGTCGAGGACCGCGTCGTACGGCGAGGACCGCAGACGTTCCGGGAACAGTCCGAGTGCCCGGGTGGTGGCGAGGGCGTCCTCGCAGGGCCGGTCGCTGCCGACGAAGACGTACTGGTCCCATCCGACGTGCACGGTGAACCGGTCCTCGACCTCCAGCCGACACCACGCTCCGTTGTCGCGGAGCATGGCCCGGACCAGCTCCAGGGCGAGCGACAGGGGTACCACGGCCCCGTCGTGGTACCCGCCGAGGTCCGGCGGGAAGAGCCCGAGCAGGCCGTGGCCCTCGATCTGCGGCTCCAGGCCGAAGTCGACGAAGTCGACGCCCACCTGTGGCTCGCGCACGGCCACGTGATCGATCCCCGAGGCCTCGGCGAAGGCGGCCACGGCCGCCAGGTAGGCGGCCTCCACCGGCCCGTGGTCACTGATCGGCTCCTCGTCGCCGATGTAACCGCCGTGCTCGTCACGGTCGGCAGGGTCGTACTTGGTGATCCGGTGGACGAAGGACGGCACGCTGCTCCCTGGGGTTCCAGAGGACGAGGATCGCCGTCGGGAGCACCTCTCGCAAGCCGATTCGGTCGTCGGGCCGTCCGGCTGCCGGAACGCCCGGCTGACGGACTGTCGGCGGTGTCCGGCCCGGTGTCAGGATGCGCGTATGACACAGATCATCAAGGGGGGAAACCTTCCGCTCAGTGGCGAGCCGATGCGGGTCGCCGTCGTGCGCCGGTCCGGTGGGGCGGGAGCACCGGAGGTCGGCGCGGCCGCGCTGCTGGTCGACGGGGGTGGCAAGGTCAGGGGCCGGGGCGACCTGGTCTTCTACAACCAGCCCGAGCACGCGGGAAGCGGTGTACGGCTGGCGGGGCACGCACAGGGTGAGGGCGGGGTGGTCGCCGACTGGCTGGAGATCGACCCCGGCCGCGTCGAGCCGTCCGTGGAACGGATCATGGTCGCGGCGTCCTGCGACGGCGGGACCTTCGGCCGGCGGGCAGCGTCGGGTTCTGGACCCGCCGCCGCTAGCCGACTCCGGGCCCGGGGGCGCGTACCCCCGGGCCCGGCGGTCGGGGTCAGGACCGGGGCAGCTCGTCACGGACCGTGCGGGCGGCCGCGACCAGGTTCTCCAGGGACGCGCGGGTCTCCGGCCAGCCCCGGGTCTTCAGACCGCAGTCGGGGTTGACCCACAGGCGCTCGGTGGGGATCGCCTCAAGTCCCCTGCGCAGCAGGGAGGCCGCCTCCTCGACGCCGGGGACGCGCGGGGAGTGGATGTCCCAGACACCGGGGCCGGCCTCGCGCGGGTAGCCGTGGGCGGCGAGTTCGCGGGCGACCTGCATGTGGGAGCGGGCCGCCTCCAGGCTGATGACGTCGGCGTCGAGGTCGTCGATGGCCTGCACGACGTCCCCGAACTCGGCGTAGCACATGTGGGTGTGGATCTGGGTCTCCGGCCGCACCCCGCCGGTGGAGAGACGGAAGGACTCCGTCGCCCAGCCGAGGTACTCGGGGCGGTCGGCGGCCCGCAGCGGAAGCGTCTCGCGCAGGGCCGGTTCGTCGACCTGGATGACGGAGGTGCCGGCGGCCTCCAGGTCCTCGACCTCGTCGCGCAGGGCGAGCGCGACCTGGCGGGCGGTTTCGCCGAGGGGCTGGTCGTCGCGGACGAAGGACCAGGCGAGCATGGTGACGGGGCCGGTGAGCATGCCCTTGACCGGCTTCGCGGTCTGCGCCTGCGCGTACGTCGTCCAGCGCACGGTCATCGGCTCCGGACGCGAGATGTCCCCGGCCAGGATCGGCGGCCGGACGTAGCGGGTGCCGTACGACTGGACCCAGCCGTGCCGGGTGGCCAGATAGCCGGTGAGCTGCTCGGCGAAGTACTGCACCATGTCGTTGCGTTCGGGCTCGCCGTGCACGAGGACGTCGATCCCCGTCTTCTCCTGGTAGGCGATCACCTCCTGGATCTCGGCCCTGATCCGCTGCTCGTAGCCGCCGGAGTCGATCCGGCCGGACCGCAGGTCGGCGCGGGCGGTCCGCAGTTCGGCGGTCTGCGGGAAGGAGCCGATGGTGGTGGTCGGCAGCAGGGGCAGACCGAGGCGGGTGCGCTGGGCGGCGGCCCGTTCGGCGTACGGCAGGGAGCGGCGGGTGTCCGCCCCGGTGACGGCGGCGGCCCGGGCCCGTACCACCGGGTCACGGGTGATCGGTGAGGCGGTGCGGGAGGCGAGGGCGGCCCGGTTGACGGACAGCTCGCCGGAGATGACCCCGGTACCGCCCCGCAGGCCCTTGGCGAGGGTGACGACCTCGGTGGTCTTCTGACGCGCGAAGGAGAGCCAGCGCAGGATCCGCGGGTCGATGTCGCGTTCGGCGGCGGTGTCGAGGGGGACGTGGAGGAGGGAGCAGGAGGCCGACACGTCGACCCGGTCGGTGAGCCCGAGGAGGGTGCCGAGGGTGGCGAGGGACTTCTCCAGGTCGTTGATCCAGATGTTGCGGCCGTCGACGACGCCGGCGACCAGACGCTTGCCCGGCAGGCCGCCGACGGCGGCGAGTCCGTCGAGATTGGCCGCGGCCCGGCCGGTGAAGTCGAGGGCGAGCCCGTCGACCGGTGCCTTGGCCAGGACGGGCAGGGCGTCGCCGAGCCGGTCGAAGTAGGAGGCGACGAGCAGCTTCGGGCGGTCGGTGAGCGCGCCGAGATCGCGATAGGTGCGGGCGGCGGCGTCGAGTTCGGCCGGGGTCCGGTCCTGGACCAGGGCGGGTTCGTCGAGCTGGACCCATGCGGCCCCCGCGGCACGGAGGTCGGCGAGGACCTCCGCGTACACCGGGAGCAGCCGGTCGAGCAGCGTCAGGGGATCGAAATCGGCGGCGACTCCGGGCGCCGGCTTGGACAACAGCAGGTAGGTGACGGGGCCGACGAGGACGGGCCGGGCCGCGAGGCCGAGCGCGAGGGCTTCCCGCAGCTCGTCGACCCGCTGGGAGGAATCGGCGGCGAACACCGTGTCCGGCCCCAACTCCGCCACCAGATAGTGGTAGTTGGTGTCGAACCACTTCGTCATCTCCAGCGGCGCCACGTCCTGAGTGCCGCGCGCCATCGCGAAGTAGCCGTCGAGCGGATCCGCGGCGACGGCCTCCCGGTGGCGCTCGGGGATCGCGCCGACCATGACGGTGGTGTCGAGGACGTGGTCGTAGAGCGAGAAGTCGCCGGTGGGCACTTCACGGATGCCGGCCTCGGCGAGCCGCCGCCAGTTCGCGGCGCGCAGTTCGGCGGCCGTGGAGCGCAGGGCGCCTGCGGTGACGCGGCCCTTCCAGTAGCCCTCGATCGCCTTCTTCAGCTCCCGGTCACCGCCCTGGCGGGGGTGGCCGTACACGGTGGCCCGTGCGGCCGGGGCCGTGGACTTCGTGGTCACGGAGATCTCCTTCGCGAGATGAATCCCTGAGATCCCGGAGACGGGACGAGAGCGCGAAGGGGCGACGACCGGACGGCCGACCGGGCGCGCTACGGCGCGGTCGTCCGACTGGTGTGTACGCCGACCCGCCCTCGAGGTCACCGGGATGTCCGCGCGCGGAATCGTCCGCGTGCGGGCAACGGGCAGGTCTTCGGACTCGCGGGCACGCCCTCCGGATTCCACCGGCGGACACCTAGTGGCCGTCGCTTCCCGGACCCTTCCCGGATCCAGTGCGTATGACGGCGGTCGTTCCCGCTCACCGCTGCGGGGCAGTCCCGGATTCCCACCGGGTTCCCTCTTACGACGCATCCCGCCTGGCGGACGGGGCGAACCAGCTGCACGCCCAGGCTACGGCAGCGGTCACGGCCGCCGCTGGGAAGATCGACTTGTCGCCGGCCGCCGCCCGCCGTTTCCACGAGTCCGCTGTCGACCTTCGTCGCGGAGGAAGGCCGGGTATGTCACTGATACGATTTCGAATCGTGTTCGAGAAAACACCGGCAACCCGGACTCCCGCTCGCCCGGCCGTGGTGCAGCGCCGGGGCGTGGAGCGCAGACGGGCCATCCTCGACACCGCGGAGGTCCTGCTCGTCGAGCAGGGCTACGAGGCCGCCACGCTCAAGGCGATCGGAGAGCGGGCCGGGATCCCCGTCGCCTCCGTCTACCACTACTTCTCCGACCGGCACCAGGTCGACGCCGAGCTGCTGCAAGGCCATATGAACGAGGTCGACGCCCTCGTCGGCGCCGAGCTGGAGGCCTCGGGACCGCAGACGCTGAGTGACACGGCCGACGCCGTCATCAACCCGCTGCTCGGCTACTTCCGTCGCCACCCCGGCTGCGTCGAGCTGTGGTTCAAGGGGCGCGGCGAGCCGCTCGTCGAGCTGGTCCGCGCGTTCGACGAAGCGCAGGCCGAGCGCCTCCGGCACCTCCTCGTGGAACGCGGCCTCGTCCCCGCCGACGTACCGCCGCTGGTCCTGGAGCTCGCCTTCGAGATCGGCAACCGGCTCTTCGACGTCGCGTTCCGGCGCTCGCCGGACGGTGACGACGCCACGATCGACGAGGCCCGCCGCGTCGTGACCGCGTATCTGGAGACCTACGCCTCGGACGCGCGGCGCCGGGGCTGACGGCGGTCACCGCCCGGCGGGGCGGCGACGGCCGGGGCGGCGTTGTGCGGGGCGGTCCGGGCCGCGGGGCGGCCCGGGTTCCCGAGGGGAGAAGAGGAAGCGGCGCTCACCCGCTCGGCCCGCCAGGGATGCCCGCCGGTCCGTGAATGGGAAGGCTGGTGGCACGGAGCGGGCGCTGACCGGGCGCCGACCGGGCGCGTGCGGGGTGAGAGGCGGACACGGGATGGGGCAGGACGGCAGGGGTGGGACGCGGTTGACGGAAACCGGCCCGCCGCCGGCCGCGCGGCTGCTGGCGCGCCTGGCCGTGCTGGCGGTGGTCGGTTCCGTCGTCGTGCTCGTGCTCGCGGTCGGCGAGGGCGGACTGGAGGTCGTCGGAGCCGGGCTGCTCGGCCTCGTCGTCTGTGCCGCGGGTGTCTGGTGGTTCGTGGCGCACCGCGGTGCGGTCCGGCTGCTGGGGGCGCTCCTCGCGGTCGCCGCTCCGGTCGGCGTCGTGGTGCTCTTCGCACACGACGGTCTGTGGCTGACGGCGCTGGTGCTGGTCCTGTGCTGGGGTGCCGCGCTGGCCCTGGCCCGTGCGGCGCTGCGCAAGGCCCGTCCCCGGCGGGTCAGTCGCGGCGTCGCCGCGCCCCGGCCCCGACGGCCGTACCTCATCATGAATCCGAAGTCGGGGGGCGGGAAGGTCGGCCGTTTCGGGCTGGTCGAGCGGGCGGAGGCACTCGGCGCCCGGGTGACCGTGCTCGATCCCGCGGCCCCGGCCGACGTGGCCGAACTGGCCCGCGAGGCGGTGGCCGAAGGAGCGGACCTGCTCGGCGTCGCCGGCGGCGACGGCACCCAGGCCCTGGTCGCGGCGGTCGCCGCCGAACACGACCTGCCGTTCCTCGTCGTCCCGGCCGGCACCCGGAACCACTTCGCCATGGACCTCGGCCTGGACCGGTCCGATCCGGCCCGCTGCCTGGACGCGTTGACGGACGGCGAGGAGCTTCGGATCGACCTCGGTGACGTCGCGGGCCGGCCCTTCGTCAACACGGTGTCCTTCGGCGTCTACGCCGATGTCGTCCAGCGCCCCGAGTACCGCGACGACAAGGCGGGGACGGCCCTGACCCTCATGCCGGACCTGCTGGTCGGCGAAGGGGTGCGACGGCTCGACGCGCGGATCGACGGCACGCCGCTCTCGTCCCAGCAGGCACTGCTGATCAGCAACAACCCGTACGTCTCACCCGACGTGGTGAGCAGTGGCGGCCGCCGGCCCAGTCTCGACGACGGCGAGCTGGGCGTGCTGGGCATCCGGGTGGAGGGCGCGGCCGAGGCGGCGGACCTCGCGGTGCGCGGCTCGCAGTCCACCGGCCTGACCGTCACCACCGCACGACGGGTCGAGGTGACCTCCTCGGCCGGGGAGGACTCGGAGGAGATCCCCGTGGCGGTGGACGGTGAGGCGCTGCGCATGTCCCCACCGGTCGTGTGCACCCTGCGTCCGGGCGCGCTGCGGGTCCTGGTGCCACGGGACCGCCCGGGTGTCGTCGACCCCACCCCGCCGGTGAACTGGCGACGGCTCTTCGACCTGGCCTTCGGCCGTACGGGACGGCCCCGGGAAGAGCGGACCACCGCAGGGCGGAGCAGCTGACGCGCTCCCGAACCGCGCCACCCCTTGGACTTCGTCATTACCGGTCAGTAGTGTCGCGCGCACCGCACCACTCCTCCCGCGTACGGCACCACGACCCGAAGAGGCGATCAGCGCATGACGGAACCTGAGAGCGCGGTTCACGACTACGACGTCGTCATCGGCGGAGCCAGCGTCGCCGGCAGTGCCGCGGCGATCCTGCTGGCGCGACGCGGTGCCCGTGTCGCCCTGCTGGAACGGCGCTCGGACCTCGGGGCGTACAAGGTGCTGTGCACCCACTCCCTCACGGCCAACGCCTACCCGGTGCTGGACGAACTCGGCCTCGTCCCCGCCCTGGAGAAGGCGGGGGCCGTTCGCAACGACGCCCGGTGGTACACCCGTTGGGGATGGATCGAGCCGCGGGCCGCGGCGGAGGGCCCCGAGCTCCCGCACGCGTACAACATCCGGCGCAGCGTCCTCGATCCGCTCATCAGGTCCCGGGCGGCCGGGACCCCCGGTGTCGACCTGCTCCTCGGCCACCAGGTGACCGGACTGATCCGGGAGGCCGGGCGCACCGTCGGGGTGCGCGTGTCGACCTCGGAGGGCGAGCGGGAGATCCGGGCCCGCCTGGTCGTCGGCGCCGACGGCAAGGACTCGGCCGTGGCGAAGTTCGCCGGGGTGCCTGCCCGGCAGTACGAGAACACGCGGTTCGGCTACCTCGCCCACTTCCGCGACCTTCCCCTGCGGGGCGGAACAGGCCAGACGTGGTTCCTCGAACCCGACATGGCGTACGCGTTCCCCAACGACGACGGGGTGACCGTCCTGGCGGTCCTCCCGGACAAGAAGCGGCTGCCGGCCTTCCGGGAGGACCTGGAGGGCAGCTTCCACGACTTCGTCCGCGCCCTGCCCGACGCGCCGCCCATCGACTCCGCCCAGCGCGTTTCGAAGGTCGTCGGCCTGGTCAACTACCCGCTGCACAGCCGCAGGCCGACCGCACCGGGTCTCGCGTTCATCGGCGACGCGGCCCTGACCGGCGATCCCCTGTGGGGAGTGGGCTGCGGATGGGCTCTGCAGTCCGCGCGATGGCTGGCCGAGGCGGTCGGCCCGGCCGCGACCGGCCGAGGCGACCTCGACAAGGCGCTCACGGCGTACGCGCGCACCCACCGGCGCCGGCTGCTGGGCCACCAGTTCCTGGCCGCCGACTTCGCCAAGGCGCGCCCGTTCAATCCCGTGGAACAGCTGATGTTCTCGGCGGCGGCACGCGACGAGGCGCTGGCGCGGCACATGCATCTGTTCGCGTCCCGCCTGATCGGCCCGATGCGCTTCCTGAACCCGATGGCCCTGGCCAGGGCCGCGGCCGTCAACATCAAACACCGCGGGGCGGCTTAGCCCCGCGCCCGCCGGGGCGACGACGGCCCGAACCACGATGCCGCCCGCGGTCACCGTGACGCTTGCGGGACCTCGGCGAGCCGTTCGATTTCATCGTCCCCCCCGGCGCGGTCGCCGCTGGGCGAGAGCCCTCCCGCGCGCGCCCGGACACGGCTGCCCGGGTCCGTTTCCCGGGAGGGGCGTACCGATCGCGGCGACGGTTCGTTTTCTACCAAAGGAGCGCTATCCGGCCAACATTCTGATGATTTCGACCGCCCGGACAACCGGAAATCCGGTCCCCGCCTCTCACGGCACGGGTGCAGCGAGTGCCTCTCACCGCGCCGGCCGGACGGCTGTCCCGTCCCGCAGGGCCGGGTGGCCCGCTGTCTGCTCCCTTCCCACAGCATCCGGAGGACGAGGGAACGATGACCACCACGCGCACCACCCGGCTGCGGCGTCCGCTGCTCGCCGGTACCACGGCCGTCGCCGTCATGGCCGTCACGGCCGGCTTCATGGCCGCGTCGTCGGAGCAGGCGAAGGCCGCGACCGGGCCCAAGCTGAGTCTCATCGCCGCGACCGACTCGGTCACGCTCACCTCCTGGAAGGAGGAGCCGGGCGTCTACCTGGACCTGGGCACCTACCTGACCGCGGAGGGGACACCGCTGGAGCTCAAGGTGACCCGGAAGTCCTACAAGGACCCGGTGACCATCACCCAGACCGTGTACGAGGGCGGCAAGGCCAAGGCCAAGACGCTGCCCCTCGGCACCGTGAAGGACTTCTCCGGCCTGCCCGGCTTCGCGGAGATCACCATCACCGACAGCACGGGCAAGAAGGTCGCCGGCCGGACGGAGGGCTTCTGCCCGAACAACGCCAGCGGACGGGTCCGGCCCGACGCGCCCTCCACCTCGAAGTATCCGGAGAGCTGCCCCACCAACCCGTTCACCCTCGGGTCCGTCTGGGGCGTCGAGAAGGGGTGGGCCGCCAACACCTACGCCGGTTCCTACACCCAGCCGGTGAAGCTCGCCGCCGGCACGTACACGGCCAAGGTCGGGGTCGCCAAGAAGTACCGCGACCTCTTCGGGATCGCCGACAAGCCCGCGACGGTGAAGGTCACCGTCCAGGAGCGCAGCTGGGAGGACGGCCCCGGCGTCCCGGGCGCCCGTTCGGCCGCCGCGGGGGAGCACGCCGGTCACGGCGCCGGCCACCAGGCTTCGGCCGGCCACGCCGGTCACGGTGCCGACCACCAGGCTCCGGCCGGCCACGCCGGTCACGGGCCCGGGCACGGCCCGACGCCCGCCCAGGCCGGTGCGCCGGAGACCAGCGGCGCGGGCCCCTCGTACAACGTCGGCCACGGGCCGCTGAAGGCCGCGCCGCCGGCCCTGCCCTGGGCGCTGAAGAAGCAGCAGGCCGCGCGCGCCGACCTGCGGGCCGACGACACCGCCGGTCAGACCGACGGCTCCCGCATGGCCCCCGCCCTCACGCCGCTCGCCAAGCGGCCCACCGGCAGGGCCTCCGTCCCGAACGTCCCCAAGCCCGACCTGCGGTCGCTGCCGGCGTACGGCATCACCATCAGCGACGGGGGCCAGGACGTCCCCGGCAAGGACTACCTGGCCTTCAGCGCCAACGTGTGGAACGCCGGTCCGGCCCAGCTCGTCGTGGACGGCTTCCGCACGCCCGGCAAGGCCACGATGGACGCCTACCAGTACTTCTACGACGCCAACGGCAAGCAGGTCGGATACACCCCGACCGGCACCATGGAGTGGGACCCGCGTCCCGGCCATGTGCACTGGCACTTCACCGACTTCGCCAGCTACCGGCTGCTGAAGGCCGACAAGAAGGAAGCGGTGCGCAGCGGCAAGGAGGCCTTCTGCCTGGCCAACACCGACGCCGTCGACTACACGGTGAAGAACGCCAACTGGCACCCGTACAACACCGACCTCTCCACCGCCTGCGGCCAGGAGAACTCCATCTCCGTCCGCGAGGTGCTCGACGTCGGCTCCGGTGACACCTACACCCAGGACCTGCCGGGCCAGTCGTTCGACATCACGGACGTGCCCAACGGCACGTACTACATCCAGGTGCTGGCCAACCCGGCCAAGCAGCTGAAGGAGACCAACCTCGACAACAACTCCGCCCTGCGGAAGATCGTCCTGGGCGGCACGCCCGGCAAGCGGACCGTGTCCGTCCCCGCGCACGACCTCGTGAACGCGAACTGACTCGTGCACGCGAACTGATCAGGCACCACACGCCGTAACGCCCGCTCCGCGCCCCCGAGGCCGGAGTGGAGCGAACAGCCGCGCACCCCGAGGACGGAGGATTCCTCGGGGTGAGTGTGTGTGCTCCGGTACGCGGAGTCGCGGGCGCGTGGGTATGCGCGCGTACGAGGGTGCGCACGCGTGTGTGCGCGGGGCCGCGGGTGCGTGGGCGCCCGTTCTCCCCGGATTCTCCCCGGCGAGCGGCCCGAACCTGGCACGCTTGCCGCCGTGAGATACGTCGTAACGGTGGAGACGCGCGTACCCGATGGTTCGGACGAGCTGGAGGCGCTGCAGCAGGTCGGCGCGTCCGTGCTCCTGGAGCGCGGGTTCGACGCGGTGGAGGGGATCGAAGGGCCCGACGGAGTCGAGGTCGACGTCCTGGAGGCGATCGTGGCCGTCTACCCGGGCGGGGCGATCCTCAAGGTGTTCGTCCACGCTCCGTCCCTGGAGATCGCCGAGGAGGCCGTCGGCTCCGTCGCCGAAGACGTCCTGGACCGCTCCGAGCTCCTCTCCGACTGGGTCGTCGAGAGCAGCGAGGTCAAACTGCACCTCGATCTCACCCGGGAGAGCCTGGAGGGAGCCGACGGGCCGGAGGCACCCTCCAGCGACCTCGAGGTCAGGCGGGCTCGGCACGAGGCCGAGGCCGCCGTCCCGGCCGACACCGAGTTCAGCGGTATCCCGGAGGACCACGAGGCACAGATCAGGCTTCTGGCCCCGCGGCTCAGCTCCTTCGCACCCGCCTCCTTCGGCAGCGGGGGCGACCAGGGGCCGGAGGAGGGCGAGCGGGCGTACCCCGTCGGCGCCGGGGCCGCCGAACTGGCCGCCGGCGCCCTGGTGTACGCCTCCGAGGTCCTCATCGACGAGCTGTACGACGATGTCCGGACTCTCGCCGAGGAGGAGTCCAACGTCGCCGAGTGCGCGGGCGAACTCTGGCACCTCGACCGGCTGCCGCCCCGCTACGCGCTGCGGTACGACGAAGCCTTCGCCCGCCGCTTCCTGGTCACCGTCATCGCCCTGACCACCCGGTTCACGGACGGCGGCTTCCGGAACCTCGGCTGCCTCGCGGAGGGGCTCGTCCTGAAGCTGCTCCTCGAAGAGGCCCACGCCACGCTCGACCTCTTCGGGCTGCTGAGCGGCGAGGTCGCGGAGGCACTGGAGTGCTTCAGCACCGGCGTGTACGAGGACAGGGACTTCGAGTGGCTCTACGACGACTCGAAGGACGGCATAGACGAGGACCCCGACCTGAACGGCATGGGCATCACACCGCTCGGCTTCCGCACGTGGTTCACGCCGTCCGGCACCGGCAGGTACGTCCACCCTTACGCCGTCCACGAGAAGCACGAGGGGAGCGGCGCCGACAGCTGAGGCACCGGCACGCGCCCGGATGCCCGACGCACCGGCACGGCCCCGACAGGTGGGGCGCGGAAGGCGTTCCGCGCGGCGGGTTCGACCTTCCTGTACGGCGGGTTCGACCTTCCTGCACACCGCCCCGATCCGGACCTGACGGACTTGCTCCGGCTTTCGAACCCTCGTACAACCCTGAACAGCTCCCGCGAGTCCTGTGGTCGTGGCGCCTGGACGCCACGACCACAGCATCCGGGAGGAATCCCCTTGAACCACCTCAGCCCCGCCGGACGACGTCTCGCCGGTCGAGGCCGCGCCGGTCGACGACTCGCCGTCGCCGTTGCCGTCACCCTCGCCGTGACGGCCGGAACCGCGATGACGTCCGCCCCCGCCCTCGCGGCGCCGCGGACCGCCACCGCCACCGCGTCGGAGGAGCAGGCGGGTCCCTTCGCCATCGATGTCAACGCGCATCTGCTCGGCGCGGGGGCGACCGGCTTCCTCACCTACGTCAGCGACCGCACGGACACCACCTTCCGCTGGACCCGGTTCGAGGACGGGGCCACGACCACCCTGCCCCAGGGCGTGGCTGGCGACAGCCCCACGGTCTCCGTCGGCGGCGACCTCGTCGCGGTGCGGACGCGGGGACGCACCTACCGGCTCATGGACATGGCGGGCGGCGGGTCCGTCGACATCGACACCACCCCCGTCGGCCCGAGTGCGGACCTCTGGCAACTCGCGGGGGACACGCTCGTGATGCGGAGGTACGACGGCCCCGGCCGCCACAGCCTCCACCTCGTCTCCCGGCCCGCGGACAGGACCGTGCACCGCGCGGTGACAGGCCTTCCCGCCGACGCGGACATCGCGAGGGTGGAGTACTCCCCTTCCGGGGTCCTCGTCGTCCAGTACCGGGGCACGGCCGGCGGTACCACCGGCGAGCACCTGGCCGTCGTGGACCTCGCCGGGGCGAAGGTCGTCGAGGACCGGGCCGTGCCCCGCTTCTACCCCAACTCCGGCGTCTCGGTCACCGACACGCACCTGGCGTGGGCGGAGACGAACCCCGAGGGCGACGTGACCCTGGTGACGGCCCGTCGGGGTGCGGCGGAGTCCACGCGGCTCACGACCTTCGAGCCCGTGGGCCGCTACGTATCCGTCTCGCTGCTGGGGGACTGGGTCACGTACGGAGTGAGCGAGGAGGAGCTCTCGGCCGTCTCCCTCAAGGACGGCACGACCACCGGCCCTCTCCTCGACGGAGTGCGGGACGCGTACGGGACAGGAGACGGCCTGCTGGCGCAGGGCACCACGCCGGAGCACCGCAAGGGTGTGTACAGGATCGTCGCCGGAGCCGACGGACGACCCACCGTCGCCGTGGTGGCGACCAACGGCGTGACCACGCCGCTCACGATGGTGAACGAGCAGGTGCCCGCCACCGCCGGCTTTGCCCGGGCGGGTGCCAAGGCGGTGCTGCGGTGGCGGTTCGGGCGCGGTGACGTGTGGGTGCGCCTGCGGCTGACCCACAAGGCGTCGGGCCGGAGCTGGACCGCCGAGCAGAACCTCCTGGGGGCGAGCACCGAGGCCGTCTTCGACTGGGAAGGCACCTTCACCTACGGGACCGCCGCCCACAACGGCGCCTACACGTGGAAGATGACCGTCGCCCCGCTCAACGACGTCGGCGAGCGGATCGAGCGGACCGGCACCCTGGAGGTCGCGAGCGGCACGGCCCAGCACGACTACTCGGACAGCGGCTCGCCCGACCTGCTCCTGCGGGACGCGGCCGGACGCCTGGCCTCGTACGACACCCGGCAGTTCACCACCGTGCCGGACCGGGACTGGGAGCGGACCGACCGGGGCGCCGGCTGGCACGTGTACGACCGGCTCCTGGCCCCCGGGAACCTGGACGCGTCCCCGTACTCGGACGTCGTCGCCCGGGACAAGGGCGGCGTCCTGTGGTTCTACTCGGGCACCGGCCACTCCCTCGCCAAGCCGACCCGCGTCGGCGGCGGCTGGGGCATCTACGACAAGCTGGCCGCCGGTTCCGACCTGACCGGCGACGGGCGCCCCGACCTCGTCGCCACCGACAGGACGGGCGTGCTGTGGCTGTACCGGGCGACCGGCTCCGCCGCCTCCCCCTTCGCCGCCCGCAAGCGGATCGGCGGCGGCTGGGGCGTGTACGACACCATCGTCGCGGCCGGCAACCTGGGCGGTGCCAAGGCGGGCGACCTCCTCGCCCGCGACCGCTCCGGCGTCCTGTGGTTGTACCTCGGCAAGGGCGACGGCACGTTCGCGCCCCGGACACGGATCGGCGGCGGCTGGAACGCGTACAAGCAGCTCGTCGGTGTCGGCGACATCGACCGGGACGGACGTCCCGACCTGCTGGCCGAGATCCGCTCCGGGGACACGAGCCTGCTGACCCACTACAAGGGCACGGGCGACTGGAAGGCCCCCTTCGCACGGCCCGTCGTCCTCAACGTGCCCGCCCCGTACTCCGGCCCGGCCATCCTCTTCTGATCCCTCCCGGCCACCCGCCGCGGCCCCGTGGGGGACATCCACCCCCTCGGGGCAGCGGGGATGCAGCGGCACGAGGAGGGGTGGCCGCGGGGCCGCGGGGCCGCGGGGGTGCGGGGACGCGAGGGCGTGGGGACGCCGGTCCCCACCGGGCGAATCTCGCTGGTGGGGCGGAGAACGCCCCCGTTAGCATCCGACGATGACCACGTCGCCGGACAAGTCCTTCCACGACGCGGTGCGTCGAGCCGACGTCCGCCGGCTGGCCGGCCGTCTCGACGCACGGCTCTGCCCGCCGGCCGTCTTCGAACTCCTCGTCCGGCACGAGGATCCCCGCCTGCGGCACCTGGGGCTGGTCCTTCTGGACGAGCGCGCCGCAGCGGGTCGGCCGGGCGACGAGAAGGAGACGGCCGAGCTCGCGCGACTGCTGCCGGTCGTGGTGGACGGCCCGCCGGAAGCGGCGCTCGTCCTGGCGCGGCTCCATGAACGACTCGGTCCGTATCGCCGCGGGCTCCACCGGCCGTCGTGGCGTACGGCCGAGCTGCCGGCCCGGGTGCGGATCGCCTGGCTGCGCGCCGAGATCCTGAACGAGCCGACGGTGATCCGGAAGGAGCCTCCGGGCGAACTGCTCTACCAGGCCGTGCGGGAGATCACCGTCACCTGCGCGCACCGGCCCGAGCGACTTGTGAACGAGCTGGTGGACAGCGGTGATCCGGTGTTGCAGGCAGCGGCACTGCGGCTGGCCCGGCAGGGACCGCACGCCGGTCTCCTGTCACCCGCACTGGTGCGCGCGTGTGCGATCGGCCTGCTCGGTGCCGACAGCGCGGACACCGTTGCCGCCGCACTGGGGGAACTCGGCGAGCCGTGGGCGGCGTTGGAACCCCTGCCGCCGGGGCGCCTCGCCCCCTTTCTCTCTTCCGATGCGGTGATCACAAGGCCCGGGGTGGCCGATGCCGCGATCACGGCCGCCGCCCGTCACGGGCACCGTGGCCTGCTGCGGCAGGTCGTCGACGATCCTGATCTCCCGCCGGATCTTCGTAGGCGCGGGATGGAACTGCTCGGTGACCTGGCGGACCGCGGTGACATCGGCGCATTGACGGCTGTCGCCGCACGCGACCCCTTGCTGTTCGGCGGGCCGCTGATGGCCTGCCTGCGCGGGCTCCACCGGCGCGGGCACTTCCCGGACGGTCCGCACGTCGCCTCCCTCATCGGCCTGGCGCTGGCCGATCACTCCCTTCCGTCCCACGAGGTCGCGACGATCCTGTTCACCTGCCGGCAGGTGATGTTCCGTGTACTGGTGGACGTCGACGCCGACGCCGACGCCGACGCCGACGTCTGCGTGGACGTGGACGCCGGCGATCCGAGCTGGCCGCGGCGGCTCGCCCTGCTGGTCGCCCTGGCCGAGCAGGGGACGGGGGAGCTGCCGATCGGCGACGCGATCACACGGATACTTCCCTCGGCCCCCGTGCCGAGGCCGTTTCTCGACGCCATCCGCGCACTGCGCCACGTCGATGCCGAAGACGCCGTGGTCGCTCTCCTTCCGTCCGCTCCCGCAGCGGCCCTGGAGGCTCTGGAGGCCCTGGAGGCCATCGGCGGGGACCGGACCGTCACCACGCTGAGGGAAGAACTCGGCCTCGCCACGGCCTCGAAGCAAGGAGTTTGATCACGCTCTGTGCGTGGGCGTGGGCGGTGCCTTCGCTGATGCGGAACCCTGCGGCGAGCTTCGCGTAGGTCGTGTGCTCGCGCAGGTAGACCAGGGTGATGATGGCGCGTTGTGAGGGCCGCAGTTTGCAGCGGCGGTCACCCTCGCGGGTGACGATCAGCATCGTGACCCACCCCACAAGCGCATGCGGCAGGTCGAGTGCGGCAGGATAGACGGCCAACGAGACCTCCGGGCGCAGCGGTTGAGACGTCAGACAACTCGAACCACTGCCCGAAGGCCTCGCCTGCTATCCACCTTCGGCCGTCACCCGATCGGTGACCACGCTGAAGATCCTTATTGATCGCGATGCCCGCGCTGATGGCCGCAAAAGGGGAATCGACCTTGCGTCCGTCGGCAGTTGCGCCGTTGCCGGCCCACGTCCTCGCGGGGCCGCTGGACAGCCAGTGTGACGCCTACAGGTTGGCTGTCCAGCGGCGGACGCCTACATCAGCGGGCTTGCGCGCCGAAGCGGGTGCCGACGTTGGGCAGGCCGCCGGTGCCCGGCTTGTACGCGGTCACCGGTGCGACTGTTCCGCCGATGATGGTGTTGGACATGGGCAGGGCGTACAGGGCGCCGAGGCCGGGTCCGTAGGGCATGCCGACGTAGAGCTTGGTGCCGGTGTAGTGGATGTTGCGGCCCAGGTACTGGTTGGCGCCCGGGGTGCCGGGGATGCCGTCGCCGTCTCCGGCCTCGATCCAGCGGTCGTTCGTGCCGGCCGCTGCGACCAGAGAGAAGGTGTGGATGGCGCCGGCGTTGTCGGTGGTACCGAGGGCCTCACCGGGGGTGCCGACGGCGAGGCGCATGGTGGCGCCGGTGCTCACGGCACGGGGTGCGGTGTTGACGGCGGTCAGGCTCTCGCCCATGCGGTCGCCGGCTTCGGCGGTGCCGGAGACGTCGTCGTCAGCGGTGCCCTGCCACAGCTGACGCGTCTCGCTCCACGCGCCCGCGGCGGTCACGCGGCCGACCACGACACGGCCCGCGTCGGCCTTCTGCGTGGCGCCGCCGTCCGTGGACATGGCCTCACCGGGCGAACCTATCGCGAGGATCGACTCGTTGGCGGTGGCCGAGCCCGAGGGGCGGTAGTCGGTCAGGGAGAGCGACCAGGCGAAGTCGTCGTTCGCCTCGGCGCCGCCGGAGACGTTGTCGAGGTCCTGGTCGAGGCCGAACAGCGGCTTGGGGTGACCGTCGGCGTGCAGGGTGTGGCTGAACACCGCGAGGTTGCCTGCGGCGGCGTCGCCACCGATGACCTCATTGGGTGCGCCGATCGCGATGTGGTTGGAGTCGGCGGCCAAAGACGTGCTGAAGCCGTCGTTCGCCTCGGCCGCACCGGGGACGTCGGTCTTGTCCTGGTGGATCGCGACGTTGACGGATCCACGCAGGTAGAAGGCCGCACCGGCCTTGGCGATCGTGCCCACCTTCTCGCCGGGCGCCGAGACCACGATGTAGGGCTCGCCCGCGGCGGTGGTGCCGGCCACGATGTTGTCGCCCATCCGGTCGCCCGCCTCGGGCGTGGCGGCCTTGATTGCTCCGTCACCCGCACCCTGCTCGAAGTGGGTGCTCTTCAGAGCGCCGGTGCCCATACCGCCCGGGGCGCCGTACAGGATGTCGAAGAAGCCCGCGTCGGCGGCGGTGCCCACGTCCTCGAGGGTGGTGCCGACGACGAGGTCGGTGTAGCCGTCCTCGTTCCAGTCGACGGTGTCCATGGAGTCACCGAACCAGTCACCCTGTTCGGCACCCCCCGCCACCCAGTCGAGGTCCTGGTTGATCTCGGCGACACCCTTGCTCCCGCCGTACACGATCCGCACCAGACCCGCGGTGGTGTCGGTGCCGACCGTGCCGCCCGGGTCGGCGATCGCGATGTCCTCGAGACCGTCACCGTTGAAGTCCACGATCCGGGTGGCACCGACCTTGCCGTCGATCCAGGACTTGAGGTCGTCGACACGGGAGATGACACCGGCCGTGGAGGTCTGCGCGGGGTCGATACCGTAGCAACCCCCCTGCGAGGACTGGCTGCTGAGGCCGACGAGCTGGCCGGCGCGTACGACGGGGCCACCTGCGTCGCCCATGCAGGCGGCCGCGCCGTCCTTGCCGGTGACGGTCGCGGAGGTGGCGGCCGCCGAGTCGACGGTGTAGGCGGCGGTGTGCAGCTTGAGCGGTGCCCACTCGGTCTTGTTACGGCCGTAACCGGCGAACTTCAGCTCTTCACCCGCTGCCAGTGCGGACGTGGCGAGCGCCACCGGAGTGACGCCTGTGACCGGTCTGTTGAGGCGGGCCAGGACGACATCGCGGTCGGTACGCGGGACAAGTTCGACCACGCGCCGCTCGGCACCCTGGGTGCCGGACAGATCAGAGCGGCCGATGATCGCGGTGGTGCTCTTCTGCGGGGCTCCGGCCGGGACGGCGAGCGAAGCGGCCGGGTCGGCGGCGAAGCAACTCGCCGCGGTCAGCAGCCATTCGGCGTCCACGAGGACGGCGGAGCAGCCGCGGTCGTGCGGACCGACGGTGATCTGGGCCGTGTAGGCGTAGGTGGTGTCGGAGTCGGCGACAGGCGTGCCGGTGACTGCGGAGGCGGGTGCGGCGCACAGCGCCAGCGGAGCCGCTATCAGGGCTGCGCCGAGCGTGGCCAGGCGGAGACCTCGGGAGTGCTGCATGAGTTGTTTCCTTGCTGCGGAATCCAAGGGGTGAACAGGCGGTCTGACGTTCCTACTTGGAGGTGCGGATCTCGACGAGCATGTGGTCGCGGCCCTCGGGGTCGGCACTCTCGCCGACCGCGGTCCAGGTGTTCTTGGCGACGTCGAAGGACTTTTCCTCCGTGCCGACCGTCATGTCGACCTGGGCGCTCTGGTCGACGCTGCCCCTGACGGCGTACACGGAGGGGATCTCAAGCGTCAGCCAGCCGCTGTTTCCCGTGACCTTGAAGCAGATCTTGTCCTTGCTGCGGGCCCAGACCTCGAGCAGTCCAGTCTCGCTGGCGCAGTCGGCCAGCACGATGTGCCCGTCGCCCCGCTTCAGGACGATGTTCTTCTCGGCGAGGATCTTGTCCGCGTTCGGGTAGTTGTAGTCCTCCACGGCATAGCCGGGTGCCGCGTCGGCCACGGAGTCCGTGTCTCCCGTCGGCTGGCCCGCCGACGAAGTCGTCCACAGAACGGCCGCCAGGCCGGCGGTACATGCCGTCGCAATGATGCGAGTGACGAGTTTCATGTGCAGTTCCCTCTTACAGATCAGGTGCCTCATCCCCTTTTTCTATGCATAGCGACGCGTCCCGACCGGGTGCCTCTACGCTGTTTCAGGGAAATGCGAGCAAGCCCTGGATGCAGCCGGGATGACGGCTGCCGAGATATTTCCGCGCAGGCCATTTCAGCCCACCTGGCGAGGCGTGCGAATTCATCCAGGCGAGCTGAAGCGGCTTTCTGCGGCGCCTCATTCAAGAGCTCAATCCCTCCACATGTCCAACAGGGCAAACCGGAAGCAGCTATGCAGGGTTGGCGAATTCGCCCGCTGAAACAGCCAGTTGCACGAAGGTTGTAGAGATGATCGTGAAGGGCTTGTGAAAAATTTGAGGCGTGACTTTCACGGACGTGTGGGCTTTGACGCGCGAATGGAAATTCTATCGGGAGATGTTTGGAGTCGAAACTTCCAATTTGCTGGATGGATCGCGCTTTGCGATCCATCATGAATGGTGGAGTGGATTCCCCGAGAAAACGGAACAATTGCCACAGATCAAACCGTAGAGCTGCACCTCGCATTGCCAGCCAATTGACGTTTAACTGAATGGATGTTGGGATCATGCTGCCTCGACGCCCGGACAGCATCTGCGCGCCATTTGCGCATCTGTCTCGGCGACGCGGCGGGCGGCACCGTGCCGCGCCATCGGGGCGAGTGCGGGTCGGATAGACACAGTGAGAGTGGAAAGGAGTCGTGATGTCACAGCAATCACGGCGGGTGTTGAGTAGGCGTCAGACGCTGGCCATTTTCACCGGGGTAGCGGCCGGCAGCGTGCTGTCCACCGGTATGTTCGGGACGCGCCCGGCGTACGCGGCGAGCGGTTCGGGTGGCACGCCGGTGGTGCCCGAGGGATCTGGACTTCCGGATACCGATCGCGGCAAGGTGGTCTGGGCGTACCGATCGGGCCGCCGGGCCGTCCGCACCGCGGCGTCTGCGGCGCTGGCGGGATCCGCCGCGGACATAACGGAGTTCCTCGCTCAGAAGGCACCCGTGGCCTGGGCCGAGGACAACAGGTTCGCGCTCGCGGAGTCCCTGGCCACAGCGGGCTTGGCGACGCGCAACGCCATCGGTGCGGCGTTGTCCAGCGGGGACGCAGCGGTCGAGACCCTCCTCCAGGGCGGTTTCCAGACTGCCGTGGACGAGGATCTCAGGGTGGCCGTGAGTACGGTCCAGGCCCACGGTGCCAAGGCTGTGAAGCGTGATGCATCCGCCGCGCTGGCGGCCGATTCCCCCTTCGCGTTGCGCGCCTTCCTCAGTGACGGGCGGTTCACCGCGCAGGAGGAGGACGACCGTGTGCAGGTGATGACCATCCTCGCCTCAGCGTCACCACAGGTGGCTGACTACGCGAGTCGGGCCATGAACGACGGGTCGGCCAGGGCCATCCGGTGGTTCCTGGAGACGGGTCAGTACATCGCCCGGGCACGCGACGAGGAATCGGCCACGATCCAGCAGTTGGTCGACACCGTGGAGAAGGAAGCACGCCGCGCCGGTCAGAAGACCGATGAGGCTGTCGAGCTGTCCGAGCAGGCAGTCAAGGCTTCCGAGAAGGCGAAAGCCTCGGCACTGGAAGCCAAGGCCGAGGCCTTGGCCGCCGAGCAGGATGTCGCACGCTCGGCCAAGGCGGCGGGGAAGGCCGCGCAGGCGGCCAAGGGCGCGGCCGCGGCCGCGTCGACCGCGGTGGCGGCCTCACGGACGGCACAGTCCGCCGCACAGCGTTCGGTGGCTGCCGCCAATGCCGCTGCCGCGGCAGCGGCATCGGCGGGACGCGCTGCGGCGAATGCGTACCGTGCGGCGATCGCCGCTTCCAAGGACAGGGCGATGGCGGGCGCGGCCACCGCGGCGGCGGACGTGTGCCTGAAGCTGGTGAGCTTCGTGCGCACGGTGGCCGCCAAGGCGGACCTCGCGGCCTTGGCTTCCGACGCGGCGGTGCGGGCGGGCGACGCCGCCCGCAACTCGGCGGTCAACGCGGCCGCCGCCGCCGGCGCGGCGGCCGACGCGGCCGTGGCCTCCGGAGCAGCCAAGTCCGAGGCCGCCGCCGCGAAGCAGGCCGCCGCCGAAGCGGATGCCGCCGCGGCCGTGGCGACCACGGCGGCGGGCAGGGCGCGGAACCTGGCCGGGCAGGCGGCCGTCGCTGCCCGCACGGCGCGTGACGCGGCCAACAGCGCCGCCGATCACGCCGAGAAGGCCGCGGCCGCGGCCAAGGAAGCGGCCGCCCACGCCGGTGAGGCGGTCGACTACGCCAACCGGTCCACGCTGGCTGCCGACGCCGCTGTCGAGGCGGCGAACGCCGCCGCCGCCGCGGTCGCCAAGGCGGGGGATGTCGAAGCGCTGGCCCGCCAGGCCGAGGCCGACAGTCTGGCCGAGGAGACCAGCGAGGCGATCGAGCAGGCACGGCTCGCGGCGAGTGCGGAGTTGAACGAGCTCGAACGGTTCAACCGGGAGCGGACCCAGGAAGCACGCCTCTCCGAAGAGCTCCGGGCACTCATCAGCTCTGCGGAATCAGCACTGCAGAACGGAACCATCGAGCAGGCCGCGGCGGCCGGGCGCAAGGCGGCGGTCCGCCTCTTGGAGGGTTCGGGGACCTGGACCCGTCAGGCAGCGGAGTACGCGCTGGCCGGTTCGGACCAGGACGTCGTCAACTGGATCTCGACCGACCGCGTCCTCGCGCTGCAGCAGGACAACGTCGAGAACGTCGGGGCGGTCGCCGCGACGTCGACGGAGGCCGTGGCGACGGCGGCCGCGGCGGCTCTGAAGACCGAGGACCACGCCAAGATCAAGGCGTTCCTGGAGACCGGAGCGGTCGAGGCGGGCGCTGAGGACAACCGGGTCGAGGTGGCCAGGATCCTGGCCGACCCCAGCAGCGGCACGAGGGTGCGAAGCGAGGCATCGGCCGCACTGGACGCGGGGACCGCCGAGGCCCTGCACACCTTCCTGTGGGTCGGCCGCGAGGCGGCCGTACGCGAGGATGACCGGGTGGCCGCTTCCGCACTGCTCGCAAGCGGAGGCCCTTACACCAAGGCGGCGGCGCAGATCGCGCTCGAGGGCGACACCTTCATGCTCCGCCAGTTCATCTCAACCACTCAGTACGACCTCGCGCGGATCGACCACGATCGCGCCACGCACATCAGCGCGGTCCGTGCGTCGATCGCACGCGCGGCCAAGATCGCGGCGAATGCGCAGGAGGACGCGGCCCGCGCCTCCGAGGCTGCCGCCCTCGCACGCCAGGCCGCTGACAAAGCGCTCGAGTGGGCCGACCTCGCCAAGGGTTATGCCGCGGATGCGGAGAACTCTGCGCAGGAAGCACGTGACAACGCCGACGCCGCCGAGACGTCTGCGGCCGAAGCGGCGAAGTCCGCCCAGACCGCGAGCAACGCGGCCGCCGCGGCAGTCAAGGCGAGCAGCGTGGCACGCAAGGCCGCGACGCGAGCCGTGCGGTCCGCTGAGATCGCCGCGCGCTACGCCACGGACGCCGCGATCTCGGCAACGTTAGCCCGCAAGCAGGCACTCGAAGCCGGCAAGGACGCCGTCGCCGCCGCGCAGGCCGCAACCCAGGCCTACATTCTTGTTGCCCAGGCCGCGGTGCGTGAGGCGATCCAGAAGGCGATCGACAACGCTTCCGTTCCCATCGGCGGCGGGAACGGCCTTCCGGCCGGAGCCGAGAGCTGTCTGACGCCGTTCGGCAAGCCCATCCCGTCCGGAAACGGCAATAACCCGTTTGAGCTGGGGTGGAGCTGGCTCACGGGGGGCGGCGACCGTTCCCAGTGTTTCGGCCCGGACGACGGGTTCACCAAGCTCTACCGCGAGCATCCCTGGACCAGTGAGGCCCTCGGCTACTTTGCTGATCGGGTGCGGGCCGGGAACTACGAGCTGGGTCACACGTACATGTACGACTACAGCCTCGCCGGCTTCCAGGGCCTGAAATGGCTCAGAGACATCCATGCCACGCAACCAGGAGACGGGCTCCTGACCGGGTACACCGGAAACTTCGCGTACGCGTTCCTGGGCTCACAGCAGATCCGGATGACCCCCATCCGGAAGAACGCGGACGGCAGCGTGGTGTGGCGGTACACGGCGTTCAGCGCGCAGAGCATTGAGTCCGCGACCCGCCCGCCTGTCATCGGATACCAGGACTGGTACAAGGACACCGCCGGTAAGGCCATCAACGGGTTGATCGACTGGGTCAGCGGCGACTCAGGGCCGGGGTCGACCATGACCATGGTCATCGAGTTCAACGTGACGCTGGGGCCGTAGTGGGCAAGCTGACGAGTGGACGTTGGTTCGCCGCTGCCCTGGCCGCTTCCGCGGTACTCATCGCAGGCTGCACGGCTCAGGCCGACGCCGAAGACCTGCCCGGTCTGTACCGCAACAAGGAGACCGGCGGCGAGATCCGGCTTGATTCCAACGGCACATTCACGGCCACTCATCTGTCGACAGACGCGCACACCGACCCCGCCGATTTCCACGGCCAATGGGAGTTCGTCGACAGCAGCGGCAGCGACTTCGTCTACCTGGACATCGATGAGCGTGGCATCGGTGAGGTCTCCGGTGTCCAGCTCTACGCGCGCGGCGGAGGAAAGGTAGCGTTCAGCACTCCGGATGGGGCGTGGTCCCTGGTGCTCACCAAGAGCACTGAGACTTAGGGGCCGTGTCTCAACCGGTCATGGAACGTATGGGTCGAACAGGGATCCTGGCCGGGTGATCTTCCGGTGGTGCGCGCATGAAGGCAGGGCCTCTCGGTAGCTCAGTGGTTGTTGAAGCCAAGAGCTGTTCCAGGAGGCCCTGAGCCTTTTCCAACCTCACGCTGATGCGTGGTGAAGGACGACGACGGCCTTCACGATGCTGGTGGTGCGGTCAGGACAGCAGCAGAGTTTCCGCAGTGGACGCCAGCACTTGAGCGTGGCCATGGCCTGGTCGCCGGCACAGCAGATCTTGGCGTGGGTGGTGTTGTGCCGACGCTGCCGTCGCTTGAGCCGACGGCCCCGGAACGGGACGCGAACACACCGGCCGGCACCCTGATAGGACTTGTCCGCCCGGCACTTGATGTCGGCATCGGCAAGGGCGTCGACGATGCCGTGCGTCCGGGCGGCGGCGAGGTCGTGGGTGGAGCCGGGCAGCGCGGGTGAGGCCCACAGCAGCCTGCCGTGCGGGTCGGTGAGGACCTGGACGTTCATGCCGTGACGCTTGTGCTTCCCGGAGCAGTACGGGCGGGTCGGCGGCGACGCGGTCGATCGGCAGCAGCGTGCCGTCCAGGATCACGAACGCCAGACCGCGCGCGGCCTGTACGGCGCTGGCGGGGCTGGGCGCCTGCGCGGCCAGGATGTCGATGGCCTCGCGTATGTAGCGATAGGCGGTGGCGATCCCGATGCCGAACCCGGCAGCGAGCTGCGCGTAGGTGTCGCCGCACCGCAGATGAGCCAGGGCGAGCAAGGCCGGCCGTCCTGCCGTGAGGCGCCGCCATCGGGTGCCGATCTCCGCGCGGTGCAGCGTCAATTGGCGGGCGAGGTACACGCAGGTGCGTGTTGGACAGATCGATCGCCTACGGGTGGACAAGCACGCGAAGCTCCTGCGCAGCACGGTGGATCTTGGTCGTGACACCGTCTACCAGGAGCTTCGTCATGCTGCAGAGCTGACCAAGCCGACTCTCCCGCCGCTGCCTGCTGCGGCCCGGGCAGCGACTCCGCCCGGCCCCCGGATCGGCCGGCATCAGCGGCTCGATCCGGTCCCACATTGCATCGGTGATCACTGAGCTTCTTCGATGTGACCACCGATCGGGTGACGGTCCGTGAAGCGCAACGAGCGAGGCCCCCGGGCTGTTGATCGAGATGTCTGACGTCTCAATGACGTTGCTCGGGGGCCTCGTTGGTCATGCGTCCTGCTGCACGGGCTCTCCGACTTCGAGACGGTCCAGGAACTGCGCTGTGACCTGCGGTGGAAGGCCGCCTGCGGGCTCGGCTTGCACGACACCGCGTTCGATCCGTCCCTTCTGGCCTACTTCCGTCGGCGCCTGCGCTCCAGTGACCCGAACCGGCTGTTCCGCAAGGTCAGAGAGGTCGTCGCGGCCACCGGTGTCCTCAAGGGCCGGCAGCGGCGGGCCCTGGACTCCACCGTGCTCGACGACGCGGTCGCCACCCAGGACACCGTCACCCAGCTCATCGCCGCGATCCGCCGGGTCATCCGCGAAGTCCCCCACGCCGAGCGGACCGCCGCGACCTGGTGCACCGCCCACGACTACACCGACCCCGGCAAGCCGAAGATCGCGTGGAACGACGAGCAGGCCCGCACCCGCCTGCTCGACGCCCTGGTCACCGACGCACTGAACCTGCTGGGCCGCCTGCCCGAGCAGGACCTCGGGGAAGCCGCGGCGAACGCTCTCGGCCTGCTGGCCCTGGTCGCGGGCCAGGACGTCGAACCCGCCGCCGACAGCGACGGCCGCGACGGGCGCTGGCAGATCGCCCGGCGCACCGTCTATGACCGTACGGTGTCCACCGTCGACCCCGAAGCCCGTCACATCCACAAGAACCGGACCGCCACGAGGAGGGGTTCCGCGCGCACGTGGCCTTCGAGCCCGAGACGGGAGTGTTCACCGAGGTCGCGCTGACCGTCGGCAGCGGGACCGGCAACCACGCGGCAGCCGTCGCCCGGGACCTCCTCGCCGACGAAGACCTGCCGGTCACCGCCCTGGGTGATGCCGCCTACGGAACCGGCGACCTGCGCGAACACCTCCAGGACCTGGGCCATGACCTGGTCCTGAAGCCCCCGCCGCTCAAACCCGCCGTCCCCGGCGGCTTCACCGCCGACGAGTTCACCGTCGACACCGAACAGGGCCACGTCACCTGCCCCGCCGGACACGCCGTCACGCTCGGCCGACGACTGGCCAACGGCGCACGCCAGGCCCAGTTCAAGAAACTGTGCGCCGCCTGCCCGCTCAAGGACCGCTGCACCCGCTCCAAAACCGGCCGCGTCTTCAGCGTCCACACCCAATACGACCTGCTCAAAGCCGCCCGCGACCAGGCCGCAACCGACCCCCACTGGCAGGCCGAGTACCGCCGCTGGCGCCCGCCAGTCGAACGCGCCATCGCCTGGCTCGTCGCCAAAGGCAACCGCCGCGTCCCCTACCGAGGCGTCATCAAGAACAACACCTGGCTCCACAACCGCGCCGCCGACCTCAACCTCCGCCGCCTGATCAACCTCGGACTCACCCCAACCAACGGCACCTGGACACTCACCCCTGCCACCGCATAACGCGAGGGGCCACCCGGCCCACCGCCAGGCGACCCCTCGGACAAGATTTTCAGTGATCTTCCAGGTGACCGTCCCTGAGGGCGGGGCCGAGCTGGAGATCTTCGTCGAGCCCTTCGGCCGGGTCAACTACGGCCCCCACCTGGCCGACCGAAAGGGCCTGATCGGCGGCGTGCGCCTGGACCACCAGCACCTCTTCGGCTGGGACATCAGCGTGCTGCCCCTGGACGACCTGACGGTTCTGCCCACCAGCCCCGCCGCGGAGACGGCGGCCGGCCCGGTCTTCCACCGCGCCGACGTGCAACTCCAGCAACCTGCAGACGCGTTCCTCGCCGTCCCGGCAGCCACGGCACCCTGGTCTGGCTCAACGGATTCCTCCTCGGCCGCCTGTGGACCAGGAAGGGGCCCCAGCACACGCTGTACGCCCCCGGGCCCCTGTGGCGCGCGGGCACCAACGAGATCCTCGTCCTGGACCTCCCGGGCACCGCCGCAGGCCTCACCGTCGAACTGCGGGACCACCCCGACCTCGGCCCTACGGCACCGGCGCGGCACTGACTGCGGGTCACGTCGCTCATCCGTGCTTCACCATGAGGACGCCGGAGGCACTTCTACCCGGCGGGCAGCGGCAGACGGCGCCGGAACTTCTCCCGGTACGCACCAGGTCCTCGGCAACCGCGCCCGAGGGATCCCTTGAGGAACTGACGTGTTGCTCCGCCCTGAAGCCAGTGTCACTGTCCGTGATCGGCCAGGAGGCGGAGCTACTGGCGAGATGCCGAGCAGGGAAGAGGACACGGACCGAATCCGCAGACGAAGGAGCTGCGTCGCCGGCTGATTTCTCCCCGGATTCTCCCCAGCGCTTACAGGAGGGCAAAAGTCCTGGTCAGGGCCTTTCCGGAGGCAGGTAGACGAGATCACCCGCATCACTTCTCCCCAGAGCCCGAATTGGGCGGTTCGCGCAGGAGGTGCAGAAGCAAACCGCGTGTGCTGTGCGTGTAGGGCCGGGCGCCTGCTACAGCCAGTCTCGACGCTTGAAAATAGCGCACAAACTCACGCAGACCACCCCCAGCAAGCCGATCGCGAAGGGATATCCGAGGCCCCAACTGAGCTCAGGCATCTGCTCGAAGTTCATGCCGTAAATAGTTCCCACGAGTGTGGGTGCGAAGAGGATGGCGGCCCAGGCGGAGATCTTCTTGAAGCCGTCGCCTTCAATGAGCCGACCTGCGCAAACATCTGTATGAGTCGTGCTGACCTGCGGCGCCCGCATGCCGTTGGAGAGCGAAGGTTCTGGCTCAGTTTCCGTGAAGCGCATACGTTGAGTGACGGCTGACGTCTGCGGCAGCTTCTGGAAAGTTGCCTGAAAACGATCAGGGCCGATACTGAGGTGGCCGACAGTTCGAGGTCGTGGAAGAGGGATTGCTCCGGCTGGAAGCTCTGTTGTTCCCGTCGGTTGCGGACGTGTCGGTGCTGTCGGTGCTGTCGGTGGACGTGTGCGACGAGGTGGTACGCGTCGAGGCCCGCAGCACGACGGCCGAGGCGGTATGTCCGAGCTGTGGGTGCTCTTCGAGCCGGATACACAGCTCCTACCTGCGGTTTCCCGCCGATGTGCCCAGCGCGGGAAGGCGGGTCGTTCTGTGCCTGCGCGTCCGCAGGTTCTTCTGTTCAGATGCCGCATGCGGACGGCGAACTTTCGCCGAGCAGATGCCGGGCCTGACCAGGAGATACAGCCGGTGGACCGAACGGCTGCGATCGACCCTGGCCCTGGTGGGCCTCGCTCTCGCAGGCCGAGCCGGCTCCCGGATGGCGGGCGTGTTCGGCGTGTCCGTCAGCCGCAGCACAGTGCTGCGGCTCGTCGCGGTACTGCCTGAGCCGGACGTGCCGGCACCGCGGGTGGTCGGCGTCGATGAGTACGCCACGCGGAAAGGCCACGTCTACGGCACCGTGCTGGTCGACTGCGAGACCCGCCGGCCGGTGGACCTTCTGCCTGACCGGGAGGCGTCCAGCCTGGCCGAGTGGCTGGCGGAGCGGCCAGGCATCGAGGTGGTCTGCCGGGACCGGGCTCCGTTCTTCGCCGAAGGCGCTTCGGCCGGGGCACCCCAGGCGGTTCAGGTCGCTGACCGGTGGCATCTGTGGCACAACCTCACCGAGGCCGCCGAGCGAGCTGTCGCCCGCCATCGCCAGTGCTTGCGCGTCCTGGTCCCGGAACCGGTCGAGGAAGGATCCGCCGGGTCCACACCCTCGGTGGTGGACCCGGCCTCGCCATGGAAGAGCGACCGGTTCGCCAACCGCATCCGATCCAGACACGCCACGGTCCACGCGATGCTGGAAGCCGGCCACAGCCGCCGTTCCATCGGCCGTCAACTCCACATGACACACCGCACCGTCAAGAGCCTTGCCGACGCGGCCAGGCCGGAAGATCTCTTCACCGGTCAGTACCAGTTCAACCGAGCCTCCGTGCTGGACGAGTACAAGCCCTACCTCGACGAACGCTGGAACGAGGGCTGCACCAACCCTGGAAACTCTGGGAGGAGATCGTCCCGCTTGGTTACAAGGGCAGCTACGGCATCGTGAGCGCCTATATCAGGAAGAAGCGCACGTCGCCCCGGCCGGTCACCGCGCAGCCCCCGGCACCCCGCCAGGTGGCCAGATGGATTCTCAGGCGCCCGGAAACGCTTACGGAGGTCGAGCAGCTTCGGCTCAAGGCGGTGCTGGCCAACTGCCCCGAGCTCGACGCCCTCACCGGCCACGTCCGGTCCTTCGCCCAGATGCTCGCCGAGCGCCAAGGCCAACGACTCCCCGAATGGCTCGACGCCGTTCGCCAGGACGACCTTCCCAGCCTCCACACTCTCGCCGCGGGCATTGACCGCGACCGCGAAGCCGTGATTGCTGGCCTCACTCTGCCCTGGAACTCAGGCGTGGTCGAAGGACACGTCAACCGGATCAAGATGCTCAAACGCCAGATGTTCGGCCGCGCCGGCTTCGCGCTCCTCCGCAAGCGGGTCCTCCTCGCATAACAACCTGGCCGAGCATCACGACCATCCAGTTCTGGCCGTGGATGTCGTGCGAGTGCCAGGATGCGTGCCGAAGTGCAGACAGACATGGGGAGGGGAACGGATGCGACTGACGTCGGCAATGCGTGAGTGGAGTACACGGCGCAAGGTGACTACCGCTGCGGTGCTGCAAATACTGTGGCTGGGTGTTCTGATCACCGCCTTGACCACTTGGGACCTCTCGCTCTCCCTCCCCGCCGCCATCGCAGTATGGGCCGGTCCGGCCCTGGGAGGAGTGGTCGGCACCTGGGCTGCCTCGAAGACATCTGCCCGGTGACGATCAGTTACCGCTTCAAGAAAACTGAGCCAGAACCAGAGCGAAACCGGCAGGTCGGCGTGAGTGAGGAAGGCAGCCGCTGTCGCTTGCCGCGCAGGGTCATGGCGCGCAGCAACCTGCCGCAGAGCCGAACCCGGGTCGCCGACCTGATCAGGGACGCGGTACGGGCGGCGAGCCGACCGCCCGACCTCGGCGTATTTCTGGCAGGCATACGCGTCGACATGTGCCTACAGGGCGTCGTGCGGCGGCGGAGCGGCCCGGTCCACGCAGTCGGTCCTCGAGGGGAGACCGGGGACCGGGGCGCCCGATGTTCGACTCAGGCGTCGCCTTCAGGCCTGCCCAGGGACGGCGACGCGAAGGTCGAGGAGCTGTTGCGTATGCACGGGCACGTGGTCTTCGGTTAGGCCATTGAGGAGGCTTGCCAGCGGAATCGGCTGGTCGAGCACGAGTGCGTCATGGGACAGGAGGAGCGTCGGCACAAGAACCGAGGCGGCTTGCTCGTTGAGCTGATCGGCGATGTCGCAGAGGACGGTGGCCTGGCTCCGGACATGATCAATCAGGTCCGCCCGCCCTGAGTGCTCGGTGATGATCCGGTCAAGGTTCCAGGTGTCGAGGGAGATCCGGTTGTCGAAGGTGGGCCGCGAGCCGGCGACGATGCCCAGAGCAACCGCTGCGATCGAGGCGTCGACGCTGAGGAGATGGGCCAGTATCTGGTCGGCGTTCCATCCTCCATCGTCCGCGTCGCCGAGGTCGGGGATGGCCGCCGCATCGAGCAATGTGGCGTAGGCGCTGCGAAGTACCGTCGTATCCATGACGTGCTTCCTTCATTCGGGGCGTGTCGAACTCGAATCCCGCTCCGCTGCCTGCCTCAGCGACGTGTTTGATGTTCGCCAACCACTGGTCCCAGTAGGCCGCGAGCGAGGCCATCCACCGTGCCGTCGTGTCCAGCGCCGCGGGCCGCACTGCATACCGCACCTCCCGTCCGACCCGGCCGCCGGAAACCAGCCCGGCGGCGTCCAGGACGGCGAGGTGCTTGACCACCGCTTGCCGCGAGACGGGAAGTTGTTCGGCGAGCGTCGTGGCAGTGGCCTCGCCCTGTGCGGCGAGCAGGTCCAGCAGTTGACGTCGCGTCGGGTCGGCCAGCGCACCGAGGACGCTGTCGACGACCTCGGCGGCTCCAGAACGTTCTTCTGTCACGTGGAGGGCTGTTCGGCGCGCGTCTTGAGCGCGTCGAGCTCCAGGGGCCAGCCTTCGGTGTGGTCCTTCAGGTTCTGACTGCGCGGGGGGCTGTTGTCCTCGCGCAGCTCTTCTCCGGGGAACGCGCTGGTCCAGCGGTACGCCAAATCTGTGCCACCAGTGACCAGACCCGCTCCAGGGGTGCAGCGTTCAGGGTTTCGCGTTCGATCCGGTCCTCGCTCATGAGGGACTCCTTCACCGTGACCATCGGATGCAACCCCAGGGTTGCACTTTGACCGCCTAGGTGCAACCTTCAGGTTGCACCTAGGCGGTCATTGTTGGGGTTGGTCATGATGGAGAGGGGCTGAGTGAGGGCCGTAAAGCTGCTCAAAGACCGTAATGATCACGTCCCACCAGCGGTCGGCGCGCCTGAGACCGGGAGATACCCGATGCGGCGGGTGGCGATCCTGCCGTCGAACGGACCAGTACTCCGAGGGGACACCGTCATCGGCACCAAGGTTCTGCTCATCACCTCGTTCCAGTACGTCACCTTCTCCTGATCCGGCACGGAGTCGGTCGTCAGTACCACGCCCAAGCTGGCCTCCACTCGGGGATGGGTCTCAAGTGCTGAGGGCGAGACGGCGGCGGAGTGGACCTGCGAAAACGAGTGCTGCCATGACGCTCATCGCCGACGTGGTGAAACCCGTGGTGACCGCTGTTCACCGCTCGTAGAGGCACGGTTGGGGCACGCCGGCGGCGAGGACATCCGAGAAGAGTCGCCAGCGCAATCCTGCGGGATTCACGTACCAGCCCAGCGTCAGTGCACCCGCAAGCTGTCAGCACGGCACCCTGCTACCGACGGGCGTCAGCGGCGGGGGACTCCGGCCGTCGCGTTGCCGAGGATCTCGCACAGCTCGATGTCGTCGTGATACGAGACGTATCCGTACCTCTTCCACGTGAACGAGTACACGTATCCCATTCCCCGGATCAGACCGAGTGCGCCGCGGATGAGCAACTCACCAGCGGCACCGGCCGGTGCGGTCGGCGTGCCGAGGAGACAGGGGAGCGTGTGCCGCTGGCTGAGTGCGTCCAAGGCCTCTACCTTGACCGCATCCGTCCCGGTGGCCGCCTGGACCGCTGGTACATGCGGCGCGACCTGCAGCTGGGCCCCCGACCGCCGTCGGCTCGCCGGTCTGACACCGGGCGATCCCACGGAACCGAACATCGCCGACCCGCTGTGCTGGCTCGACTTCGAGTTCGCCGGCCGCAACACCGTTGCGGGCGAGGCAGCCAACCTGATCTGGTACCTGCTGGCGCTGGGCGGCTGGCTCGTCCCCCGCTACCAGCCCGACGTGTACGCCCGCACCTTCCGCCTCGCCCTGCCCATCCTTGGCGTCATCCCGCCCTCCCGGCTGACCGGACACGACCTCCTGCTCGTCCTGATCAAACTCGCCGAGAGCCAGGACCCGCACACGACGCTCGACACCTTCTTCACCACCACGCCGGCCCCTCACCTCCACCGCGGTGAACGGAGCAGTGCATCGGCAGCGTCAACGCCCGCGCCGGCCGGACGAACCTCGTCGCGTACAGCACCGCGAAAGCCGGGCTGCGTCGAACGCGCGGGCCCCCCGGGATCGCAGTCAACGCCGACCTGACCGACCCGGGCTCCGTCCGGACCATGGCCGAACTCGTCCGCACCGAGATCGGGCCCGTCGACATCCTGGTCAACAACGCCGGCCTCGTGGGCCCCTCCGCCTCGTTCTTCACGGGGCAGTCCGTCCACGTCGACGGCGACTGGATGCTCCACTGAGACCGTCAACAAGCAAGGAGACGAACCGAAATGATCGAACGAGTCCGCGCCGTCCTCGTCACCGAAGACGACACGATGCTGGTCATCCGCCGTACCAGGCCCGGCATCCCCGAGTACTGGGTCCTGCCCGGCGGCGGCGTCGAACCCAGTGACGCGTCCCGGGAGGCCGCCCTCCACCGGGAGATCCACGAGGAGATCGCGGGGAAGGCCGACATCGTCCGCCTCCTCCACACGATGGAGACCGACGACGAGCGCCAGCTCTTCTACCTCGCCCGCATCGTGACCTGGTCCTTCGACGACCGCACCGGTCCCGAATTCAGTGCCGAAGGCCGCGGCGAGTACGCGCTGGAGGAGGTCCCACTGACCCTGGAGGGGCTCGACGGCATCGACCTCAAGCCCGAGGAGATCGCCCACGTGCTGCGGGGAGCCATCGGCGCCGGAAGCCTCGGAGTCGAGACATCGCTCTGAGCCTGCGCGTACGTCGCCCTGCTGCCGGGACCGGCTCTGAGATGAGCCGGTCCCTGCGGCCTTCCGAGGTCAGGGTGTGGGCCAGTGACTCCTGGAACCAGGCGTAGTCCTTCGCCCGCACGTGGCAGCCCCGTACGGGTTCCGGTGCCACCAGGCCCTCGGTCGGCGGGTGGATGTCAGGTATCACGTTCGACTGGAACGGTGGGGGTTCAGGTTCGGCTCACGGCCTTCCGTCGG
Source organism: Streptomyces sp. NPDC017246 (assembly GCF_044331325.1). Lineage (NCBI taxonomy): Bacteria > Bacillati > Actinomycetota > Actinomycetes > Kitasatosporales > Streptomycetaceae > Streptomyces > Streptomyces sp. NPDC017246. The sequence goes on along the minus strand of NZ_JBIRMW010000001.1, from coordinate 915,837 downwards.
GGACAGCCGACCTCCGCCGCCGAGTGCCTGGAGGGCGTGGACGGTCATCGTGCCGCCGTCCGTCGGGAGCTGTGTGCTGAACGGCAGGCCGGGGGTCTCGCTCCACGCGCCGATGTGGACCGCTTCGGCGTGGGCCGAGGCGGAGGCCAACTACTCGGCGGATTGGCGGAGTCGCTGTGGTTGCCCGTGCAGGCGAGGGGGGTGACGAGGGACGGCTCGCCCGGCCGCCAGGCCTCAGTGAAGTACTGGGGACGATAGCGGTACTTCACCTTCTCGCCCTTGTCCCTGCTGGTGAGGGCCCAGCCCGCGCGTAACGCCGTGTCGGCGGGGACGATCGTCACCGAGTGGTCGGGGAAGCGGCTGCCCAGCATGTGCTCGGTGAGCGTGAGCGCGAAGCCGATGCCGAGTTCGCCGGACTGCAGCGACTTGTAGGGGTCCGCGATGCGGTGGCCCTCGTCGGTGAGGCCGAGGAAGGAGTTGCGACCGCCCGCCAGGGCTCTCGCCGCAGGACGTCGACTTAGAGCGTGGCGTCATCCGCGTGCGACGACAGGTTCAACTGCTCGATGGCCGATTGCACTTCACTCTGTCCAAGGGTGGGAAGACCCGCGTCGTCGGCATGCCCCGCTCGGTCGCCGCAGAGCTGGCCGCCTACTTCCTGCAGTGTCCGGCCGTGGAGGTCGAGCTGCCGTGGGGCGGACCGGAGTCCCTCCGGCACACGTACGCCTCGATCATCCTCGAAGCCGGAGAGTCCGTGGTCACTCTCGCCCGATGGCTCGGCCACTCCAGCCCGACCATCACCCTCGACCACTACGCCCACTTCATGCCCGAAGCTGGCGGTAAGGGCAGGGCAGTCGTCGACGCGCTGCTCGGCGTCGTCCCCGAGTGCGTCCCGGAAAACCTCACCTTGGCATGAGCGAGCGGGGGCACGGCACACGCTGTGCCCCCGTTGTCGTTGGGCTGCCTGCAGGATTCAGCCGGTGAGGCTCTTGCGGCGGACCCGCATTCCGTACTTCGTTCCCTCAGGTCCACTGCTGATGCCCCAGCCGACGCTGGTGGCGACGTCCCATCCGCTCTGTGCCTTCATCTGGGCTGCGAAGGTTCGGAGGTTGTGGATCGTGCAGCCGCAGTCCAGAGAGACGTCGATGCTCAGATACGGGCTGCGGGGATTGTCGTTCCCGTACGAGGTCTCCTCCCACCGCACCTCGTGGGTGTGTTCCTTGAGGCCGGTCCGCCCCTCGTCGTGCTTGATGCCGTGGGCCTTTGCGTACTCGTCCAGGTCGTCGATCACGAACAGGTGGCTGGACCACGCGCCTGGCCAGACCGCGAAGAGCCGTGAGCTGCCGGCCAGAGCTCGTTCGTAGGTGGCACGGTCAGCCCCGTGTGTCACTCTGCCGTCGTCGTGGACCTCGATGTAGCACGTCGTATGTGCGGTGTACGGGAAGTCCCTTCCCGCAGCCGCTGCACTCCTCGGTTCCAACCGGCCCTCCCTGTGTGCGATGCCCCGCGTGGAAGTCAACAGCATCCGGGGAGCGGTCCGCAGGGCTTCGCCCGGCACCCTCGGTGACGGCGGACTCTCAGCCTTGCCTATGGGACCGTGGTGGCCGCAGCACTGCGAGCGGGGGGCGGCAGGCGTTCACTCCCCAGCGTCGCGCGTTCTCCCCAGATTCTCCCCAGGCGTACGGAACACCCTCTTCCAGGCGTTCGCGCCTGTGAAGGTGATCAGGCGGTAGCGAGGCGTTGCTACAGCCAGTCCTTCCGCTTGAAGACCACGTACAGACTCACGCACACCACCGCCATCAGCACCACCGCGAACGGATACCCGCCCGCCCAGTGCAGCTCCGGCATGTGGTCGAAGTTCATGCCGTAGATCGTTCCCACCAGCGTCGGTGCAAACAGAATCGCGGCCCACGAGGAGATCTTCTTGATTTCCTCGTTCTGTTCGAAGCCCGCTTCCGCCAACGCTCGCATCTCCGCGTTCTGTTGTTGGGTGACCAGGGTCGCGTTGACCGTGAGGATGTCCGTGAGGGCCTGGCGGAAGCCGTCGACGCGTTCGCTGGTGTGGGTGACGTGGTCCGCCACGTCGCGGAGGTAGCGCTGGAGTTCCTCGTCCGTGCCGTACTTGGCGAAGCCGGCCATCAGGCCGTGGAGCATGCCCACCAGGGGGCGCGTGGCGCGTTGGAACTCGACCATCTCCCGGGAGAGTTCGTAGATGCGGCGGGAGACCGCCGGGTCGCCGCCGAAGACCTCCGTCTCGATCTCGTCGATGTCGTTCTGGACGCCCGCCACCACCGGGGCGTAGCCGTCGACCACCGCGTCCAGGATCGCGTACAGGACCGCCTCCGGGCCCAGGGCGAGGAGTTCCGGGTCCTTCTCCATGCGGCGGCGGACCGTGGACAGGTCGGGAGCGGCGCCGTGGCGGACCGTGATCAGGAAGTCCGGGCCCACGAAGATGTGGAGTTCGCCGAAGTCGACCTCCTCCTGGGCGTCCAGGTAGCGGGCGGCCCGGAGGACCACGAAGAGCGTGTCGCCGTACCGTTCCAGTTTCGGGCGCTGGTGGGCCTCCATCGCGTCCTCCACGGCGAGTTCGTGGAGGTCGAACTCGGCTGCCAGGGAGTGGAGTTCCTCCTCGGTCGGGCGCTGGAGGCCGATCCACGCCATGCCGTCCGGGTGTTCGCGCAGCTGTCGGAAGGTCTCCGCGAGGGTGGTGGGGGAGGAGACGCGGCGGCCGTCGCGGTAGAGGCTCGCCTGGACGACGCTCGGGCGTTCCGCCGGTGGCTCCGGGGACGTGGTCGCCGGCGGCTCCGCCAGGGGGCGGCGCCACCCCGCGCGCGGGCGTCGGTCGGACATCTCGTGCACCTCCTCGGTTCCGGCGGGGCGGTGGGGCGGTGGGGCGGTGGGACGGAGGTACGGCGGTGGGGCTGCGGGTCCGGGGCTCTGTGGGCCGCCGGTCCGTTGGTCTGCGGCTCTGCGGTGCGGCTGGGCGTTCCTCGGCAGGATATATGGGGTGAATGGTCGCAGCGCGGGCTCTGGTCCCTGCGACCCGCCCCTTCCCCGGGGCTTGCGGACCGTATCTGTCCGCAAGCCCCGGTAGCGTGCCTCTCATGGCCCTCAAGACGACCCACCCCGTGCTCGGTCCCCGCGCCCTGAACCGGGCGACCCTCGACCGCCAGCTGCTCCTGCGGCTCTCCCCGATGGGCGTCACCGAGGCCGTCGGCCATCTCCTCGGCCTTCAGGCGCAGAACACCAAGCCGCCGTACTACGCCCTCGCCGCCCGCCTCGACGGCTTCCGGACCGAGGACCTGTCCGAGCTCATGGAGTCCCGGCGGGTCGCGCGGATCGTCTCCCTGCGGTCCACCGTGCACACCCACACCGCCCGTGACGCCGACGCCCTGCGCCGCCTCGTCCAGGCCGGGGCCGTCGACCGGGAGCTCAAGATGTTCCGCAAGGGGCTCGAAGGCGTCGACCTCGACCGGCTCACCGCGCTGGCGACCGAGTACGTCGAGGAGCGGCCCCGCACCCCGAAGGAGCTGCGCGAGCGTCTCTCGGCCGAGTGGCCCGACGCCGACCCCCAGTCGCTCGGCATCGCCGCCCGCTGTCTGCTCGTGATGGTGCAGGTCACCCCGCGCGGCCTCTGGGGCCGCAGCGGTCAGGTCGCGCTCACCACCACCGACGTCTGGTTCCCCGGGCAGGAGCGGGAGGCCGCCGACCTCGACGAGACCGTGCTCCGCTACCTCGGCGCCTTCGGCCCCGCCTCCGTCAAGGACATGCAGACCTGGTGCGGCCTCACCCGGCTCCGGCCCGCCTTCGAGCGGCTGCGTCCCGAGCTTCTCGTCTTCCAGGACGAGGCCGGCACGGAACTCTTCGACCTGCCCGACGCGCCCCGCCCGGACGGGGACACCCCGGCCCCGCCCCGCTTCCTGCCCGAGTTCGACAACCTGCTGCTGTCGCACGCCGACCGCGGCCGCGTCGTCCCCGCCGAGCACCGGGGCCGCACCTGGACCGGCAACCAGGCCCACCGCGTCTTCCTCCTCGACGGCTTCCTCGCCGGGCTCTGGTGGCTCGACGAGCAGAAGGACCGCACCACGCTCACCGTCGAGCCCTTCGCGCGGGTGACGCGCGCCCAGCGTGACGCGCTCACGGCGGAGGCCGAGCGGACCCTCCGGCTCATGACGCCGTCGGACACCCCGTACGACATCGTCCACGCGGAGGGCCGAGAGGGATAAGGGGAGCAGGAGGCGCACCCCTGGCGCACCCCCGGCGCACCCCGGCGCAGGGCGGCGCCTGGAAAGGCCCCTAGGGCAGCGCCCCCGCCCGTCGGGCCGCGACCACCGCCTCCAGGCGGGTGTGCGCGCCCAGTTTCCGCATCGCCGAGCGCAGATAGCCCTTCACGGTCTCCGGGCGCAGGCCGAGGCGGGCCGCCGCCCTCGCGTTCGTCGCCCCGGAGGCGACCGCCGCCAGGACGTCCGTCTCCCGAGGCGTCAGGGCGATCCCCGGAGCCGGGGCCGAGGTGCCGGAGGCCGATTCCAGGCGGCCGCAGACCGCGAGCAGCCGTTGGCGCAGCTCCGCGTCCGCGACCCGGGGCGCCAGTTCGCGCAGCTCCCCGTACGCCTGGCGGACCTCCTCCCAGGACGGTCCCGAGGGCGCCGGCGCGAGGAGCTGCCGGACCTCGTCCCGTACGGCCAGGGCCTGCTCGATGTCGCGGGCCGCCGAGACCGCCGCGTCGAAGACCCGCTCGCCGATCGGCATCGCGTCGCGCAGCGCCCCGTACAGCACTCCGCGCACCTTCCGCCGTACGACGACCGGCACCGCGATGACCGAGCGCAGCCCCTCCGCCGCGACCGGTCCGTCGTACTCGTGGGTGATGTGCCGGGCCGAGGGGTAGTCCGTGACCGCGCACGGCCGCGACAGGGCGAGGCACTTCCCGCCCAGGCCGGAACCCGCCGAGATGGTGAGTCCGTGCAGCGCGGGCGTCACCGCTCCGCTCATCTCGGCGATGCGCAGCGCGCGCCCCTCCTGGAGGAGTCCGCCGAAGACCACGGGCAGCCCGCTGCCGCGGCGCAGCCGCAGCAGCGCCGCGCGCAGCTCGACCGTTTCCATCTGCTCGGCCACGGGACCACTCCTTCACCCCCGAACGGGGGTAGTGAGACCTGGGTCACTGATTACACGATGTCCTGGACGGGTCCCGCAACGAGGAGGATGCATGTCGGCTGTGAGCGCGACCAGTGCGACGGAGAGGTTCCGGGCCGCCCGGGACTTCCTGGTCCAGCATCGCGAGGACTACGAGACGGCCTACGAGGGCTTCGTCTGGCCCCGTCCCGACCGCTTCAACTGGGCGCTCGAATGGTTCGACGTCATCGCCGAGGGCAACGACCGGACGGCGCTGCACCTCGTCGAGGAGGACGGCTCCGAGACGAAGGTGTCCTTCGCCGAGATGTCCGCCCGCTCGAACCGGGTCGCGAACTGGCTGCGTGCCCAGGGCGTGCGCGCGGGCGACCGGATCATCGTGATGCTGGGCAACCAGGTCGAGCTCTGGGAGACCGTCCTCGCCGCGATGAAGCTGCGCGCCGTCGTCATCCCCGCCACCCCGCTCCTCGGCCCCGCCGACCTGCGCGACCGCGTCGAGCGGGGCCGCGCCCGCCATGTGATCGTGCGTGCCGAGGACACCGCCAAGTTCGACGACGTCCCCGGGGAGTACACCCGGATCGCGGTCGGCGGCGACGGGGTGAGCTGGCTGGGGTACGAGCTCTCCGCCGACGCGTCGGAGGTGTTCGAGCCCGACGGCGCCACGCTCGCCGACGACACCCTGATGCTGTACTTCACCTCCGGCACCACCGCCCGCCCCAAGCTGGTCGAGCAGACCCACACCTCGTACCCGGTCGGGCACCTCTCGACGATGTACTGGATCGGTCTCAAGCCGGGCGACGTGCACCTCAACATCTCCTCGCCCGGCTGGGCCAAGCACGCCTGGTCGAACCTCTTCGCCCCGTGGAACGCGGAGGCGACCGTCTTCATCCACAACTACACGCGTTTCGACCCGGCCCGGCTGATGGACGAGATGGACCGGAACGGCGTCACCAGCTTCTGCGCCCCGCCGACCGTGTGGCGGATGCTGATCCAGGCCGACCTGGGCCGGCTGAAGACCCCGCCGCGCGAGGTCGTCGCCGCCGGCGAACCGCTCAACCCCGAGGTCATCGAGTCGGTGCGGCGCGCCTGGGGCGTCACCGTCCGGGACGGTTTCGGTCAGACCGAGACCGCCGTCCAGGTCTCCAACAGTCCTGGTCAGCGACTCAAGGAAGGCTCGATGGGGCGCCCGAGCCCCGGCTTCCGGGTCGTCCTCGTCGACCCGGTGAGCGGCACGCCGGGCGTGGAGGAGGGCGAGATCTGTCTCGACCTCTCCACCCATCCGGTGGGCCTGATGACCGGCTACCACGGCGATCCCGAGCGTACGGCGGAGGCGATGGCCGGCGGCTACTACCGCACCGGCGACATCGGCTCCCGGGACGCGGACGGCTACATCACCTATGTCGGGCGCGCCGACGACGTCTTCAAGGCCTCCGACTACAAGATCAGCCCCTTCGAGCTGGAGAGCGCCCTCCTGGAGCACGAGGCCGTCGCCGAGGCGGCCGTCGTCCCGGCTCCCGACCCCCTGCGGCTCGCCGTCCCGAAGGCGTACGTCGTGCTCGCGGCGGGCTGGGAGCCCGACGCGGAGACCGCGAAGATCCTCTTCGCCCACTCGCGCGCGGTCCTGGCCCCGTACAAGCGGGTCCGGCGCATCGAGTTCGCGGAGCTGCCCAAGACCGTGTCGGGCAAGATCCGGCGGGTGGAACTGCGCCGGCTGACGGCGGAGGGCGGCGGTACGGAGTTCACGGAAGGGGACCTCGCGTGAACGCGCCCAAGGAGCTCTCGTACGCCCACGGGGTGTCCACCACCGCCCTCCTGGGCGACACCATCGGCGCCAACCTCGACCGGGCCGTCGCCGCGTGGCCCGGCCGTGAGGCGCTCGTCGACCTTCCCTCCGGCCGCCGCTGGACGTACGCCGAGTTCGGCGCGGACGTCGACCGGCTGGCCGGCTCCCTCCTCGGCAGCGGGGTCCGCAAGGGCGACCGGGTCGGCGTCTGGGCGGTCAACTGCGCCGAGTGGGTCCTCGTGCAGTACGCCACCGCCCGCATCGGCGCCGTCATGGTCAACATCAACCCCGCCTACCGATCGCACGAGTTGGCGTACGTCCTCAACCAGGCGGGGATCACGCTGCTCTTCGCCTCGCTCGCCCACAAGACGAGCGACTACCGGGCGATGGTCGAGGAAGTCCGCGCGGAATGCCCGGAGTTGAGTGAGGCGGTCTACTTCGGGGACCCGGGCTGGGACGCGTTCCTCACCCGTACACCCGGCGAGCTGCGCCCCGAGGAGCTCTCCTGCGACGAACCCGTCAACATCCAGTACACCTCGGGGACGACGGGCTTCCCCAAGGGGGCCACCCTCTCCCACCACAACATCCTCAACAACGGCTACTTCGTGGGCGAGATGATCGCCTACTCCGAGCAGGACCGGATCTGCATCCCGGTGCCCTTCTACCACTGCTTCGGCATGGTCATGGGGAACCTGGCAGCCACCTCGCACGGCGCCTGCATGGTGATCCCGGCGGCCTCCTTCGACCCGGCGGCCACGCTCCGGGCGGTGCAGGAGGAGCGCTGCACCTCGCTGTACGGAGTGCCGACGATGTTCATCGCCGAGCTGAACCTCCCCGACTTCGGCGCGTACGACCTCTCCAGCCTCCGCACCGGCATCATGGCCGGGTCGCCGTGCCCGGTGGAGGTGATGAAGAGGGTCGTCGCCGAGATGAACATGGCCGAGGTGTCGATCTGTTACGGCATGACCGAGACCTCACCCGTCTCCACCCAGACCCGCCGCGACGACGACCTGGAGCGCAGGACCGGTACGGTCGGCCGGGTCATGCCGCACATCGAGGTCAAGGTCGTCGACCCGGCGAGCGGCCTCACCGTGGAGCGCGGCACGGCGGGGGAGCTGTGCACCCGCGGCTACAGCGTCATGCTCGGCTACTGGGACGAGCCGGAGAAGACCGCCGAGGCGATCGACACCGGCCGCTGGATGCACACCGGGGACCTCGCGGTGATGCGGGAGGACGGCTACGTCCAGATCGTCGGCCGGATCAAGGACATGATCATCCGGGGCGGCGAGAACGTCTACCCGCGCGAGATCGAGGAGTTCCTCTACGGGCACCCCGGCATCGCCGACGTCCAGGTCGTCGGCGTCCCCGACGAGCGCTACGGCGAGGAGATCCTGGCCTGCGTCATCCCCCGCGACCCGGCCGACCCGCCCACCCTGGAGGACATCGCCGCCTTCTGCCGCGACCGGCTCGCCCACTACAAGATCCCGCGCAGGGTGGAGATCCTCGCCGAGTTCCCGATGACGGTGAGCGGCAAGGTGCGGAAGGTGGAACTGCGGCAGCGGTACGGGGAGGGGAAGTAGGCCCGCCGGGCCCGGCGGCGCGGGAGGGCGACGCGAACGGTCCGCGCAGCCCGGCGGCCCGGTCTCCCCTCTCCCCGGGGCTACGGGACGAGAGGGGTCAGCCGGACGCTGCTCTCCACCTCCCGGCGCATGCAGACGCGCGGCCAGACCGAGAGGCCGTGGTCGGCCTCCGCGCGGCTGATCGCCCGCAGGCCCTCCGTGAGCGCCGGGTCGGATTCGTCGAGCGGGCGGAAGCCGAGCCGTGCGTAGTACGGGGCGTTCCACGGCACCTCGGCGAACGTCGTCAGGGTCAGCGCCGCCAGGCCCTGCTCCCCGGCCGCCGCCGCCAGATGCTCGATCAACGCCCGGCCGACGCCCCGGCGGGCGGCGTCCGGATGCACCGAGACCTGCTCGATGTGGGCGGCACCGTCGACCGTGTCGTTCAGGAGGTACGCGACCGGACGGTCGGAGGCGTCCACCGCCACCCACGCCCGGCCCGCACAGCGATAGGACTCCAGGACGTCCAGGGGCAGCGGGTCGTCGTCGGCGATCGCCGCCATGCCGAGGGTACGGAACGGCTCGCCCGCCGCCCGTTCGATGTCCTGGAGCAGCGGGAGTTCGGCCGGAGCGGCCGCTCTGATGCGCATACGACAGTATGGCGCGGCCTCACCCCGCGGCGCCGCCCGTGAACGGACCGCGCTCCTGCGGCGGCCGGTTCGGATCCACCTCCCCGGGCCGGTCCAGGAGCCCGCCGTCCCGCGAGAACCGGGGCAGGAAGAGAGCGAGCGCCGGATCGCCGTACAGCGCCACGTACAGCTGGACCAGCCGTCCGTCCGTCACCTCGCGCCGATGCACCGGCAGCGGGTACCGCTCCCGCAGACCCGCGAGGAGCCGCCGCGCCGTCCGGGTGGCCGGCGGCAGCCTCAGCAGCACCACCGCCACCAGCACCGGAACGGCGCCCACCGCGAGCGTCCCCGCCAGACCCGCACCGGACGCCCCCGTCGCGTACGCCCCCACCGACACCGTCAGCGGTACGCAGCCGAGCAGCGCCCTCGCCGCCCACAGCCGTACCGGCGGCCGCAGCAGCCCCGCTCCGTGGAGCTCGTGGCGCAGCGCGTCCACCGCCCGCCGCGCCTCGGGGCGCACCGCGAGGTCCCGCAACGCGAAGGCCCGGTGCAGCGCCCCGTGAACTCCCAGCTGTACGGGGTCCCGGGTGCGGCCGGGCCCACCGTTGGCCCGAATCGTATGTTTGCGGCCCGCGGCGACCGCGCCGCGCTGATGCAGCGCCACGAGCGCCACTATGACGGCCGCCCGCCGCCCGCCCCGCAGCAGCGCCAGGGCCTGCGGCTGCGGTACGTCGTCCGGACGCGGCCCTTCGCTTTCCTTGCTGCGGGTTCGCAACAACACGGCGGCGAACAGCAGTTGCCCGCAGGCCGCTCCGATGAACCACCACATCCCCGTCGGCATGACGCCCACCCCCCGAGGGTGTTGTGCCCGGGAGAGCGTGATCGTCACGCGTGAATGGCCGGATTCGGATGCCGAGGTGTTGTGCGCGGTACGGTTCCGGCCCCGTGGCCGCGCCGCCGCGCCGCCCGGCGGCTCAGGCGCCGCCCGAGGCCAGGTCGTCGGCGGCGGTGTTCACCGGCTGCGGGGTGCCGGTCAGGTCGAGGACGAAGAGCGGCAGCCCGACCTCGGCGGCCCGCGAACGGGCCTCCGGGGTGTAGCCGGCGAGCGAGAAGCACACGCTCACCGAGGAGGTGCTCAGCCCGTTCAGCCACAGGCACTCGACGGCCCGCAGCCCGGTCGGCCGGGTGCTCGGGTCGACCTGGGCGACGAGCCCGGGCGCCCGCAGATCCACCCCCGACGCGGGGCGCTCCTCGGGCTGCACGACATCCCGGAAGCCCAGCCACCGCAGATACCCGGCCGCCGCGGCGACCGCGTCCCGCGCCGTCCGGATCGTCAGCGGCCGGAAGGTCCCGCGCACCGGAGCCGGGCGCGGGGCGGTGGGCGGCAGCGGGATGTGGGAGGGGTACCGCTCGGCGAACGTACGGTGCGCGCCCGGGCGGGGCGGGGTCGCGGGGCGACGGTGACCGGCGGGCCGGGGAACGGGACCGAAAGCCGGGCCGGCGGCACCGGGATCGCGTCCGGGGCCGCCGGGGCTGCCGCCACCTGTACCCGGGGTGCCGGGGCCGTCTTCGGGACCGTCGGGACCCGTGCCCGGGGTGCCGGAGCCGTGCCCGGGACCGTCGGGACCCGTGCCCGAGGTGCCGGAGGCGTATCCGAGGCTGCCGGGACCCGTGCCCGAGCTGCCGGGGTCCGTACCCGAGGTGCCGGGACCCGCTTCCGCCCCGCCGGTCCCAGGTCCCACGGCCCCGGGTGCCGTCCCCCAGGCACCGAGGCCGGTGCCGCCAGGCGGTGTGGCCGGGCCGATGCGGGGTGTGTCGGTACGGGGTGCGTCGGCGTCTCGCCCGTCCGCGCGGGGGTCGCCCGAGTCGGCATCGGCCGGGCCGTACCCGGACGCGGCTGCGCCGCGTGGTGCCGAGGGGCCCGCGCCGAACCACGCCGAGCCGCGCTCGACCGCCCGGGGGTGTGCCGTACCGGCGGTGCCGTCCGTCCCGGGCGGGCAGGGCCCGCCTGCGGCGGAGGGGTCGGAGAGGGAGGGCGAGGTGGGGCCAGTGGCGGACGGGCCGGCGGGGGAGGACGGTGCCCTACCTGGGGCAGACCCCTCCGTGCCCGAGGCGGACCCCTCCGCGCCGTGAGCGCCGCCCTCCGCTCCGCTCCCGCCGGACGTGCCCGCACGGGGGCCGCTCGTGTCGGGCCCGCTCACGCCCGGCCCGGCCGTACCCGTACCCCTGCTTCTGCCCGTACCGGGCCAGGCCGCATCCGCTTCCGGCCACGACCCGGCCGTTCCGCCGGAGCCCGCCGCCGCGCCGCCCGTCCCGGGCGCGCGGGGCGCCGGGTCATCAAGGTGGCCGGGGCCGCCCGGTGCCGTGTCCCGGCCCGGCTGTCCGGTTCCCGCTGTCGTGCCGAAGTGTCCCGGCGCACCGGCCGGACCCCCTGCCGTACCGAAGGGCCCCGGCTCACCGGCCGCACCATCCGTCGGGCCGGCCGCCGAGGCCTCCGCGTCCACGGCCCGGACCGGTACCCGCAGGACCGTTCCGCACGTGCAGCCCAGTTCCGGGTGGGGCCAGTCGTCCTCGCGGCCGCAGGCGCCGCAGCGGACGGTGACCCATTCATCCGTCCAGTTCCGGTGGGTGATGGGTTCCGCCGTGGCGCCCGCCGTGACCGGTGGCGCCACCGGGCTTCCGCAGGCGCAGGGGAAGACGGGTGCCGCGTATGCCTGCGTGCGCAGGCATTCCGGGCAGCGCACCGGTACCGACTCGCCCACAACCAACCCCCTGTCGTTCGGTCCCATCGTCCACCCATCGGCTGCCTCGGGGGAGGGTGTTCGGCCACTTCCGTGATCCCGCAGCGCGGACTTCTCTTGACGGTTCTCCAGAGCCCGACCTACATTGCTTCCGTATAGCAGAACAGTATTTCCGCATTACGGAAACAAGCCGCCCCGGGGTCCTGAGCCGACCGGTGGGCTTGGATCCGCCCGGCCGAAGCAGGAGCACTCCCATGCCTCGTATGACCGCCGCCGCAGCGGCCGTTGAGATCCTCAAGCGCGAAGGCGTCACCACCGCGTTCGGCGTGCCCGGCGCGGCGATCAACCCGTTCTACCGCGAGCTCAAGAACGTCGGCGGCATCGGCCACACGCTGGCCCGCCACGTCGAGGGCGCGTCCCACATGGCCGAGGGCTACACCCGTGCCAAGGCCGGCAACATCGGTGTCTGCATCGGTACCTCCGGCCCGGCCGGCACCGACATGATCACCGGCCTGTACTCGGCGATCGCCGACTCGATCCCGATCCTCTGCATCACCGGCCAGGCCCCGGTCTCGAAGCTCCACAAGGAGGACTTCCAGGCCGTCGACATCGCCTCGATCGCCAAGCCGGTCACCAAGAAGGCCACCACGGTCCTGGAGGCCGCGCAGGTCCCGGGCGTCTTCCAGGAGGCCTTCCACCTGATGCGCTCCGGCCGTCCCGGCCCGGTCCTCATCGACCTGCCGATCGACGTCCAGCTGACCGAGATCGAGTTCGACCCGGAGACCTACGAGCCGCTGCCGGTCTACAAGCCGCGCGCCACCCGCGCCCAGGCCGAGAAGGCGCTGAACTTCCTCCTGGAGTCCGAGCGCCCGCTGATCGTCGCCGGCGGCGGCATCATCAACGCCGACGCCTCCGACCTGCTGGTCGAGTTTGCCGAGCTGACCAACATCCCGGTCATCTCCACCCTGATGGGCTGGGGCGCCATCCCCGACGACCACGAGCTGGCCGCCGGCATGGTCGGTGTCCAGACCGCGCACCGCTACGGCAACGCGACCTTCCTGGAGTCGGACTTCGTCCTCGGTATCGGCAACCGCTGGGCCAACCGTCACACCGGTTACAACCTGGACGCGTACACCAAGGGCCGGAAGTTCGTCCACGTCGACATCGAGCCCACCCAGATCGGCAAGATCTTCGCCCCGGACTTCGGCTTCGCCTCCGACGCCAAGGCCGCGCTGGAGCTCTTCGTCGAGATCGCCAAGGAGCTCAAGGCCGACGGCAGGCTCCCTGACTTCTCCGCCTGGGCCGCCTCCGGGCAGGAGCGCAAGGCGACCCTGCAGCGCCGTACGCACTTCGACAACATCCCCCTGAAGCCGCAGCGCGTCTACGAGGAGATGAACAAGGCCTTCGGCCCGGAGACCCGCTACGTCACCACCATCGGTCTCTCCCAGATCGCCGCGGCCCAGTTCCTGCACGTCTACAAGCCGCGCAACTGGATCAATTGCGGCCAGGCCGGCCCGCTCGGCTGGACCATCCCGGCCGCCATCGGTGCCGCCACCGCGGACCCGGAGACCCCGATCGTCGCCATCTCGGGCGACTACGACTTCCAGTTCATGATCGAGGAGCTGGCGGTCGCCGCCCAGCACAAGGTCCCCTACGTCCACGTCCTGGTGAACAACGCCTACCTGGGCCTGATCCGTCAGGCGCAGGGCGGTCTGGGGATCAACTTCGAGGTCAACCTCGAGTTCGAGAACATCAACACCCCGGAGATCGGCGTCTACGGCGTCGACCACGTCAAGGTCGCCGAGGGCCTCGGCGTCAAGGCGATCCGCGTCACCGACCCCGACAAGCTGGGCGAGGCGTTCGAGGAGGCCAAGAAGCTGGCCGTCGAGCACCAGGTCCCGGTCGTCGTCGAGGCCATCCTGGAGCGCATCACCAACATCGCGATGAGCAAGACGGTCGACATGAGCGATGTCACCGAGTTCGAGGAGCTGGCCACCGAGCCCGGCCACGCGCCGACCGCGATCAAGGCCCTCAAGGTCTGATCCGGGAGCCCTGACACGGCCCCCGCCCCGAGGAGCACCGGGGCGGGGGCCGTTCCGTGCGCCCGCGCTCCCGTCAGCGCTGCGCCCGTACGAGCACCGCGCCCGCCTCCGTCCACTCGTACAGCACCGACCGGCCCGCCCGTCCCCGCCGTACGAGACCGGCGTCGAGCAGCACCTTCAGATGCCGTCCCACCGACCCGAGGCCCTGACCGGTGAGTGCCACCAGCTGACTGGTGGACTTGGGGGATTCGAGCCGCACGAGGACCCCGGCGCGCGCTCCGCCGAGCAGCGTCCCGAGCGCCTCGGGCACCACGGGGCCCGTCGCGTCCGTCAGGGCGCCGGAGCACGGGTAGACGATCGCGAACCGTTCGGAGCCCTCCCAGGAGACCCAGCCCCGGCCGGGCGTCACGGGGACGAAGAACAGCCGGCCGCCGCCGACCCGTCTCGGCGGATACGCGCGGGGGTTGACCTGCAGCCGTCCGTCGCCCAGCCAGCGCATCTTCCCCGGGCACAGCTCGTCGAGCGCCGCCGCCCAGCCGCCCCGGCCCAACAGGGCGGTCCGCGCCACCACATCGGCTTCCAGGACCCGGCGGCGGCGCGGCCAGTCGGCGAGCACCGTCTCCCGCCACACCCACTCCAGGACGCCCGCCATCCGGTGCGGCAGATCCCTCGCCGACCGCAGCGGCTCCGGTACGGGTCCGCCGACCGCCACCTCCAACTGCGTTACGGCATGGGCTGCTTCGGCCCCGCGGACGGCCGCGACCTCCTCCTCGAAGGACCGCTCGCGCTCTCCCGTCGGCGTCGGCGTCAGGAAGTCGGCGTTCCAGGTGGCCCCGATGGCGGCCCGTACGAGCAGCGCGTCGAGCGGCTCGGCGGCGAGGCGCGCGCGGTACGCGGGCAGGTGCGCGGCCAGCCAGGCGCGTTCGCCCGGGTGGGCGCCGACCGCGGCGTGCAGGGTCTTCAGGGCCGCGGTCGCCTCGGCGAGCGGCGAGACGAGGAATCTGCTCCCGGCCAGCGAGTCCGTGCCGATCTGCCACCACCCCATGGCCCGCGCCCCTCCGTCGTTTCGCGTCTCCGCGAAACAGTACCGAGGCGGTCGGCCCGCCCCGAGACTCCCGGCATGCCCCGCTACCGCGACCTCTTCCGTACCCCCGAGTTCACCCCGCTCTTTCTCACCGGCGCCGCCCACACCGCCGCCCAGACGGTCGTCGGGCTGGGGCTCGCCACGCTCGTGTACCGCGCGACCGGCTCCCCGCTCCTCTCCGCGCTCGCGCTCTTCGGGCCCTCGCTCGCCCAGCTGATCGGCGCGACCACCCTGCTCTCGGCCGCCGACCGGCTGCCGCCGCGCGCCGCCATCGCCGGGATCGCGCTCTTCTTCGCCGTGGGCACCGTCGTCCTCGCGGTCCCCGGGCTGCCGACCTGGGCGGTCTTCGCGGTCCTCCTCGCCGAGGGGCTCGCGGCCTCGCTCGGCGGCGGGGTGCGCCACGGGCTCCTGAACGAGATCCTCGCCCGGGAGGACTACCTCCTCGGCCGCTCGGTGACGAACATGTCCGTGGGCGTCTGCCAGATCGCCGGCTTCGCGGCCGGCGGAGTCCTGATCGCCGTGTTCTCGCCGCGCGGCACGGTCCTCGTGGGCGCCGGTCTCTACCTCGCCGCCGCGCTCCTCGCCCGTGCCGGTCTCGGGGCGCGCCCGCCGCGCGCCGCTGGCCGGGCCTCGGTCGGCGAGACCTGGCGCACCAATCGCCGGCTGCTGTCCTCGCCCGCGCGCCGGCGCACCTACCTCGCCCTCTGGCTGCCCAACGGGCTGATCGTGGGCTGCGAGTCGCTCTTCGTGCCGTACGCCCCCGAGCGCGCCGGGCTCCTCTTCGCCTGTGCCGCGCTCGGGATGCTGGCCGGGGACACCGTGATCGGCCGCTTCGTCCCGGCACGGCTGCGCGGCCGGATCCGTTTCCCGCTCCAGGCGCTGCTCGCGGCCCCGTTCCTGGTGTTCGCCCTGGACCCGGCGCCGCCGGTCGCGCTGCTCGCGGTGACGGTCTCGGCGGCCGGGTACGGGGCGAGCCTCCTGCACCAGGAGCGGCTGATGGCCCTGGTGCCGGAGGAGCTGAGCGGTCACGCCCTCGGCCTGCACACCTCGGGGATGCTCGCCCTCCAGGGGGTGAGCGCGGCGCTGGCCGGCACCCTCGCCCAGTACACGTCGGCGCGGACCGGGATGGTGGTGCTCGCCCTCGCCTCGCTCACCGTGACGTTCTGTCTGGCCCGGGCCGACCGCGAGGCCGACCGCGGGGCCGAGCGCGGGGCCGAGCGCGGGGCCGACGGCGAGCCGGCCGACTCGCCGCGGCGCGGATCCGAGCCGCTCAGTGGGGGGACGTCGAGCGGATCACGACGGTCTCCTCGCAAGGACCGTCGGCGAACAGCTTGAGCGCCTCCACCTCGTCCTTGTCGGCGGACAGGCCCCAGCGCAGCTTGGTGGCCACCCACTCGCCGATGTAGCGGCAGTACCGCGAGGCGTCCGAGGGCACCCAGTCGGCCGGGTCCCGCCCCGCCCTGTCCCGCTGACCGCGGGTGGTGACCGCGACGAGGGTCGCCGCCGCGCCCTGGTCGTTCGCGAACCGTTCGCGCCGGGCCGCGCTCCACCCGGAGGCCCCCGACGCCCAGGCCTCCGCGAGCGGGACGAGGTGGTCGACGTGGAGCGCGGCCGGGTCGGAGACGTTCTGGCCGTCGTAGTACGAGGTCCAGCGGCTCCCGGTCAGCGCGCAGTTCGCGCCGGTCGCGGGCGCGTCGACGGCCTCGGCGAGCAGGACCTCGGAGCGGGTGTCGCAGCCGTCCGCCGGGTCGAGGCCGGCGTTCCAGTGGGGGAACGCGCTCACCCGGAAGCCGTCCGGGTCCTCGGCCGCCTCGGTGAGCTCCGCGAGCGCGTCGGGCAGCATCACCACGTTCGCGGAGAGGGCGGGGGAGGGGGCGGCCAGCGGGGAAAGGATCAGGACGAGCGGGGTGAGCCCGCGCGTCAGGTTCTTGATCATGTACGAGTGGATAGCGCCGGTGGCGTGGTCCCATGGACCCGAATCGCGGTGCGCTCCTCCGAGCGGGTGCGGATCTTCACCGCAGAAACGATGCGCTCCCGGGGCCGTCCGCACGACGCAGTACGGGCCGGGGCCTTGCACACGAAGAAGAGCGCGGAACCAGGGACCGTAAACCTGGTTCCGCGCTCTTCGGCTTGTGACCGCCCGACGGCACGAGGCTGGCGCGACAGGACGTTCGCGCCGCCGGGCGGAGTCTTCGGGGGATCCCCTCGGGAGGGAATCGCTCGGGAGGGGGCGTTGGGACCGCGGCGGTGCCGACGGGCGGCCGGTGGTCTCCTTCTTTCAGGTCAAGAAGGGGGACCGGCGCCCTTACCACCGCACTGGCTCGGCGCCGCCGCGGTCCTCACGCTTGTCCGGATCGCCGGCCACCCCTCATCCGGGTCGGTGATCCGGACCACGTACGACACTGACCTCCCGTCAGATGTCGTACGCAGTCTGGGTGTCGCTGGTCGGTCAGTCCTCGCGCAGGGCGTTGACCGCCTCGGCCACGCGCTTGCCGTACTCCGCGTCGGCGGCGGCGAAGTGCGCGAGGTTCTTCTCGATGACGTCCTCGCGGGACACCTGGGAGAGACCGCCGGCGATGTTGGCGATCAGGCGCTTCTTCTCGTCCTCGGACATCAGGCGGTAGAGCTCACCGGCCTGGAAGAAGTCGTCGTCCTTGGTGTGCTGCGGCGCCTCGTGGGTGCCGGTCCAGCCGTGGATCGCGAGCGGGGCGGAGAGCGCCGCTTCGGTCTGGGCCGGGCCCTGGTACGAGTTGGGCTCGTAGTTCTTGTCGTGGCGGGAGCCCTGGCGGGTGGCCATGAGACCGTCCCGGCCGTAGTTCTCGGCCACGGTCGCCTTGGGGGCGTTCACCGGCAGCTGGGTGTGGTTGACACCGAGGCGGTAGCGGTGGGCGTCCGCGTAGGCGAAGAGGCGGCCCTGGAGCATCTTGTCCGGCGAGGGACCGATGCCCGGGACGAAGTTGTTCGGGGAGAACGCGGCCTGCTCGACCTCGGCGAAGACGTTGTCCGGGTTGCGGTCGAGGACCAGACGGCCCACGCGCTGCAGCGGGTAGTCGCTGTGCGGCCACACCTTGGTGAGGTCGAAGGGGTTGAAGCGGTAGTCCACGGCCTCGGCGGCCGGCATGACCTGGACGTACAGGGTCCACGAGGGGTTCACACCGCGCTCGATGGCCTGCAGCAGGTCGGTCTGGTGCGAGTTCGCGTCCTTGCCGACGAGCTCGGCGGCCTGGTCGGCGGAGAGGCTGCGGACGCCCTGGTTCGTCTTGAAGTGGTACTTGACGAAGAAGGCCTCGCCCGCCTCGTTGGTCCACTGGTAGGTGTGCGAGCCGTAGCCGTTCATGTGACGGTACGAGGCCGGGATGCCGCGGTCGCCCATGAGCCAGGTGATCTGGTGGGTGGCCTCGGGGGCGTGGGCCCAGAAGTCCCAGACGTTGTCCGCCTCCTGCTTGCCCGTGAAGGGGTCGCGCTTCTGGGAGTGGATGAAGTCGGGGAACTTGATCGGGTCCTTGATGAAGAACACCGGGGTGTTGTTGCCGACGAGGTCGTAGTTGCCCTCTTCGGTGTAGAACTTCAGCGCGAAGCCGCGCGGGTCACGGACGGCGTCCGCGCCGCCGAGCGAGTCGGCCACGGTGGAGAAGCGGATGAACGTCTCGGTCCGCTTGCCGACCTCGCCGAGGAAGTCGGCCTTGGTGAAGCCGGTGACGTCGTCGGTCACCTCGAAGTAGCCGTACGCGCCGGAGCCGCGGGCGTGGACCACGCGCTCCGGGATCCGCTCACGGTTGAAGCGCGCGAGCTTCTCCAGCAGGTGCTGGTCCTGGAGGAGGAGAGGGCCACCGACGCCGGCGGTGGCGGAGTTCTGGTTGTCGGCGACGGGGGCGCCGGACTCGGTCGTAAGCACGCGCTTCGACATCGTGACCTTCCGTACGGGAACTCTGCTGACGGTCCGAGGAGCGTAAATTCGGCTCGAACGTGACGTCAACAGTTTGTTGAAAAGGAAGTGTGGTGTTCCGGTCGGTGGCGGCGCCTGGGCGCGACAGGACAGTTGTCAGCGACGCCACCGACCGGAAATCTGGGGCCCCCGCTCACGGGGGCGCTGTGTCAGACCTGCTGGCCGGAGAGGCGCTCGACGGCGCGCAGCAGGGCCGAGTGGTCCAGGCCGCCGTCACCCTGGGCGCGCAGCGAGGCCACGAGCTGGGCGACGACCGCGCCGACCGGGAGGGCCGCACCGACGTTGCGGGCGGCGTCGGTGACGATGCCCATGTCCTTGTGGTGCAGGTCGATCCGGAAGCCGGGCTTGAAGTCCCGCTTCAGGAAGTTGTCCTTCTTGCGGGTCAGCACGGTCGAGCCGGCCAGACCGCCGTTGAGGACGTCCAGGGCGGCCTCGAGGTCCACACCGGACTTCTCCAGGAAGACCACGGCCTCGGCGCACGCCTGGATGTTGACCGCGACGATCAGCTGGTTGGCGGCCTTCACCGTCTGGCCGGAGCCGTGCGGGCCGCACAGGACGATGGTCTTGCCGAGGGCCTCCAGGATCGGCAGGGCTTCGTCGAAGTCGGCCTTCTCGCCACCGACCATGATCGAGAGCACGGCCTCGATGGCGCCGGCCTCGCCACCGGAGACGGGCGCGTCGATGACGCGGATGCCCTTCTCCTTGGCGTTCTTCGCCAGGTCGACCGAGGTCTGCGGGGTGATCGAGGACATGTCGACGATCAGCGCGCCCTGCCGGGCATTCTCCAGGATGCCCTCGGGGCCGTAGGAGATGGCCTCGACGTGCGGGGAGGCGGGCACCATCGTGATGATCACGTCGGCGTCCTTGACGGCCTCGGCGATCGACGCGGCGGAGGTGCCGCCGGCCGCGGTGAGGCGGTCCAGCTTGTCCTGCTCCAGGGTGAAGCCGGTGACGGAGTAGCCCGCCTTGATCAGGTTCTCGGACATGGGGGAGCCCATGATGCCGAGGCCGATCCACGCGATCTTGGGGAGGTTGCTCATGAGGGTGCCTCTCGAAAACTGGTCGTACGGGGGAGGGTCGCGGGGCGGCGGTCGGCCGGCCTGCCGGTCAGCGGGGAGGCTGGTCAGCGGGCGGGTCGGGCCTCGGCCGGGAGCCACTCGAAGGACGCGGCGGCGTCGGCGGCCTTGTACTCCAGGCCGATCCAGCCCTCGTAACCGGCCTTCTTCAGCTCGTCGAGGAGCTGTTCGAGCGGCAGGTCGCCGGTGCCCGGCGCGCCGCGGCCCGGGTTGTCCGCGATCTGGACGTGACCGGTCTTCGACGCGTACTCGGCGATGACCCGGCCGACGTCCTCGCCGTTCATCGACAGGTGGTAGATGTCGAGGAGGAACTTGGCGTTGCCGAGCCCGGTGGCCGCGTTGACCTTGTCGATGACCTCGATCGCGGAGGGGGCGCTCACCAGCGGGTAGAGCGGCGACTCCGGCTTGTTGAGGGTCTCGACGAGGAGGTTCGCGCCGATCCGGTCCGCCGCGCGGGCGGCCAGGACCAGGTTCTCCAGGGCCAGGGCGTCCTGGATCTGGGGGTCCACGCCCTCGACGCGGTTGCCGTAGAGCGCGTTGAGCGCCTTGCAGCCGACCGAGGCGGCGAAGTCCGCGGCCACCTCGATGTTGGCGCGGAAGCGGTCCGACTCGTCCCCGGGTACGGAGAGGGCTCCGCGGTCGGGGCCGGGCAGCTGTCCGGCGTAGAAGTTCAGGCCCACCAGCTGGGTGCCGGCGTCCTCAAGGGCTTTCTTGAGGGCGTCGAGCTCGCTCTGCTCGGGGGTGGCGGTGTCGATCCAGGGCCACCACAGCTCGACCGCGGTGAAGCCCGCCGCGGCGGCGGCCGCGGGGCGCTCCAGGAGCGGGAGTTCCGTGAAGAGGATCGACAGGTTCACATCGAAGCGCTGGTCCGTGAATCCCATGAGGGGCGGCGCTCCTTCCGTATCGCGGAAGTAAGTTTCTGTCTGACGGAATGTTGCAAGGAGGGTGAGGTGCTTGTCAAGAGGTCCCCGCAGGTCCGGGGCTCCCGCAGGCGGGAGCGGGGCCGTAGCGTGGGGCCATGGTGCGTTTGAGAGTGGAGTTCACGACCGAGCCGTTCGACCTCGACGAGGCGCCGGCGCACGCGGTCGTGGCCCGTGAGGTCATCCAGTCGGCCGAGCTGGACGCGGTCGATGTCGGCCCCTTCGGCAATACGGCGGAAGGCGGCGCCGACGAGGTGCTCACCGCCGTCGACGCGCTGCTGCGCAGGTCGCTCGCGGCCGGGGCCACCCGCGTCTCGCTCCAGGTGAACGTGATCGGGGAGGACCTGAAGTGAGTGAGCACCCTCTGGTCGCCGCGGTGAAGCCCCTGGTCGACGCCATGGGCGCCGAGCTGCTCGTCCCCGCGCAGGCGGAGGCCGACGATGTCGTCCTGGCCTGGGAGGGCGAGGACGTGCTCGCCGTGCGGCTGCCCCAGCTGTCCGAATCCCTCGATCACATCCTGGCCGCGATGGAGCGGCGGCACGGGATGCCGCTGGCCGAGCTGGACCGCAAGGCCAAGCAGGAGGCCGTCCGGCTGCTGGAGGCCCGGGGGGCCTTCTCGGTGCGCCATGGAGTGGAGACGGTCGCGGGTGCACTGGGTGTCAGCCGCTTCACCGTCTACAACTACCTGAACAGGGAGACCGCCCTGAACAGGGAAAAGGCCGCCAAGGGCGACTAGTTGATCATGTGTGGCCGCGAGCCGTCGTCCGGATGTCGGGACGACGGCTTTTGCGTGGCCGAGTTTTCAACAAAGTGTTGACGTGATGTTGCGGAGGGCGTTAGCTATCCGCAGCCCGTCCGACGCACAGCGAAAAACAGCCACGGAGGCTTCCCGTGACTTCAGGTACGACACCGGGCCTCACCCGGTTCAACACCTCGGCGGACAGCGAGGCCCTCGCCGCGCTCCACGAGGTGTGTTCCAGTTCGGCGTGGGGGAGCAAGATCCTCGCCCAGCGCCCGTACACCACCGCCGACGCTCTCTTCCTCGCCAGCGACGCCGCCATGGCCGAGCTGACCGCCGAGGACCTTGCCGAAGCGATGGCGGGGCACCCGCCGATCGGTCGTCCGAAGGCCGGGGACCCGACCTCCTCCCGCGAACAGAGCGGGATGGCCGGCGCCTCGGCGGAGCTCAAGACCGAGATGCTCGAACTCAACCTGGCCTACCAGGACACGTTCGGACACGTCTTCCTCATCTGCGCCACCGGCCTCACCGGCGAGCAGATGCGCGACGCGCTCCGGCAGCGGATCGGCAACTCGTCCGAGGAGGAGCGGGAGATCGTCCGCACCGAACTGGGCAAGATCAACCGCATCCGGCTGACCTGTCTCGTAGAGACCTCCGAGGAAGAGAGCTCCGCATGAGCACCGACACCACGGCCTCGGTGTCCACACACATCCTGGACACCAGCATCGGCCGCCCCGCCGAGGGCGTCTCCATCACCCTCGCGGCCCGCAGCGGCTCCGACGCGGAGTGGATCGCGCTCGGCGGTTCGGCCACCGATGCGGACGGACGTTGCAAGGACCTGCCGGCGCTGCCGGAGGGCACCACCCACGTACGGCTCGACTTCGAGGTCGAGACGTACTTCTCCAAGAAGCAAGCCGAGGCGCAGCAGGACGCCCCCCGCGTAAGGGACAGCGGCGCGTTCTTCCCCGAGGTGGCGATCACATTCGCCGTCACCCCGGGTGAGCACTACCACGTACCGCTGCTGCTCAACCCGTTCGGCTACTCCGTATACCGAGGGAGCTAGCAGACATGCCCACGATTCTCGGCCAGAACCAGTACGGCAAAGCAGAGAACCGCGTCGTCAAGATCACGCGGGACGGCGACACCCACCACATCAAGGACCTCAACGTCTCCGTCGCCCTCTCCGGCGACCTCGACGACGTCCACCTCACCGGCTCCAACGCCCACTGCCTCCCCACCGACACGACGAAGAACACCATCTTCGCGTTCGCCAAGGAGTACGGCATCGAGTCCGCCGAGCAGTTCGGCATCCACCTCGCCCGCCACTTCGTGACGAGCCAGGAGCCGATCAAGCAGGCGCGCATCCGGATCGAGGAGTACTCCTGGGAGCGCATCGCGTCCTCCGAGGCCAACTCCAAGTTCATCGGGGCCGACGAGGTCAACCACTCCTTCGCCCGCAAGGGCCAGGAGACGCGGGTCACCCAGATCACCTACGACGGTGAGCGCTGGGAGGTCATCTCCGGCCTCAAGGACCTCGTCGTCATGAACTCCACCAACTCGGAGTTCTGGGGCTACATCAAGGACCAGTACACGACGCTCCAGGAGGCGTACGACCGCATCCTGGCCACGCAGGTGTCCGCCCGCTGGCGCTTCAACTGGACCGACGACGACCAGCGGATGCCCAACTGGGAGCGGTCCTACGAGCAGACGCGGAAGCACATGCTCGAGGCCTTCTCGGAGACGTACTCGTACTCCCTCCAGCAGACGCTGTACCAGATGGCCACGCGCATCATCAACCACCGCTCGGAGATCGACGAAGTCCGCTTCTCGCTCCCGAACAAGCACCACTTCCTCGTCGACCTCGAGCCCTTCGGCCTGAAGAACGACAACGAGGTCTACTACGCCGCCGACCGCATGTACGGCCTCATCGAGGCCACCGTCCTCCGCGACGGAGCCACGGCGCAGATCCCGGTCGACATGACCAACCTCTAAGCGGCATCTGAGTGACCGGCCCCCGCCCGCCCGCAGTCGGGCGGGGGCCGCGCCAGACCGGAGGGATTCCCATGGCACAGCCCGCAAAGGGGCCGGCACACGCCGAAGGCCCGTGTTCCACCCCGCCGGACACCACCCGTCAGGTCCATCCGGTGGACGAAAAGCTCCCCGCCTCGCGGCTCGTCCCCGCGGCACTCCAGCACATCGCCGCCATGTACGCGGGCGTGGTCACCCCTCCGCTCATCATCGGTCAGGCCGTCGGCCTGGACGCCGCCGGAATGACCCGCCTCATCGCGGCCAGCCTGCTCATCGCCGGCTGTGCGACCATCCTGCAGACCCTCGGCATCCGACGCTTCGCCGGCAACCGGCTCCCCTTCGTCAACGCCGCCTCGTCCGCGGGCATCGCCCCGATGCTCGCCATCGCCGAGACCAGCGCCCCCGGCCACCAACTCCCCGCCATCTACGGCGCTGTCATGGTCGCCGGAGTCTTCTGCCTCGCCGTCGGCCCCTTCTTCGGCAGGCTCCTGCGCTTCTTCCCGCCGCTCGTCACCGGTGTCGTCATCACCCTCATCGGGGTCACCCTGATGCCCGTGCCCGTCGGCTGGGCGCAGGGCGGCGACCGGACGGCCGCCGACTTCGGCGCCATGAAGTACCTGGCACTGGCCGGCTTCACCCTCGTCGTCATCCTGCTCTTCCAGCGCTTCGGCAAGGGCTTCGTCAAGCAGATCGCCCTGCTGCTCGGCCTCCTCATCGGCACCCTCGCCGCGATCCCCTTCGGGATGGCCGACTTCACCGCCCTGCGCGAGGCGCCCGTCGCGGCCCTGCCCGCCCCCTTCGCCTTCGGCGCCCCCGAGTTCCAGCCCGCCGCGATCCTCTCCCTGTGCATCGTCATGCTGGTCCTCATGACCGAGTCCAGCGCGGGCATGCTCGCCCTCGGCGAGATCTGCGACCGGCGCAGCGACGGCCGGACCATCACCCGCGGACTGCGCACCGACGGCATCGCCACCCTGCTCGGCCCCGTCTTCGGCGGCTTCCCGACCTCGGCCTTCGCCCAGAACGTCGGCGTCGTCTCGCTGACCCGGGTGCGCTCCCGCTATGTGGTCGCCGTCGCCGGCGGCGCCCTGCTCGTCCTCGGCGCCTTCCCCGTCCTCGGCGCGGTTGTCTCGACGGTCCCGATGCCCGTCCTCGGCGGCGCCGGCATCGTCCTCTTCGGCTCGATCGCGGTCAGCGGCATCCGCACCCTGTCGGAAGCCGGACTCGACGACAGCTCCAACATCATCCTGGTGGCCGTCGCGCTCGGAGCGGGCATCATCCCGCTTGCCGCTCCCACCTTCTACGCGGAGTTCCCGGCCTGGGCCCAGACGGTGCTCGGCTCCGGCATCAGCGCGGGGGCGCTCGTCGCCGTCCTGCTGAATCTGTTCTTCCACCATCTCGGCACCCGGAGCCGTCACACGGCCCCGGCACTCAAATCCTCCTAGGGTCCTGCCGTGCCCACTCCACCCCAGAGGAATGAAGGAACCACCGCCATGGCAGCACCTGCGGCAGCCCAGCGCATCGTCATCGAGAACGCGGCGATCGCGACCGTCGACGCGAACGACACCGAGTACGCCTCCGGTCACCTCGTCGTCGCCGACAACAAGATCGAGTCCATCGGTGCCGGCAAGGCTCCCGAAGGCCTGGAGAACGTGGTCCGGCGCATCGACGCCACCGGCCACCTCGTCACGCCCGGTCTCGTCAACACCCACCACCACTTCTACCAGTGGATCACCCGGGGCCTGGCGACCGACCACAACCTCTTCGACTGGCTGGTCGCGCTCTACCCGACGTGGGCGCGGATCGACGAGCAGATGGTGCGTGCCGCCGCCCAGGGTTCGCTGGCCATGATGGCCCGCGGTGGTGTGACCACCGCCATGGACCACCACTACGTGTACCCGGTGAACTCCGGCGACCTCTCCGGTGCCATCATCGGCGCCGCCTCCGAGATGGGCGTCCGCTTCACCCTCGCCCGCGGCTCCATGGACCGCAGCGAGAAGGACGGCGGCCTGCCGCCGGACTTCGCCGTCGAGACCACCGAGGGCGCGCTCGCCGCGACCGAGGAGACGGTGAAGAAGTACCACGACGCCTCCTTCGACGCGATGACGCAGATCGCCGTCGCCCCCTGTTCGCCCTTCTCCATCTCCACCGAACTCCTCCGGGAGGGCGCGGCGCTCGGCCGCCGCCTGGGCGTGCGCATGCACACCCACGGCTCGGAGACCGTGGAGGAGGAGAAGTTCTGCCACGAGCTCTTCGGGATGGGCCCGACGGACTACTTCGAGTCCACCGGCTTCCTCGGCGAGGACGTGTGGATGGCGCACTGCGTCCACATGAACGACTCCGACATCGCCGCCTTCGCCCGCACCAAGACCGGTGTGGCGCACTGCCCCTCCTCCAACGCGCGTCTGGCCGCCGGCATCGCCCGCGTCCCCGACATGCTGAAGGCGGGCGTACCCGTCGGTCTCGGTGTCGACGGCACCGCCTCCAACGAGTCCGGCGAGCTCCACACCGAGCTGCGCAACGCGCTCCTCATCAACCGGCTCGGCGCCCACCGCGAGGCCGCGCTCAACGCCCGCCAGGCCCTGCGCCTCGGCACCTACGGCGGCGCCCAGGTCCTCGGCCGCGCCGACAACATCGGCTCCCTCGAAGCCGGCAAGCTCGCCGACTTCGTCCTGTGGAAGATCGACGGCCTCGGCCACTCGACCATCGCCGACCCGGTCACCGCCATCGTCTTCGGTGCGGCGGCCCCGGTCACGGCCTCCTTCGTCAACGGCAAGCAGATCGTCGAGAACGACCGACTGCTCACCGTCGACGAGGACACCATCGCGCGCGACGCGCGCGCGGAGGCGCAGCGTCTGGCCCGCATCGCGGCCCAGGGCTGACCCTCCCCGCAGAGTCCGACCGAGGGGGACGGCCCTCGGTCGGTCGCCGCGGACCCGAGCGGGGTCCGCGGCAGCCCGACCGGGAGGTGCCGAGGGCAGAAGACCTCGGCACCTCCCGGAACGGTGATGTCCGCCCGCACCCCCACCGGGCACCTCACCGGGCATCCCCGTCCCCGCGTAGCGACTCCCCGCGCACGCACGCATTCCGCAGCACCCCGCAACGAGCCGCACCTCCTGCACCCGCACCGCATCGCACCACCTCCCTGACCCCCGCGTCACCGCCGACGTGTAACCGACCGGAGGAACCGCCGTGGCCGCCAAGCCCCAGGTTCGCAATGCACAAGACGCAGGTTCCGCCCCCGACGACCGTGAGACGCATCCGGTCGACGAGAAGCTGCCCCCACTGAAGATGATCACCAGCGGCCTCCAGCACGTGGCCGCCATGTACGCGGGCGTCGTCGCCCCGCCCCTGATCGTCGGAGCGGCCGTCGGCCTCTCCGGCACCGAACTCACCTTCCTGACCGGCGCCAGCCTCTTCACGGCCGGCCTCGCGACCTTCCTCCAGACGCTCGGGGTCTGGAAGATCGGCGCCCGGCTGCCGTTCGTCAACGGCGTCACCTTCGCCGGTGTCGCGCCGATGCTCGCCATCGTCGACACCACCGACGACAAGGCCGACGCGCTCCCCGTCATCTTCGGCGCGATCATCGTGGCCGGACTGCTCGGCTTCCTCGCCGCTCCCTGGTTCTCCCGCCTCGTGCGGTTCTTCCCGCCGGTCGTCACCGGCACCGTGATCACCCTCATAGGTGTCTCCCTCCTCCCGGTGGCCTTCGGTTGGGCCCAGGGGCCCAACCCCGCGGCCGAGGACTACGGTTCGACCACGTTCCTCTCGCTCGCCGCCATCACGCTGGTCGTCGTCCTGCTGCTCCGCCGCTTCACCCGCGGCTTCCTCAAGCAGATCGCCGTTCTCGTCGGCCTCGTCATCGGCACCCTGATCGCCATCCCGTTCGGCGTCACCGACTTCTCCCCGGTGACCGAGGCGGACATCGTCGGCTTCCCCACGCCGTTCCACTTCGGCGGACCGCAGTTCGCCCTCGCCGCGATCATCTCCATGTGCGTGGTCATGCTGGTCTCCATGACCGAGTCGACCGCCGACATGCTCGCGCTCGGCGAGATCGTCGACCGGCCCGCCGACGAGAAGACCATCGCGGCCGGACTGCGCGCCGACACCCTCGGCTCCGCGATCAGCCCGCTCTTCAACGGCTTCATGTGCAGCGCCTTCGCACAGAACATCGGCCTGGTCGCCATGACCCGGATCCGCAGCCGCTTCGTCGTCGCCTGCGGCGGCGGCTTCCTGGTCCTGATGGGCCTCTCGCCGGTCGCCGCCTCGCTGATCTCGGTCGTCCCCCGGCCGGTCCTCGGCGGCGCGGGTGTCGTCCTCTTCGGCTCGGTCGCCGCCAGCGGCATCCAGACCCTGGTCAAGGCCGGCCTGGAGAAGGACAACAACGTGCTGATCGTGGCGGTGTCGCTCGCCGTCGGCATCATCCCGATCACCGCGCCGGAGTTCTACCACGCCTTCCCGGAGACGGCGAAGATCATCCTGGACTCCGGCATCTCGACCGGCTGCGTCGCCGCGGTCCTGCTCAACGTGGTCTTCAACCACCTCGGCGGGGGCCGGGACGACGACGAGGTCACCGCACCGATGGAGCCCGGCGACGAGATCTCGGGCAGCCACACGGCCAAGGCGGCGCACGTCCACTGAACCGCCCCGCCGTTCCACCGCCCGCCCCGGTCCCCGCGCACACCGCGGGGCCCGGGGCCGTGGTGCTGATCAACCCCAACACCTCCACCGCCACGACCGCGATGATGACCGCCATCGCCCGGCGCACCCTGGGCCGCTCCCTCGCCGTCCGGGGCGTGACCGTGTCCAGCGGCCCGCGCATGCTCACCGACCCGGCCGCCCTGCGGGCCGCCGTCCCCGAGGTCCTCGCCGCGGGCCTCCGCGCCGCGGCCGGCGGCGACTGCGCCGCACTCCTCGTCGGTGCCTTCGGCGACCCGGGCCTCGCGGAGCTCCGCGAGGCGACCGGCCTGCCCGTGACGGGTCTCGGCGAGGCGGCCCTCACCGAGGCGGCCGCCGACGGGACCCCGTTCGGCATCGCCACCACGACACCGCTCCTGGCCGACGCCATCACGGCCCATGTGACGGCCCTCGGCCTCACCGACCGGTACACGGGCCTGCGCCTCACCACGGGCACCCCCGAACACCTCTCCGCCCACCCCGAGTTGCTCCTCGACGCGCTGGAGCGGGCGGTCCGCGCCTGCGGGGAACGGGACGGGGCGCGCGCGGTCGTCATCGGCGGCGGCCCGCTCGGCGAGGCCGCGGAGGAGCTCCGCTCCCGGTGCGCGGTCAGGATCGTGGCCCCGGTCCCGGCGGCCTGCCGGGCGATCGTCCGCAGGCTGTACGGCTGACCCTCGCGGGTGCCGGGGTCGCACAGGGCCCCGGCCGCGTGCCCGCTCACCGCTCCACCGCGATCCGGCGACGGCACTCGCCCTCCAAGGAGGGGTACGCGGCGGCGATCGCCTCGTACAGCCGCCGCCGCAGCAACCGCTCGGCCTCGCCGCGGCCCGTCTCCCCGTACAGCCCGTCGAGCAGCGCCTCGTACCGCGACAGCGCATGGCGCAGATAGCTCACCTGCCACCGCACGAGCGCCCCGCGGGGCACCTCGGCGGGCGCTTTCGAGGGTGGCTCGGCGTCGGCCTTCGGCTGTTCCTCGGCATGAGCCTTCGGTGGCGCCTCGGCGGAGGTCTCCGGGGGCGCCCCGGCGGTCGAACGGGCCTCGCCGGGGGAACTCCCGGGGCTCCGGGCCCCCAGCAGTCGCCGATGCCGCACGGCCCGCCGTTCCAGTTCGGGCCCGGGGAGCCGGGGCACCTCGATCGGTTCCGCGCGGATCGCGGCCAGGACGGCGGCCCGGCGCCGCACGGCGTAGGCCGCGGCGGCCGCGGAGCGGGCCGGGGCGAGCGTCGAGGTCTCGGCGAACTCGGGCGTCCGCTCCACGGTTTCGACCCGGGCCAGGAGATAGAGCCGCAGGGGCACCAGGGACCAGCGGCGCGGGTCCCGGCCCTGGACGTCGGGCGTGCCGAGCAGATCCCGCACCATCGTGTCGGTCCAGCCGCGGCGGCGTACCCCGGCGAATGTCACATAGGTCGTACGGTCCGTCATGATTCCCTCGGATTCGACTACGGAGAGTGATGTTCTCAGTGAAGCGCATGCCACTGACAACGCCCTCTTGCCGGTGCCGCCCCGACTGTGGGATATAGGTCTGGACCTTTCCGACGGACGGAGGCCGGACCGTGCACCCCCCACAACGCCCGCTCCCCGCAAGCCTGTTGACCACCCTCGTGCTCGCACTCGCCCTCACCGGGTGCTCCGCCGCCGCCGTGCCCGAGGCGAAGGACACCCGCGCCCCCACCGTCCCCACCGGCGTCACCGCGACCGCGGGCAGCGCGAGCACCGTCCATGTGATGTGGAGCGCGGCCACCGACGACCGGGCCGTCACCGGCTACGCGGTCTACAGCGAGGGCCGCAAGGTCAAGGACCTCCCCGCCACCACCCTCATGACCGACGTCGTCGGACTCGCTCCCGCCACACCCCACCGCTTCACGGTCCGCGCCCACGACGCCGCCGGCAACGTCTCGCCCCCGAGCGCCACCGTCACCGCGACCACCCTCCGCGCCGCCGCCGAGGACCGCACGCCCCCCAGCACGCCGTCCGCGCTCCGTGCCGCCCCCGACGGCAGCCGCGCCGTCACCCTCCGCTGGTCCGCGTCCAGGGACGACACCCGGGTCACCGCGTACGACGTCTACCAGGCCGACACCCGCATCCACACCGTCCCCGGCACCGCCACCAGCGCCCACGTCACCGGACTGCGCCCCGGCACCGCCTACGCGTTCACCGTCCGCGCCCGCGACGCCGCCGAGAACTCCTCCCCGGACAGCACCCCCGCCGACCTCACCACCGCCCCGTCCCCCGGCGCGCCCGCGAACACGGCCCCCACCCGGCTCACCGCCACCGCGGCCAAGGGCGAGATCACCGTCACCTGGACCCCACCGGACACGGGAGCCCCGGTGACCCACCACGAACTCCATCTCAACGGCCGCTTCGCCACCACCATCATCTGGGGCACCACCCCACCCCCCGGCCGCGCCACCTACACCTTCCCGGTCCAGGACCCCCCGGGCACCCGCTACACCGTCACCCTCCGCGCCCAACTCCCGGACGGCACCTGGGGAGACTTCTCGGCACCCCGGACGGTGGTGGTGCGCTGACGGTGTCGTCGGATTGGCCGGAACCGCCCCCTTTCGCCGGGCACCATCGCCCCTCACCCTGCGAACAGGGGATGCAGCGGGCCGCTGGGGGGCGCCGATGTTCGAGCCGATGTCCGATGCGAAGTCCGAGCCGTCGTCCGAGTGCTCATCAGGCACCTCGTCAGGTCCGCCACCCGATCCGTCATCCGGTCCGTCGTCCGATCCGCTGTACGTCCCCGCGTTGCCCGCGCGCCGGAGCGCGCTCGACGCGTACGACTGTCTGCCGCCCCGGGTACGCGGGTGCGTGACGCCGCTGTGGAGCATCCCGCCCCGGGTCGGCCGGATCCGCACGATGGGCCGGCGGCCGCTCCATCCGCTCGATCCCGACCCCGTCGCGCTCGCCGCCCACCTGGGGGCCGTGCTGCACGGGATCGAGACCGTGCAGCGCGGCCGGCCCGCGTGGGTGGACGCCTTCCATGTCGAGGACGAGGCCTGGCCCTTCGCCACGGCCCACCGGGAGGGGCCGGCGCGGACCTCGCTCCGGCCGGTGACGGGAGTCGAACGTGCCGCCGGGCAGCAGACGGCCAGCGCCGAGGCCGCCCGCGCGAGCGGAAGCGGCCTCGGCGTCCGGGTGTTCCTCACCTCCGCGCCCGACGAGAGGCTGGGGGACGAGGTCCGCCTTCTCCTGGACCGGATCGCTTTCGCGCGCTGCCCCGTGGACCTGCTGCTCGATCTGGGGGCCGTCCTCGACGAGCACTGCCCGGCGGAGAAGCGGGCGCTGCGCGCCCTGGGCCTGCTCGGCCCGCTCCACCGCTGGCGAACCGTCGTCCTGCTGGCCGGCTCCTTCCCCCCGGCGTACCCCGAGGACTACGGCGCGCCGCTCGCCGAGGCGCACCGATTCGACTGGGACGCCTGGCACATGCTCGTCGACGGGCCCGACCGCCCGGACGTACGCGTCGTCTACGGCGACTACGGGGCCGACCACGCCGGCGGCGCCGACCGGCCCGTGGTCACGGGCGGCGGCTCTCCCCGGGGAGTCGTCCGGTACACCACCGAGCGCACCTTCCTCCTCGCGCGCGTGCCCACCCGGGGGCCCGACCACGCGGACGCGGTCCGTGCGCTGACCCGGGAGATCGTCCGCGCGGAGGGCTTCCGGGGGGCCGAGTTCAGCGCCGGGGAGCGCTGGCTCGTCTCCTGTGCGGCCGGAACGGGTGGCGAGGGGGCCGGCGGGCCCGAGGTCTGGCTGCGCACGGGGCACGTCCAGCACATGGCCCAAGTCGTCCGGGCCCTGAGGAGACGTCCCCGATCCGGAGACGACCGATCCGGAGACGACCGATCCGGAGACGACCGCTCCTGAGTCCACCGCTCCCGATTCCCGTGATTCCGCTCCTCCGCCTGCGTCGTACGCCCGATTCGTCCCCGCCGAACTACCCTGGGAAGCGTGGCCGAGACCGTTCTCACCAACACCGGGCTCGACAGCTTCCTCGACGGAGCACCCGAGCGCCGCGATCCCGTTTACGTGCGTGCCGCCGAAGCGGTGCTGGGCCTGCTGGCCCTCCGAGGGGCCGATCGGGGGAGCGGGGTGCCCGAGCCCACGCCCGGTCTGGTCCGGCAGCTCCTGGTCGAGGACCTGCCGACGTTCGTCTACGCCCCGCCCGGAACGCTCGCCGCCTACCCCGCCGTCGTCGGGCGGCTCGCGGCGCGCTTCGACGGGGCACGGGGCGAGCAGGTCGCCGTGGCGGTGAGGGAGACCGCGGGCGACTTCGAGCGGGCCATGACAGACCCCGGGAACCTCACCTGGCACCGCTGGTACGCCTCGCTGCTGCGGACCTGCGGCGCCGACCTCGCCGACCCCGAGGACGTACGGCGCCGGCTCGCCGCCCTCGACGGGGCGCCCCTGCCCGACGGGGTGCACCGGGCCGACCTCATGGGGCGGACGGCCCTCGCGGACGTCCTGCTCGCCGAGGCCCTCACCCGCGCGTACGTCCGGGACGCCGAGGAGCCGCCCGCCGCCGGGCCGCTCCTCACCGATCACGCCGTCGCGACCGGCATCGGGCAGGTGGCCGCCGCGCTCCAGGACCGGTGGACCGCCGCAGGTCTCGCCGAACAGCTCGCCGGGCCGTACGCGCGCTTCGCGCCCGGGCCCGACGCCTTCCCGCACCTCGTCCTGGCCGACGCCCTCCTCGACGAGCACCTCGACCACTACGGGGACGTCTCCCTCCCGGTCCCCCCGCCGCCCGCCGTCGAGGCCGGCCCCTTCGAGGAGGACGCGGACGTCCTCATCGCCGCCGTCGAGGAGCTGACGGAGGAGGAGTTCGAGCCGTACGGCGGGGAGGCCCCGCATCTGCTGTACGTGGTCTACCGGCGCGGCTGTTCGGCCGAGTCCGTCGCCCGCAAGGCCGCCGAGTACGAGGACTGGGCGGTCGATCCGGCCCTGGAGGACCTGCCCGTACCGGTACCGGCCGAGGCGCCGGCCGGCCCGTACACGACCCCGCCCCTGCCGGAGCTCGTACGGCTCGTCGGCTCGGCGGAGCTGACCGAGGCGGACCGGGAGCGGCTCGAAGGGCCCGCCCGCGAGCTGGCCGCCGTCGTCGACCGGCTCGCCGCCACCGGCCTGGTCTTCCGCGCCGGGGACGCCTTCGGGCTCACCCCGCGCGGCGCCGGAGTCGTGCGCTATCTGCTGGGGGTGCGCGGGATCGCCGCTCCCGACGTCACCGAGGCGAGGGGGTGGGCCGCGCCCGAAGTCGTGGCCGCCGCCGGCGGCTGGCCGGCCTGCGTCGCGGCGTGCGTGCTCACCGACTGGCTCCACGCGCGCGGGGACAGCTCCGACGCCTGGTCCCAGCTGCTCGCCGCGCTCGGCACGGTGCACGCCGGCACCTCCGACGCGGCCGCCGTCCGTGGGCTCTTCGCCGCTCTGGACACCTCCGCCGCCCCGCCCGACGCCCTGCGGGGAGCTCTTCGTGACCCGGTGGTCGGGGCCTATGCCCATCAGGCCCTGCGCGGGCGGGGCGAGCCCTCCGACCTGATCCAGGTACGGATCTCGGCGAGGGCGCTGTTCCTGCTCGACGCGCTGCCCGCCAAGCAGGGGCCCCTGGAGTCCCGCCGTACCGCCTTCGACGAGGCGGCCGCCTCCTGGCCGGGCGGTTCCGCCGCCCTGGTCCGGGCGATGGCGGCGGCCGACCGGCACGAGACGGAGCGGGTGCTCGGCCCGCTCGGTCTCGTCCCGCACTGAGACCCCGGCGCGGACGTGCGTCCGCGCCGGAAGGCGTGTCCGTCCGCGCCGGGGTGCGTCAGCCCGCGGTGAGGTACATCCCCGACGGGCCCGCCCCCGCCGTGTTCCGGCAGCTCTGGTTGCCGGTCGGGCGGGCCTGGACCAGTGCCAGGCAGCGGCCGAAGGCCTGCTGGCCATAGGCGTTGGGGTGCATGGACTCCTGGACGAGCCCCTGCGTGCTCTGGCTGTCGATCCAGCGCGCCCACTCGCTGCTCGTCCCGGACGCGGGTGCGGTCGAGGTCACCTGACGGCTCGCCTTGGCGCACACCTCACGCCCCTGGAGGGCGTCCCGCAGGTCCATGAACTGCACGCCCTTGGCCGCCGCGACGCCCTTGAGACGGTTCGCCAGCTGGGGGACGAGGGAGTCGCGCGCCCAGTCGGAGTCGCCGTTCCAGAAGGGGCAGCCGCCGGTGTTCGTACGGGTCCAGCCGCTCTCGCCGTACCGGTTCTCGGAGGCGCGGGGGATGGGGGAGGGATAGGACTGGAGGACGATCCGGTAGTCGGAGGCGCTGTAGCCGGCTTCCGTCATGACCGCCCGGATCTCGTCGACCGAGCGGCCGACGTCCGCCATCACGCCGTCGATCCGGGCATCCACCTCGACCTGCTGGTCGTCGTGGCAGTACGAGTACCAGACGATGTAGTCCTTGGCGCAGGTGGCGATGATGTCGGCGAAGCCGAGGTCGTTGCCGCCGATCGAGAGCGCGATCAGCTCCACGTCGTGCGAGGCGGCGACGGCCGCCAGCTGGTCGGCCTGCGGGGCCTCGCCCCGATAGGTCTGGCCGCCCTGCGAGGCGCGGAACACGTTCTTCGTCGTCGCCCCGGAACAGGCCAGATTGACCAGGGAGCTCGCGATCGGTCCGGCGCTCTTCACCTCGGCGGTGTCCGAGCGGTGGCAGCCGCCCGCGGTGGTGCCGTACACCCGGGACGGGTCGTAGGCGCTGCCCGTCCAGGCCCGGTCGGTGCCGTTGCGGCTCCCCGAGTTGGTGAGGCTGTTGCCCAGCCAGCGGCCGGCCTCTCCGGAGATGTAGCTGTCGCCCATGGTGACGACGGCGGTGGGGCCCGTGCCGGGGGAGGCCTGGGCGGGCTGGGCGGCGACGGAGGCGAGCCCGGCGGCGGTACACAGTGCCAGGAGTGCGCGCAGCGCGCGGTGGGGGGTCGAAGGCATGGCTGTGCTCCTGCGGTACGCAGTGACGTGGGGGACAGCCGCCGGCCGGTGGCATGGCGGAATCTGTCACCCCCCGGCTTGTTACCGCTAGGTAGCTGCATATCTCGGTTCCGTCACGTCCCCTGTGCGCCCACAGGAACGCGAACAGGGCCCCGCCTCCGGTGCTGTGCGACACCGGGGACGAAGCCCTGCTCAGGATGCTGTCCGACCGCTGTGCGGGCCGCCGGGTCAGCCGTACTCGTCCGAGATCAGCCGACCAGCTGCTCGTACGCGGGCAGCGTCAGGAAGTCTGCGTAGTCCGCGTCGAGCGAGACGTGCAGGAGGAGGTCGTGGGCCTGCTGCCACTTGCCGGCCGCGAAGGCCTCCTCGCCGACCTCGGCGCGGATCGCGGTCAGCACCTCGGCGGCGACCTCGCGGGTCAGCTCGGGGGTGGCCTTCCTGCCGTTCTCGAAGACGACGCCCGCGTTGATCCACTGCCAGATCTGGGAGCGGGAGATCTCGGCGGTGGCCGCGTCCTCCATCAGGTTGAAGATGGCGACGGCGCCGAGGCCGCGGAGCCACGCCTCGATGTACCGGGTGCCGACCTGGACGGCGCTCACCAGGCCGTCGTAGGTGGGCTTCGCGTCCAGCGAGTCGATCGCGATCAGGTCGCCCGCCGCGACGGAGACGTCCTCGCGGAGGCGGTCCTTCTGGTTGGGCTTCTCGCCGAGGACGGCGTCGAAGGAGGCCATCGCGATCGGGACCAGGTCGGGGTGGGCGACCCAGGAGCCGTCGAAGCCGTCGCCGGCCTCGCGGTCCTTGTCGGCCTTGACCTTCTCGAAGGCGACCTTGTTGACCTCGGCGTCCTTGCGGGACGGGATGAACGCCGCCATGCCGCCGATCGCGTGCGCGCCGCGCTTGTGGCAGGTGCGCACGAGGAGTTCGGTGTAGGCGCGCATGAACGGGGCGGTCATCGTGACCGCGTTGCGGTCCGGCAGGACGAACTTGGCTCCGCCGTCACGGAAGTTCTTGACGATGGAGAAGAGGTAGTCCCAGCGGCCGGCGTTCAGCCCGGCGGCGTGGTCGCGGAGCTCGTAGAGGATCTCCTCCATCTCGTACGCGGCCGTGATGGTCTCGATGAGGACCGTGGCGCGGACGGTGCCCTGCGGGATGCCGACGTAGTCCTGGGCGAAGACGAAGATCTCGTTCCAGAGGCGGGCCTCCAGGTGCGACTCCGTCTTCGGCAGGTAGAAGTACGGGCCCTTGCCGAGGTCGATCAGACGCTGGGCGTTGTGGAAGAAGTACAGCCCGAAGTCGACGAGCGCACCCGGCACGGGGCGGCCGTCGAAGGCGAGGTGACGCTCCTCCAGGTGCCAGCCGCGGGGCCGCATGACGACCGTGGCCAGCTCGTCGGCCGGCTTGAGGGCGTACGACTTGCCCGAGCGCGGGTCCGTGAAGTCGATCTTCCGGGCGTAGGCGTCGATCAGGTTGAGCTGCCCCAGGACCACGTTCTCCCAGGTCGGCGCGGAGGCGTCCTCGAAGTCGGCGAGCCAGACGCGGGCGCCGGAGTTGAGCGCGTTGATCGTCATCTTGCGGTCGGTCGGGCCGGTGATCTCGACACGGCGGTCGTTCAGGGCCGCCGGGGCCGGCGCGACCTTCCAGGAGTCGTCGGCGCGGATCGCGGCGGTCTCCGGGAGGAAGTCCAGGGTGGACGTACGGGCGATCTCGGCGCGACGCTCCGCTCGGCGGGCGAGGAGCTCGTCCCGGCGCGGGGTGAACCGCCGGTGCAGTTCGGCGACGAAGGCCAGGGCGGCCTCGGTGAGCACCTCTTCCTGACGCGGCAGGGGCTCGGCATCGACGACGGCCAGGGGGGACGGCGCTGGTGCGGACATGAACTGTCACTTCCTTCAGCGGACTTCACGGGCGTGCCAGGCGGCCGCCGGGCGTCGCGCGGGACGGCACGGAGTGCCGCAGGCGCCGAGATACGGCCGCGAGCGCCCTCTGAACTGGCAGGCGCTTCTGAACAGTGGATACTAGTTTCCTCATGGTGGAAGTTCAATGGTTTGTTGATGTCGAGATTCTCCGGATCGACACAACATGGCGCTCGGTGCCATCCCTTTCACTCCAGGTGCGCCAGATCGGCCTCCGTGTCGATGTCATAGGGCTCGGCCACATCCGAACAGTCCACGGGGGTGATCGCATCCCGGTGTGCCGCCAGATAGTCCCGCGCGCCCCGGTCGCCCACCGCCAGCTCGGCGATCCCCGCCCAGTGCCCGGCCCCGAAGAGCACCGGATGGCCCCGCTCCCCGTCGTACGAGGCCGCCGCGAGCGAGTCCCGCGACGCGTAGGCCGCCCGCACCCGGGCCGCCGCCTCCGCCCCGATCCCCGGCTGGTCGACCAGCATCACCAGCGCCGCGTCCACCCCGCGCGGGTCGGCGGCCAGCGAGGCGAGCCCGGCCCGCAGCGAGGAACCCATCCCCTCCGCCCACTCCGGGTTGTCCACCAGCACGCACCCGGGCAGCTCCGCCCGCTCCCGTACGGCACCGGCCGAGGCACCGAGGACCACGTGCACCACCTCGCAGCCGGCCGCGCGCAGCACCCCCACCGCGTGCTCGACGAGGGGACGGCCGCGATGGGAGAGCAGCGCCTTGGGCCGGCCGCCGAGCCGCCGCCCGCCCCCGGCGGCGAGCAGCAGACCCGCGACGACGGGTCCGCGGACATCGGTTCGATCATGCGCAGTTGTCATGGGGACTGCATACCGCATCGGGCGGAATCACACGGTCGCCTGAATTCCGTCCACGGAGGGTGGCGCGCCGGGGTGGCGAAGGAGTTAACTGACCGCTACTCACGGCGCCCGGCCACCGTCCGACGGGTCGGCTCGGAGTGTTCGGAGTATGGCGTTCTGCGCACAGTGTCGTGCGAGGGGGAGAACCATGTTGCGAAGCGTGGGGCAGAGGCGAGTGACCGGCGAGGGTGTGGACCCCAGGGTGGCCGAGCTGCGCTCCGCCGTGTCCCGGCTCCGACGCGAACTGGCGGCCCATCGGGTCGATTTCGCGGATCGGGGCATCGCCGAGGGCGAGCTCGCCGCGCTCGACGCCATGGCGCTCAGCGGCGCACCCGAGGTGCGGCGACTGCGCCGCGCCCTGCTGATCGTCGCGGGCTCCGTCGGCTCCGTCAGCGCGCTCGCCGAGGGCCTCGCAGGGGTCCGGCGCGCGGTGGAACTCTTCGGTCCGCCCCCGCCCCGGGAACCCCTGGACTGACGCGGGGGCCGGACGCCGGATGCCGGCGAAGGGTGCTGGATACGGGTGTTCCGGCGCCGTAGGCAGGTCGCCGCGCAGGGGGCGGCACGCAGCGCAGGGCTTCCGGCACATCGCGCCGGAGGCCGGCACACCGCGCCGGAAGCGGAACCTACCGCCGGATCAGCCGGCGTGCCGTCGCCGCCGCCACCGCCGCCGTGCGCGAGTCCACGCCCAGCTTCGCGAAGATGTGCACCAGATGCGACTTCACCGTCGCCTGGCTGAGGAACAGCACCTTGCTGATCTGCTGGTTCGACAGGCCCTCGCCCACCAGCTGGAGCACCTCCAGCTCGCGTCTGGTCAGCGCCTCCGCCGGCGTCCGCATCCGGTCCATCAGCCGGTGCGCCACCGCCGGGGCCAGCGCCGACTGCCCGGCCGCCGCCGTCCGCACCGCCGCCGCCAGCTCCTCCGGCGGCGCGTCCTTCAGGAGATAGCCGGAGGCGCCCGCCTCCACCGCCGCCAGGATGTCCGCGTCCGTGTCGTACGTCGTCAGGACGAGCACCTTCGGCCCGCCGGGCGCCGCCGTGATCGCCGCCGTCGCCTCCGAGCCGTGCATTCCGGAGCCGAACTGCAGGTCCATCAGGACCACGTCCACACCCCCTGCGGCGGCCAGCTCCACCGCGCGCTCGGCGGTCGCCGCCTCCGCGACGACGGTGAAGTCCGGCTCCGTGTCGAGGACCGCGCGCAGGCCGGCCCGTACCACCGGGTGGTCGTCGGCGAGAAGAAGGTGGATGGTCATGCTCGGACTCCTGCGGGAAGGGGGAGGGAGACGGCGACGGCCGTGCCCTGGCCGGGGGCGGACTCGACGGTGAACGTGCCGCCCAGCGACTCCGCGCGCGAACGCATCGCCGGAAGCCCGAAGCCGCCGTCGGAGGACGGGCGGACGGACCCCGGCTCGAAGCCCGCGCCGTCGTCGACCACGTCCAGGGTCACGGACGCGTCCATGAACGACAGCGTGATCTCCGCCCGCGAGGCCGCC
This sequence comes from Streptomyces sp. NPDC017246, assembly GCF_044331325.1. Lineage (NCBI taxonomy): Bacteria > Bacillati > Actinomycetota > Actinomycetes > Kitasatosporales > Streptomycetaceae > Streptomyces > Streptomyces sp. NPDC017246. Next base: position 876,298 of record NZ_JBIRMW010000001.1, on the reverse strand, counting down.
GCGTGCCGCACCGTGTTCGCGAGCGCCGACTGCGCGATCCGCAGCAGCGCCACCTCGTACGGGGTGGGCAGCTCGACCGGTGTGCCGCTCACCGAGAACCGGACCCGCGGCCCGGCCCCCGGCTCGTACGCACCCGCGCCGGCCCCCGGCTCGTACGCACCCGCACCCACACCCGCGCCGCCCCCGGGCTCCTGGCCGCTCGCACCGGCGCCCGGGCCGTACAGCCCCGCACCCGCCCCCGGCTCGCACAGACGTTCCAGGGCCGCCGCGAGGGAGCCGTGCTCCAGGTCCGGTGGCGACAGTGCCCGTACGAACCGTCTCGCCTCCGCCAGGTTGTCCTGGGCCGCCCGCCGCGCCCGGTCGATGTGGCCGGCGGCCGGAGAACCCGGCGGCAGGGCCCGCTCGGCCGCCCGCAGCAGCAGCTGGATCGAGGACAGACCCTGGGCGAGCGTGTCGTGGATCTCGCGGGCGAGCCGCTCCCGCTCGGCGAGCGTCCCCGCGTGCCGCTCCGCCGCCGCCAGCTCCGCCCGTGTCGCGATCAGCTCCTCGATGAGCCGGCGCCGCCGCTCGCTCTCCCGGTACAGCGCCTGGTAGCCCAGGACCGTCGCCACCGCGACCGCCGCACCGAGCAGCGGCCCGATGAAGACCCCCGGGTTGAGCGCGGCGCCGTGCCCCACGTACGAGAGGATCGCCGCGCCCGCCGTCAGCGCGACCGCAGGCAGGGACCAGCGCGGGGGCAGCAGGTGCAGCTGGAGGAAGTAGAGCGGGAAGGCCACCCAGAGCGCCTCCGGGGTCAGCCAGAGCAGCGCGATCCAGGACACGCCGAGGGCGGCCAGCCAGACGCCCGCGGCCCGCTGCGAGTTCCGCACGGAGGGCAGATACGAACCGGCGGCGTAGACCGCGCCCGTCACCACCGCGAGCGCCGTCCCGGCGGCCGAGTCCGCCCGTACCGCCGCGAGGACGAGCAGGCCCCCCATCAGCAGGTGGAGACAGAGGCGCAGTGCGCGCAGGGCGGGGGTGAGGGAACGCGGATCCATGTTCCCTCCAGCGTAGACAGCGGCAGACAATCCGGACTCAACCGAAAGATTGATTACGGAGCCATCCGTGGCGCGATGCCCCCGGGGCCCCTCCCGCACCACTCTGGTCAGCATGTTCGTGGCATGGAGAGACCTCAGATTCGCCAAGGGGCGATTCGCCCTCATGGGCACCGTGATCGTCCTGATCACCCTGCTCGTGGGGCTGCTGTCAGGGCTGACCGCCGGGCTCGCGCGGGAGAACGTCTCCGCGATCACCGGTCTGCCCGCCGACCGTCTCGCCTTCGCGGCGCCGCCGTCCGGGCAGTCGGTCTCCTTCACCAATTCGACGGTGACGGAGGAGCAGTGGCGCCGCTGGGCGGAGCAGCCCGGAGTGAAGGCCGCGGCGCCCCTCGGCATCCGCACGCTCAACGGCGCCGCCGGGGACCGTACCGCCGCGGTCTCCGCCTTCGGTACGGATCCGGAGGCAGGCCTCGCACCGGTGGCCCCCGCTCCGGGCAGGGCCGTCCTCTCGGAGTCGGCGGCCGAGGAGCTGGGCGTCTCGCCGGGCGACGCCGTCCGCCTCGGCCCGCTGGAGCTCACCGTCACGGCGGTCTCCGGCGACGCCTCGTACAGCCACACCCCGGTGGTGTGGACCTCGCTCGACGACTGGCAGCGGCTAGGCCACAGCGGCACGACCGCGCAGGAACAGGCCACCGTCATCGCGCTCCGCGGCGGCGGGGGGACCGACTGGGCGGCGGGCGACAAGGCCGTCGGCACCGAGGCGCGGACCGCCGACGAGGCGCTCACCGCCATAGGGTCCTACCAGGCGGAGAACGGGTCGCTCCAGCTCATGCGGGGCTTCCTCTTCGCCATCTCGGCCCTTGTCATAGGAGCCTTCTTCACCGTCTGGACCATTCAGCGGAGCGGCGACGTCGCCGTCCTCAAGGCGCTGGGGGCCTCGACCCCGTACCTCCTCAAGGACGCCCTCGGACAGGCGGTCCTGATGCTCGCGGCGGGCACGCTGCTCGGCACGGCGCTCGCTGTCGGCATCGGGGCGCTGGTCAGCGGCGGGAACGTGCCCTTCGTCCTGGAGCCGCTGACCGTCCTCGGACCGGCGGCCGTCATCGTGGTGCTCGGTGTGCTCGGCGCCGCCCTGTCCATCCGGCGGATCACCGCCGTCGATCCCCTCACCGCCCTCGGGAGCGCCCGATGAGTCTCGTCCTCGACGCCGTCACCCTCACCTACCCCGACGGGGACGGCCGGCTGACCGCGCTCGACGCCGTCTCCCTCGACGTCCCCGCCGGTACGCTCACGGCCGTCGTCGGCCCCTCCGGCTCCGGCAAGTCCAGCCTGCTCGCGGTCGCCGCGACCCTGGTCACCCCCGACCGGGGCGGGGTCGTCGTCGCCGGGACGGACACGGGCGCGCTGGACGCGGCCGGGCGGGCGGCACTGCGGCGGGAGCGGATCGGGATCGTGTTCCAGCAGCCCAATCTGCTGCCCTCGCTCACGGCGGCCGAACAGCTCCAGGTGATGGCGCATCTGTCCGGCCGTCCGCCGAAGGAGGCCAGGGGCCGGGCACTGGAACTGCTGGACGCGGTCGGCCTCGCGGATCTGGCCGGACGGCGGCCGCACCAGCTGTCCGGCGGTCAGCGCCAGCGGGTCAACATCGCGCGTGCCCTGATGAACGAGCCCGCTGTGCTCCTCGTCGACGAGCCGACCAGCGCGCTCGACCACGAGCGGGGGGCGGCGGTGGTGGAGCTGCTCGTCGGACTGACGGGCGAGCGGGGTACGGCGACGGTCCTCGTCACCCACGACCGTACGCACCTCGCCCGCGCGGACCGGGTGGTCGAGGTCCAGGACGGCCGCCTGTCGGAACGCGCGACCGTCTGACCACCGGCCGCCCCTCGCCGGGCCGGGGCTCGTGTCACCGCCTGAGGGGTACGGCGCGGTGGGTCAGGGCGCCTGGGTTTTCCTCGCCGCCGCGGCGGCGAGGGCCCGGGCCCGTTCGATCTCGTTGATGTGGGTCTCCGTCCATTGCCGGAGTGCGGCGATCGGCTCGGCGAGGCTCCGGCCCAGGTCCGTCAGGTCGTACTCGACCCTGGGCGGGATGGACGGGTACGCCGTGCGGGTGAGGAAGCCGTCGGCCTCAAGGCCGCGGAGGGTCTGGGTGAGCATCTTCTGCGAGACGCCCTCGATGCGTCGGCTCAAGTCGGTGTAGCGCATGGTGCCTTCGAGGAGGGCGTCGACGACCAGGATCGTCCATTTGCCGGCGATGTGGTCGAGGACCTGGCGCGTCGGGCACTTTGCGGAGTAGGCGTCGGCCGGTAGTCCGGAGGATTCCACGACGGTCTTCATGCCGGGAGAGTAACGCACCAATAAGTGCCTTATTCCTATTGGAGAGTGACTCTCCAATAGTTCGTGTCATGACGAACCACACGCTCTCCGTAGCCGACGCGATCCGCACGCGCCGCACCGTCCGCCACTACCGCCCCGACCCGATCCCGGACGACGCCCTCACCACGCTGCTCGAACTCGCGGTCCAGGCACCCTCCAGCTGGAATCTGCAGGACCGGTCGATCGTCGTGGTCGCCGACGGCGAGGGCCGCGACGGGCTGACCCGGGCCACCGGAGGCCAGCCCCAGACGCGGGAGGCCCCCGTGGTCCTGGTCTTCGTCGCCGAGCCGGAGTCCTGGCGTGACGATCACAGCGACGTCTACGACCGGGCCCGCCGCGACGGCGCCTGGGACGACGAGTTCATCGCCATGTTCTCGGCCGCCTCGACCGCGTTCCAGGAGGACCTCGACCGGCGCGGTCTCCTGCGGGAGTACGCGGTGAAGGACGCCGTGATCGCGGCATCCTTCCTGATGCTCGCCGCGACCGAGCTGGGCCTGGCCACCTCGCCGATGAACGGCTGGGACGAGGCCGAGGTGAAGAAGGTGATCGGGATCGGCGACCGGGACGACCTGGCCATCGCCCTGCTCGTGTCGGTCGGCTACCCGGCGGAGGAACGACGCCATCCCGGCCGGCGAGCCATGGAACGCAACGTCTTCCACGGACACCACGGTGCGTTCCGCGGACAGCGCGGCGCCGAGGAGAGCGCCGCACGCCGGGAGTAGACGCCTCGCGCCGGCACGGCGGGGGCGGGCGGGCGCCGCCCGCGCCGTGGTGGGCGGGGGAGCGGGGCGCTACGACCCGCCGTTGCCCGTCGTGTTCGCCAGGGCCGCCGAGAGTTCCCGGGCGACCTCCTGGAGGATCGGGACGATCTTCTCCGTGGCCGCCTCGGTCACCCGGCCCGCCGGGCCCGAGATCGAGATCGCCGCGGCGGTGGGGGAGTCCGGCACCGATACCGCGAGGCAGCGGACTCCTATCTCCTGCTCGTTGTCGTCGACCGCGTATCCCGTCTCGCGGACCGCGACGAGCGCGTCGAGGAAGCCGTCCGGCGTGGTGATCGTCTTCTCCGTCGCGGCCGGCATGCCGGTACGGGCGAGCAGCGCGCGTACCTCCTCCGCCGGGGTGTGGGCGAGGAGCGCCTTGCCCACACCGGTCGAGTGCGGGAGCACCCGCCGGCCGACCTCGGTGAACATGCGCATCGAGTGCTTGGACGGCACCTGGGCGACGTACACGATCTCGTCGCCGTCGAGCAGTGCCATGTTCGCGGTCTCGCCGGTCTCCTCGACGAGGCGCGCCAGGTACGGGCGGGCCCAGGTGCCGAGGAGGCGGGAGGCGGATTCGCCGAGCCGGATGAGCCGGGGTCCGAGCGCGTACCGCCGGTTGGGCTGCTGGCGCACATAGCCGCAGGCGACCAGGGTGCGCATGAGGCGGTGGATGGTGGGGAGCGGGAGTCCGCTGCTGGCGGAGAGCTCGCTCAGCCCGACCTCGCCCCCGGCGTCGGCCATCCGCTCCAGGAGGTCGAAGGCACGCTCAAGGGACTGGACGCCCCCGCTCGCGGCGGGCTTGGCGGCGTCGGTGGTGCTGGCGCTGGACGTCGGCACGTCAACGGTCCTTTCGGGGCAGGCGGGCAAGTCAGCAGCCTACCGGCCCATCGGTCGGGGCACATGGTCCCGGTGTCGGCGTCCGCGCCGGTCAGGACGTGTTTGTCCGGTGTCGGCGACGGCCGGGAGCGGTCCGGGTCCGCCCCACCTGTGTGGAGCTACGTTCTACTGTACGAAATTTACATTCCACTTCGTGGAAACATCCAAGCAGGGTTCGGTGAGGGCCGATCCTGGAATTGTGCCCTTGACGACATGTCGTCCGGAAGTGAAGACTCCTTCAACAGTTCGTTGAATTTCCTGCCGGGCGGTTCCTCGTCGAAGCACCCGGTTCTCGCCGAAGCACTTGAAGAAGGGGTACGGGTGGACGTCAACCTGGTCCTGCGCTCGACGCGTGTCATCACCCCCGAGGGAACCCGCCCGGCGTCGATCGCCGTCTCCGGGGGGACGATCGCGGCCGTGCTGCCGTACGACGCCGAGGTACCCGCCGGCGCCCGGCTTGAGGACGTCGGCGACGACGTCGTCCTGCCCGGACTCGTCGACACCCACGTACACGTGAACGACCCCGGCCGCACCGAGTGGGAGGGCTTCTGGACCGCCACCCGCGCGGCCGCCGCCGGCGGCATCACCACGCTGCTCGACATGCCGCTCAACTCGCTGCCGCCGACCACCACCGTGGAGAACCTGCGGGTCAAGCAGGAGGTCGCCCGCGCCAAGGCCCACGTCGACGTCGGCTTCTGGGGCGGCGCCCTGCCCGACAACGTCAAGGACCTGCGCCCGCTCCACGACGCCGGAGTCTTCGGCTTCAAGTGCTTCCTGTCGCCCTCCGGCGTGGAGGAGTTCCCCGAGCTCGACCAGGAGCGGCTGGCGACGTCCCTCGCCGAGATCTCCGGCTTCGACGGCCTGATGATCGTGCACGCCGAGGACCCGCACCACCTCGCCGCCGCGCCCCAGCGCCCGGGCGGCGCGTACGCCGACTTCCTCGCCTCCCGCCCCCGGGACGCCGAGAACACGGCGATCGAGAACCTGATCAACCAGGCCCGCCGGCTCAACGCCCGCGTCCACGTCCTCCACCTCTCCTCCTCGGACGCGCTGCCGGTCATCGCCGCCGCCAAGGCCGAGGGCGTGAAGATCACGGTCGAGTCCTGTCCGCACTTCCTCACGCTCACCGCCGAGGAGATCCCGGACGGCGCCACCGAGTTCAAGTGCTGCCCGCCCATCCGCGAGGCCGTCAACCAGGACGCGCTGTGGCAGGGGCTCGCGGACGGCACGATCGACTGCATCGTCTCCGACCACTCCCCGTCCACGGCAGACCTCAAGACGCCCGACTTCGCGTCCGCCTGGGGCGGCATCTCCTCCCTCCAGCTCGGCCTGCCGGCCATCTGGACCGAGGCCCGCCGCCGCGGCTTCGACCTGACGGACGTCGTCCGCTGGATGTCCGAGGGCCCGGCCCGGCTCGCCGGACTCACCCGCAAGGGCGCCATCGAGGCCGGCCGCGACGCCGACTTCGCCGTCCTCGCGCCCGAGGCGACCTTCACCGTCGACCCGGCCGACCTCCAGCACCGCAACCGGATCACCGCCTACGCGGGCAAGACCCTCCACGGCGTCGTCACTTCCACCTGGCTGCGCGGAGAGCGGATCGCCGACGGCGGCACCCTCGCCGAGCCCTCCGGCCGCCTCCTCGAAAGGAACAACTGACGTGTCCGTCATACCCAGCTTCACCGGTGACGCGAGCCCCTACGGCGGCGGCGACCCGTACGCCGACTACCGGACGGCCGACTTCCCCTTCGCCCAGTACGCGGACCTCGCCGACCGGCGCCTCGGCGCGGGCGTGATCGCCGCCAACGACGAGTTCTTCGCCGAGCGCGAGAACCTCCTCAAGCCCGAGGCCGCCGAGTTCGACCCCGAGCACTTCGGCCACAAGGGCAAGATCATGGACGGCTGGGAGACCCGCCGCCGCCGTGGCATCTCGGCCCAGCAGCCGCACCCCACCGAGGACGACCACGACTGGGCCCTCGTACGGCTCGGCGCGCCCGGTGTGGTCCGCGGCATCGTCCTCGACACGGCCCACTTCCGCGGCAACTACCCGCAGGCCGTCTCCGTCGAGGCCGCCTCCGTCCCCGGCTCGCCCTCGCCCGAGGAGCTCCTCGCCGACGACGTGAAGTGGACGACGCTCGTCCCGCGCACCGCCGTCGGCGGGCACGCCGCCAACGGCTTCGCCGTCGACGTCGAGCAGCGCTTCACGCACCTGCGCGTCAACCAGCACCCCGACGGCGGCATCGCCCGCCTCCGGGTCTACGGCGAGGTCGCCCCCGACCCGGCGTGGCTCGGGGTCCTCGGCACCTTCGACCTCGCTGCCCTGGAGAACGGCGGCCAGGTCGAGGACGCCTCCGACCGCTTCTACTCCCCGGCCACCAACACCATCCAGCCGGGCCGCTCCCGCAAGATGGACGACGGCTGGGAGACCCGCCGCCGCCGCGACAAGGGCAACGACTGGATCCGCTACCAGCTGGTCGCCGAGTCCGAGATCCGCGCCGTCGAGATCGACACCGCCTACCTCAAGGGCAACAGCGCCGGCTGGGCCGCGCTCTCCGTCGCGGCCGAGGGCTCGGAGGAGTGGACCGAGATCCTGCCCCGGACCCGCCTCCAGCCCGACACCAACCACCGCTTCGTGCTCGGCACCCCGGCGGTCGGCTCCCGGGTGCGGATCGACATCTACCCGGACGGCGGCATCTCCCGCCTCCGTCTCTTCGGCTCCCTCACGGAGGCCGGTGCGGCCCGGCTGACCGCCCGCCACCAGGAACTCGGCGGCTGACGCCACCGGACCACCACCAGCAGGCCGGGCGCGCCCGGCCGCCCCGGGACTCCGGGGCCGGGCGGCCGACACCGCCCGGCCCCCGGGGACCCCGGTCACCCCAGAACTGGGCGGGTACGACACCCCGCCCGGCCCGCGAGGGCGCACCGGACCGACAGCACCGGTGCGCCCTCGCGAACCCCTTTTCCGGCTCGCTTCCCCCGGCGGCACTCTTCCGCCCACTCGCCGGGCTCCGCGCACGGGCGCTTCGAGGCGGTCGCCGTACGGGGCTACGCCGCGTGCCCGCCGTCCACCGAGAACTCGGCGCCCGTCACGTACCGCCCCTCGGGCCCCGCCAGGAAGGCGACCATGGAGGCCACCTCGTCCGGGGTGCCGAAGCGGCCCAGCGCCGTCATGGCCGCCTGGCCCGCCGCGTACGGCCCGTCCGCCGGGTTCATGTCGGTGTCGACGGGGCCGGGGTGGACGAGGTTCGCCGTGATCCCGCGACCGCCCAGCTCCCGGGCGAGCGCCTTCGTGAGGCCGGTCAGAGCCGACTTGCTCATCGCGTACAGGGACCCGCCGGGCCCCGGCACCCGCTGCGTCATGCAGCTGCCGATCGTGATGATCCGCCCGCCGTCGGGCAGGCGCCCGGCCGCCGCCTGCGAGGCGAGGAAGGACGCCCGGACGTTCACCGCGAGGACCCGGTCCACGTCGGCGAGGGCCAGCGACTCCAGCGGGCCGAGGACCCCGGCGCCGACGTTGTTGACCAGGACGTCGAGCCGGCCCAGGGCGTCCGCCGCCCAGTCGACCGCCCCCGCCGCGTCCCCGGCGTCGGCCGCGTCGGCCCGCAGGGGCAGCGCCTTCCGGCCGGCCGCCTCGATCCGTGCGGCGACCTCCTTGGCCCGCGCCTCGTCCTGGACGTAGGTGAAGGCGACGTCGGCGCCCTCCTGCGCGAGGCGTACGGCCGTGGCCGCGCCGATCCCGCGGCTGCCGCCCGTCACCAGAACCGCCGTGCCGTTCATCGTGGACATCCCGAAACCTCCGTAGGGAGAAGCCATAAGTGGTTGCGGGTTCAATGAAAGTCGTCCGGGTGCCCGGAAGCTGGCAGGAATCGGACGCCGACCCGACCGGCACCCCGCGTCGGCTCGTCGGCGACTCGCGGTCGACCCTTCAGCGGCTGGTGAGCGGCTGGTGAGCGGCTCGGGGGCGGCTCGTGGGCGACAGAAAGGTGTAGCCGCCACAGGCCTGTCCGGGTACGGTGATCGCTCCACGTGCGAGCCGCAGAAGTCTCCACCCCACCCAGAGAGTTGGAGAACCGGCCCGCCATGGCAGCTTCGTCCTCCCTTGCCGCCCCCGTGCCGCTCGGCGCCCCGCGCCGCGCCTGGCTCACCGACCTGCCCGTGCTGCTCGTCGCCGTCGTCTGGGGCGCCAGCTACCTCGCGGCCAAGGGCATCACCACCACCCACACCGTCATCGCGGTCCTCGTGCTGCGGTTCGCCGTGGTGCTGCCCGTCCTCGTCGTCGCCGGGTGGGCCAGGCTCCGGGCGCTGAGCGCGGCCCAGTGGCGCGGCGCGGCCACCCTCGGACTGATCCTCGCCGGGATCTTCCTCCTGGAGACCTACGGCGTCGTCCACACCTCCGCCACCAACGCGGGTCTGATCATCAGCCTCACCATGATCTTCACCCCGCTCGCCGAGGCCGCCGTCACCAGGGTCAGACCGCCCCGCGCTTTCCTCGGCGCCGCCGCGCTCTCCGTCGCGGGCGTCGTCCTCCTCACCCAGGGCGGTGGCTTCACCGCCCCCTCCACGGGCGACCTGCTCATGCTGCTCGCCGCCCTGGCCCGTACCGTCCACGTCCTGGCCATGTCCCGGATCAAGGCGGTCCGGTCCGCCGACTCGCTCTCCCTGACCACCGTGCAGCTCGGCTCCGCCGTCGCCGTCTTCGCCGTCATCGCGGCCTTCCCCGGCACCGGCGCCTCGCCCTGGGCGGTCGCCCTGGACTTCGGTCCGCGCGAGTGGGCCGGGCTGCTCTTCCTCTCCGTCTTCTGCACGCTCTTCGCCTTCTTCGTGCAGATGTGGGCGGTCCGCCGCACCTCGCCGTCCCGGGTCAGCCTCCTCCTCGGCACGGAACCACTCTGGGCCGCCGCCGCGGGCATCGCCGTCGCGGGGGACCGCCCCGGGGTCCTCGGCCTCGCGGGCGCGATCCTCGTTCTGGCGGGCACCAGTTGGGGCCGTCGGGCCGCCGACGGGGACGCCGGGTAAGTTCTTCGATCATGCGTTCACTCACTTACGACAACGAGTTCCGCGCCCGTGCCCGGCGCACCCAGGGCTGGGGCCTCGGCCTCCTCGCCGTCGCCGGGCTGCTCTGGGTCTGGTTCGGCGTCCTTCTCCTCACCCCGTACGAACCGGCCGACAGCAGCAACACCTGCCCCGTGCTGCTCACCAGCGAGTACCTCCACGACAAGGCCTGCGAGGAGTCCCGCGACTGGCCCGAACTCGTCGGCGTCATCGGTGCCTCCGTCCCCGTCGCCGTGCTCGGCGCCGCCCTCTACACCAGCGGTTCGGTCTCCCACCGCATGGCCGAGCACCTCGCCGAAGTGACCCGCATCGACTCGGCGAGCGCCTGACCGCCGAGGTCACCGGCGAGCGCCCGACCGCCGAGGCGACCGGTGACCGGTGGGCGCGTGCCCGCCGGTCCACCGCGACGGGCGGATCAGGACTTCGCCACCCGGTCCGACACGATCATGAGGACCAGGCCGAGGACCGCGATCACGATGTTGGCGAACAGCTCCCGGCCCTCCAGGAACCACACGTTCTCGGTGAGGAACCGGGTCACGCCGAGCAGGCGGAACCAGCCGTCCGTCAGCTCGCGCACCACCCCGGCCACACCGAAGAGGGCGAGCAGGAAACCGGCGACCTCCAGAAGCTTCTTCATGAAGTGATCATGGCGCGGCCGGGCGACCGGCCGCGTCCGCCGCAGGTCCACGGCCACCGCTACCGAAGTATCGACCTCCGCGACTTCGGTACCGTCCCGGGCCGCTCATGCCCGCACGGCGCCCCCGGCTGCGTACATTGCCGCTATGACTCGCACGGACCGGCAGCGCTGGCTGCTCCCCTCCCACCTGGTCGCACCGGGCGGGAGCGGGGCGGCCCGGCCCCGCCGTACCGTCCGCGACTGGATCGTGGACATCTCGCTCTTCCTGCTCGCGGCCTTCGTCGGCCTCATCGCCGCCGACACCAGCGCGGAGTACACCAGCGAGACCGTCACCCTCGTCGACCAGCTCCTCGGCGCCGCCGCCTGCTGCGCCCTCTGGCTGCGCCGCCGCTGGCCCACCGGACTCGCCATCGCCCTCTCGCTGCTGAACGTCGTGGCCCCGGTCGCCGCGGGCGCCCTCCTCGCGAGTCTGTTCAGCGTCGCCGTCCGCCGCCCCTTCCGCGAGGTCGCCTGGATCGGGGCGCTCGCCGTCGCCGCGTCCACCGTGCAGGCCTTCGTTCGGCCCGACCCCACCACCAACACCGGGCTCTCCATCGGCCTCGGCTTCATCCTCATCCTGCTCGTCACCGCCTGGGGCATGCTCGTCCGCTCCCGCCGCCAGCTCGTCGAGGCCCTCAGGGAACGCGCCCGCCGCGCCGAGGCCGAGGCCGAACTGCGCGCCGCCCAGGCCCAGCGGCTCGCCCGCGAGGCCATCGCCCGCGAGATGCACGACGTCCTCGCCCACCGCCTGACCCTGCTCAGCGTGCACGCCGGCGCCCTGGAGTTCCGCCCCGACGCCCCGCCCGAGCAGGTCGCCCGCGCCGCCGGGGTCATCCGCGACAGCGCCCACGAAGCTCTCCAGGACCTCCGCGAGATCATCGGCGTCCTGCGCGCACCCGGCGAGAACGGCGACGGCGGAGACCGGCCCCAGCCCACCCTCGCCACCCTCGACGCGCTCATCGACGAGTCCCGCGAGGCCGGGGCGGAGGTCGTCCTCGACACCACCGTGGACGACCCGTCGGCCGTGCCCGCCGCCACCGGCCGCACCGTCTACCGCATCGCCCAGGAGGGCCTCACCAACGCCCGCAAACACGCCCCCGGCACCACGGTCACCGTCACCGTCCGCGGCCGCCCCGGCGAGGGCCTCACCGTCGACATCCACAATCCGGCGCCCGCCGGAGCGGTCCCGCACGTCCCCGGCTCCGGCCAGGGCCTCATCGGACTCACCGAGCGCGCCGCGCTCGCCGGCGGCCGGATGGAGCACGGACCCGCCCCCGACGGCGGATTCGCGCTGCACGCCTGGCTACCGTGGCCCCCATGACCATCCGGCTGCTCATCGTCGACGACGACCCCCTGGTCCGCGCGGGCCTCACCCTCATGCTCGGCGGCGCCGAGGACCTGGAGATCGTCGGCGAGGGCGCCGACGGCCGCGAGGTCCCCGAACTCGTCGCCCGTCACGCCCCCGACGTCGTCCTCATGGACATCCGCATGCCCCAGGTGGACGGGCTCACCGCCACCGAACGCCTCCGTGCCGAACCCGGCGCCCCCGAGGTCGTCGTCCTCACCACCTTCCACGCCGACGAGCAGGTGCTGCGCGCCCTGCGCGCGGGCGCCGCCGGATTCGTCCTCAAGGACACCCCGCCGGCCGAGATCGTCGCCGCCGTACGCCGGGTCGCCGCCGGGGACCCGGTGCTCTCCCCGGCCGTCACCCGTCAGCTCATGACCCATGTCGCCGGGCAGCCGGAACAGACCCCGCGCACGGCGGCCGGCGGCCGGCTGGCCGAACTCGCGGGCCGTGAGCGGGAGGTGGCGATCGCCGTGGGCCGAGGTCTGTCCAACGCCGAGATCGCCGCCGGGCTGTACATGAGCGTGCCGACGGTCAAGACCCATGTCTCGCGCGTGCTCGCCAAACTCGGCCTCAACAACCGCGTCCAGATCGCCCTCCTCGTCCACGACGCGGGGCTCCTGGAGGAGGACGACCAGAACTGACGGCCGCGGGCCGGGCCGACGAGGGCCGGAGCCGACGGGCGCCGACGAGAGCCGACGAGGCCGACCGGAGTCGACAGAAGCCGCCTAGAACCGGCGAGCGCCGACCCGGACGGCTTCGGGCCGGTCGGCTAGGCTGACTCGATGTCCGTCATCGAACTGGGGGAGTACGGCGCGGACTTCACCGCGAACCCGTACCCCTTCTACGCGAAGCTCCGTGAGTCCGGCCCCGTCCACGAGGCGCGGATGCCCGACGGCTACCGGTTCTGGCTGATCGTCGGCCACGACGAGGGGCGCGCGGCGCTCGCCGACCCGCGGTTCGCCAAGTCCCCGTCCGTGATCGGCGTCCGGCCGCCGGAGGAGGACATCATCGGCGTCCACCTCCTCGGGGCCGACGCCCCCGACCACACCCGGCTGCGCCGCCTGGTCACGGGCGAGTTCACCGGCCGCCGGGTGGAGGGCCTGCGCCCCCGCATCGAGCGGCTCACCGCCGAACTCGCCGACGCGATGGAGCCCGCGGGCCGCGCCGATCTCGTCGACGCCTTCGCGTACCCGCTGCCGATCACCGTCATCTGCGAGCTCCTCGGCGTCCCCGCCGAGGACCGCGACACCTTCCGCCGCTGGTCGACCGAGCTCGTCACCCCGGGCGACGAGCGGGCCATGGCCGAGGCCATGGAGGGCTTCGCCGGGTACCTCGACGAACTCATCGAGGACAAGCGGGCCGCGGGCCCCGCCGACGACCTGCTCTCCGGGCTCCTCGCGGCCCGTGCCGAGGACGGCGACCGGCTCTCCGGTCCCGAACTGCGGGCCATGGCCTATCTGCTGCTCATCGCGGGCCACGAGACCACCGTCAACCTGATCGCCAACACCGTCCGCAACCTGCTCACCCATCCCGAGCAGCTCGCCGCCCTCCGCGCCGACCCGAGCCTGCTGGACGGGGCGATCGAGGAGTCCCTGCGGTACGACGGGCCGGTGGAGACCGGTACCTTCCGCTTCACCCGGGAAGCCGTCACCCTCGGCGGCACCGAGATCCCGGCGGGGCAGAGCGTCCTCGTCGCCATCGGGGCCCTCGACCGCGATCCGGCCCGCTTCCCCGAACCTGACCGCTTCGACATCCGCCGGGACACCCGCGGCCACCTGGCCTTCGGGCACGGCATCCACTACTGCCTGGGCGCCCCGCTGGCCCGTCTGGAGGGCCGGATCGCGCTCCGTACGCTCCTGGACCGCTTCCCCCGGCTGGAGCTCGACCCCGAGGGCGAGCCCTGGGAGTGGCTCCCCGGCCTCCTCATGCGCGGGGTCCGGCACCTGCCCGTCCGGTGGTGAACGGGAGGGGTGCTGTCCTGCGGTGAAGGGGAGGGGCGTCGTCGGGTGGTGGGCCGGGGGAGTCGTCAGGGGCCGTCGTCCGGTGGTGGGCCGGGGGAGTCGTCAGGGAGCGTCGTCCAGCCGTACCGGACGCCGCTCCCGGCGCGAGGTCTCGCAGGCGTCGGCGATCCGGAGCGCCGCCAGGGCCTCCCGGCCGTCGCAGGGATTGGCCGCCTCGCCGCTGACCAGCCGTACGAAGGTGTCGAGCTCCGCCTCGTACGCGGGGCCGAACCGCTCCAGGAACCCGGGCCAGGGCTTTCCCGGCGCGGCCGGTCCCTGCGGTTCCACCGAGGTCAGCGGGGTGCGGTCGTCCAGGCCCACCGTGATCTGGTCCCGGTCGCCCGCCAGCTCCATCCGGACGTCGTACCCGGCGCCGTTGCAGCGGGTCGCCGTCGCCGTGACCAGCGTGCCGTCGTCCAGGGTGAGCAGAGCGGCGGCCGACGACACGTCCCCCGCCTCCCGGAACATCGCGGGGCCGGCGTCCGAGCCCGTCGCGTACACCTCCACGATCTCCCGCCCGGTCACCCAGCGCACGATGTCGAAGTCGTGCACCAGACAGTCCCGGAAGAGACCGCCGGAGAGCGGCAGGTACGCGGCCGGCGGCGGCTCCGGGTCGGAGGTCGCCGCCCGTACGGTGTGCAGCCGGCCGAGGCGCCCCGAGCGCACGGCCTCGCGCGCCGCCCGGTACCCCGCGTCGAAGCGCCGCATGAAGCCGAGCTGGAGCTCCGTCCCCGCCTGCGCCACCGCCGCGAGCGCGGCCCGCGTCCGCGGCACGTCCAGGGCGATCGGCTTCTCGCAGAAGGCCGGGAGCCCGGCGCCCGCCGCGCGGGCGATCAGCTCCGCGTGCGCGGCCGTCGCCGAGGCGATCACCACGGCGTCCAGGGCGTGTCCGAACAGCGCCGTCACATCCGGCGCCGCCTCCGCCCCGAGCGCTCCCGCGACCCCGGCCGCCCGGGTGGCGTCCACATCCGCCACGACCAGCGACTCGACCTCCGGGTGGCGGGCCAGCACCCCCGCGTGGAAGCTCCCGATCCGTCCCGTTCCGATGAGTCCGATGCGCATGGCCCCACCGTGGAGCGGTCCGTCCCCGGTGTCAAGGATTTGTCAGGACAACCGGACGTCACGACTTCCCGTCATCAGCGCACCGGGCTACGCTCCCCCCGTGTCCAAGCAGTCCGGCTCCTGCCTGCCCCCGCTCTCCGTGGACCGCACCAGCCCGGTCCCGCTCTACTACCAGCTGGCCCAGCAGCTGGAGAGCGCCGTGGAGAAGGGGACGCTGACCCCGGGCACCCTCCTCGGCAACGAGATCGACCTCGCCACCCGTCTCGGCCTCTCCCGGCCCACCGTCCGCCAGGCCATCCAGACCCTCGTCGACAAGGGCCTCCTGGTCCGTCGCCGGGGCGTCGGCACCCAGGTGGTGCACTCCACGGTCCGCCGGCCGCTGGAACTGAGCAGCCTCTACGACGACCTGGACGCGGCCGGGCAGCTCCCCGCCACCCGAGTCCTGGTCAACCGCCTCGAAGCCGCCACCGGACCCGTCGCCGCCGCCCTCGCCGTACCCGAGGGAAGCGAGGTCCTCTACCTCGAACGGCTCCGTACCGCGCACGGGGAGCCCATCGCGTACCTGCGCAACCACCTGCCGGCCGGACTCGTGGACCCCGACACCGAGCGCCTGGAGACCACCGGCCTCTACCGGATGCTCCGCTCCGCAGCGCTCACCCTGCACAGCGCCCGTCAGGCTGTCGGCGCCCGCGCCGCGACCGCCGCCGAGGCGGCACTGCTCGACGAGCGGGAGGGCGCCCCGCTGCTGACGATGGAGCGCGTCACCTTCGACGACACCGGCCGCGCCGTCGAGTACGGCTCCCACCTCTACCGGGCCGCCCGCTACTCCTTCGACTTCCAGCTGATGGTCCGTCCGTAGCCGGTGCACACCGGCGAAGCGGCCGGACACCCGCCCCCTGACAAGCGCCACGACCCGCATGACCGATACTGCAATGCACGACTGCAATGCACGCAGAAGGACACAAAGGAGGGCACGGCCTCGTGACCAGGCTTCGGACAGGAGGGGTACGCGCCGCAGTCGGCGCCGTGCTCGCGCTCGCGCTCACAGCGGCGCTCGCCGGGTGTAGCAGCACCGGCGGAAAGCGGGCGGAGGACGCCCGCAAGGCCGCCGAGGCCCAGGGCAGGGCGGCCGTCGACACCCCCCGCTGGACCGTCGCCATGGTGACCCACTCGGGTGACGGCGACACCTTCTGGGACATCGTCCAGAAGGGCGCCAAGCAGGCCGCCGTCAAGGACAACATCAACTTCCTCTACGCCCACAGCGACGAGGCGCAGCAGCAGGCGCAGCTGATCGACTCGTACGTCGCCAAGGGCGTCGACGGACTGATCGTCACCCTCGCCAAGCCCGACGCCATGAAGGCCGCCGTCGAGAAGGCCGTCAAGGCGGGCATCCCGGTGATCACCGTGAACTCGGGCGCCGAGCAGTCCAAGGCCTACGGGGCGCTCACCCACATCGGCCAGGACGAGACCGTCGCCGGTGAGGCCGTCGGCGAGGAGCTCGACAAGCGCGGCAAGAAGAAGGCGCTCTGCGTCCTGCACGAGCAGGGCAACGTCGGCCACGAGCAGCGCTGCGCCGGTACGAAGAAGACCTTCGGCGGCGAGCTGGTCAACCTCTACGTCGACGGCACCAACATGCCCGACGTCAAGGCGTCCATCGAGGCCAAGCTCCAGTCCGACAAGGACGTGGACGCCGTCGTCACCCTTGGCGCGCCCTTCGCCGACGCCGCCGTCCAGGCCGCCAGGAGCGCCGGGAGCAAGGCCGAGATCGACACCTTCGACCTCAACGCCAAGGTCGCGGCCGCCCTCCGGGCCGGCACCCTCGGCTTCGCCGTCGACCAGCAGCCCTACCTCCAGGGCTACGAGGCCGTCGACCTGATCTGGCTGTACCGCTACAACGCCAATGTCCTCGGCGGCGGCAAGCCGGTCCTCACCGGCCCGCAGATCATCACCAAGGACGACGCCGCGAAGCTCGTCGAGTACGCGGAGCGTGGCACCCGATGAGCTCCACCGCACCGGCGTCCGGGCCGTCGGGCATCGACCACGTCGACGAGCGGCTCCTGCGCACCACCCCGCTCAAGAAGCTCCTCGCCCGGCCCGAGCTCGGCTCGGTCGTCGGCGCGATCGCCGTCTTCGTCTTCTTCTCGGTGGTCGCCGACAGCTTCCTGAAGCCCTCCAGCCTCGGGACCGTGCTCTACGCGGCCTCCACCATCGGCATCATGGCGGTCCCCGTCGCGCTGCTGATGATCGGCGGCGAGTTCGACCTGTCCGCCGGTGTCATGGTCACCAGCTCGGCCCTGATCTCCTCGATGTTCAGCTACCAGATGACGGCGAACGTCTGGGTCGGCGTCGGTGTCTCGCTGCTCGTCACCCTGGCGATCGGCGTCTTCAACGGCTTCATGCTGACCCGTACCAAGCTGCCCAGCTTCATCATCACGCTCGGCACCTTCCTCATGCTGACCGGTCTGAACCTGGGCCTCACCAAGCTGATCAGCGGCACCGTCTCCACCAAGACCATCGCCGACATGGAGGGCTTCTCCTCCGCCCGCAAGCTCTTCGCCTCGCAGCTGACCATCGGCGGCGTCGAGTTCAAGGTCACCATCCTGTGGTGGTTCGGCCTGGTCGCGCTGGCCACCTGGATCCTGCTCCGCACCCGCTTCGGCAACTGGATCTTCGCGGTCGGCGGCGGCGCCGACGCGGCCCGCGCGGTCGGCGTCCCCGTCTACCGGACGAAGATCGGCCTCTACATGGCGGTGGCGTTCTGCGCCTGGATCTCCGGCCAGCACCTGCTCTTCTCCTTCGACGTCGTCCAGTCGGGCGAAGGCGTCGGGAACGAGCTGATCTACATCATCGCGGCCGTCATCGGCGGCTGTCTGATCACCGGCGGATACGGCTCCGCCATCGGCTCGGCGGTCGGCGCCCTCATCTTCGGCATGACCAGCAAGGGCATCGTGTACGCCGAGTGGAACCCGGACTGGTTCAAGTTCTTCCTGGGAGCGATGCTCCTCCTGGCGACCCTGCTGAACGCCTGGATCCGCAAGCGCGTGGAGGCCACCAAGTGACGAACGGGACCGCGCCGCTGGTCGAGCTCGACGACGTCAGCAAGTACTACGGCAACATCCGCGCCCTCGAAGGGGTCTCCCTGGAGGTCCGCTCCGGCGAGATCTCCTGCGTCCTCGGCGACAACGGCGCGGGCAAGTCCACTCTCATCAAGATCGTCGCCGGGCTCCACAAGCACGACGCCGGCACCTTCCGCATCGAGGGCGAGGAGGTCACCCTCGCCAACCCGCGCGACGCCCTCGACCGGGGCATCGCCACCGTCTACCAGGACCTCGCCGTGGTCCCCCTGATGCCGGTCTGGCGGAACTTCTTCCTCGGCTCCGAGCCCACCAGGGGCTCCGGCCCCTTCAAGCGGCTCGACGTCGGTCTGATGCGGGACACCACGCGGGAGGCGCTGCTCCGCATGGGCATCGACCTGCGCGACGTCGACCAGCCGATCGGCACCCTCTCCGGCGGCGAGCGCCAGTGCGTGGCCATCGCCCGCGCGGTCCACTTCGGCGCCAAGGTCCTCGTCCTCGACGAGCCGACCGCCGCG
Source organism: Streptomyces sp. NPDC017246 (assembly GCF_044331325.1). NCBI lineage: Bacteria > Bacillati > Actinomycetota > Actinomycetes > Kitasatosporales > Streptomycetaceae > Streptomyces > Streptomyces sp. NPDC017246. The sequence goes on along the minus strand of NZ_JBIRMW010000001.1, from coordinate 857,524 downwards.
CTCGGCGTCAAGCAGTCCGGCGTCGTCCTGAAGTACGTGGCCGCCGCCCGGGACCAGGGTCTCGGCGTGGTCCTCATCACCCACAACCCGCACCACGCCTATCTCGTCGGCGACCGCTTCGTGCTCCTCAAGCGCGGAGTGATGGCCGGCAGCCACACCAAGGGCTCCGTGACACTCGACGAGTTGACCCGGCAGATGGCCGGCGGCACCGAGCTGGAGGACCTCCGCTACGAACTGGAGCGGCCCTCCACGTCGTAGCCGGCGGCCCCGGCCCCGGCCACGATGTAACGGCCCCTTCACACCGCACCTGGCAGAATCGGAGCCGATGAGTACCTACCGTGACCTCGCGCACCGGGGCTCCGCCCGCGGCACCGTGCTGCGGACCGTCGGCACCCGGGAGCGGCGCTCCCACCTGACGGCGCCCCGGGTGCCGACCGTCGGCATCGACATCGGCGGTACGAAGGTGATGGCCGGAGTCGTCGACGCCGACGGCAACATCCTGGAGAAGCTCCGCACGGAGACCCCCGACAAGTCCAAGAGCCCCAAGGTCGTCGAGGACACCATCGTCGAGCTGGTCCTGGACCTCTCCGACCGGCACGATGTGCACGCCGTCGGCATCGGCGCGGCCGGCTGGGTCGACGCCGAGCGTGCGACCGTGCTCTTCGCCCCGCACCTCGCCTGGCGCAACGAGCCCCTCCGTGACGCCCTCCAGGGCCGCCTCGCCGTCCCCGTCATGGTCGACAACGACGCCAACACCGCCGCCTGGGCCGAATGGCGCTTCGGCGCCGGACGCGGCGAGGACCACCTGGTCATGATCACCCTCGGCACCGGCATCGGCGGCGCCATCCTGGAGGGCGGCCAGGTCAAGCGCGGCAGGTACGGGGTGGCCGGCGAGTTCGGCCATATGCAGGTCGTCCCCGGCGGACACCGCTGCCCCTGCGGCAACCGCGGCTGCTGGGAGCAGTACAGCTCCGGGAACGCGCTGGTCCGCGAGGCCCGCGAGCTGGCCGCCGCGGACTCCCCGGTCGCGTACGGGCTCATCGAACGGGTCAAGGGGAACGTCCCCGAGATCACCGGACCGCTCATCACCGAGCTCGCCCGCGAGGGCGACGCCATGTGCGTGGAGCTGCTCCAGGACATCGGCCAGTGGCTAGGCGTCGGCATCGCCAACCTCGCCGCCGCCCTCGACCCCTCCTGCTTCGTCATCGGCGGTGGTGTCTCGGCCGCCGACGACCTGCTCATCGGCCCCGCGAGGGACTCCTTCCGCCGCCACCTCACCGGCCGCGGCTACCGTCCCGAGGCCCGCATCACCCGCGCCCAGCTCGGCCCCGAGGCCGGGATGGTCGGCGCCGCCGATCTCGCCCGGCTCGTCGCCCGCCGCTTCCGCCGCGCCAACCGGCGCCGGGTGGAGCGGTACGAACGGTACGAGCGCTACGCCCAGGCCCTGCGCAACGGGACCTCGGGCCGGGCCGCCCGTACCCCCGAGGATCCGCCTTCATGACCGTGCCCCACCAGTCCGCCCCTCCGCGCCCCCCGCAGGACAAGCTGCCCGAGGACCGGCGGCACATGATCCGCCGCCGCTGGCTGACGGCGATCATCATCGTCCTGCTCGTGGGGATCCCGGCCGGCTATCTCGTCATCTCCGCCGGCCAGAGCCGCGACAGCGGCCGCGACAAGGAACGCGAGTCCTCGGCGGCCGGCCTCCAGGACAACCTGCCCTCGCTCATGAAGCGCCGGGTCTTCGAGGTCCCGATCCCCGGCGGCGCCTGGGACGTGGCGTACTACGAGACCAGCAACTGGAAGACGAGCCGGCTGTACGTGCAGTTCACGACGACCGCCACCGGCCTCGACGCCTTCCTGGCGGAGTCCGGCACCGGCCGTTCGGCCCTCACTCCGGGCCGGATCACCGTCGGCGAGCGCGATGCCGACATCGCCGGCTGGACCTTCGCCGACGGGATGACCTGGGCGGGCACGACGGTGAGGCGCGAGGAGCCGCGCCCGACGACGGACCTCACGGTCGATCTCACCGACCCGGCGTTCCCCCGGGTGTACGCGGTGTCGGCGACGAGCCCCTGACCCGCGGCGTCCTGCCTCCGACGGAGCGGGCGACCGAGCGATCGAGCGCCGACCGGCCCCTGCCGGTCAGGCGCTCTTCTCCATGCCCGGGCGCAGCCGGGCGAGCAGGGTGTAGAGGGTCGCGCTCTCGTCCGCGTCGAGGGTGTCGAGGGCTCCGCTGGTGGCCTGCATCTCCTCGCGGACGCGACGGATGATGTCCCGGCCCTCGTCGGTCGCCACGACGTTCTTGACGCGGCGGTCGGAGGGGTCGGGCTCGCGGCGGACCAGGGAGCGGGCCTCCAGGCGGTCGACGATGCCGGTGACGTTGGACGCGTCGCACACCAGCAGGGTGGCGAGGGCGCGCATCGGCAGGGGGCCGTTGAGCTGAGCGAGGACCTTCGCCTGGGTGGAGGTCAGACCGTGGTGGGCCGCGGCGGCCGCGAAGTCGCGCCACTGCGCCGTGCCGATGGCGGCGAGGAGCTCCAGCAGCTGGAGCTTGGTGGGGGTCTGGGAAGTCGTCGCGCTCATGGGTCGAGCGTACTCAGAACACTTGACATTATCAATTGTTTACTTGACCACCTCAAGCATCCGGGTCTACCGTCGGCGAAGTACTTGATGACATCAAACATCGACGATCTGAAGCAGTGACGCTCCGAAGCGCCGACGTTGCCGAAGCACTGAAAAGGCCTGCCCTGCCATGAGCCACACCCCCGCGCCGACCACCGCCGATCCCCGGCGCGAGACGCGCATCGTCTTCGCCCTGAGCCTGGCCGCCATGGTCGTGTCGATGATGCAGACCCTGCCCGTCCCGATCCTCGGCCTCATCCGCTCCGACCTCGGCACCTCGACCGCCAACGTGAGCTGGGTGACCACCGCGACGCTGCTCTCCGCGGCCGTCTTCACCCCGCTGCTCGGCCGGTTCGGCGACCAGCACGGCAAGAAGCCCACCCTCGTCGCCGTGCTCGGCGTCATGGTCGCCGGCTCCGTGGTCGCCGCCCTCGCGACCTCGCTGCCCCTGCTGATCCTCGGCCGCGTCCTCCAGGGCGCCGCCACCGCGATCTTCCCGCTCGCCCTGTCCGTCCTGCGCGAGGAGGTCCGGCCGCAGCGACTGCCCGGCGCGATGTCGCTGGTCAGCGGCACCCTCGCCTTCGGCAGCGGCCTCGCGCTCGTCGCGACCGGCCTGCTCACCTCCGGCTCCGACGCCGACTACCGCAGCGCCTTCTGGATGGCGACCGGCTTCGCCGCGCTCGCCCTGCTCGCGGTCGTCCTCCTCGTCCCCGCGACCCGCCACAAGACCGGCGGCCGCACCGACTTCCTCGGCGCGCTGACCCTCGGCCTCACCCTGCTGCTGCTCCTGCTGCCCATCTCGCAGGGCCACGAGTGGGGCTGGACCTCGGCCCGCACGCTCGGCAGCTTCGCGGCGGCGGCCGTCATGACGGTGGTCTGGGTCCTCACCGAGCTCAAGGTCCGCGAACCCCTCGTCGACATGAAGATGTTCGTGCACCGGCCGGTCCTCATGGCCAACCTGGCCGGCATCCTCGTCGGCTTCGGCATGTTCGCGAACTTCCTGGGCGTCTCCTACCTCGTCCAGATGCCCGAGGCCCTCACCGGCTACGGCTTCGACGCGTCCATCCTCCGCGCCTCCGTGCAGTTCCTGCTGCCCGGCGCCATCGTCTCGCTGCTCGCCTCCCCGATCGGCGGCCAGCTGGTCCGTCACCGCGGCCCCCGTACTGCCCTCGCCCTGGCCGCCGGCCTCGGCGCCGTGGGCTTCGCCTGGCTCGGCCTCGACCACGGCCACACGGCGTCCGTGATCGGCGCGGGCATCGTCGTCGGCGCGGCCGTCAGCTTCGGTTACGCGGCCATGCCGGCCGTCATCATGGCGAGCGTCCCGCACCACCAGAGCGGCATCGCCAACGGCATCAACTCCATCTCCCGCTCCACGGGCAGCGCGATCGGCAGCGCGGTCGTCACCACGATCCTCGCCTCGCAGACCCTGGAGCACCTCCCCGCCGGAGTCCCGCCGCTCCCGGCCGAGTCCGGATTCACCCTCACCTTCTGGATCGGGGCCACGGCCTTCGCCCTCGTGGCGGCGATCGCGGGCCTGGGCCTGCGCACCCGCCCGGCCGCGTCCACGACGCCGGCCCCGGCCCCCGCCGCGGCCGTCCCGGAGAAGGTGACCGCCGGCTAGGGACCTGCCGGACGACGAAGCCCCGCCGGGCAACATGAGCTCCGGTGGGGCTTCGTGCGATATCGGCACGCGAAGGCGAATCCCTTTTACCGGCAATCGAATACGCTGCTCCTTCTTCGAATGACCGGAATCGGTGACGGCCTTGAAAGGGCCGGAAGAATGCGGGATTTCATAAGTCCACACTCGGTGTGGCGCTCCTCCGTCGACTCTCCCGCCAACTGCGTTGGCGCGTTTGTGACATGAAGGCGATCCGCCACGGTCAGCCCGTTGCCCCGCTCCGCGCAGAGCCGGAAAGTGAATGCCGAATGCGGCAAGTACTTATTTCTCGCGACGAGTAGGAGACGCTCATGCATCCACCGTTCTCTTTTCGCGGCGAATCCGGCTTCCCCCACCTCCCTCCGCCTCACCCTGCCCGATTCGGTCCGCGACGACCTCCTCCGGGCCGCCGACGGAACCCGGGCGAACGTGCCCCTGACGCTGGTGACCGGCGACAAGGTGCACCTCGCTGTCAGCAAGGACCGGCGACCGGTCGTCCGTGAGATCGAGCCCGCGGCGCGGCCCGGGAACGCACCGGTCGTCGACGATCTGAGCGCACATATCCTCAGCCTGTTGGTGACCGGCCTCACCGACCAGGCGATCGCCACCCAACTGCGCGCCTCCCTGCGGACGGTGCAACGGCGGATCCGCCACTTGATGGACACCGCCCACGTCCAGAACCGCATGCAGCCGGGCTTCCACACGGCACGCCTGGGCCGGCTGGAGGACCAGCGGGACGCGAAGCCTCCCGGCCCGGGCGCACCGGCACCCGGCGACGGCGACGTCCTGTCCGCGGGATAGCGTCCGGAGCCCGACCGCGCGAGGGGGCTCCGCGCCCGCTCGCTCGTTCGGAGCAGCAGAACGATCGCTCCCGGACCGACGGCCGGACGATGAGCCCATGAGCCAGAACACCGCACCCCGCCCGCCCCGCGCCACTTCCGGCGGCACAGGGGTCTCCGGCGGAACCCTGCTCGCCGGTGTCCTCATGGTGGTCATCGGCGTCCTGGACGTCCTCCAGGGCATCGCCGCCATCGCCGAGGACGACGTCTACGCCCGCGTCGGCGACTACGTCTACAAGTTCAACCTGACCGCCTGGGGCTGGACCCACGTCGTCCTCGGCATCCTCGTCGGCCTCGCCGGCGCCGGGATCCTCAAGGGCTCCGAGTGGGGGCGGATGGGCGGCATCACGCTGGCCTCCCTGAACGCCGTCGCCCAGTTCCTCTTCCTGCCCTACCACCCCGCGTGGGCACTCTTCTCGATGGCCGTCTCGATCCTCGTGATCTGGGCGCTGGCCACGGACGACACGTCCTTCCGGAAGAGCCGCGCGGAGTGACCGCCCGTGTCCGTCCCGAGTGCTCGCCACCGGGGACGGACACGAACCGGCGGACGGCCCGTGCGAGCTCAGCGGAACGTGGCCGCGTTCTCCCGGGCCCACTGCGCGAACGTGCGCGCCGGGCGTCCCGTCACCTTCTCGACCACCCCGTTCGGGGTGTTGTACGCGGCCGGCGGGTCGGCGAACACCTCCAGCTGGAAGTCGATCATGTGCTCCGGCACGCCCTGCTTCCGCATCGCCGCCCGCGCCTCGTCCGGTGTCAGCTCCGCGAACTCCACCTGCCGCCCGGCCGCGGTGCCCAGTGCGGCGATCTTCTCGCGCAGCGAGATCCGCTCGGGACCGGTCAGCAGGTACTCCGCGCCCGCGTGCCCCTCGTTCAGCAGCGCGGTCGCGGCCACCGCGCCGATGTCCCCCTCGTGCACCATCGCGGTACGTGAGTCCCCGTACGGCCGCTCGATCCGCCCGGCGCGCACCTCGTCCGCCCACTCCAGGGCGTTGGCCATGATCTCGGTCGGCGCCACCAGGGTCCACGCGAGGCCCGACGCCCGTACGGCCGGCTCCAGCGTCGACTCCGACCAGCCGGCCAGCATCGTGACCCGGCGGACTCCCGCGGCCTCGATCGTCGCCGACAGCTCCCCGCCGTTCTGCAGCGGTGCGTAGCCGTCGCCCCCGAAGTTGATCAGGTGTACGGCGCTCACGCCGCGCAGCGCGGACTCCAAGGACGACGCGTCGGTGAGGTCACCCCCGACGACCTCCACTCCGGGACCGAACGTCGCCGCCCCGGGCCGCCGGGTCAGCGCCCGCACCGGCGCACCGGCCTCCCGCAGCGCCGCCACGACCTGTCGCCCGACCGTGCCGGTCGCGCCCGCCACCAGAATCGTCATGCCCGTCTCCCCGCATCGTTCGTGGCCGGTCTCCCCGGCCACGAACCCACGTTGACACCCCATGCGGACAGGTAGCGTCCGCATGGGCGATCCGCCGGAGAACCACCGGAGCGTGCGCCCCGGCGCACTGCCACCCGGAAGTGCCACCGACCGAACAGACGTCGCTTTCTCGTTTCTGCCGCCCCGTTCGAGTGCACCGGCCGTCCTGGTGCCCCGGCACGGTCCCGGCGGAGCGGTTGACTCTCGGCAGCACCCGACGTCCGCGACACCGGCGGCGTCAGCCGTGTCGCGGAAGCCAAGAGGCGGTCCGGTCATGCGGGTCCGCTTCCCGGCGGACCTCTCGATCCCGGCGCGTACGACCGTCGACATCTGTCTCGTGCTCAAGGAGCCCACCCTCGCGGTCGACTTCTCGGCGGAGATCTCCGGTGAGACGGGCGTGGAGGGCTGTCTCGGTGTCATCGCCAAGAGCATCATGACGAACGCGGCCTTCCTCGGGGAGAAGGTGTTCGCGGGTGCCACCCGTAACGAGGACACCGGGGAGCACGAGCTGTACGTGACCAAGCCGTACCTCGAGAACGGCATGCTCGTCGTCCACTTCGCCACGTCCGCGTAGACCCCCTCGTCAACCCGTCCCCGTCCTCCCGGGCCGTGCCCGGGAGGCCCTCCCACCCGGCCCGACCCGCACAGCCGTGGCCCCGGTCACCCGGGCGGCGGCGAGAGATGAGAGGGTCGGGCGGGTGAGTGAGACACCGACGAACACCCTTCAATACCGGCTCGACGGGCGAGAGGACGCTCCGGTCCTCGTTCTGGGGCCCTCGCTGGGGACGACCTGGCACATGTGGGATCGGCAGATACCCGAGCTCACCAGGGACTGGCGGGTCGTCCGTTTCGACCTTCCCGGGCACGGCGGCGCCCCCGCCGAGCCCTTCACCTCCGTCGCCGAGCTCGGCGACCGGCTGCTCGCCACCCTCGACGCGATCGGCGTCCAGCGCTTCGGGTACGCGGGCTGCTCCCTCGGCGGGGCCGTCGGTCTCGACCTGGCCCTGCGCGCGCCCCACCGGGTCGCCTCCCTCGCCATGGTCGCCACCTCGCCGCGGTTCGGCAGCGCCGACGAGTTCCGCCAGCGCGGTGTCATCGTCCGCGCCAACGGCCTGGAGCCGATGGCGCGCACCGCCCCCGAGCAGTGGTTCACCTCGGTGTTCGCCGGGGCGCAGCCCGCGATCGTGGACTGGGCCGTCCAGATGGTCCGGACGACCGACCCCGCCTGCTACATCGCCGCCTGCGAGGCCCTCGCCGTCTTCGACGTCCGGGAGGCCCTCGACCGGATCGGCATCCCGGCCCTCGTCCTCGTCGGCTCCGAGGACCAGGTCACCGGCCCCGCCGAGGCCCGCACGCTGGTCGCCGGCATCGCCGACGCCCGGCTCGCCGTCGTCCCCGGCGCCTCGCACCTGGCCCCCGTGGAGCAGCCGGCCGCCGTCACCGACCTGCTCATCGAGCACTTCGCCGGGACCGCCCCGGACACCAGCGGCTCGCTGACCGTGCCGCCGCTGCCCGCGGCCCCGGTGCCCCCGGTCGAGCCGGTCCCGGCCGCCGAGCCCACCGAGGCCGGACGCCCCGACCCGTACGAGAAGGGGCTCGGGCTGCGCCGTGAGGTCCTCGGCGACGCCCATGTCGACCAGGCGCTCGCCGCCGACGCCGACGGCGCCTTCCAGGACCTGGTCACCCGGTACGCCTGGGGCGAGGTCTGGAGCCGGGAAGGTCTCGACCGGCGCACCCGCAGCGTCGTCACCCTTACCGCCCTCATCGCCGGAGGCCACCGCGAGGCCCTCGCCGACCACACCCGCGCGGCCCTCCGCAACGGTCTGTCGGCCGATGAACTGCGCGAGATCGTGCTCCACGCGGGCGTGTACTGCGGCTTCCCCGCCGCCGAGACCGCGCTGCGCGTCGTGGCCCGCGTCGTCGAGGAGGAGACGACACCTCCGGCGTAGGACGGTGTCCCCGGCGTAATCTGGGGTCCGTGAAGCTGACGAAGAAGTCCCACGCCTGCGTGCGTCTCGAGAAGGACGGGCGGACGCTCGTCCTCGACCCCGGCATGTTCACCGAGGAGGACGCGGTCGTGGGGGCCGACGTCCTGCTCGTCACGCACGAGCATCCCGACCACTTCGACGAGAGCCGGCTGCGGGCGGCCCTCGAGGCCAACCCGGCCGCCGAGATCTGGACGCTGCGCAGTGTCGCCGACCAGCTCTCGGCGGCCTTCCCCGGCCGGGTCCACACCGTCGGGCACGGCGACACCTTCACTGCGGCCGGTTTCGAGGTCCAGGTGCACGGCGAGCTGCACGCGGTGATCCACCCGGACATCCCGCGCGTCACCAACGTCGGCTATCTCGTCGACGGCGCCGTCTTCCATCCCGGCGACGCGCTCACCGTGCCCGACCACCCCGTGGACACGCTGCTGCTCCCCGTCATGGCCCCCTGGAACAAGATCTCCGAGGTCATCGACTACGTCCGCGAGCTCAAGCCGCGGCGGGCCTACGACATCCACGACGCCCTGCTGACGGATCTCGCCCGGCCCATCTACGACCGCCAGATCGGCGCGCTCGGCGGCACCGACCACGGCCGGCTCGCGCCCGGGGCGTCCGCCGAGCTCTGAGCCGGGCGGGCGGCAGCCCGGCGAGGCACCGATTGTCGGACCCCGCACGTAGGCTTGCGACCATGCGCATCGCCACCTGGAACGTCAATTCGATCACCGCCCGACTGCCCCGGCTCCTGGCCTGGCTGGAGAGCAGCGGCACGGACGTGCTGTGCATCCAGGAGACCAAGTGCACCGCCGAGCAGTTCCCCACCGAGGAGCTGCGCGCCCTGGGGTACGAGTCCGTGGTCAACGCCACGGGCCGGTGGAACGGCGTGGCGCTGGTCTCCCGCGTCGGCCTCGCGGACGTGGTCACCGGTCTGCCCGGCGGCCCGGAGTACGACGGGGCCGAGGAGCCCCGGGCGATCTCGGCGACCTGCGGCCCGGTCCGCGTCTGGTCGGTGTACGTGCCGAACGGCCGGGAGATCGCCCACGAGCACTACGCGTACAAGCTGCGCTGGCTGGAGGCGCTGAAGGGGGCCGTCGCCGAGGACGCGGCGGGGGAGCGTCCCTTCGCGGTCCTCGGTGACTACAACATCGCGCCGACCGACGACGACGTGTGGGACATCGGCGTCTTCGAGGGCGCCACGCATGTGACGGAGCCGGAGCGGGCCGCGCTCGCCGGCCTCCGGGAGACCGGTCTGGGTGATGTCGTCCCGCGCCCCCTCAAGTACGACCACCCCTTCACGTACTGGGACTACCGCCAGCTCTGCTTCCCGAAGAACAAGGGCATGCGCATCGACCTGGTCTACGGCAACAAGCCCTTCGCCGAGGCGGTCACGGACAGCTTCGTGGACCGCGAGGAGCGCAAGGGCAAGGGCGCCTCGGACCATGCGCCCGTCGTCGTCGACCTCGACGTGTAGCCCCCCCGGCCGGGTGCGCGGGGCCCGGTGGCGGGCGCGCGTCACGACCCCGGCGGCGGAAACGATCTCCGCGCGCCGGGTGGTCGACCGGGAGGTGGCGGTGCGAGGGTGTTCGGATGAACATCCCGTTTCTGGACAACTGGCGCAAGCGGCATGAGCCCGAACCGGCCGGTTCCCCGCTGGCCGCGGCCTTCGACCGCGACCCCGAGGGAGTGGCCGCGTTGCTCGCCGAGTGCGAGCTGCTGCGCGCCCGTGTCGCGGAGTCCGGGGTGGCGCTCGACGACACCCCGCGCTCCCTCCAGGAGCTCGACCAGCTGCCGCCCCGCTGGCGCGACGATCCGGAGGAGCTGCCCTGGGTCGGGAACGACGCCGGGCTCTACCTCGGCACCGTGATCGTCCGGAACGTGCCGGGCGCCCGCTGGCAGGTGTGGCCGGGCGGCGGTCCGGTGGTCCGACTGGCCTCCGGCCGGGAGATCCAGGTCGTCGAGGCCGGTCTCGACTGGGCGATGACGGGCTCCCCGGAGCTCTCCCGGGTGTACGCCGAGGCCGCCGAGTACTGAGTCCCTCACCCCCCTCGGGCAGGCTCCGTACCACCGCCTCCGCCACCCTTTTGCAGTAAATACGGCTTATTCCTGTTTCATGCGTGTCGGGTGTGAAGTCCCTTTTCTGATGGATAGTTTGCGCTGACCCGACTACCGCCGAGAAATGGGGCAGGGCAGCGTATGGCCGTCGCCGATCCGCTGATCGAACTGCGTGGCGTCAACAAGCACTACGGCACGTTGCACGTCCTCCAGTCCATCGATCTCACCGTCGGCCGGGGGGAGGTCGTCGTCGTCATCGGCCCGTCGGGATCCGGGAAGTCCACCCTCTGCCGGGCGATGAACCGCCTGGAGCGCGTCGAGTCGGGCGAGATCGTCATCGACGGACAGCCGCTCCCCGAGGAGGGCAAGGCGCTCGCCCGGCTGCGCGCCGAGGTCGGCATGGTCTTCCAGTCGTTCAACCTCTTCGCGCACAAGACCGTCCTCGCCAACGTCTCCCTCGCGCAGATCAAGGTCCGCAAGCGCAAGAAGGGCGAGGCGGACCGGCGCTCGCGCGAACTCCTCGACCGGGTCGGACTCGCCGCACACGCCGACAAGTACCCGGCCCAGCTCTCCGGCGGCCAGCAGCAGCGCGTGGCCATCGCCCGCGCCCTCGCCATGGACCCCAAGGCGCTCCTCTTCGACGAGCCGACCTCGGCCCTCGACCCCGAGATGATCAACGAGGTCCTGGAGGTCATGCAGCAACTCGCCCACGAGGGAATGACGATGGTGGTCGTCACCCACGAGATGGGCTTCGCCCGCTCGGCCGCCAACCGGGTCGTCTTCATGGCCGACGGGAAGATCGTCGAGGACCGCGCGCCGGAGGACTTCTTCACCGCCCCGCGCAGCGAGCGCGCCAAGGACTTCCTCTCCAAGATCCTCAAGCACTGAGCGGGGTGGGAACCATGCAGCGCACGCACCGCACCCCTGCCGCGCTCGTCCTGCTGCTCGCCGCGACGGCGGTGCTCGGCGGCTGCGGCCGGGAGGGCAGCCCGCCCGTCAAGGGTCCGCAGCCCGGCCAACTCCCCGTCTACCAGGTCCAGTCGAACTTCACCCTGCCCGACTCTCCCACCTGGGAACGGGCGAAGAAGCGCGGGCATCTTGTCGTCGGAGCCAAGGAGGACCAGCCCTACATGGGCGAGCGGGACCCCGCCACCGGCCGCTACTCCGGCTTCGACATCGAGATCGCCAAGATGATGGCGGCCTCCCTCGGCTTCGACCCGGCCGGCATCTCCTTCCGCACGATCGCCTCGGCCAACCGCGAAACCGCCCTGCAGAACGGGCAGATCGACTACTACGTCGGCACGTACACCATCAACGACAACCGCAAGAAGCTCGTCGGCTTCGCCGGGCCCTACTACCTGGCGGGCCAGTCCCTCCTGGTGCGCGCCGACGAGCACGACATCCAGGGGCCCCAGGACCTGGCGGGCAAGCGCGTCTGCTCGGCCGCCGGCTCCACCCCGTACCAGCGGATCGAGAAGGACTACCCGAAGGCCGAACTCGTCGCCTACGACACGTACTCCGCCTGCGTGGACAACCTGCTGACCTATCAGGTCGACGCGGTCACCACCGACGACACGATCCTCCTGGGCTACGCGGCCAAGGTCCCCGAGGAGCTCAAGGTCGTCGGCAAGCCGTTCTCCGAGGAGCCGTACGGCATCGGTGTCCCGCGCGACGACAACGCCCTGCGCTTCGCGCTCGACGACGCCCTCGTCGCCCACGAGAAGAACGGCGACTGGAAGAAGGCCTACGACGCCACCCTCGGCCTCTCCGGGGTCCCCGCCCCGACACCGCCCGCCATCGACCGCTACCCGGCGAGCTGACCGGAGGAACCTCCCGACATGGACGTCCTGACCGAAAACTTCTCGCTCTACGGCGAAGGATTCCTCGGAACCGTCGAACTCACCGTCTACGCGTCCGCGTTGGCCCTCGTCCTGGGCTTCCTCATGGCCTCGTTCCGGGTCGCGCCCGTGGGCTCCTTCCGGGTCTTCGGCACGGTCTGGGTCACCGTGCTGCGCAACACCCCGCTGACACTGCTCTTCTTCGCCGTCATGCTGGGCCTGCCCCGGTTCGGACTCGTGCTGCCCTTCGAGGTGTTCGCGGTCCTCGCGCTCGGCTGCTACACCTCCGCGTTCATCTGCGAGGCGCTGCGCTCCGGCATCAACACCGTGCCGCGCGGACAGGGCGAGGCGGCCCGCAGTCTCGGTATGACCTTCACCCAGACCCTCGGCACGGTCGTCCTGCCCCAGGCCTTCCGTACGGTCATCCCGCCGATCGGCTCCACCCTGATCGCCCTCGCCAAGAACTCCGCGATCGCCGGCGCGTTCAGCGTCACCGAACTCCTCGGCACCTACAAGACCTTGAGCGAACTCGGCTACAACATCGTCTGGACCTTCGTCTGGATCGCCGTCGGATACCTCATCATCACCCTCACCATCAGCGCCCTCTTCCACGTCATGGAGAAGCGCTGGGGAGTCGCCCGATGACCGAGTCCACCGCCCTCTACGACATCCCGGGGCCGCAGGCCCGGCGGCGCCATCTCCTCTACGGCCTCGCCTCCACCGCGGTGCTCCTCGCGCTCCTCGGCTGGATCCTCTATCTCCTCTTCGACAACGACCAGTTCACCTCCACCAAGTGGTCGCCCTTCCTCTACGAGGGCATCCAGGAGCTGCTGCTCGAAGGGCTCGGCAACACCCTCAAGGCCTTCGCCTACGCCTCGGTGCTCTCGCTGGCACTCGGCGCCGTCCTCGCCGCCGGCCGCCTCTCCGAACACCGGGTGCTGCGCTGGGTCTCGACGCTGCTCGTCGAGTTCTTCCGCGCCATGCCGGTCCTCGTGATGATCTTCTTCATCTTCGTGGCGCTCAAGGTGCAGCCGCTGCCCGCGCTCGTCGCCGGGCTGACCCTCTACAACGGCTCCGTGCTCGCCGAGGTCTTCCGCACCGGCGTCCACGCCGTCGCACGCGGCCAGGGCGAGGCCGCGTACGCGCTGGGCATGCGCAAGACCCAGGTCATGACCTACGTCCTGGTGCCGCAGGCCGTCCGGGCCATGCTGCCCGCCATCATCAGCCAGCTGGTGGTGGCCCTCAAGGACACCTCGCTCGGATTCCTCATCACCTACGAGGAGTTCCTGCACGCGGGCAAGCTGATCGCCTCGAACCTGGACTACGACCTGCCGTTCATCCCGGTCGTCATGGTGATCTCGCCGATCTACATCGGGATGTGCATGCTGCTCTCCTGGTTCGCCACCTGGGTGGCCCGCAGAGAGCGCCGCAGCCCGAAGACGAAGGCCACGGAGGTCGCTCCGGCCGAACCCCAGACGCTGCTGCCGGGACCGCAGTAGCGAGCGAGAGCCGCACCCGCCCGGCGGCAGCCGGTGATCACTCCTTCCGCAGCGGTACCGACACGTACGACGGGTCGGCCGAGGGGGAGGAGAAGGTCAGCTGCGCGCCGGTCGGGTTGTGCTCGATGTAGAGCGGGTCGACGGTGTCGACGACCAGGGCGAGCCGGTGCCCCGCCGGTACGTCGTACGCCGTGGAGAACAGCTCCAGGTCGACGCCGAACGGCTCCCCGGGGGTCCGGTCGTGGAAGGTGTACGGCGCGTTGCTGACCAGCTTGCCGATGCCGAGCGGGCCCACGTCGTAGAGGTACGCGACGAGGGTGCCGCTCTCCGCGGTGGAGGAGACCGTGGTGTGCACCTTCACCGTGCCGCGCACCCGCTGCGGGGTGGCGTACCGCTCGGACTGCCAGACGCCGGCGAAGGCGCGGGGGAGGAGGGGGACGGAGACGACGGGCGGGGTGCGGAGGAACTGGTCCAGGGCGTTGGTGAGCAGGGTGATGCCGCCGTCGGCGCCGGAGTCGATGTTCGCCCGGACCCGCTGCGTACCGCCGAGGTCGAACTTCCGCTGGTTCGCGTGCACGGACTTCCAGTCGGCGTAGCCCTCGTAGCCGCCGGTGGAGCGGGACTTGAGCTGGACCGGCTGCTCGCGGTCGATGCCGTTGTCTACGCCCTTGAGGTAGCGGTCGAACCAGCGGTGGGCGCTGGTCCAGGTGTCGTTCGGCAGTCCGAACAGGCCGGTGGCCTCGGCGGTGGCGTGGTCGCCGGGGCGGAACTCCAGACGCTTGGGGCCGGTGAGCTTCTCGAAGAAGCTCGCGTACTGGTTGGGCGGGAAGATGGTGTCGCCCCAGGCGTTGCCGAGCATGATGGCGGCGCCGTTGGCGTTGATCCGGTCCAGCTGCTCGACCGCGGAACGCTTGCGGCCCCAGGCGATCATGTCCTCCTCCTTGTCCAAGTGGGAGGAGAGGAAGTCGCCCAGGATCTGCTGGAGTTCGGGCCCGGGACGGCCGGTGAGGTAGCCGGCGCCGCCGAGCAGGGCGGCGGCCTGGAGGTGCTGTGTGCGGCCGCTGTAGATGGAGTCGATGAGGTCGGCCCAGCCGCTGAGAGCCGCGACGGCCTTGATCCGCGGGTCGTGGGCGGCGGCCAGGAGGCTGATCCCCGCTCCGTACGAGACGCCCGCCATGCCGATGTGGGCGGGGTCGGCGGCGGTGTGGGCGAGTGCCCAGTCGATCACCTTGGAGGCGTCGGCGATGTCCTTGGGGCCGGCCGTCTCGATCTCCCCGCCGGACTGCCAGAAGCCGCGGGAGTTGTAACTCACCACGATGTAACCGGAGTCCGCGAGCTTCTTGGCCTGGGCGAGGTACTCGATCTGGGGCATGGCCCAGCTGGTGGGCAGCACGATCAGGGGGTGGCGGGCGGCGCCGGCGGCGGCAGGGGTGACGACGTTGGCCTTGAGGACGGTGCCGCCCTCTCCGGCGATGTCGACGAAGCGGATGCCGGCGGACGTGGTCTCGCCGGTCTCTCCGGCCTCTCCGGCCTGGGCGGCGGGGGCGAGCCCGAGGGCCGTCCCGGCCACGAGTGCGGCCGAGACGGCGAGGGCCAGGGATGTGCGCACGGGTCACTCCTCACTGGGGCGCTGCTGGGTGGGCAGCACGGGTGCACGGATGGGGGGCAGTGAAAGTGACCCGACGGTAACCGCCACGCATTACCCGTGGTAACCGGTCGGTAAGTTACGTGCGGGTAACGATTGAGGGGCTGATGGCGCCGTTCAGGAGGCCGACGACCTCGGCGAAGTCCGCGCGGGCCTCCTCGTACCGCTGGGCGGCCACGAGGAACATGGCGCGATCGGTCAGGGCGTCGGCGAGCGCCTCAGGGGAGGCCGAGACGTCGCGAGCGGACGGTCCCGGCTCGCCGCGGGCGCGCCCGGCGAGCGCCACACCCTCGTCGAAGACGGGGCGGAGCTCCTCCTCGAACCGCCAGTGGTGCGCGTTCTGGCGCACGGCGACCCGCCGGGCGAGGCGCCGGTGCGCCGTCCACGCCCCGGCCGGGCGCCCCGCCCCGGCCAGCGCCGCGACCTCCGCCTCAAGGGCCGGGATCCCGGCGAGGTAGGGCGTCCTCGTGTCGGGGGACCACTGGAGGAACTCGGCGCCGAAGGGCGGCACCGGCGCCTCACGGGTGCCGACGGGCTCCGCCCTCCGGCCCGAGAGGGTGAACAGGGTGACCCACCGGCCGAGGGCGTCGCTCCGGCTCCCGGGGTCGACCGCCTCCGCGAGGCGGGAGAGCGTCAGAAGGGCCTCCTGGCGATCCGCCCCCGCCTCCTCGCGGCGACCGCAGGCCTCGAACATCCGGGAACGGTGGACGAGTTCCCCCACCAGGGCGGCCGGCGGCGTTCCCTCCGTCCCCGCCTCCCGCCGGGTCGTGTCCACCAGTCCGGTGAAGGCCGCGAGGGCCTCGCCGTGCCGCCCGGCCGCCTCCAGCTCCGCCGCCCATTCGACCGTGTCCCGGAAGTCGGCCCGGTGCCCGCGGGACGCGGCCCTCCGGCCGAGGGCGTCCGCGGCCTCCGCGTGGCGCCCCTCCTCGGCGAGCACGGCCGACAGGCGGCCCTGCCCGCTCACGGGACCCGTCACCCCGCCCCGCTCGAAGCCGAGCCGCCCCGCCTCGGCCATCTCCTCGCACACGGCGAGCGCCTCGGCCCGCCGCCCCGTGAGGAGGAGCGTGCGCTGGTACGCGTCCAGCGCCGCGCAGAGGACCTCGGTCCTCCCCGGTTCGTCGGCGTCGACGCGCCGGGCGGCCCCCGCCGCCTCGGCGTGCAGGGCGAGGCGCCCCTCCAGGCCCCCGTCCCCGGCCCGGTACCCGAAGGAGACCAACGCCCTTGCCAGCTTCGGCAGATACGTCGTCGGCCCCACCGTCACCAGCACCCGGTACGCCCAGACCTCCTGCGACAGGTTCGGTCCGCCGGATCCGAGCAGCATCGTCCGTGCCCGCAGCACCGCATCATGATCGACGTTCTCGGAGTGATTCATGACGGCGATTCTGGGATCCGGAGGAGGGGCCGGACAAGGCTGCTGAAGTGTGCGATCAGTCCTACGAAAACCGCCTCTGACCTGTCATGATGGATACGTCATCACCCCTGACGGGAGGTGCGGTGGAAGATTCGAGCGGCGTACCCGACGTCTTCGACCCACGGATCTACGCGACCGGGATCCCGCACGACCGCTTCCGTGCGCTGCGTGATCGCGCCCCCGTCGTCCGGCAGGACGAGCCCGAGACCCTGGGGTGGCCTGCCGGTCCGGGTTTCTGGGCGGTCACCCGGCATGCCGATGTCGTCCGGGTGCTGAAGGACTCCGGCACGTATTCGTCCTGCCTCGGCGCCACCCAGATCCGGGACCCCGACCCCGCCGACCTGCCGTTCATCCGGCGCATGATGCTCAATCAGGACCCGCCAGGACACGGCCGGTTGAGGCGGCTGGTCAGCCGGGCCTTCACCCCGGGGCGGATCGAGCGCTTCGGTGCCACCGCGCGCGAGCGGGCCCGGCAGCTGCTCGCGGAGACGATCGAGGCGGCCGAAGGGGCCGGTGGCGAGGTCGACCTCGTCCGGGCCGTCACCGACGACTACGCCCTGCTCAACCTCACCGATCTGCTCGGAGTGCCCCCGGGCGACCGGGGGCTGCTGCACACCTGGACCGAGCGGGTCATCGCCTATCAGGACCCCGACGAGCCGCCCGTCCTCGACGAGCGGGGGCGACCGGTCAACCCGCGCTCACCCGCGATGCTGGCCGAGATGTTCGGCTACGCCCAGGAGCTCGCCGCGTTCAAGCGCGCACACCCCGCCGACGACATCATGAGTGTGCTCGCGGCCTCCGAACTCGCCGACGCCGAACTGGAGATGTTCTTCTTCCTGCTGACCGTCGCCGGAAACGACACCGTCCGCAGCGCCGCCCCCGGCGGACTCCTCGCCCTCGCCGATCACCCCGACGAGCAGCGGAGATGGTGGAAGGGGGAGGTGGCGGCGGACACGACGGTCGACGAACTGCTGCGCGTGCACCCGCCCGTGCTCTCGTTCCGGCGCACGGCTGCCCGTGACACCGAGCTCGCCGGGCAGGAGATCCGGCGCGGCGACAAGGTCGTCGTCTTCCACGCCTCCGCCAACCACGACGAGCGGGTCTTCCCCGACCCGCACCGCCTGGACCTCGGCCGGACCCCGAACCCGCACGTCTCCTTCGGCGACGGCCCGCACGTCTGCCTCGGCGCCCACTTCGCCCGGCTTCAGCTCCGGGTGCTCCACGAAGAGGTACGCGACGCCTGCGGCGGCCTGGAACTCGCGGGACCGCCGCGGCGCCTCGTCTCCAACTTCATCAACGGCGTCAAGTCGCTGCCGGTTCGACTGCGGGCGCCGTCCGCGCCGCACGCGTGACATCGGCCACCAGCTCCACCACATCGGGGCCGTACGCCTGCGAGTTGACCACCTTCAGGAGCAGCACGAAGGAACCGGACCTGTGGCGGCGCGCCAACTCCTCGTGATGGCGGGCGAGATAGCGGGTCGCCGCCTGATTGGTGATGGCGCGCTGCCCGCAGAAGAGGAACACCGGCCGGCCGGCCTCACCGGCGGTCAGCCGGGCGAGGATCACATACTCGGAGACCCCCTCCTCCGAGGGGTAGCGCTCCCCGCCGACCAGGAACGACCCCCGGTCCGGGCTCGGCTCGACCTCGACGTTCACCTCGACGCCCGGGAGCAGGGTCGCCAGATGGGCCGCCATCCGCCGGTTCGAATAGGGGCCGCCGACGCAGAACTCCGTCCGGTCGCCGAACCCCTGGTGGCTCTGATCGTGCGAGAGGATCCGTGCCTGGGCCCCGCAGTCCTTGATCAGCGCGGACAGTTCGAGCAGCGCGAACACGTCGAACCGGTGGACCGAGCGGTCGCCGCCCGACTCCCTGTTCACCACGAGCAGGCACTCCGAGTTCCCCGGCAGGCCGAAGAAGTCCTGCTTGCGGCGGAGCTTCCGCCGCCAGAGGTACGTGCGGCCCAGCCAGCCGAGGGACGCGCTGAGCCCCGTCGCGAGCACCCCGAGCGCGATGTTGCGCAGGTCTTCGTTCATGGGCGCGCATGGTAGCGGGGAAACGGCCTCCTGTTCGAGGCGGTCCTGACGGGAGGGGCCGGGGGAAGTTACGCTGCGCGGACGGTCATTGACTGGAGGTAGGGAATGCGTCGCTCCACCGCTGGGAAGGTCTCCGTACTCGCCGTCGCGGCGACGGTGCTCTCGATGGGTGCCGCCGCTCCGCCCCCGGCCCCGGCGACCGCCCCGCCACCTCAGGTCAAGGAACCCGTCGCCGTCGGGTACGGCGGCGCCGTCGCCAGTGTCGACGCCGACGCCTCGGCCGCCGGAGTCGAGGTCCTCCGCAAGGGCGGCAACGCGGTGGACGCCGCCGTCGCCGTCGCGGCCGCCCTCGGGGTCACCGAGCCCTACTCGGCGGGCATCGGGGGCGGTGGCTACTTCGTGTACTACGACGCGAAGAGCCGCACCGTGCACACCGTCGACGGGCGCGAGACCGCGCCCCGCTCCGCCGACGCGAACCTGTTCGTGGAGAACGGCGCTCCCATCCCCTTCGAGGAGGGCATGACCAGCGGCCTCGGCGTCGGCACCCCCGGCACCCCGGCGACCTGGGAGACCGCGCTCGACGCCTGGGGGAGCAAGCGCCTCGGCACCCTGCTCGAACCCGCCGAGCGGCTGGCCCGCGAGGGCTTCACCGTCGACCCCACCTTCCGGGCCCAGACCGCGGCCAACGAGGCACGGTTCCGCGACTTCCCCGCCACCTCCCAACTCTTTCTGCCCGACGGGCAGTTGCCGGTGGTCGGCGCGGTCTTCAAGAACCCCGACCTGGCCCGTACGTACAAGACGCTCGGCCGTCAGGGCGTCGGCGCGCTCTACCGGGGGCCGCTCGCCCGGGACATCGTGAACACCGTCCGCACGCCCCCGGTCCGCGAGGGCGCCACCCGTAAGGTCCGGGCCGGCGACCTCACGGAACGGGACCTCGCCGCGTACCGCACCGAGTTCCGCCGGCCCACGAAGGTCTCGTACCGGGGACTCGACGTCTACGGCATGGCCCCCTCCTCCTCCGGCGGTACGAGCGTCGGTGAGGCGCTCAACATCCTGGAGGGCACCGACCTGGCCGGCGCCTCCCGGACCCGCTACCTCCACCGTTTCATCGAGGCCAGCCGGATCGCCTTCGCCGACCGCGGCCGCTGGGTCGGCGACCCGGCCTTCGAGTCCGTGCCGACGCGCGGTCTGCTCTCCCAGCGGTACGCCGACTCGCGCGGCTGCCTGATCCGCGACGGCGCCGTCCTCACCAGTCCCCTCCCGCCCGGCGACCCGAGCAGCCCGGTGCCGTGCGCGAGCGGCGGCACGGCGGCCCCCACCACCTTCGAGGGCGAGAACACGACCCACCTCACGGTGTCCGACAAGTGGGGCAACGTCGTCGCCTACACGCTCACCATCGAATCCACCGGCGGCAGCGGGATCACCGTGCCCGGCCGGGGCTTCCTGCTCAACAACGAACTGACCGACTTCTCCTTCGCCCCGGCGAACCCGGCCGTGCACGACCCGAACCTGCCCGGTCCCGGCAAGCGGCCGCGGTCCTCGATCTCCCCGACGATCGTCCTCGACGGCCATGACCGGCCGGTCCTCGCGCTCGGCTCCCCGGGTGGGGCGACCATCATCACGACGGTCCTGCAGACCCTCACGGGGGTCGTCGACCGGGGGCTGCCGCTCGTCGACGCGATCGCCGCGCCGCGGGCCAGCCAGCGCAACCAGACGACCACCGAACTCGAACCCGGTCTGTGGAACAGCCCCGTCAGGGCGGAGCTCGAGGCGATCGGGCACGGATTCCGGCAGAACCCCGAGATCGGCGCGGCGACAGGCGTCCAGCGGCTGCCGGACGGCCGCTGGGTGGCGGCCGCGGAGACGGTCCGCAGGGGCGGCGGGTCGGCGATGGTGGTCCGGCCGGCGGGGAGGTAGCCGGCCCTCGGCACCCCTACAGCGCCGTCAGCACGCGCGGGCCCTCGTCGGTGATCGCCACCGTGTGCTCCGCGTGCGACGCGCGCGAGCCGT
Organism: Streptomyces sp. NPDC017246; assembly: GCF_044331325.1. Lineage (NCBI taxonomy): Bacteria > Bacillati > Actinomycetota > Actinomycetes > Kitasatosporales > Streptomycetaceae > Streptomyces > Streptomyces sp. NPDC017246. The sequence continues at coordinate 836,518 of NZ_JBIRMW010000001.1, read as the reverse complement.
CGAGGGTCCGGATCGTCCAGCCGTCGCGCGCGGTGTAGTGGTCGTCCGTACCGCCCCCGATGAGCATCGGCTCGATCGCGAGCACCATCCCGTGCCGCAGCTTCATGCCCCGGCCCGGGCGTCCCTCGTTGGGGACGCCCGGGTCCTCGTGCATCGTGCGGCCGATGCCGTGACCGCCGAAGCCGTCCGGGACGCCGTATCCGGCGGCGCGGCAGACCCGCCCGACGGCGTGCGCGATGTCACCGATCCGGTTGCCGACGACGGCGGCCGCGATGCCCGCCTCCAGGGCCTCCTCCGCCGCGGCGATCAGCCGGGCGTCCTCCGGCCCGGCCGGTCCGACCGTGAAGCTGACGGCCGCGTCGCCCGCCCAGCCTCCGAGCAGCGCCCCGCAGTCCGCGGAGACGAGGTCCCCCGGTGCCAGCAGGGTCCCGTCCGGGATGCCGTGGACGATGGCGTCGTTCACGGAGACGCAGACGACCGCCGGGAAGGGCACGGGTGCCCACTCCGGGTGGTAGTCCAGGAAGGGCGAGCCGGCGCCCGCCGCGGCCAGGACCTCCCGCGCGGCCCGGTCGAGCTCGGTCAGCGGGACGCCGGGCGCGGCCTTCTCCCGTACGGCCTGGAGGGCGCGGGCCACCACCCGCCCCGTCTCACGCATAGCGGCCAGGTTCTCGTTCGTCTTGATCTCCACCATTCCAATTACTATACCGGTATTAGAATGGCCGCATGGTGCGCACACCCCTGACCCCCGAAGAGCGCGAGCGCGGCGAGCGCCTCGGCCTGTTCCTGCGCGCGGCGCGCGGCGACCGGTCCATGGTCGAGATCGCCGCCGCCGCCGGCCTGTCCGCCGAAACCCTCCGCAAGATCGAGACCGGCCGGGCCCCGACCCCGGCGTTCTTCACCGTCGCGGCCCTCGCGGGGGTCCTCGGCCTCTCCATGGACGAGCTGGTCGTCCGGTGCGCGCCGGTGCCCGTCTGACGGCCCGGGGGCGGACTCCGGAGCGGGAAATCGGTGGCACACCGGGCCGCCACGCACGATCATGCCCAGCATGAGCGACGAACCCGCACGATGGACCACCGCGACCGTCTACCCGGACATGTGGGCGGACCCGGACGAGGACCCCCGCAACAACAACGGGGGTTCCAGTCCGGAGGGCGAGGCCGCGACGCTGCGGGACTCCCTGAGGGACTACCGCCTGACCCTGCGGATGAAGTGCGAGGGGCTGGACGCGGAGCAGCTGGCCCGCCGGTCCGTCCCGCCGTCGACCATGTCGCTGCTCGGCCTCGTGCGGCACCTCGCCGAGGTGGAGCGGGACTGGCGCAACTGGATCACCGACGCCGAACCGCTGCCGAAGCTGTACGGCGGGAAGGACGCGGACTTCCACGGGGCCGTCGCCGAACAGGCCGTGGTCGAGGCCGCGTTCGCCGATCTGGAGCGCGAGCAGGCGGCGCTCGACGCCGAGCTGGCCGAGCACCCGGACCTCGGCGCGCGCGTCGGGAAGGACAAGATCGCGATCCGTGAGCTGATGGTGCACCGGATCGACGAGTACGCCCGCCACTGCGGACACGCCGACCTGCTGCGGGAGTGTGTCGACGGCCGCGTGGGCCAGTAGCGCGCGGCCCCGGCCCGGTCGGCAGGACGATCCTCTAGACCGACACCGCCAGCTGGACGCGACTGTGGCGCGGGTGCTCGATCTCGTCGAGGAGCGCCCGGGCCAGGTCCGCGTGCGCGATCCGGCCGGGACCGTCGATCACCGTGCCCACGGCCGTCCGGTAGCCACCGGTCACCTCGGCCTCCGCGTTCAGGTCCTGCGGCGGCACGACCATCAGCCAGTCGAGCTCCGGCCCCGCCTCGGCGGTCAGCAGCGCGAACTCGGCCACGTGCCCCTGCGAGAACAGGCGCCACTGCTCAGGGAACCCGGGCGCGTCCATGACCCGCACCCCCGGCTCCGCCTCCAGGGTGGTGGCGATCCCCAGGGTCAACAGCCTTCGCACACCCGCCTCTTCGAGGCCCGCGATCAGTGCCCCCGCCGCCGCCGTGAAGTACTCCTCCGAGGAGACGTCGAGACGGGCCGACGCGTTCACGGCCGCGTCATGGCCGGCCGCCAGGGCGGCCACCGAGGCCGGGTCGGTGACTCCGGCCGCGCCCAGCCCATCAGGGTCGGCGGCAAGTGGACCGCCGTGGTGCTCCGCTGCCTGGAGGACGGCCTGCCGCGCCGCTTCTCCGAGCTGCGTGTGCCGCTGCACTGGATCACCCTCAAGGTGCTCACCGAGACCCTGCGCGCCATGGAGCGGGACGGCTTCCTCACCCGCACCGCGTACGACGAGAACCCGCCGCGCGTCGAATACGCCCTGACCTCCCTGGGCCGCTCGCTGATCGACCCGCTCGCACGCTTCCGATCCGACCCCGGCATAGGCTCCCGGCCATGATGCCCGAAGAGCTGCGGCGCGGCCGCTACGTCAGCCTGACCACCTACCGGAAGAACGGCACGGGGGTCGCCACGCCCGTCTGGTACGCGGTCGACGGCGCCGAGCTGTACGTCTGGACCCGTAGCGACTCCTGGAAGGTCAAGCGTCTGCGGAACGACCCGAGGGTCGAGGTCGCCGTCTGCGACCTGCGCGGGAACATCGCCGAGGGCACTGAGCGCTTCACCGGCGAGGGCCGGCTGGTGGAGGGGGAGGGGCTGCGCCGGATCCGGAAGCTGCTCTCGCGCAAGTACACCTGGCAGTACTGGCTGACCGACGTGCCGGCCATGATCGTCCGGCTCGGGAAGCGCCCGCACACCGGGATCGTCGTGCGACTCGGATGAATTGGCCGGTGAGGCACGCGCAGGAAAACGGTCCGTAGTCGTCCCGTAACACGACTGCGGTCGAATACCCCCGCGGACCGGAAGGTTCCAGTCGACCGCGGGGCAGGTGCGTAGCGCATGACGGTGTATCAACTTCCGTTGGAAGTCTCCACGTTCACGCGGTGGCTGGTGGAGCTCGCGGGCCTGGTCCCACCGGGCGGCGGTTGGTACGGAGTCTTCGCCGAGCGCGACCCGGAGGGGCTGCGCGCCTGCTTCGACGGGACGGAGATCCTCCCCTGGGACATCGTCGAGTCCCTGCTCCAGGACGCGGGGGAGACGGCCGGCGGGCCGCTCGCCCTCCGGGGCAGGACGCTGTACGCGGCAGCCGCCGGCGCCCACGACCGCCGCCCCGGTGGAGCGGCGTCGCTCGTCGAACGCAGGGACCGGATGGAGCACGAACGCCGCTCCGCCGAGTCCCGCGCCCACGAACTGCTCGACCGGCTCCGCGCCGCACCGGCCCCGGACCCCGCGGAGACCGCCCGCCTGGAACACGACCTGGCCTGGACCCGGGACGACCACGCCCGGGCGGTCGCGAGGGTGGTGGACCTGACGGCGCGGCTCGCGGGGCTGGCGGCGCCCCGGTCCCGCCTGCCGCACGGCTCCCCGTCCGACCTGCCGCACGGCTCCCCGTCCGACCCGCCGCACGGCCCCCCGGCCGAGCCCGCTTCCCGTCCCGCCGAGGTCAAGCGCCGGCCCCGTGGCGCGCGGTACGCGTGGCTGGACGGCGGCGACGGGGAGCAGGGGCCCGTGGCCGCGCCCGTGCCCCTCTCTCCGACCGGGGGAGCGGCGGCGCCCCGCGGGGCCCGGTTCGGTGGTGCCGCCCCCTCCGACAGGGGATCGGTCACCCCCGCCCTCCCCGAGGCCGAGTCCGCCGAGACCGCCCGCGCCGCCGCCAACGCCGTCTACGCGCTGCAGCGTCTCCGTGCCCAGGGGCGTACCGGCGAGGCCCATGCCCTGCTCTGCGAGGCGCTCAACGGCCCGCCCGCCCGGCTGCCCGCCCTCGCCGGGGAGCTGCACCGGGCCGGCCTCGGCGCCGACTGGTCGATCCTGCTCTGGGAGGCGGCCTCGCTGGCGCCGGGGCGGCTGGCCGCCGTCGCCGGTGTGCTCGCCGACGCGGGCCGGGCCGCCGACTGCGAGCAGCTCCTCCGCCAGGGTGTGTCGCGCCCCGTCGGGGAGCTCGCCGGAGCGTGTGCCGCCCTGCGCGCCGAAGGCCATCACCGCGAGGCCCGGTCGCTGCTCACCGCGTTCGTCCGGGTCCGCGCCCCCGAGGACGCGGCCCGCCTCGCGGCCGAGGACCCGCGCGGGCTCGCTCCTCGCCTTCTCGAAGCCGCCCGTTCGGTCTCGGCGGCCCGCGAGCGCGACCTGCTGCACGCCTTCCGCGTGGCCGGTCTCGCGGGTTCCTGACCGGCGCGGCCGGGCTCCGGGGAGGGGCGGGACACCCACCCGTCGGAGGGTGCCATCCCGTACGTGTCAGGCATGCCCGTACGTGTCGGTACGTGTCCGACGTGGACCACTCGGGTATGAAACATGATCGACCCCGCCGCATCACGGCGGCGGTCTTGCTCCGAGGTGTGACGGGGCTTACGTTCTCCTCCTACGCATCGCGTCTACGTGCGTAGAGGCTCTCTGACGCCGTGCCGAAGGAGCAGCTCATGACCGACGTCGTACGCGCCGCGCTCGTCCAGGCGACCTGGACCGGCGACACCGAATCCATGATCGCCAAACACGAGGAGTACGCCCGGGAGGCGGCCCGGCAGGGTGCCAAGGTGATCGGCTTCCAGGAGGTGTTCAACGCCCCCTACTTCTGCCAGGTCCAGGAACCCGAGCACTACCGCTGGGCCGAACCCGTCCCCGACGGCCCCACCGTCAGCCGGATGCGGGAGCTGGCCCGGGAGACCGGCATGGTGATCGTGGTCCCCGTCTTCGAGGTCGAGAGCGAGGGCTTCTACTACAACACCGCCGCCGTGATCGACGCCGACGGCAGCTACCTCGGCAAGTACCGCAAGCATCACATCCCGCAGGTCAAGGGATTCTGGGAGAAGTACTACTTCCGCCCGGGCAACGCCGGCTGGCCGGTCTTCGACACCGCCGTCGGACGGGTCGGGGTCTACATCTGCTACGACCGGCACTTCCCCGAGGGCTGGCGCCAACTCGGCCTCAACGGAGCCCAGTTGGTCTACAACCCCTCGGCCACCCACCGCGGCCTCTCCTCCTATCTCTGGCAGCTGGAACAGCCCGCCGCGGCCGTCGCCAACGAGTACTTCGTCGCCGCCATCAACCGCGTCGGCGTCGAGGAGTACGGCGACAACGACTTCTACGGCACGAGCTACTTCGTCGACCCCCGCGGCCGGTTCGTCGGCGACGTCGCCTCCGACAAGACGGAGGAACTCCTGATCCGCGACCTCGACTTCGGCCTCATCGAGGAGGTCCGCCAGCAGTGGGCCTTCTACCGGGACCGGCGCCCCGACGCGTACGACGGGCTGGTGCAGCCGTGAACGACCTCTACGACCGCCACCGCGCCGTCATCCCCGACTGGGTCGCCCTCTACTACCGGGACCCCATCGAGATCACCCACGGCGAGGGCCGTCACGTCTGGGACGCCGAGGGGCGCAGGTACCTCGACTTCTTCGGCGGCATCCTCACCACCATGACCGCCCACGCCCTGCCCGAGGTCACCAAGGCCGTGGCCGACCAGGCCGGCCGGATCATCCACTCCTCCACCCTCTACCTCAACCGTCCGATGGTGGAGCTCGCCGAGCGGATCGCCGGTCTCTCCGGCATCCCCGACGCCCGCGTCTTCTTCACCACCTCCGGCACCGAGGCCAACGACACGGCGCTCCTCCTCGCGACCGCGTACCGCCGGTCGAACCAGATCCTGGCCATGCGGAACAGCTACCACGGCCGTTCCTTCTCCACCGTCGGCATCACCGGCAACCGCGCCTGGTCGCCCACCGGCCTCTCCCCGCTGCAGACCCTGTACGTGCACGGTGGCGTCCGCACCCGGGGCCCCTACGCCGAGTTCACCGACGAGCGGTTCACCGAGGCCTGCGTCGCCGACCTCGAAGACCTCCTCGGCCACACCCGGAACGTCGCCGCGCTCATCGCCGAACCCGTGCAGGGCGTCGGCGGCTTCACCTCCCCGCCCGACGGCCTGTACGCCGCCTTCCGCCGCGTCCTCGACCGGCACGGCATCCTGTGGATCTCCGACGAGGTGCAGACCGGCTGGGGCCGTACCGGCGACAACTTCTGGGGCTGGCAGGCGCACGGCCAGGCCGGACCGCCCGACATCCTCACCTTCGCCAAGGGCATCGGCAACGGCATGTCCGTCGGCGGCGTCGTCGCCCGCGCCGACATCATGAACTGCCTGGACGCCAACTCCATCTCCACCTTCGGCGGTTCGCCGGTCACGATGGCCGCGGGCCTCGCCAACCTCTCGTACCTCCTGGAGCACGACCTCCAGGGCAACGCCCGCCGCGTCGGCGGCCTGCTCATCGAACGGATCAGGGCCGCCTGCGCCGGAGTGGCGGCGGTACGGGAGGTCCGCGGCCGCGGTCTGATGATCGGGATCGAACTCACCGATCCGGGCACCGACCGGGCGGATCCGGACGCGGCCGGCGCCGTCCTGGAGGCCGCCAGGGAACACGGCCTGCTGATCGGCAAGGGCGGCGGCCACAACACGAGCACGCTGCGCATCGCCCCGCCGCTCTCGCTCACCGTCGCCGAGGCCGAGGAGGGCGCGGCGATGCTCGAAGCGGCCCTGCGCGCGCTGTAGTCACATCGTCCCGCCGTATCGAGCAGGGAGAGTCCCCGTGAGCACCCGTACCGTCATCCGGGGCGGCCTCGTCGTCACCGCCGCCGACGAACTCCACGCCGACGTGCTGATCGAGGACGGCCGCGTGGTCGCCCTCGCGGCCCACGGCTCCGATGCGGCGGCCGCCTGGACCGCCGACCGGACCGTCGACGCCACCGACCGCTACGTGCTGCCCGGCGGCGTCGACGCCCACACCCACATGGAGCTGCCCTTCGGCGGCACCGCCGCCTCCGACACCTTCGAGACCGGCACCCGCGCCGCCGCCTGGGGCGGCACCACCACCATCGTCGACTTCGCCGTCCAGACCGTCGGCCGGAGCCTGCGCGAAGGGCTCGACGCCTGGTACGCCAAGGCCGACGGCAACTGCGCGATCGACTACGCCTTCCACATGATCCTCTCCGACGTCAACGCGCACACGCTCAAGGAGATGGACCGGCTCGTCCAGGAGGGCATCACCTCCTTCAAGCTCTTCATGGCCTACCCCGGCGTCTTCTACAGCGACGACGGCAAGATCCTGCGCGCCATGCAGCGCTCCGCCGACAACGGCGGGCTGATCATGATGCACGCCGAGAACGGCATCGCCATCGACGTCCTCGTCGAGCAGGCCCTGGCCCGCGGCGAGACCGATCCCCGCTACCACGGGGAGGTGCGCAAGGCCCTCCTGGAGGCCGAGGCCACCCACCGGGCGATCCAGCTCGCCCGGGTCGCGGGGGCTCCGCTGTACGTCGTGCACGTCTCGGCGGAGGAGGCCGTCGCCGAGATCGCCACCGCCCGCGACAAGGGACTGCCCGTCTTCGGCGAGACCTGCCCCCAGTACCTCTTCCTCTCCACCGACAACCTCGCGGAGGCGGGCTTCGAGGGCGCGAAGTACGTGTGCAGCACCCCGCTCCGGCCGAAGGAGCAGCAGGCGGCGCTCTGGCGCGGACTGCGCACCAACGACCTCCAGGTGGTCTCCACCGACCACTGCCCGTTCTGCTTCACCGGCCAGAAGGACCTCGGGGTCGGCGACTTCTCCAAGATCCCCAACGGACTTCCCGGGGTGGAGAACCGCATGGACCTCCTCCACCAGGCCGTCGTCGACGGGCACATCTCGCGCCGCCGCTGGATCGAGATCGCCTGCGCGTCCCCGGCCCGGATGTTCGGGCTCTACCCGCAGAAGGGCACGATCGCCCCCGGCGCCGACGCCGACATCGTGATCTACGACCCGCACGCCGTCCAGACCCTGTCGGCGGACACCCACCACATGAACGTCGACTACTCCGCGTACGAGGGGAAGCGGGTCACCGGCCAGGTCGAGACGGTCCTCTCGCGCGGCGAACTCGTCATCGACCAGCGCAAGTACGTCGGTCACGCCGGGCACGGCACCTTCACCCCCAGGTCCACCAGCCAGTACCTGAACTGACCGAGCCGCACCGAACCGAGCCGCACCGAACGAACCAGGAGGTCCCGCGTGGACTTCGGACTTGTCCTGCAGACCGATCCGCCCGCCTCGCAGGTCGTCGGGCTGATGCGCCGGGCGGAGCGCAACGGCTTCCGCTACGGCTGGACCTTCGACTCCGCCGTGCTGTGGCAGGAACCCTTCGTCATCTACAGCCAGATCCTGGAGCACACGACGAAGCTGCACGTCGGCCCCATGGTCACCAACCCCGGGACCAGGACCTGGGAGGTCACCGCCTCCACCTTCGCGACCCTGAACGACATGTTCGGCAACCGGACCGTCTGCGGCATCGGCCGCGGTGACTCCGCGATGCGCGTCGCCGGGCGCAGGCCGAACACCCTGGCCCGGCTCGGCGAGGCCATCGACGTCATCCGTGACCTGGCGGAGGGCCGCGAGGCGGAGGTCGACGGCAGCCCGGTCCGCATCCCCTGGATCAAGAACGGCAAGCTGCCGGTGTGGATGGCCGCGTACGGCCCCAAGGCCCTCGCCCTCGCGGGACAGAAGGCCGACGGCTTCATCCTCCAGCTCGCCGACCCGTATCTGACGGAGTGGATGGTGAAGGCGGTCCGCGCCGCCGCCGAGGAGGCCGGCCGCGACCCGGCCGCGGTCAAGATCTGCGTCGCCGCCCCCGCGTACGTCGGCGACGACCTGGCGCACGCCCGCGACCAGTGCCGCTGGTTCGGCGGCATGGTCGGCAACCACGTCGCCGACCTCGTCTCCCGCTACGGCGAGCACTCCGACATGGTCCCCGAGGCCCTGACCGCGTACATCAAGGACCGGCAGGGCTACGACTACAGTCACCACGGCCGCGCCGACAACCCCGACACCGCGTTCGTCCCCGACGAGATCGTGGACCGCTTCTGCCTCCTCGGCCCGGCCGAGGCCCATATCGAGAAGCTGCGGGCCCTGCGCGAGCTTGGCGTGGACCAGTTCGCGGTGTACGCGATGCACGACGCGAGGGAGTCGACCATCGACGCGTACGGCTCCGGGATCATTCCGGTGTTCAGCGGCTGAACGCGGTCCGGGTGCCGGTGGACCGGCGGAGCGGTACGGGCGGACCGGGTGCCGGTGGACCGGCCGCCGCGTCGGCGATGGATACGATCGGCCGATGAACGCCACCGTCCTGCTCAAGGCCCCTGCCACGTCGACCGCTTCCGCCCTTCTTCTACGGCCCTGGTGCGTCGACGACGTCGCGGAGCTGGTCGAGACGTACCGGGATCCCGAGCTGCGCCACCGGGTGGGTGTGCCGATGGAGAGCGAGGCCGACGGGCTGGCGTGGGTGGAGGCCCAGGAGGAGGGCCGGGTGGCGGGTACGCGGTTCTGCTTCGTCGTCCTCGAGGAGCCCTTCGGCACGGAGCCGCGTCGGCTCGCGGGCAGCGTGGTGCTCAAGGAGGTCGCGCCCGGCAAGCCGGCCGCCGAGGTCGGCTACTGGACGGCGGCCCGGGCCCGTGGGCGCGGTGTCGCGCCCCGGGCCCTGGAAACCCTCACCGCCTGGGCGTTCGACACCTTCGGGGGCGACGGACTGGAACGCCTCGAACTCCTCCACCAGGCCGACAACACGGCCTCCTGCCGCGTGGCGGAGAAGTGCGGCTACGCGTTCGACGGGATCCTGCCGGCATCGCCTCCCGCGTTCCCGCTGGACGGCCATCTCCACGTACGGGGCCGGTCGTAGCCGTTCCACGGACGGCGACGTGCCGCGCGGGCCTACCCGCGTCGCGCGCCGAGTGGCAGAATCGAACCCCAACTCCTTGGCCACAAGTGGTCCTTGACAGACCACGATGGAGCCGATCCGGCATGGCACCCCTCGCCCCTCCCCGGGCGACACCTCGTTCCGTCCTCCCCGTCGAACGAAGGGTTCCTCCGTATGACCGCGACCATCCCCTCGGGAAGACCTTCCGGACCCGCCGCCGACGGCCGGGTCGAACTCGCCCCCGGCACCGCCCCCACCGACCCCCGCTTCGTCAACGAGGACCTGCTCCCCGTCCCCGTCGCCCAACGGCGCTGGACCACCTACAACTTCGCCGCCCTCTGGGTCGGCATGGCCCACAACATCCCCTCGTGGCTGCTCGCCTCCGGTCTGATCGCCCTCGGCATGGACTGGAAACAGGCCGTCCTCACCATCGGCCTCGCCAACGTCGTCGTCCTGCTGCCGATGCTGCTCACCGGGCACGCCGGACCCAAGTACGGCATCCCCTTCCCCGTCCTCGCCCGCGCCTCCTTCGGGCTGCGCGGCGCGAACCTGCCCGCCCTCGTCCGGGCCGGGGTCGCGTGCGCCTGGTTCGGCATCCAGACCTGGATCGGCGGCCAGGGCGTCTTCGTCCTGCTCGACAAGGTCTTCGGCGGCGGCTGGGCCGACGCGTCGAGGATCGGCGGCCAGCCGTGGACGCTCTGGCTCTGCTTCCTTCTCTTCTGGGCCCTCGAACTCGCCGTCATCTACCGGGGGATGGAGGCCCTGCGCCGCTTCGAGAACTGGGCCGCGCCCTTCGTCATCGTCGGCGCGCTCGTCCTCCTCGGCTGGGTCGCGGCCGAGGCGGGAGGTCTCGGACCGCTCCTCGACCAGCCGTCGAAGCTCGGCTGGGGCGCCGACTTCTGGCCGGTGTTCTTCCCCGCCCTCATGGGCATGATCGCCTTCTGGGCGACGCTCAGCCTGAACATCCCCGACTTCACCCGCTTCGGCGCCGGCCAGCGCGCCCAGGTATGGGGACAGACCCTCGGCCTCCCCACCACCATGACCCTGTTCGCGCTGCTGTCGGTGCTCGTCACCTCGGGATCGCAGGCCGTGTACGGGGCGCCCGTCTGGGACCCGGTGGCGCTCGCCGCCAAGACCGACAACGTCTTCGGACTGCTCTTCGCCCTGGTGACCGTCCTTGTCGCCACCCTGTCGGTGAACATCGCCGCGAACGTCGTCTCGCCCGCGTACGACCTCGCCAACCTCGCCCCGAAGCTGGTGAACTTCCGCAGGGGCGCGCTGATCACCGGGGTCGTCGGCGTCCTCGTCATGCCGTGGAAGCTGACCGCCACCCCCGAGCTGTACATCTTCACCTGGCTCGGTCTCGTCGGCGGTCTCCTCGGCACGGTCGCCGGCATCCTCATCGCCGACTACTGGCTCGTCCGCCGCACCGTCCTCGACCTCGAAGGGCTCTACCGGGCCGACGGCCCCTACTGGTACCGGGGCGGGTGGAACCCGGCGGCCGTGCTCGCCTTCGCGGTCGGCGGCGTCCTCGCCGTCGGCGGCTCCCACTCCGCCCCGGGCACCGGGCCCTTCCCCGAGGACGGGCTCATCCCCTTCCTCAAGCCCCTCGCCGACTACGGCTGGGCCGTCGGTCTCGCCGCCTCGCTGCTGCTCCACACGGCCCTCATGAGACGCGGGGGAGCCTCCCGGTCGTCCGCTCGATCCAGCTGAGATAGGAGCGCACCCGGGTGTTCACGGCGGGGGTGTCGGTGGCGCACTCCCTGCCGTAGGACACCAGACCGACCACGTACGGCCGTCCCCGGACCGTGCGGACCAGCGGCCCGCCGGAGTCGTACTGGCAGGTGTCGCGCCCGGGGGCGTAGGTGCAGATCTGGGTGGGGGCGACCTGTGCCATGCCCCGGCGCGCGCAGACCGAGTTGCTCATGGTGGCGAGGGCCACGGTCCGCAGGACGTCGGAGGTGTGCCCGCCGAACGAGGTGGTGCCCCAGCCCGGCACCTCGACCTGGGTGTCGTCGGGGCCGGCCTGGACGGACGGGCCGGGCAGCCCGACCGGACGCACGTCGCGGTTGAGGGCGACCGGCTCGGCGAGCTCGACGAGGGCGATGTCGTTCAGCTGGGTGTCCGGGTCGTACTCCGGGTGCGGGACGAACCGCGCGGGTGCCGCGAGCACCGCGTGCGGGCTGTCGGAGCCGGTCGTCAGGTCGTGGTCGCCGAGCAGCACCCCGACCCGGGTGGGACTGCTGTACGAGCCGGTCAGGCAGTGGGCGGCGGTGAGGACGTACCGGTTGCCGATCAGCGCCCCGCCGCACATCACCCGTCGCTCGACGACGTCCACGAGTCCCGCCATGAAGGGGTACTGGTGGGGCCGGGCCTCCTTCCCGCCGACCACCGCCTGCGCGGGCGGCGCGATGCCGAGGGGGCTCACCGTGAGCACCGCGCCCGCGACCGCCGCCATGAGCCTTCTCGCCCGTCCCACCTGATCTCCGTACCGTCGGCGCCGTGTTCCCGGGGCCGGGAGAGTGCGGAGACGTTTCCTCAGAACCGCCCGGCCCATACGGGCATCAACGAACCGGGCGGGTCGCGGTCACCCTCCTGGGGCCGTGTGAGGGAAGGGAAGCAGGGGCCAGGTGTTCGACAGGCGCATGGCGGCCTCCGTGACCGCCGGGTCCGCGGAGCGCTCGGCCACCCCCATGAGGAACGCGTGCGCCGCGGCCTCGTACAACTCCGTCGTCGCTCGCTGACGGGCCCTGGTCGCCTCCGCGCGCAGCTCGCTGTCCTCGGTGGCCGAGGACTCCACCGCCCGTGCCCGCTGGGCCGCGGCGACGGCGGCCTCCCGGGACCGCTCCAGCCGTGCGCCCCGCTCCAGATGGGAGCGGTAGGAGTCGAGGTACGGGTGTTCCCGCAGCAGCCCCAGCAGCAGACCGATGCCGCCGGACAGCACCAACAGGGCCACGAACATCCACGTCACGGTGGTCTTTTCGAGGTGCAGGCTCTCTATCAGCGTCGGCTGCGCGTCCCCCAGTCCGGCCACGTCGCCGTACTCCGCGGGGACCTCCTGCGGCGCGCGGTGCCGGAAGACCAGCTTGGACCGCAGATGGCCCAGGGCCCAGGTGGAGAAGCCCCACACGCCGATCAGCGTGAGCGCGGGCAGATTGGCCCATTTCATCGAGCCGGTGCCGGACCCACCGCGCAGGGCGCGGCCGGCGAGGTGCGGCACGACGACCATGACGATCGCCGCCGAGACCGCGAGGGTGCCCGACAGCGTGTCCGACTCGGCGTTGCCGGACCCGTGGAAGGGCTGGAACGCGATCCAGTAGATCGGCACCTCCACCGCCGCGATGACCAGCAGCAGGCTCCACACCATCCACCGGGGCAGGCCGGGACGGCCGGGCAGCCCCTCCCACTCGGTGGCGTCCGCCTGGGCACGCGCGGCGTGGGCCCCCGCCGCCGGGGGCCGGTCCGGCTCCCGGCGGAGCGCGGGACCGGTCGGGCCGGCGGACGCCGGATCCCGGTCCAGGCTCTGGTAGTCCTCGTCGTCGTCCGGCAGCCGGGACGGCGTCGCACCGGGAGCGCCCGGCCCGTCGCCGTCGGCCCAGGCGTCGTCCCCGTCCCGGGAAGGGCGGCCGGAGGCGTCGGTGCCGTGGACGTCCCCGGGCTGGCCGGTGAGGGCGTCCGCCCTTCCGTCCGTCCGAGATCCCTCGTGCCCGTGCCCGTCCGCCCCCTCGTCGAGGTACAGATCGCCGAACCGCGCACGCAGCCAGCGTTCCTCCACCCGCTCCCGCACACCGTCCCGGAACCGCTCCCAGCGCACGGACCGGGCGGCGAGCCGGTCCAGCTGGCGTCGGTTGGTGTCCAGCCACCGACGATTCTCGGCCAGCCGGTCCTCCAGCCGCCGGACGTCCGTCTCCGCTGCGGCGGCTTCCCGGGCGGCCCGGTTGCCCCGGGCGCGCACCAGGGCCTCGTCCCGCAGGGCCTCCTCGGACGTCCGGGCGTGCAGGAGGTCGCGCACGGAGGCCAGTTCGGCGAAGTAGGGCACGCGGTCCCCGCTGCCCAGGACCCAGGGGTCCAGGACGCGGGCCTTGGCCACCTTGCGCCCCCGGCGGTGGGCGGTGCGGCGCACGCGCTCCTCGCGCCGGCTCTCGGTGGCGAGCGGTACCCGGCGTTCCCCTGCCGGGTCCGCGGTGCGGCGGGTGCCTCCCGCCGTGGCACCGGTGCCACGCCGGAAAGGCAGCGGGAACCGGGCGCGCCGGGGCGTCCGTCCGGGGTCAGCGCCGGTATGCGTCGTGGACACGGGCCTTGCCCCTCCTCACCATGAGCTCCGTCCAGAAGGCGTCGAACGGCTCGAACGCGCTGGGCTTGGCCTGGCGGCTCATGCCGTAGCCCACCGGGTAGACGTCCATGCCGGAGAGCGGCGGTACCCCGCGGGAGTCGATCAGCTTGTCGATGGACTTCCTGCGGGCCTCGGGGGTGGCGATGGACTTGCCGGTGAGCGAGAACTCGGGGTCGAACTGCTCGAAGTCGCTGACCACGAGCAGGGCCTTGCGCCCCTCGCCCGAGGGCAGCGCCTCGGCGGCGCGCGCGATGCCGCCGAGGACGTCGGAGCCGCCGTTGGTGTTGTGCGCGCAGGTGAGCATCGTGTGGGCACCCGCCACGGCCAGGACCCTGGCGTTCTGGCGGATCGCCTCCACGTCGTCGGTGCTCTCGGACGGCGGGTCGAGGTCCACGTCGCTGACGTGGCACGGGGAGGCCTTGGAGGAGGCGGTGATCGGCGCATAGGCCAGCGAGCCGCAGTGCTGGTCCTTCATGAACGGCACGATGGTCGCGTTGAGTTTGGCCTTCGCGTCGAACCCCTTGTTCGCGGAGCCGGAGCCCGAGCCGTCCACGACGACCGCACAGACGGTGTCGAGGGCCTCGGGCTTGTCGCCGGTGACGCAGCCGGCCGTGGCGAGCAGGGCGACGGCCAGCGGCAGGGCGGTGAGCGGCCCGGCGAGCCGCCGGACGCGCAGGGGTCGCGGATGTGCGCGGCGGTACCTCATCGGATGTCCCTCCCGTGGTGGTCGGCGGTCCCGGGAGACCGCTCCGCGCCGGCGGCGGCCCGGCCCCGGCGCTCCTGGGTGTCGAGGATCTCCAGCGCCCGGGCGACGGCGGGCGTGCGGGCCCGGTCGCGTGAGGTCCGCGCCGAGCCGCCTTCGACGAGCAGCCAGGCGTCGACGTCGTCCCAGGTGGCATCGAGCGTGACGCGCCCGGGCAGCCAGTGCTCGGGCCGGACGGTGAACGGCGGGTAGGCCGGGGGAGTCCGCTCCGGACCGGGTGCCGCGGACGTCCCCGGCGTCGGGGCCGACGCGGCCCGGGTCCCCGGTGTCCCGGTCGGGTCCGTCTGCGGGGCCCACGCCTCCGGCGTTCCGCTTCCGGGCGGCCAGGCCTCCGGCGAGAGCCCGTTCCGCTGCCGCGCGCGCCGGGCCTCCACCGCCTGCCGGTACTCCTCGGCCCGGGCGGACTGGACGGCCAGCCAGACCGCGTCCCAGTAACAGGCCAGCCGCTGGTTGGCCTCGTGGGTGAGCGCGGAGGCCCGCGCGCGGCACACCTCGGCGTCGGCCCGCCAGGCGCCGACCGTCGCACCGTAGCGAGCGAGCGCGGCCGGCGAGGGCACGGCCCGCACGTCGTACTGGGTCACCACGCGCACCGACTCCGCGTGGATGCCGATGATCGCCCGCCGCTCGTCCCGCAGCAGGCGGGAGCGCAGCTGCCCCACCGCGCGCAGCGCGCCCGCCCGGGTCTCCATCACGAACGGCGTCACGATGTCCGGGAGGTCCGGAAGCACTCCGGCCTCCGGCGGCGGAAGCAGCAGCGGGCGCAGACCGGGGGCGTCGCGCCGGCCGCGCCTGCGGGCCCGGAGCGCGGTCACCCGCCCGAGCCGGGCCCGGCGCGCGGGTCCCCTGATCTGGTCCGTGGCGATCATGATGACGGATTCCCCCTTCTCCGCTGCCCTCGTTCCAGATGAGGACGGTAGCCGAAGGAAAGCAGAAAGGACCCCGTAATTCGAGGGGTTCCCGGCTTCCCGCAGTCACTTCTCGAAGCCGTCCGGCCGACGCCCGGAAAACGACCGGAACATTCTCCGTAAGTGTTTGCGGCGTGAGGTCAATTGAGTTGATACTCGATTCCGGTCCATCGGGGGAGGGCATGATGCGCATCAGGATCAGCGGGACGCATTTCCCGCTGGAGACGCTCGGCCCGGGCCGCCGTCTCGGTGTGTGGTTCCAGGGCTGTCCGCTGGCCTGTGCCGGCTGCATGTCCCGGCACACCTGGGCGGCGGAGGGTGGCCGGGAATCGTCGGTCGGCGCACTGCTCGACCTGTGGCGGGACGCGCTGGACGAGGGTGCGCGGGGACTGACGGTCAGTGGTGGGGAACCGCTCGAACAGGCACCGGCCCTGGAGGAGTTCCTGGCGGGGGCGGCCGAACTGCGGGAGGCGGCGGAGGGCGCGGGGGCGAGCGGGGTACGGCCCGGACGGCGTGCCGACTTCCTCGTCTACACCGGGTACGAGCAGGACGAGTGGGATCCGGACCGGCTGCGGGCCCTGCGGCACGCGGACGCGGTGGTCGCGGGGCGGTTCCGGGTCGCCGAGCCCACCACGCTGGTCTGGCGCGGTTCGGCGAACCAGCGGCTGCTGCCGCGCACCGCGCTGGGCCGGGACCGCTACGCACCCCACCTGGACCGGCGGGCGACGGGCCCGACGGTCCAGGTGGTGGTGGAGGCGGGGCGGAATCCCGGCGAGGCTCCGGCCGCCCATCTCCTGGGCGTACCGGCACGGAATGAACTGGCTTTCTACGAGAGGTGGTTGGGGGATCGTGGGCTGCGACTCAGGGAGCGGAGCTGGCGTCCGTGAGGAGCCGGGCCAGCTCGGGGTCGCGGGTCACGAAGTGCACCGTCCAGTCGGGGTGCCGGCTCAACTCCTCCTGAACGGCCCAGCGCAGCCAGCGGGCGGCCTTGACGGGAGGAAGGCCGCCCTGGCCGGAGCCGAGCAGCGGGAAGCAGAGGGACGTCAGGGGCGGGTCGTACGCGTCCCGTTCCGCGTTCGCCAGGGCGAAGACGGCGGCGACGGCCTCGGCCAGCGTCTGGGGGGCGACGTGATAGCCGGCGCCGTCGGCGTCGGGCAGGGCGACGGCCGCGTGGTAGACACGGCGCACCCCGCGCTCGGCGAGGGCGCCGGAGGAGGTGGGGACGACGGTCCCGGGCCGTACGGGCAGTCCGGTGCGGCCGTTGGAGCGCATCCAGTCGGCGAGTTCCCGGGCGAGTACGTCGTCCGTGATCTCGCCGCCGGTGTTGCGTATGGCGGCGGCCCTGCGCAGAGCGCCCGAGACGGTCGGGCGGAAGGTCTTCGACATCTCCATGTGCGTGTTCTCCGAGGACACGATGATGTCGATGTCCCGCAGCAACTCCACGGAGGAGAAGTGCACGGTGATACGGCGCAGGGTCGCCGGCGGCAGCGCCGGTCCGCCCGCGCGACGGGGCGGATCGGGCAGCGCGTCGGGCGCCTCGCGGCGCACCGGGGCGGCCGTGGCCGTACGGGCCAGCGCGAGGGCGGCGCCCGCGAGTTCGGCGATGACCTCCTGTTCCTGCCCCCTGCGGAAGCGTTCGGGGGTGACTCCGTACACGGCGGCGGCGGCCTTGCGGCGCTCCGGCGCCGGGGTGCCGCGCCGGCCGGGGAACAGACCGAAGGTGTGCGCCGCGGCCCGGCCCAGCGGATCGGCCCGCCGGTCGTCCGCCGCCCCGCCCGGCGCGGCGGACTCACCGGGCGGAGCGGGGGCCGCGGCGAGCCGTCGTACGGCGGCCTCCAGCAGCGCCTCGATGCCGGCGGCCTCGTCGGTGCCGTCGAGCGCGTACCCGGCGGCCCGCGCGACCTGTCCCAGGGCCTCGGGCCGGATGCGCCTGAGGCCGGCGAGGCCGGGTCGGCGCAGGGCGTGCAGCTCCTCGGCCAGGCGGGCGTGGGACGGCAGTTCGGCCTCGGCCGGATCCGCGGTGGACCGCTGCTCCGGCGCGGACGGGGGAATCTGCTGGGTCATGGCCGACACGATAATCCCGGCCGTGGGATTCCGGGGCCGAGCGGTGGGAAAACCGGCCGGAATGATCTTTTCCAATTGTGTACGGACCTTCGCACGAAAGGGATATCCGCGTCCCCGCCCCCGGGGGCGGATGTCGTGAATGCTCCCGAAAACGCCGTCCCTTTCTTCGCCCTTCCGTTCGACAGGAGGCGGACGTCATGACGACACTCCCGCCCACGGAATGGGACCCCGAGGGATTCGCCGGTCATGCCGACAGCGGACCCGAGGAAACCCGCCGCGGACTCGACCGCGTCCCCGCCCCGCTCAGCGAACGCCTCGACCTCACCGAGGTCCTCGGAGACGTCCGCCGACCCGCCCAGGCGGTCGTCCTGCGGGTGAAGGACCGCGAGGCCCGCCACCGGGACGCCGCGGTACCGCTGGTCCTCAAGTGGTACCACCGCGCCTTCGCACCCGACCCGGAGGCGAGCCGGGTGCTCACCGGGGACCTCGGCGACCACGTCGTGCACATCCTGGAGCACGGGACCGCCGACGGCCATCCGTACGAACTGATGCCCTCGTACGGCGAGACCACGCTGGACCAGTACCACGCACGCCACCCCGGCGCCCTGCCCGCACCCCTCGTCCGCACGGTGGTCGCCCATCTGCACCGGGCACTCACCGCCCTCCACGACCAGGAGCTCGTCCACCGGGACGTCACCCCCGACAACATCGTCGTGAGCACCCAGAACGCCGACCGCCTCGACCTGGTCCTCGTCGACTGCGGCGCGGCCGTGCACACCGGCCGGGACGAGGACACCCCGCGCCGCCGTGGCTGGCAGGGAAAACCCCTCTACCTCGCCCCCGAGGCGAGCATCCACCGGCAGAGCGTCACCCCCGCCGCCGACTGGTGGTCCGTCGGCATGGTCGTGGCCGAACTCGCCGGCGGGCGGCACCCCATCGACTACCGCGGCGACGAGGAGGTCCTCGCGGAGATCGCCACCCACGACCCCGAGCTCCCGCTCGTGACCGACCCCCGCCTGCTCATGCTCTGCCACGGACTGCTGACCCGGGCCCCCGAACACCGCTGGGGAGCCGAGCAGGTGGGCCGCTGGCTCGCCGGCGACTCCCCGCTGGTCGCCCCGCGCACCACCGGCGCGGCACCCGAGAACCTGCCGCCGCGCTCCGTGGCCGAGCCCTTCGCCTTCCTGGGCCGCGCCATCACCAGCACCGAGGAACTGGCCCGCCAGTTCGACGTCCAATGGCGGGCCGCCGACGACCTGCTGGCCCGCCGCGGCGGGCGCGAACGGCTCGCGGCCTGGCTCGGACAGTTCACCGACGCGCCCGGCCGCTCCCCGGAGGACGCCAGGACCCTGGGAGAACTGCGCGAACTGCTCGCCCAGCCGCTGACCCCACCGGACATGCTGCGGCTGCTCAACTGGATGGGCCCCCGCCTGCCCGCCTCCTGGCACGGGGTGCCCCTGGACACCCTGGGCATCGAGCAACTGGAACAGGAGGCGGTACGCGGCGACGACCGCGGCCGGGGAATCGTGGCGGCCCTGGTCCGCCACGCGCTGCTCCCGCTGCTGAGCACCCGGCCCGGCGGCGAAGGCCTCGACGACGTACAGCGCCGCTGGCAGGACCACCGGGACGGCTGGCGGCAGGCCACCCCGGACCTGTTCGTACGCGGCGGCCCGGCCGACCGGCGGTCCGCGGCCCGGCTGCTCCGCCACGGACCCGACCTGGACGCCCGGCTGCTGCGCCTCGCCCGCGAACCGGACCGCACCACCCTCCGGTTGCTGCACCGCACCGCCTGGGACCCGAGCCGCGGCGACCCGCCCCAGTGGTACCGCGCGCTGCGCGCCGACGAGGACAACCCCCTGCGGCTCCTCGCCGCCTCCCTGCTCGCCGGACTCGCCCACCAGGAGGCCGAACGGCACCAGGCCGAGTCGCGGGCCCGCGAGTGGGAGCGGCTGTTCGCCCAGGAGACCGACGCCCGCTTCCACTACCTGCGCCGCCTTGACCGGCAGCCCACCCTGGGCTGGGCCCTCCTCGGCGCCACCGTGGTCACCGCGCCCTGGACCTTCGTCATCGGCCTCGCCGACCTGCTCGGCCGCGCCGAGCAGAGCGAGGTCGTCGTCGCCTGGCTGCTCGCGCTGCCCGCCGCCGCGGTCGTGTTCACGCTGGAACTGTGGATCGCGGTCTACCTCGGTCCGCCCGTCTACCACCCGGCGCGTTCACTCGCCGGTCTGCTGATCCGCTCCGGCGAGCGGCCCGCCCGTGCCACCCGCTCCCGCGGCCGGCTCGGCCTCGCGGTGGCCGCGGCGATCCTCGTCGCGATCGGGGCGCTGGGCCTCTGGGCCGTCGTCCTCGCCCCCTGGGTCTGGCCGGCCGCGACCGTCGTGGCCCTCACGGTATGGACCGTCCGGCGATGGTGGACGTGGCGGAGCTCGGCCCGGGAGGCCCGACTCGACCGGGCCGCCCACAGGGCGGGCCGCACCCGCGTACCCGGACCGGCGCCGACGGACCCGGCGGCCGCTCCGGTCCGGGGCCTCCCGTACCCACGGATCGGCGGACGGCGTGCGTCGGCACCCACCAGGAGGAACACATGAGCTACGGCCTGGCCTACCCCTCGATCTCCGAGATCGTGCCGACGGTCGGCTACCCGACCTCCGCCACGACCGGCACGGCCGACCTCGGATCCTTCGCCGACGGCGCGGGCCAAGGCGTCGGGCACGCCGTCGACGGGATGCAGGCGACGGCCTCGCACGCCGTCGACGGTGTACAGGCGGCGGCCTCGCACGCCATGGACGCCGCCGGCCACGCCCTGCAGGAACTTCTCGAACCCGCCGCCATCGCCCTCGGCGCGCTCAGCGGCGCGCTGCTCGTGGGCCGGGCCGCGATGGTCACCACCCAGGCCCTCGCCGCGGCGGCCGTCCGGGCCGCCGAGGAACAGCGCTGCCTCGAACGTGTCCAGCAGGTCGCCGCGGCCGCCACCGCCCAGTGGGAGGCGGCGGCCTTCGCGGCCGTCCGGGCCAACGCCCGCCGTGCCTCCTTCCTCGCCCGGGTGCGCCGGGCGGCCTTCCGCACCGTGCCGGGCACACCCCCGCCCCCACTGCCCGACCTGCCGCCCCCGCTCACCTGCGTCGGCACCCGGCTGGACGTGCTGCGCCGGGAACTGGCCGTGATGGAGAAGGCCTTGCGGCAGGCGGAGGCAGCCCAGGACCGGTGGACGACGGAGCAGGCGCTGGGCGCCGCCGACGGTCCGGAGGAGGAGGCCTGGCGACGGCGGCTGCTGTCCCGCCGCGAGGCCGCCGTACGGGCACAGCAGGAGCAACCGGCGGCCGCGGCCGCCGTCCTGCCCCAGCCGCCGGCGGCCGACCGGCTCGACCGGAGGCAGGCGGAGGAGGCGGGCGTCGAACTCCTCGCCCTGCTGGAGTCGGGCGCCGATCCCAAGGACGCCGAGCTGGCCGTCGCCGCCGTCCGGCACGCCGTCGAGTGCGCCGCGGAGCGGCCGGCCAAGGCCCGCAACCACCTGCGGGAGGCCCGCCGCTTCGTCACGGACGCCAACCGGGCGGTACGGGCCCGGCTCGCCGCGCAGGAGAAGGCCGCCGTCCAACTGGACTTCCTCCTCACCGAGGCGCCGCCCGGCGAGCCGCCGCTGCCCCCGGCCGACGAGGAGATCGCCCTGCTGCACGGCGTCCTGGAGCACGGCCGGACGCTGGACGCCGCCGAGCAGCGCACCGTCGACCAGCGGGTGGGGGAACGACTCGCGGACCTGGAGGCCCGCTACACCAGGGAGCTGATCGGGCTGGCCGTCGCCCGGCTCGCCGACCCGGCCGCCGCGGGACGGCCGACGGCCGGGGGCGCCGGGGCCGCGGACCCGGACGACGCGCTCCACGAAGGCTCCGGCGCCGCGGGCGGACCCCTGTGCTTCGACCTGACACCGGCCGGCTGGTGGCCCGATCACTGGCTGCGGATCACCGTGCGCGACACCAGGACCGAGATGGTCACCATGTACGCGGAGCGCCCGGGGCCGCGCGGCACGGCGGAGCTGGCCCTCGACGCCCGCCGCTGCCACGAGGCGCGCGGACATCTGGAGGAGCTGCGGGAGGCCGGGCGCCGCTGGGGCATCGACCTTCCGGTGCACTTCGAGGCGAGCGGGTCGGTCGTTCCCGGGGTACGGGGCGGGGACGGCGCGATCGTCCTGGACACGGCCGACACGGCCGACACGGCCGACACGGAGACGCGGCGGACGCAGGGCGGAGCCGGCACCGGGAGCGAGGCCCGCCGGGCCGAGCCTCCCAAGGCGCGACGCGTGGATGACGACCGGAGGAGCACGGGCCGATGAGCACCGACGACCGGAGGAGCGCGGGCCCGATGAGCACCGACGACCGGATGACCAAGGCGCCCTCGGCCCCCGGGAGCCCGGGGCCCTCCCCGGACCCCGCCGCGGACCGGCGGGTCCCCCTGTTCGTCGAGGAACTGACCGGGACGCTCAGCGTCCACGCGCAGTACGTCCTGTACGGCAACATCCACGACCTGCACCTGGTCCGGCGCCCCGGCGGAGACCGGCACCACGAACTGGTCACCGTGCTGTGGAACTCCCTGCGCGCACAGGGCTACCAGGCACTCGTCCGGTACGACCAGATCGCCGGGTTCAGCGTGGCCGCTCCCCCCGGACCCGAGCGGGACACGGTCCAGCATCTGCTGACGGAGAGCGGACCGGCCGCGCTGCCACGGGCCGGCCGTGGCACCCGCCCGTCCCAGCTCCTGGACGTCGTCCCGCAGTTGGAGGAACTCGTGGAGGGCTGGGCCCGGCGGCGCACCGCGGCCCCGCCCGGCGGACGCGAGGCGGAGCCGCTGCGGGTCGCCCTGCTCATCGACCACGCCGGGCGGCTGACGGCCGACCCGAGCCGGCCCACCGAGGCCGAGCGGGACTTCTTCCTCGCCTGCCTCAAACTGGCCGACTCGGCCGTCCCCCTCGCCCCGGGCCCGGCCGCCGCCCTGACCCTGTCCGACCACCACACCCCGCCCAAGCTGTTCAACCCGATCATCTGGCTCACGGACGGCGAACGGGACCTGCCGAGCTGGCTCGTCTCGGGCAGCGACCGGATCCGCACGATCGCCGTCCCCGAGCCCGACGCCGACGAACGGCGCCGCATGGCACGGCTGCTGGAGGGCGAGCACGCCGACGAGTCGGGCCGCGCGCGCCGGGTCCGCGAGGCCGGTCCGGGTGCGCAGACCGGGGCGGAGGGGGAGACCGACCGGGCGGAGATCTTCGCGCGGGCGGCCGCGGGCATGACCCTGAGGGCGATGCGGGAGAGCGTCAACCTGGCCGTGGCCCGCCGCATGCCGTTCGCCGCCATGCCCGACGCGGTGCGCGTCTACCGCCTCGGAGTGGAGAAGAACCCGTGGCGGCGGGAGGAGATCCGGCAGCGGATCAGCGAGGGCGAGCAGCAGATTCCCGCCCGTGTCCTCGGCCAGGAAGCGGCCGTGTCGATGACCCTCGCCATCCTCAAACGGGCGGCCCTTGGTCTGTCCGGAGCCCAGGCGAGCAGCCCCGGCCACCGCCCCCGCGGCACCCTGTTCTTCGCCGGACCGACCGGCACGGGCAAGACCGAACTGGCCAAGGCGGTCGCCTCGGTCCTCTTCGACAGCGACCAGGCCTATCTGCGCTTCGACATGAGCGAGTTCTCCGCCCCGCACTCCGCCGACCGGCTCGTCGGCGCGCCGCCCGGCTACGTCGGCTTCGAGGCCGGCGGCGAACTGACCACGGCGGTGCGGGCCAACCCGTTCCGGGTGATCCTCTTCGACGAGATCGACAAGGCGGACAAGGGCGTCCTGGACAAGTTCCTCCAGGTCCTCGAGGACGGTCGTCTGACGGACGGCCAGGGGGTCACCACGTACTTCAGCGAGTGCGTACTGATCTTCACCTCGAACCTCGGCGTCCAGCGCACGGATCCGGTGACCGAGGAACGGCAGTGGATCGTGGAGCCCGGCACCCCCTACCGGGAGCTGGCGCAGAAGGTGAAGCGCAACGTCAAGCACCACTTCGAGGCGGTCGTGGGCCGGCCCGAGCTGATGAACCGCATCGGCGGCAACGTCGTGGTCTTCGGGTTCATCACCGAGGAGACGGCCGGCCGGATCCTGGACCTCCAGATCGGCAACATCAGACGCCAGCTGGCCGCCGAGCACCGCCTCCACCTGGAACTGGCCCCCGAGGCGCGCGCCCGGCTGGCGACGTACTGCACCCGGGACCTGTGGAACGGTGGCCGCGGCGTCGGAATGATCCTCGAGACACACCTGCTCAACCCGCTGGCCTGCGAGCTGTTCGACCGGCCCGGGGTCGGCCCGGGCGACACCGTCCTCGTGCGGGCGGTCCGCGAGACGGACGACGGACAGGTGGAGATCGACATCGAGACACTGCAGGGGGAGTGATGAGCACGCCGGAGGACGACTGGGACGACCTGGACGCGGCGGAACCGCAGCGCGGCCCCGCCCCGGAGCTCGTACCGCGGCAGCCGCTGCCGGACCCCTCGGTCGCCCCGGCCCGGCTGCGGTTCAGCGAGGTCGCGCTGACGCTGACCGTCCTGCCCGGCACCGTGGCCGGACTGGGCCGCGACCCGGACTGGGCGCCCGGCACCGCCGCCGCGCTCGCCGCTCACCCCACCGTGTCGGCACGGCACGCCGGGGTGGCGGTCGCGGCGGACGGCTCCGCGACCGTCACCGAGGAGCTGCCGGGCGCCGTCAACCGCACCCGCCTGAACAGCACCGTCCTGGTCGCCGGCCAGGCCTACGCGCTGACTGACGGGGACCGTTTGTGGCTCGGCGCCAGGATCAGCTGCGTGGTCACCCTCGGCCGCCGGCACCCGGGACCGGCCGACGGCGGCTAGGCCCTGTAGTCGTGGGGCGGGCGGGAGTCTGACGACAGGGCCTACTCCTCCGGGAGCGAGATCCGCGCCCGCAACGGCTCCAGCAGGGCGTTCGCCTCCTTCACGTCGGCCGGGGTGTCCAGGCACAGGGTCTCGGAGGGCTCGGGCAGCAGCGGCCCCCCGCCGCAGCGGTCGCCGAAGAGCTGGAGGGCGGGTCGGGGGCGGCAGCGCTTGGACTGCCACAGCAGACCCTCCGCACCGGCGCACTGCTCGCGGATCAGACGGGCCCAGTACCGGGTCTTGGCGTAGTCCTCCTCCTCGCAGTCCACCAGCCAGCTGTCCTGCCAGACGGCGGCCAGGCCCTCGGCCGTCGTGAGGTCGACCAGACGCAGTTCCGCGGTGGTACGCAGCACCGAGAGGCGATAGCGGGAGGCCTGCGCCCAGGGCACCAGCCGGACCCCCGTGGCATCGTCGAACTCGACCGAACGCAGCAGGACTTCGGAGAGCGCCGTCACCGGGTCCAGAGCGGCGTACAGATAGGGGTACGGGTCCTTCTCGGTGGCGTCGAACCGGCTGCCGCGGAAGAACTCGTGGGCGAGCCGCGGGTTGAACTCCGCGGCCTCGTAGCGGTGCAGATGCAGTCGCCACAGCCGGGTGCCGGCCGGCACGGTGTGGGTCAGGGGTGCCATGGGGACTCCGGCGGGCGGGATCTGGCGTGCCATCAGTCGCCCTCCACCAGTTCGCGCGCGGCGCGCGTCAACTCCTCGTCGGGTACGGAGCCGAGGAGCTCCGCCGGTACGCCGCCCAGCCAGCGGTTGCCGCCCAGCCACCAGCCGGCCGCACCCCAGGGGTCCCGGCCGGCCATGAGCAGGCGGTTGATGCGGCTGACCACCGGCAGGGGCCGGGCGGTGCCCTCCGCGAACTGGAACAGCGGGTAGCGGTAGCCCAGTTCCGGGTGGCGGAGGCGGATGAGACCGGGGTCGCCCGGGGCGGCCTCGATGTCGGCGTCGGCCAGCGAGGGCGCGGCCAGCAGCCGGGCGCGGACCGGATCGGCCGGCGGCGGACCGTGCAGCGTCGCCAGCAGGGCGAGCAGCGGTGCCCGGTCGGCCACCGGGGTGTCGGGGGCGCCCACGAAGCGGACGCCGTCCCGCAGCGCCCGGGTCACCGGGTGCTCGTCGGGCAGGACGCGCAGCAGGCGCCGCAGACGCCGCAGCACCGCCGGCACGGCCTGCGGGTCCGTGGTGTCCGCCAGGCTCCGGAGGAGCGTCGCCAGCTCCTCGCGGGTGGCCGGGTCGAGCGCCGTGAGCGTCTGGGGCCAGTGGTCGCGGAGCAGTGCGACGAGTTCGTCGGGTGTCATGCGGTCGGTTCTCCTTCCCCTCGGTGGTGCCGGGGGCCCTTCGCGGACGGGGGTGTCCCGTCCCGTACGGGCGTGGGATTGCCCTGGTGGATGAACGCGCCCCAGGAGGCGGGTCCGGTCATCTCCGGCCGGGCCGCGGTCCGGTGGAGGTGCGGGGTCAGGCCGGCCACCGGGGGCCGCTGCCCGGCGGGGGCCAGCATCCACCGCTGGGCCGCCCGCAGGGCGTCGGGCGGGGCGAGCCCGGCGGCCAGATGGTGGTGGAAGACGGTCATCAGGACGGCCGACGCGTCGTCACCGACCTTCCAGCGCGAGCCGACGGCGTCGGCCGCGAGGCCGTGCACGAACGCGGTGGTCACGGTCAGCGCCTCGTCGTGGTCACGGGTGCTGAGGTCGGTCTCGCAGGCGCTGAGGACGACCAGCGGCCGGCCCGAGCCGTCCGGTCCCGCCGGGGTGTCGAGCAGCCGGGTCACCGAGAGCCACCCGGCCTCCGGGTCCGCGCCGACGGGACGCCCCAGTTCGAGCACCGATGAGCCCGGGTCCGCGCCGGCCGTGCCGTGGCAGACCAGGTGGACGACGGCGACCGGCCGCGCCCCGGGTCCCCGCGCTCCCAGCAGCCCCAGCACCTCGGCCGGCGTGCCCAGGGGCAGCGGCGGTTCGAACCCGCGGGTGTCGAACTCGCCGTACAGGGCCGCCCGCGGGTAGTAGGCGTCGTGCACCGCGAGCACTTCGTCCTCGGCCATGTCCAGGCCGGCGGGTACGCAGACCAGGGCCTGGCCCTGGGCGAGGGGGAGGCGCCGGGTCAGTACCGCCCGCAGGAACTCCCGGCCGGAGGCGGCGTATGTCAGCACGGCCGGTTCGCAGGCCCGTACCGTCGCGGGAGCACCGGCCGCCCGCCACCGCTCCGGGACGGTGAGCCGGGCCGCCTGCCACGGCACCACGCCCAGGTTCCCGCAGGCGACGACGGTCAGCCGCACCGGTGCGGCCGGCGGCGCGGAGTCCGCTCCGGCGAGCAGGCCCGCCTCCCGAAGTCCCCTCTCCCACAGGCCGAGTTCGTCCAGGACGGGCCCCATGACCCCGGTGCCGGCCCAGTCGCACAGTGCGTCGAGGGCGCTCTCCCAGCGCTCCGCTCCGCGGCGGGCGGAGAACCGGGCACCGGTGGCCTCCAGATAGGCGGTGACCGGGGCCCGGCCCGGCCCGGACAGGGCCGGCAGGGGCAGCACCCGCGGCGGCCGGTCCGGCACCAGGAGGAGTGCCCAGCCTTCGTCGTCGGCCTCGCCCGGCAGCAGGTAGACGAGGGCGTCCGCGCCCGACCGGGCGATCGCGTCGCGCAGCTCGTCGACGTCGGGCACCCGGCCGTCCTGGCCGTCGCCCTGGCCGCGCAGCAGTTCCAGCGCCCGGCGGCGCAGTCCGCTGGGGAGCCGGGGCTCGTCGAGCGGGCTGTCGAGCAGCGCGGTCAGCAGCCGGGACGGGCCGGTCTCCGCTCCCGCCCCGGTGGCTCCGGGCCGGGCCTCCCGCCACTCACGGGCCAGTTCCTCCTCGCCGAGCGCGGAGAGCCGTTCCGGCACGGTGGCCGAGACGGCCGCGGCCGCGAGCACCAGGGCGCGGCCGGCCTCCAGACAGGCCACCGCCTGGTCGGGGCGGTCGGCCCGGACGGCCCAGGACGCGGCGCGCAGACCGCGTGCGGCGCCGCCGCGGGCGACCTCCAGACCGTGCTGGACCCCCTCCTGCAGCAGGACGTCCGCGGCGGTCGCGCGCAGCGATTCGCGGGCGCCGTCGACGGCCTGCGCGAGGTCGGGGCCGGCGCCGGGGCCGGCCCGCAGGGCGTAGGCCTCGGCCAGGTCCCAGTGCAGCGCGGAGGCCGCCTGGGCGGTGGCGGTGGTCAGTTCGGCACGGGCGTGCTCCAGCTCGGTGATCGACTCGTCCAGGACCGCCGGATCCCCGGACGACCGGTGCTGGAGGGCGAGTGCCATGGCGATGCCCATCCGGGTGCGGATCCGCTGGTCGGCGACGACGGGGTTGCCTTCGAGGGACGCCCTCGCCCTGGCCACCGCGGTGGCGACCCGCTCGGGCTCGGGGTCCAGGAACGAGGTGAGGGCCAGCAGGGGGGCCCACAGGGCGTCCATGAGCGTCTGGGCGAACGGGTTGGTCCGCGCGGCCGCGTACGCCTGGTCCAGGTGGTGGACCGCACTGCGCAGGACGCCGACCTCGGACGTGATCCACGCGAGGGCCAGCTGGGCGTAGCCCAGGAGGAACAGCGGCATGAACCGCTGAGCCGCCCGCGCGTCGGGGCCGTCGGTACGGCCCGGGTGCCCGGGGGCGGCCTGCCCGTCGGACGAGTCGGGAGAGCCGGGTGTGCCGGGCGGGTCGGGCTCGTCCGGGTCCTCCAGTTCGTCCAGCAGGTCGAGGATGTCCCCGATCGACTTCTCCAGGGCCGGTACGTCCCGCGCGTCGGCGGACCGCGTCAGCTCCGAGAGCAGCAGCAGGTTCCGGTTCATCAGGAGCAGGTCGTCGGCCCCGGGCCGGTCGGGCGGCTGCCGGGCGACCAGCGGACCGGTCCCGGGCGCGAGCGATTCCATCAGCACCTTCTCGGCCGCGGCGAGGTCCGCCCTGCTGCCGCCCGTCATCGCGGAACCGGCGAGCAGCCCGGGCAGTACCCCGCGTACGAACCAGGGGAAGTCCTCGTCCCCTTCCTGCCCCTCGACGGACCGCCGCAGCAGCTGCAGGGCCTGCTCGTACTGGCGGGCGTCGCCGGTGCGGCCGCCGAGGAGCGCGTGCGCCATGGCGAGCATGGGATCGGAGACGAGGTGTCCCGGTCGGGCCCCGGGATCCTCGACCTCCCGGAGCAGACCGGTGATCTGCTCGGTGGAGAGGGCGCCCGGCCGGGCGGTCTCGGCCAGCAGGCCGAGCAGCGACCGCAGTCCCTGCTGTTCCTCCGTCGTGGGGAACCGCAGGTCGGCCGGCGACGGTTCGTATCCCGCGGGCGGCAGCATGTTCCGCAGCAGTGCGACCACCGGCGCCATCGGTCCCATCATGCGCGGGTCCAGGGAGTCCACCCGGTCCAGCAGCCCCAGCATCGCGGCGCCGTCCCCGGAGACGAGTGCCGCCTGCAGGTCCGTCTGGAAGGTCAGGAGCTCCGCCATGCCCGGCGGCATCCCCCCGGGTTTGGTCGCGGCGATCTCGTGGACGAGCCGCTCGATCTCGGGGGCGGACTCGATGAGGCCGGGGCCGCCGTTCCGTTCGGGCACCGAGGCGTCCAGGATGCTCTGCATGGCGTCGAGTCCCGGCACCTCCGGCGAGGAGAACGGAAGCATCAGCAGGAGGAGCAGGTTCCGGCCCGCCTCGGTGTGCGGTCCGATGTCCAGCAGGCCGTCCTCCCGCGCCCGGCGCAGCAGGGTCATGCCCTCCTCGCGGTCGGCCGCCTCGCCGTTCTCGGTCCAGCGGGCGCCGAGCAGCGCGCCGAGCCGTGCGAGGCATGCCTGCGGCAGAGGCCCGTCATCGGCCGGCAGATCGTCCAGTTCCGGGATCAGCCGACGCAACTCCTCGATGAGTAAGTCCCGTTCGCCGGCCGGAGGCCCCGGTACGGGTACCGTCCCCCTCGGCGTGACCTTGGCCCCCTCGGAGCGTCGTATCAACTCACGTGCGAGATCGGCGAGTTCGCCGACATGTCGCCCCGGCGTCCGGTTCCCTGGCTCCAACGCCCCTCCTCCGTCAGCGGATACGGATCATCATGGACCGTCCGCCCGGCGTACGGGGAGGGCGCGTGCGGGCCCGCGGAACACGCCCGGCGATCGACCGGGCAACGGCCGGAAGAGCCGGATCGGCCGGGCGTCCGCGTGGCACGATCGAAGACGAGAGGGTCCGCGCGTACCGACCCGGCCCTCGCCCCGGTCCTCCGCTCCGGAAGGCGGCCGCCCTTGACCGTGCTCCCCTACCTCGAAGTCACCGCCGCGGGCTATGCCGCCGCGTACACCGCCGGGCTGCTGGTGACGGGCACCCGGGACGGTGCCGTGCTCAGCGGCACGTGTCCCCGCTGCTCCTGCCCGTTCGACTTCACGTACACCCGCCGTGTCTACCGCCA
Organism: Streptomyces sp. NPDC017246; assembly: GCF_044331325.1. NCBI lineage: Bacteria > Bacillati > Actinomycetota > Actinomycetes > Kitasatosporales > Streptomycetaceae > Streptomyces > Streptomyces sp. NPDC017246. Next base: position 806,383 of record NZ_JBIRMW010000001.1, on the reverse strand, counting down.
TCCGCTCGTCGGCGGCCGGTCCGCGCACACCGTGACCGTCCCCGTCCTGTGCGTCTGCGAGACCTCGCACGAGGGGCGGCCCGCCGACGAGGAGGGCTGCGGCGCGTACTGGAACGTCCTGCTGGAGAGGACGGCGCGATGAGCTGGCGGGCCGGCCCCGGCCCGGCCGGGACGCCCGCCGACCTGACGGCCGCCCGTCGCGGGCGCCGGCTGCTGCGCGAGGAGCTGCCGAGGGTCCGGGAAGCGGCGCTGGCCTGGCGCAACGGGCTCGGCGCACTGCTCCTGGGGCTGATCGGGTTCGGCCTGCTCAAGGGGCGCACGGACGTGGGGGCGCTCGCGCCGCCGTACGGTCCGCTGGTCGGTGCGCTGCTCCTGTGCGCGCTGCTCTGCGGGACGGCCGGCGGGATCCTGCTGCTGCGCGCCGCACACGGCCGGCCGGCCGCCTCTGCGGTGTCCGACCCCGTCCCCGGCACCCTGCCCGCCGGACCGGTCACCGTCGGGCACGCGGAGGCGCTGCGCGCGGCGCGGGCCCTGACCCGCGGCGTGCTGGCCACCCTCGGCTGCGCCGCGCTGCTGACCGCCGCCGTCGCGCTGACCTGGTACGGACCGGCGAAGGAGGGCCCGCGGATCGCCGTCACCACCCCGGCCGGCACCTTCTGCGGGGAGCCGCTGCGCACGGCCGGCGGGCGGCTCCAGCTCAGGACGGACACCGGTGAGAAGGCCGTCGACCTGTCGACCGCCGTCACCCTGCGGGCGGTCGCCGCCTGCGCGCCGCCGCCGGGTCGGCCGTGACCGGGCGGGGTGAATCCGGCCGGCGGGCAGAGGCCGGGGAAACGGAGGGTGACACATGCGCCGGTCCCGTTGTCAGCGCCCCGTGCTTAGCTGGACGCATGAGCGATGACTTCCTTGACCACGTCCTCGGCGGCCGGACGGCCGAGGTGGAGGAAGCGGTCCGCAAGGCGGCCGCCACCGAGATCATGCCCCGGTTCCGGCAGCTCGCCGCCGACGACATCGTCGAGAAGAACGGGCCGCACGACCTGGTCACCGTCGCCGACCGGGCCGCCGAGGCCCATCTCGCGGCCTCCCTGACGGCGCTGCTGCCCGGCTCGGTCGTCGTCGGCGAGGAGTCGGTCCACGCCGACCCCGCCGTCTACGAGGCACTGCGCGGCGACGCCCCCGTCTGGATCGTCGACCCCGTCGACGGCACCCGCCAGTTCGTCCACGGCGACCCCGGCTTCTGCACCCTGGTCGCCCTCGCCCGGCACGGCGAGCTGCTCGCCTCCTGGACCTTCGCGCCCGCCCTCGACGAGTTCGCCGTCGCCGTGCGCGGCAGGGGCGCCACCCTCAACGGGCAGCCGCTGCACGCCGGTTCGCCCGCGCCCGGTGCCGTCCTCCAGGTCGCCACCTCCCACCCCGACTACACCACCCCGGACCAGAAGCGGGCCCTGCTCGGCCTGGTCACCGAGGGGGTGAGCCCCCGGCCCTGCGGCTCCGCGGGACTCGAATACCTGGCCGTGGCGCGCGGTGCCCTCGACGCCACCGCCTTCTCCTGGGAGTACGCCTGGGACCACGCGGCCGGACTGCTCCTCGTCACCGAGGCGGGCGGCACGCATCTGACCCTCGCGGGGGAGCCGTACCGGATCACCGGGGGCAACGCCCTGCCGTTCACCACGGCCCGGGACGCGGAGACAGCCCACCGGATCCGGAAGCTCCTCGAAGGGAGGTGACGGACCCTCGGCAGGGGCCTGCGAAGGCCCCGGAGTCACCGGCCTATCCTGAGAGTCCTGGCCATCGGCAGACGAAGGAGTCCGAAGGTGTCGAAGGGGACGTCGATGCTCGATGCCGTCGTCGTGGGGGCGGGGCCCAACGGACTGACCGCCGCCGTCGAACTGGCCCGCCGCGGCTTCTCCGTGGCCGTCTTCGAGGCCAGATCCACCGTCGGCGGGGGCGCCAGGACCGAGGAACTCACCCTCCCCGGCTTCCTTCACGACCCCTGCTCCGCCGTCCACCCGCTCGGGGCCGGCTCGCCGGTCTTCAAGACGATGCCGCTGAAGCGCTACGGACTTGAGTGGCTCCACCCCGAACTGCCCCTCGCCCACCCCTGGGAGGACGGCACCGCCGCCGTCCTCGCCCGCTCCGTCGCCGAGACCGCCGCCTCCTTCGGGCCGCGTGACGCGGGCGCGTACCGCAGGCTCGTCGCGCCCTACGCGGGCAAGTGGGACACCCTCGCCCGGGACTTCATGCAGTTGCCGCTCACCGCGCTGCCCCGCGACCCGGTCACCCTCGCCCGCTTCGGCCTCACCGGACTGCCGCCGTCCACCTGGCTGATGCGCCGCTTCCGGGACGAGAAGGCCCGCGGGCTCTTCGCCGGGCTCGTGGGCCATGTCATCGCCCCGCTCGGCGGCTTCGCCACCGGAGCCGTCGGCCTCGTCTTCGCGCTCGCCGCCCACGCCGAGGGCTGGCCCATGCCCCGGGGCGGCTCGCAGTCCGTCTCCGACGCCCTCACCGCGTACCTCAAGGACCTCGGCGGCGCCGTCCACACCGACTTCGAGGTCAAGCGGCTGGACGACCTGCCGCCCGCCCGCGCCTATGTCTTCGACACCTCGCCGACGGCCCTCGCCCGGATCGCCGGTTTCGGCGGTCACTACGACCACTACCGGTACGGCGCGAGCGCCTTCAAGATCGACTACGCCCTCGACGGCCCCGTGCCGTGGACCGCCGAGGAAGCCCGGCGCGCCGGAACGGTCCAGATCGGCCCCACCGCGCGGGAGATCGACACCGCCCTGCGCCGGGCCTCCTCCGGCACCGCCCCCGACGCGCCCTTCCTCATCACCGCCCAGCCCAGCCTCGTCGACCCCTCCCGTGCCCCCGAGGGCAAGCAGGTGTTCTGGGCGTACGGCCATGTCCCGAACGGCTGGCGGGGCGACCTCACCGAGGCGATCGAGCGCCAGATCGAGCGCTTCGCCCCCGGCTTCCGCGACCGCGTCCTGGCCCGCGCCACGGCCGGACCGCCCGAACTCGCCGCCCGCAACGCCAACTACGTCGGCGGCGACATCGCCTGCGGCGCCGCCCGCGGCCTCCAGCTCCTGCTGCGCCCCACCCTCTCGCTCCGCCCCTACGCCACCCCGCACCCGGCGGTCTTCCTCTGCTCCTCCGCCACCCCGCCCGGCCCCGGCGTGCACGGCATGTCCGGCCACAACGCGGCGAAGGCGGTCTGGCGCCGACTGCGAAAATAGACTGCCCCCATGGCGAAGTACTTCGACGTGCACCCCGACAACCCCCAGTCGCGCACCATCGGCACGGTGGCGGACAGCATCCGGAACGGCGCGCTCGTCGCGTACCCGACCGATTCCTGCTACGCGCTGGGCAGCCGACTGGGAAGCAAGGACGGCATCAGCCGCATCCGTGCGATCCGCGACCTCGACGACCGGCATCACTTCACGCTCATGTGCCAGAACTTCGCCCAGCTGGGCCAGCTCGTGCACATCGACAACGACGTCTTCCGCGCGGTCAAGGCCGCCACCCCCGGCCCGTACACCTTCATCCTCCCGGCGACGAAGGAGGTGCCGCGGGCGATGCTCCACCCCAAGAAGAAGACGGTCGGAGTCCGCATCCCCGACCATGTCGTCACCCAGGCGCTGCTCGCCGAACTCGGCGAACCGCTGCTCTCCAGCACCCTTCTGCTGCCCGACGAGGCGGAGCCGCTGACCGTGGGCTGGGAGATCAAGGAGCGGCTCGACCACCTGGTCGACGCGGTCCTCGACTCCGGCGACTGCGGCACCGAGCCCACCACGGTCGTCGACTTCTCCAGCGGCGAGCCCGAGATCCTGCGCCGCGGGGCGGGGGACACCACGCGCTTCGAGTAGCGGCGGCGCCGGAAGCGGGCCACCGCTCGCGAAGCGGCCCTTACGGCACGGACCGTGACCACCGTACGGTCGGACGGGCACCCGCCCGCCCGACCGTACGGAGGACCGAGTCACGTGATCGTCATCGCGCATGTCAGCGACATCCATGTCGACCTGGAGCGGCGCAGCGCCGACCGCACCCGCGCGGTCATGCGCTACCTGGAGGACCTGCCGTACGACCTGGCGGCCGTGCTCGTCACCGGGGACATCGCCGACCACGCGACCCCGGACGAGTACGCCGTCGTACGGGAGCTGCTGACCTCCCGTCACCCGCTCCTCGTCTGCCCGGGGAACCACGACGACCGCGCCGTCCTCCGGAAGGTCCTCCTCCCCGAGGCGACCGGAACGCGCCCGTACGCGCCCGTCGACCAGGTGTTCCGGGGCGAGGGCTTCGTGATCGCCCTCTGCGACTCCTCCGTCCCCGGCAAGGACGAGGGCTTCCTGGAGGACGAGACGATCGACTGGCTGGACGGGGTCCTCGAAGCCACCCCGCGCGAGGTGCCCGTCCTCGTCGGCTTCCACCACCCGCCCGTCCCGCTGCACACCCCGTACGTGGACGAGATCCGCCAGTTCGGCGAGGAGCGGCTGGCCGCGCTCGCCGACCGCCATCCCCACCTCACCGCCTTCCTCGCGGGGCACGCCCACACGGCCGCCGCCACGACCTTCGCCGGGCGCCCGCTGCTCGTCGCCCCCGGGGTCGTCTCCGCGATCCGCCTGCCCTGGGAGCGGCCGGACACCCACCCGCACGTCCACCTCGACCAGCCGCCGGCACTCGCCTTCCACGTCCTCGGCGAGGACGGCCGGATCACCACCCACTACCGGACCGTCACCGTCTGACCACACCCGGCCACGGCGCCGGGGCGGGCCACGCCTCCCCGAGACGGCCACGGCGCCCGGCCACGGCCACGGTCGCCGGACGACCATGTCGTTTTCTCGCCAGCCCGAGCGCCGCCCGTCCCCGATCCTGGACTCATGCACACCGACACCGAGCGCTGCGTACGGGCCGTCCAGTCGAAGGACGCCCGCTTCGACGGCGTGTTCTTCACCGCCGTCCGCACCACCCGGATCTACTGCCGGCCCAGCTGCCCGGTCGTCCCGCCCAAGCCCGAGAACATGGAGTTCCACGCCAGCGCCGCCTCCTGCCAACGCGCCGGATTCCGGGCGTGCAAGCGCTGCCGGCCCGACACCAGCCCCGGCTCGCCCGAGTGGAACGTCCGCGCCGACGCCGTCGCCCGGGCCGTACGGCTCATCCAGGACGGGGTCGTCGACCGGGAGGGCGTCACCGGGCTCGCCCGGCGGCTCGGCTGGTCCACCCGCCAGATCGAACGCCAGCTCCTCGCCGAGCTCGGCGCCGGACCGCTCGCCCTGGCCCGCGCCCAGCGCGCCCAGACCGCCCGGGTCCTCGTCGAGACGACCCCGATGCCCCTGGGCGAGGTCGCCTTCGCGGCCGGCTTCTCCTCCATCCGCACCTTCAACGACACCGTCCGCGAGGTCTTCGCCCTCACCCCCGGCGAGCTCCGCGCCCGCGCCGCCCGCCCGGCCCCGGGCCGCGCGCCGACCCCCGGTGCGATCAGCCTCCGGCTGCCGTTCCGCACCCCGCTGGAACCCTCCAACCTCTTCGGCCACCTCGCCGCGACCGCCGTCCCCGGCGTCGAGGAGTGGCGCGACGGCGCCTACCGGCGGACCCTCGACCTGCCGTACGGGCACGGCATCGTCGCCCTCGCGCCCCGCGCCGACCACATCGCCTGCCGTCTCTCCCTCACCGACCCCCGCGATCTCACCCACGCCATCAGCCGTTGCCGCCGGCTCCTCGACCTCGACGCCGACCCCGTCGCCGTCGACGAGCGGCTGCGCGCCGACCCGCTGCTCGCCCCGATCGTGGACGCGGCGCCCGGCCGCCGGGTGCCCGGGACCGTCGACCCCGCCGAATTCGCCGTCCGGGCCGTCCTCGGCCAGCAGGTCTCCACGGCCGCGGCCCGCACCCACGCCGCCCGCCTCGTCGCCGCGCACGGCACCCCGGTCGACGACCCCGAGGGCGGCCTCACCCACCTCTTCCCGCGCCCCCGGGCGCTCGCCGTCCTCGACCCCGAGACCCTGGCCCTGCCCCGCAGCCGCCGCACCACCCTGCTCACCCTGGTCAGGGCGCTCGCCGACGGCTCCCTCACCCTCGGTCCCGCCGACGACCGCGAGGAGGCCCGCGCCCGGCTGCTCGCCCTGCCCGGCTTCGGCCCCTGGACCACCGAGATCATCGCCATGAGGGCCCTCGGCGACCCCGACGCCTTTCTCTCCGGGGACCTCGGCGTCCGCCGCGCCGCCGAAGGACTCGGCCTGCCCGGCACACCGGCCGCCCTCACCGCCCGCGCGGCCCACTGGCGTCCCTGGCGCGCGTACGCGGTCCAGTACCTGTGGGCGACCGACGACCACCCGATCAACCACCTGCCGAGCGAAGGACACTGAACCCCCATGAGCCCCATCGTCCGGCACACCGTCGTGGACAGCCCGTACGAGCCGCTGACCCTCGTCGCCGTCGACGGCGTCCTCAGCCGCGTCCATATGACCGGGCAGCGGCACCGTCCGCCCGAGGAGACCTTCGGCGAGCCCGACCCCCGCCCCTTCGGCGAGGCGATCCGCCAGCTCGACGCCTACTTCGCGGGTGAACTCACCGCGTTCGAGCTCCCCTTGCACCTGATCGGCACCGCGTTCCAGCTGCGGGTCTGGGAGGAGCTCCGCCGTATCCCGTACGGGGAGACCCGGACGTACGGCGAACTCGCCGAGCTTCTCGGCAACGCCGGCGCCTCCCGCGCGGTGGGCCTCGCCAACGGCAAGAACCCGGTCAGCGTCATCGTCCCCTGCCACCGGGTGGTCGGCGCGGGCGGCGGCCTCACGGGCTACGGGGGCGGGCTCGACCGCAAACAGCGGCTGCTCGCCTTCGAGTCGGGCCGGGACTCCACCCTTTTCTGACGCGGCCGGCGGACGGCTGCTAGGTTCCCGGCATGGCCAAGGTGAACGTCGGACTCGACGCCGAACTCGTCGTGGAAGTCATGGTCCTGGCCGGTATCGGCAACCCCCAGGACGCCGTCGAGGCGGTCGTCCGCGACTTCATCGCGCGCGGCCACCGCACGGAGGCGCGGGCCGTCAGCCGGGACGAGGCCGAACGCACCGACGGGACGCTCCCGCCGGAGCCCCCGCAGGGCTGACGCGATGGCGGACGATCCCGGCCGCCGCACCCGGCTGCTGATCGGCGGCTGCCTGTGGACCTTCATCGGCGCGCTCACCCTGCTCGTCCTCTTCCTCCTCCTGGTGTCCGTGGCCCTGCCGAGCGGCCTGGGACGCTCGACGGAGCCGCCGAAGGCACCCACGGGCCCGACCACGCCCACGCCGAGGCACCTGTTCTAGAGGGTGCGGGGTGTGGTCACTCGGCCCGCTCGGCCAACCGCACCGTCCGTTGGGCCAGTTCACCGATCCCCACCCCGTCGAAGCCGAAGACGGCGCTGCGCACCCGGTCGCGCAGCGGCTCCGACCACCGCGCCGGGATCGCCGCCGCCCCGCACATCCCCCCGGCCACCGAACCCGCCGCCGCCCACATCGCCCCGTACACCCCGTTCCCGGTGTGCGAGAGCGCCGCGTCCCGCCGGGCGAGCGAGGCCGCCCGGCGCGGATCCCCGGGACTGGTCCAGCCGTGGACGTCGGCCCGGATCAGCGCACCGATCCACTCCTGGTCCGGATTGTCGTACGTGGCCGTCAGCGGCGGCCGCAGGCCGTTCGCGAGGTTCCGGTAGGCGGCCCGCTCGGCGGTGAAGGTCTGCAGATACGGCAGCCGGAGCAGCCACTCCCGGCCCACCTGCTCGGTCGTGAAGCCGAAGCCGTACGTCTCCAGGAGATGCAGCCCCAGGATCGACCAGTCGATGTCGTCGTCCCGGCAGCTGCCGTCGATCCCGCCCCGCACACACCGCTCCCACTCGGGGCGCAGCTCGAAGCCGGCGGCCCCGGGCGGCGGGGGCGGCAGGTAGTCCGTGAGCGGCAGCGCGCCGGTCAGGCGCAGATAGGCGTCGATGCGCTCCCGGGTCCAGTGGTCGCCCCGCTCCACGGGCTTGCCGAGCATGTTCCCGGCGATCCGGCCCGTCCAGCCGCCCAGGACACGGTCCGAGAGCTCCCCGTGGGTGAGTTCCCCGTACGTCCGGCCCATACCTCCGGTCTACCGAACGGGACGGCCGGCCGCGCGCCGAACGGTCCCCGGGTCAGCCCTCGTCCTCCGGCGGCTCCGTGTCGGTGCGGGCCTTCGCCGCCCGGCGCAGCCGGTGGTGACGGGTCCCGCCCTGCTCGGTGATCGCCTCGCCGACCAGGGCCCGTACCGCGTCCCCCAGCCCGTGCAGCGCGTGGTGCCGCGCCGGTCCCGCGCCCGGGTCGTCCCGGAGCTCCTTCAGGAGCGCCCAGCACAGCACCAGCATCACCACCACGAACGGCAGCGCCACCAGGATCGTCGCCGTCTGCAGCGACTTCAGACCGCCCACCACGAGCAGCACCGCCGCCACGGCGGCCATCAGGATGCCCCAGGCCACCACCAGCCAGGTCGGCGGATGGAGCGAGCCCCCGCTCGTCAGCGAACCCATCACCAGCGAGGCCGAGTCCGCGCTGGTGATGAAGTACGTCATCACCAGGAGCATCGCGACGACCGAGGTGACCGTGCCGATCGGCAGCGCCTCCAGCATCGCGAACAGCGAGGCCTCCGCCCCGTCCTTCAGCGCCGTCGCCAGGTCCGCCGCTCCGGTGGACTGGAGCCGGATCGCCGTGCCGCCCATCACGCAGAACCACACCACCGTCGCCCCCGACGGCACCAGCAGCACGCCCACCAGGAACTCCCGGATCGTGCGGCCCCGCGAGATCCGGGCGATGAAGGTGCCGACGAACGGCGCCCAGGACAGCCACCACGCCCAGTAGAAGATCGTCCACGCCCCGAGCCACTCACGGTCGGTGAACGCGCCCGTACGGCTCGCCATCGGCAGCAGCTGGTGCAGATAGCCGCCGACGGAGGCCGGGATGGTGTCCAGGATGTAGACGGTCGGACCCAGCAGGAACACGAACAGCATCAGACAGCCCGCGAGGACGATGTTCATCGTCGACAGCCACTTCACACCCTTGTGGAGGCCCGAGAAGGCCGACAGGACGAAGGCGGCGGACAGCGACACGATGATGATCAGCTGGGTGGACGTGGAGTTCTCCACGTCCATGGTCAGATTCAGCCCCTCGGCGACCTGGAGGGCGCCGAGCCCCAGACTCGTCGCCGTTCCGAACACCGTCGCGAAGACCGCGAGCAGATCGATCGCCCGGCCCGGCCACGAAGCCGCCCGGCGCGCCCCGATCAGCGGCACGAACGCCGAGCTCAGCCGGTTCCCGCGGCCCTTGCGGAAGCCCGCGTACGCCAGGGCGAGCCCCGCGATGCCGTAGATCGCCCACGGGGTCAGCGTCCAGTGGAAGAACGAGTACTCCAGGGCCGTACGGGCCGCCGGGCCGCTCCCCGCCGGGACACCGGTCGCCGGCGGAGGGAACAGGAAGTGGGTGAGCGGCTCCCCGACCCCGTAGAACATCAGCCCGATGCCCATACCGGCGCTGAACATCATCGCGATCCACGCCACGTTGGTGAACTCGGGCTCCGAGTCGTCCGCGCCCAGCCTGATCCGGCCGAACCGGCTCAGCGCGATCACCACGCACAGCACCAGGAAGGTGTCCGCGGCGACCACGAACAACCAGGCGAAATTGTCGAGCACCCACCGCAGGGCCGTGGACGAGGCGCTGTCGAAGGAGTCCTCGCCGAGGGCCGCCCAGGCGACCACCGCGACGACGGCCGCCATCCCGATTCCGATGACCTGGAGATCGGGCGCGTGCCGCTCCCGAGCGGCCTGTTCGTGGGGTTCCGTACTCATGTGACCCCACTATGGTGCGAAATATCAGCCGATCCGGGGGTGGCACGCCGTCCGGCGGTACGGATAGGGTCGGCGACGGCGCGACTGCACGTTCGAAAGCAAGGGATGCAAGGTGACGGACGGGGCAGCAACTCAGGTCGCTCACGTGCTCGTGGCGGCCGACAAGTTCAAGGGCTCGCTCACGGCCGTACAGGTCGCGGAACGGGTCACAGCAGGACTGCGACGGGTCGTCCCGGAGCTCACGGTGGAGACACTGCCCGTCGCGGACGGCGGCGACGGCACCGTCGCCGCGGCCGTCGCGGCCGGATTCGAACGCCGCGAGGTCCAGGTCACGGGACCGCTCGGCGAAACGGTCACCGCGGCCTTCGCGCTGCGCGGCACCACCGCGGTCGTCGAGATGGCGGAGGCCTCGGGCCTCCAGCTCCTCCCGCCCGGCGTGTTCGCCCCGCTGACCGCGACGACGTACGGCTCCGGTGAGCTGCTCCGCGCGGCCCTGGACGCCGGCGCGACCACCGTCGTCTTCGGCGTCGGCGGCAGCGCCACCACCGACGGCGGCGCCGGCATGCTCGCCGCGCTCGGCGCCCGCTTCCTGGACGCCTCCGGCGCCCCCGTGGCCCCCGGCGGCGCGCCCCTCGCGGAGCTGGCCACCGCCGACCTCGGCGGCCTCGACCCCCGCTTCGCCTCGGTCGACCTGATCCTCGCGAGCGACGTCGACAACCCGCTCACCGGACCCAAGGGCGCCCCCGCCGTCTACGGCCCGCAGAAGGGCGCAACCCCGGACGACGTCCGGACCCTGGACGCGGCCCTCGCGCACTTCGCCACCGTCCTGGAGAAGGCCATCGGCCCCAAGGCGGCCGAGGCGGCCGCCGCCCCCGGCGCCGGCGGCGCGGGAGGCATCGGCTACGGCGCGCTCATCCTGGGCGCGAGCTTCCGCCCCGGCATCGAGCTGATGCTGGAGGTGCTGGGCTTCGCCCCCGCCCTGGAGCGCGCCACCCTGGTCATCACCGGCGAGGGCTCCCTCGACGAGCAGACCCTCCACGGCAAGGCCCCGGCGGGCGTCGCCGCGGCCGCCCGTGCGGCGGGCAAGGAGGTCGTCGCGGTCTGCGGCCGTCTGACCCTGCCGCCCGAGGCCCTCGGCAGGGCCGGCATCCGCCGCGCCTACGCCCTCACGGACCTGGAACCCGACACCGCCACGTGCATCGCGAACGCGGGCCCGCTCCTGGAGGACACGGCGGCCCGCATCGCCGAGGACTTCCTGCGGTAGGCCCTCGGAGTTCCCGCCGGCTGCCGCGGAGCCTCGGACCGCCGCCCGCACGGGTGGCGGACCGGGCCCTACGGCACCGACAGCTCCGGCTTCCCGGTGCGCGGATAGAGGCGCACCGTCCTCGTCTCGCCGTCCCCGGTCGTGAGGACCAGGTCGCCGGGCCCCGACCAGGCCGCCTCCGCCGGCCCGGCCGGCTCGGCGAGCCGGGGCCCCATAAGACAGCCGGCTCCCGCCGCCGCCCCGCCGACCAGCAGCACCTGCCCGAGGCCCGGTGCCGGGGGCGGTCTGTACGTATGTCCGCGGTGATCATCACGGCCCCGTCCCGGCAGGCCCGTTCGGCCGCCCGCAGTCGAGAGCTGGAGGGCGGGCGACCGGCCCGGGTCCGAGTTCCGGCGGGCGGGCGCACTGGTCCGGTCCCGGTTCCGGCGGGCGCGCGACCGGTCCGTAGGGCTCAGACCGCACCCCCCGCCGCCGTCAGCCGGAAGGCGTCCAGCGCCAGGGTCATCTCCGTCAGGTCCCGCGGCCGGGACAGTGACCGTGCCGTCAGCTGCTCAAGGCGCCGCAGCCGGTTGAAGACCGTGTTGCGGTGGCAGTACAGACGGCCCGCCGCCCGCCCCGCCGACCCCTCGCACTCCAGCCACGCGTCCAGCGTCTCCAGAAGCACCGCCCGGTCCGCCGGGTCCAGTTCGAGCAGGCCCCCCAGGACGTCCGAGACCAGCAGGTTCGCCATCTCCGGCTGGCCCACCACCAGCGCGCCGGTCATCCGCCGGTCGAGCCGCACGATCTCGCGGCTGCCTGGCGGACAGGTCCGCAGTGCCAGCTCCGCGAGCCGCCGGGCCCGGCCCAGCTCGGTCAGCCCGACCACCACCGGACTGATCCCGCCGGGCCCCGGGCACCGGCCGTCGAGGAGCTCCGACAGCGCGTCCAGACCGGTGTCCCCGGCCAGCGCCACCACCCCCAGCTCGCAGTCGGCGCCCATCCGCCACAGGAACCGCACCCCCTCGCCCTGCACCTGACGGTGGAACGGCTCCCGCTCCTCCCGCCGGTCGTAGCGGAGCACCACCACCGCGTACCGCCCCTGCTCCGACAGATCCAGACCCGCCGCCGCCCGCGACACCAGCTCGGGCGACCGTCGGCCCTGGAGCAGCGCGTCCAGGAGCGCCTGGAGCTGCTCGTCCGTACGGCGGCGCAATTCGAGCTCCGTCGTCCGGTACGCCTCCGACGCCGTGTCCGCCTGCGCGTCCACCGCCGACCACACCGTCGTCGCCGACTGCATCAACGCCGCCAGCTGCGCCGAGTCCGCCCCCGCGCCCTCGATCAGCGCGTCCCAGACCAGATGACCGGCATGCCGGTAGGCGTGGACGACCAGCTCCAGCGGCATCCCCTGCGCCGCCCGCCGTCGGCCCATCTCGTCGGCGTGCTCCAGATCCCGCCGGGGCGAGCTCCGCGGCGCCGAGATCATCTCGATCCCGATCCGCATCGCCTCCCGGGCCTCCTGCCAGTGCTGGTCGTACGGCAGGATCCGCCCGTAGGCGGGCTCGTACGCGTGGAGTTCCCTCAGATGCTCGTCCACCAGCTCCGGCACCCGCTCCAGAAGCGCCGTGCACGCCTGAGCGAGCACCTTCCAGTCGTCACCGGTCCGCCGTCTGCGCCGTCCCATGCCCGGAGGATCCACCGCCCCGGCCCCCGCTGCACAGCCCTGACGCGCACTGTTGTGCGCATGCACAGCCCGTCGGCGCACCCGCTGGTCACCGGCAGCGATTCGGCCGCGGGCCGTGGACGCGCGGTCCGGCGCGGTGTTGGGGTGAGCGCCATCGAACGGCCGAGTAACAAGAGGCGGCCGGGAACAACCGGAAAAAGGGGAACCATGGGAGGTACCGCACCCGCCCTCGAGGTGACGGACCTGACGGCGGGATACGGACCGGTACGCGCACTGCGACAGGTGTCGCTGACCGTGCCGGCGGGTGAGGTCGTCACCGTCCTGGGAGCAAACGGAGCCGGCAAGTCGACGCTGCTGCGGGCGGTCTCGCGCACCCTGCGGTTCCACGGCGGCGCCGTGGTCTCCGGCACGGTGAGCCGGGACGGCCGGCCGCTCGACGGACTGCCGCCCGACCGGGTCGTCGCGGCCGGCGTCTCCCAGGTGCCCGAGGGCCGTCAGGTCTTCGCCCGGATGACGGTCGAGGACAACCTGCGTGCGGGCGCCCTCGGCAGACGCGGCGGCCGGACGGCGAAGGCCGCCGCGCTCCGCCGGGTCCACGAGCTGTTCCCGGTCCTCGCGGACCGCGCCCGCCAGCCGGCCGGGCTGCTCTCCGGCGGTGAGCAGCAGATGCTGGCCGTCGGCCGCGCCCTGATGGCCGCGCCGGGTCTGCTCCTCCTCGACGAGCCCTCGCTCGGCCTCGCCCCGCTGATGGCGGCCCGGATCGCCGACGCGGTCCGGGAGATCAACGCCCAGGGCACGGCGGTGCTCCTCGTCGAGCAGAACGCGGCGCTCGCGCTGCGGCTCGCCTCCCGCGCGTACGTCCTGGAGGTCGGCGAGGTCACCCTCTCCGGTCCGGCCGCCGAACTCGCGGCCTCCGACGAGGTGCGCCGCCGCTATCTGGGCGTGGTCGACGAGGACGCGGCCGCCGACGCGGCCCGCGCCCGCGCCACCCACCCGGTCCTGTCCCGCTGGGAGGAGACCCGATGACGACGCTGCCCCCGTCCCCGCCGCCCGGCGCCGATCCGGAGCCGCCGTCCGGCCCGACGGCCGAGCCCGGGTCCGGGCGTGCGGCCGCACCCGGGCGCGGCCCGGCTGCCGCGGCCGAGCCCGCGCCCGGCCCCGACACCCCCCGGTCCGACGCGCACGTCCCCGCCCTCGAAGTCCGGGACCTCACCGTCCGCTTCGCCGGCCTCACCGCCCTCGACGGCGTCGGCTTCACCGTCCGGCCCGGCACCGTGCACGCCCTCATCGGGCCCAACGGCGCCGGGAAGTCCACCTGCTTCAACGTCCTCTCCGGCGTCTACCGGGCCACCGAGGGCTCCGTACGCCTCGGGCCGCACGAACTGACCGCCCTGCCCCCGCACCGCATCGCGGACCTCGGCGTCGGCCGGATCTTCCAGAACCTCGCCCTGCCGCCCCGCGCCACCGTCGAGGACAGCCTGATGCTCGGCCGTCACCGGCTGACCCGCACCGGTTTCGTCGCCGCCGGACTCCGGCTCCCCTCCGCCGCCCGCGAGGAGGCGCGTCACCGGGCCAGGGTCCGGGAGATCGCCGCCTTCGTCGGCCTGGAGCAGCAGCTCGACCGGCCGGCGGGCTCGCTCCCGTACGGGCAGCAGAAACTCGCCGAACTGGCCCGTGCCCTCTGCATGGAGCCGAAGCTCCTGCTGCTCGACGAGCCCGTCGCGGGGATGACCGCCGACGAGCGGCGCCGGACCGCCTCGGTCATCGCGGGGGTCCGCGACAGCCTCGGCATCTCGGTCCTCCTCGTCGAACACGACATGGGACTGGTGATGCGGCTCGCCGACTCCGTCACCGTTCTCGACTTCGGCCGCCGGATCGCCGACGGGGCCCCCGACGACGTCCAGAACGACCCGGCGGTCGTCCGCGCCTACCTCGGAGAGGAGTCCGCCGCGTGAGCACCTTCGCCGAGTTCCTGATCAACGGCATCTCACTGGGCTCGATCTACGCCCTCATCGCCCTCGGCTTCGTGGTCATCTTCCGCGCCACCGAGGTCGTCAACTTCGCCCATGCCTCGCTCCTCCTGGCCGGCGGCTACGTCACCGCCGTGCTGCACGACGAGATCGGCTTCTGGCCCGCCCTGCTCGCCGGCATCGCGGGCGCGGCGGTGGTCGGCGCGGCCGTGGAGTTCCTGGTGATGCGCCGGCACCGGGGCGGCGACCAGAGCGTCCTCGCCATCGTCACCATCGGTGTCGACATCCTCCTCGCCACCGAGCTGACCCGCCGGATCGGCACCGACATCCTCTCCCTCGGAGACCCGTGGGGCGACGCCGTCGTCTCCGTCGGCGGGGTCACCGTCGCGGAGACCCGGATCGCCGCCCTGCTCGCCGCGGCGCTCCTCATCACCGCCTTCCTCCTCGCCTTCCGGTACACCTCCTGGGGCGTCGCCATGCGGGCCGCCGCCGAGAACCAGGAGACCGCCGCCCTCATGGGCATCCGGCTCGGCCGGGTCTCGCTCGGCGCCTGGGCCGTCGCCGGCGGGCTCGCCGCCGTCGCCGCCCTCTTCCTGACCGTGTTCCCGACCCCGGGCCTGGAGCGGGCCACCTCGCTCGCCGCGCTCAAGGCCTTCCCCGCCGCCATCCTCGGCGGCCTCGACTCCACCACCGGCGCCCTCGTCGGCGGCCTCCTGGTCGGGGTCACCGAGTCCCTCGCCACCGGCTACCAGGGCGACCTGGCGTTCCTCGGCCGGGGGATCGGCGACCTCGCCCCCTATCTCGTCATGGTCGCGGTGCTCCTGATCCGCCCGGCCGGACTCTTCGGCACGAAGGAGCTCGCCCGTGTCTGAGACCCTCGCCCGGAGCGGCCTGCGGGTCCGTACCCCCTCGGTGTACGGGTGGGCCGCCGCCGGCCTCGTCCTCGTCGTCCTGCCCTTCTACCTGGACCGCTTCTGGCTCCAGGCGGGCCTGTTCGCGATGGCCGCCGCCCTCGGCGCGATCGGCATCAACCTGCTGACCGGCGCCACCGGACAGCTCTCGATGGGGCACGCCTTCTTCCTCGCCGTCGGCGCCTACGGCTACTGCGCCTTCGCCGGGGACGGCGGCGACGGGCTCGCCGGGCTGGGACTGCCCGGCTGGCTCGCCGCGGTCCTCGCGGTCGCCCTCTCGGGCCTGGCGGGCGGGGTGTTCAGCCCGATCGCGGGTCGGCTGCGGGGCGCGTACCTCGGCATCGCCACCCTCGCGCTGATCTTCATCGGCCAGCACGTGCTGTTCAACGCCCATGACCTCACCGGCGGGTACAACGGCCGTGCGGTTCCCCCGCTCTCCCTCTTCGGCCTCACCTTCGACGACACCGAACTCCTCGTCGCCCAGGTGCCGTTCGGGTCGGTGGAGAAGCTCTGGTACCTCGGGCTGATCCTGCTGCTGGGCGGGGTGCTCTTCGCCCGGGGTGTCCTCCGGGGCCGCCCCGGCCGCGCGATGAACGCCATCCGGGACCACCGGATCGCCGCCGGGGTCATGGGCATCCCCGTGGCCCGCTACCGCGCCGGCGTCTTCGTCCTGTCCTCCATGTACGCGGGCCTCGCCGGCGTCCTGCTCGCCCTGGTCTTCCAGCGCACGGTGCCCGAGTACTTCGGCATGGCGCTCTCCCTGGAGTACCTGGCCATGATCGTCATCGGCGGTCTGGGCTCGGTCGCGGGGGCGGTGGCCGGAGGCGTCTTCGTCTCCCTGCTGCCGCAGCTCCTCAACCGGTACAGCGACGCGCTTCCCCTGGTCTCGGCCCCGGGGACGGGCGGCATCGCACCGGGGGAGGCCGCGCGCTATCTGTACGGCGCCGCCGTCGTCGCGGTGGTGCTGTTCCTGCCCGGCGGCCTTGCCCGGCTCTCGGCCGGAAGGCCGGGCAGGCCCGGGAAGCCGGGGAAGCGCGAGAACCCGACACCCACGGACCCCACACCCACGATCCCCCCGTCCACCGACACCCCGTCCCACGAACCCTCGAACAACGAACCCTCAGGGGAGGCACGATGACCCACAGACGACAGGCCGTGCGGGGCCTGGCCGCCGCGCTCGCCGCACTGGTCGCCCTCACCGCCGCCGGATGCAGCTCGAAGGCCAAGACCGACGACGGCAAGCAGACCGGAGCGGGCGGGGTGAAGACCGGCAAGGGAGTCACCGACAAGACGATCTCGCTCGGCGCGCTCACCGACATGACGGGCGTGTACGCCACCCTCGGCAAGAGCGTCACCCAGTCCCAGCAGCTGTACGTGAAGCAGGTCAACGCCGCCGGCGGGATCTGCGGCCGGCAGCTGGAGCTCACGGTCCGCGACCACGGCTACGACCCGCAGAAGGCGCTCGCCGCCTACACCGAGCTGGAGCCGAAGGTGGTCGGCTACGCCCAGTTCATCGGCTCCCCGTTCGTCGCGTCCGTCAAGCCCAAGGTCGACGGCCTGGACAAGGGCCTCGTCCTCCCGCAGGCCTGGTCGGCCTCGCTGCTCGGCTCGCCGTACATCCGCGTCCTGGGCGCCACGTACGACGTCGAGACGATCAACGCCGTCGACTTCCTCCTGAAGGAGAAGGGCCTGAAGTCGGGCGACAAGCTCGGCCACGTCTACTTCGAGGGCGACTACGGGGAGAACGCCCTCAAGGGCTCGAAGTACGCGGCGGAGAAGGCGGGCCTGACCGTCGTCGAGCAGAAGATCAAGCCCACCGACAACGACATGTCGGCGCAGGTCGCGGCGCTCAAGCAGGCCGGGGTCAAGGCCATCGTGCTCAGCGCGGGCCCGCGCCAGGCCGCCTCCCTCGTCGGGGTCGCCGCCGCCACCGGCCTCAAGGTGCCGGTCGTCGGGAACAACTCGGCCTTCGCCCCGCAGCTCCTCGGCACCCAGGCGGGCCCGGCCCTGGAGAAGATGTACTGGTTCGCCTCCCCGAGCCTTCCCATCGGCGCGGACACCCAGACCGCGAAGAAGCTCGTCGCCGACTACAAGGCCGCCTACCCGAGCGACGCCCTCGACAACGGCATCGTCGCCGGCTGGACCGCCGCGAGCGTCTTCGGCGAGGCCCTGAAGAAGGCCTGCGCGAACAAGGACCTCACCCGCGACGGCGTCGACAAGGCGCTCCTCACGCTGACGGCCCACGACGCCGGCTTCGGGATGAGCCACAACCTCGGCGACCCCAAGGCCCCGTCCTCCCGCGAGTCCGTCATCATCCAGCCGGACAAGTCCGTCCCCGGCGGTATGCGCACGGTCCGGCAGCCCTTCGTCTCGGACGCGGCGAAGTCCTACACGCCCTGACCGGTCAGCTCGGGCCCCGGTCCGCGAAGCCCGTCCGCCAGGACGGGTGGGCCGGGGCCCAGCCGAGGGCGCGGGCCCGCGAATTCACCGCGCCCCGGGCCCAGGGCGCCCGGCCGCCGGTCCGTTCGGGGGCGGGGACGTCCAGGGCCGCCGCGAGGACGGGCAGCCAGGCGTGGCCGGGTGCCGGCTCGTCGTCCACGACGTTGTACGCGCCCGGGGGCCATGCCAGAGCCCGTACGGCCGCCTCCGCGGCGTCGTCGACGTGCACGAGGGAGCTCACCGAGTCGTCGGCCGCCGTGCTGCCGAGGAACCGCGCCGCCGGGTCCCCGGCGAGTGCGGCGGCCACGGCGCCGCCCGGGGCGTACCAGGTGCCGGGGCCGTACAGGATCCCGTACCGCAGGACGACCGCCTCCGGGAGTTCGGCCACGGCGGACTCCAGGGCCCGCACCCCGGCGACGATCCGCGACCGGGGCACCTCCTCCGTGGGATCGAGCGGGACGGACTCGTCGGCGGGCCCGTCCCCGGGGGCGTACGCCCAGCTGATCGACTGCGCGACGATCCGGCCGACACCGGCCGCGCGCGCCGCGTCCACCAGGTTCCGGGTGCCCTCGACCCGTATCCGGTTGTTCGCGGCCCCGTCCGCCGCCCCCAGGTCGGTGAGCTGGTGGACGACCGCGTCCGGCGCGGCCTCGGCCACCGCGCGGCGCACCGCCCCGGCGTCCAGGACGTCCACGGGGCGCGGACCGCGCCGGGAGATGCCCACGACCTCGTGGCCGGCCGCCTCCAGGCGGGGCACGAGCCGACGACCAATGGCGCCCGTTGCGCCCGCGACCACTACACGCATACCCATGGGCCGCAGCCTAGAAGATCGTCACACGCGCGAAACAACGCGGTGTGAAGCTCGACCCATGAACGTGACGATCGAGGAGAACCGTTCCCACCCGCGCCTTCCCGACCTGCTGGGCGCCTATCACCTGGTCAACCAGGCCGAGAAGGGGACGCCGGTGACGGCGGTCGCCGATCTTCCGGCCGTATACCGGAGCGAGGCCGAGGATCCGGCCGCCGCCTTCACCGCCGACACGGTCCTGCTCGCCACCGCGACCGGTGACGAGCTCCCGGCCGGCTGTGTCGTGCTCAAGGCCCCGTACGAGGGCCGGGCACCCGAGATCAAGCGGCTCTGGGTCGCGCCCGAGGCCCGCCGCAAGGGGATCGCGAAGGCGCTCATGGCCGAGGCCCTGCGCCGGGCCGCCGCCTCCGGAGCCTCCGCGGTCCGCCTCACGGTCTGGAACTGGCGGGAGGAGCCGCTGGCCCTCTACCGGAGCCTCGGCTTCGAGGCCGTCGCCTCCTGGGACCGGCGGCCCGACCTCCTGTGCCTGGAGAAGCCGCTGGAGAGGCCGCTGGAGAGGCCCGTGCGGCCGGCGGCCACCGACCGCATCGACCGGCTCACCCCCGAAGAGGTACGCGCCCACGCCTCCGAAGGTCTCGCAGCGCTCCTCCTCGACGCCGTGGACTCCGGCGCCTCCGTCGGCTTCCTCGCACCCCTGGAAGCCCCGGAGGCCACCGCCTGGTGGTCCCGCGTCGCCGACGAGGCGGCCGAGGGCGTACGGGACGTCTGGGCGGCCCGGGGCCCCGACGGGAACCTCACCGGCGTCGTCACCCTCGTCCGCGCCGGCGCGGACAACGGCAGACACCGCGGGGAGATCGCCCGGCTCCTGGTGCACCGCTCCGCCCGCGGCCGCGGCCTGGGACACCGGCTGCTCGCCACGGCCGAGGCCCACGCCGCCGCCACGGGCCTCACCCTGCTCGTCCTGGACACCCAGACCGACAGCCCGGCCGAGCGGCTCTACCGGGGAGCGGGCTGGACGGCCGCCGGCACGATCCCGGACTTCGCCGCCGACCCGGCCGGCGTCCCGCGCCCCACCACGCTCTACTACAAGCGACTGGGGTAGTCCGGGCACGCGGAAGGGCCCCGGAGGCGATATCGCCTCCGGGGCCCTTCTCGTACATCTGCGGGCGTGCGCTACGGCAGCTGTGCCGCCCGCGCCTCCCGGCTCTCACGCCGGTTGCCGCGGAAGGTGTTCACCCGGCGGGCCGTCGCGAAGAGGGGGATCACGGCGCCCATCACGACCTGGAGCGCGCAGCCGGTCTGGAGCAGGAACTGTCCGCCCGGAGCGTCGAACGCCCAGGCCGCCAGCATGCCCATCGCACCGACGATCCAGCTGAGCATCGCCACCGCGAGGACACCCCGCGGCTTGGGGTACTCGACCCGGCTCACCATCAGCCAGGCGACTCCGATGATCGCGAGCAGCGTCGGGATGAACGGCAGCTCGAGAAGCACGATCGAGACGACCGTCAGCGCACCGAAGGGGCTCGGCATGCCCTGGAACATGCCGTCCTTCATGGTCACGCACGAGAATCTCGCCAGCCGCAGCACCACCGCGAGGAGCACCACGATCGCGGCCACCGCCGAGACCTTCTGCTGCGCGTCGTCCGCGACCATCCCGTACACGAGCACGAAGTAGGCCGGGGCCAGACCGAAGCTGATCAGGTCCGAGAGGTTGTCGAGCTCGGCGCCCATCGGCGACGAGCGCAGCTTGCGTGCCACGATCCCGTCGAAGAGGTCGAAGATCGCCGCGCAGAGCATCAGGATCACGGCGGTGGCGGCGCTGTTGCGCGCCATGCCGGTCTCGGTGCTTCCCGTCAGATGCGGGATGAGGATGCCGGTGGTGGTGAAGTACACCGCCATGAATCCACACGTGGCGTTACCGAGCGTGAGGGCGTCCGCTATGGACAGCCTCAACGACAGCGGCATCTCCTCGGCCTCTTCGGCCGCTTCCTCATCGGTGCCGGCGACCCAGTCGGCGGCCCGTGTGTCGGGATCAATCACGGTCAATGCGAGTCACCCCCGCTGTGGTGGCCTGGCCGACCTCGACGGCGACCTCGACACCCTCGGGGAGGTAGATGTCGACGCGCGAGCCGAAGCGGATAAGACCGATACGGTCACCCTGCTCGACCTTGGTCCCCTGCGGGATGTACGGCACGATGCGCCGGGCGACGGCACCGGCGATCTGCACCATCTCGATGTCGCCGAGCTCGGTGTCGAAGTGCCAGACAACGCGCTCGTTGTTCTCGCTCTCCTTGTTGAACGCCGGGACGAACCCGCCGGGAACGTGCTCCACGGACGTCACGGTGCCGGCCAGCGGCGCGCGGTTGACGTGGACGTTCAGCGGGCTCATGAAGATGGCGACCCGGGTGCGCCCGTCCTTCCACGGCATGATGCTCTGCACCACACCGTCGGCGGGGGAGATGACCCGGCCCTGAGCGATCTCGCGCTCGGGGTCGCGGAAGAACCACAGCATGCCGGCCGCGAGCGCGGTGACCGGCACGGCGATGGCCGCGGCACGCTTCGACTTGCGCGCGCGCACGAGGCTGAGCGCCGCGGTGGCGACGGTCGGCAGAAGCCACGGCGATGCTCCGCGCGCGAGGCGTACGCCCGTGAGGCTGTCGCGGTGTGCAGAGGTTTGGCTGTGGGGCATGGATGACCTTCGTAGCGGATGATGCCGCACTGGCAACGGGGGACGGCGGCTTTCCCGCGATGCTATCGGTTGCGGGGCGCAACTGGGTAAGCCAGGAACCGAGTCGACGGCCGGAAGGCGAACACAGGGTGTGATCTTCTTCGCGGCCGAACCGACTCAAAACCGACAATCAACCCTGGAATCGGTACTCCTCGAGCAGCCGACGACCAATGATCATTTTCTGGATCTCGGCGGTACCTTCACCGATGAGCAGCATCGGCGCCTCGCGGTAGAGACGCTCGATCTCGTACTCCTTGGAGAACCCGTAGCCGCCGTGGATGCGGAAGGCATCCTCGACGACCTCCTTGCAGTATTCGGAGGCGAGGTACTTCGCCATCCCTGCTTCGAGGTCGTTTCGTTCCCCGGAGTCCTTTTTGCGTGCTGCATTCACCATCATGGCATGAGCGGCCTCGACCTTGGTAGCCATCTCGGCCAGCTTGAACTGAATCGCCTGGTGCTGGGCGATCGCCTTGCCGAAAGTGTGACGTTGCTGGGCATAGGAGACACCGAGCTCAAACGCACGCTGAGCGACACCGCAGCCACGGGCCGCCACGTTGACCCGGCCGACCTCGACGCCGTCCATCATTTGGTAAAACCCTCGGCCGGTGGCCCCGCCGAGGACCCGATTGGCCGGAATGCGCAGTCCGTCCATGATGAGTTCGGTCGTGTCGACGCCCTTGTAACCCATCTTGTCGATCTTGCCGGGGATGGTGAGGCCGGGGCGGACCTCTCCGAAGCCGGACTCCTTCTCGACGAGGAAGGTCGTCATCGACTTGTGGGGGGCGGTGCCCTCCGGGTGTCCTTCGTCACTTCGTACGAGAACGGCGACCAGCGTCGACGTTCCGCCGTTCGTCAGCCACATCTTCTGGCCGTTGAGGACGTACTCGTCGCCGTCCTTGACCGCCTTGGACGTGATGGCCGACACGTCCGAGCCGAGGCCCGGCTCCGACATCGAGAACGCGCCACGCGTCTCGCCGGCCGCCATCCGCGGGAGGAAGTAGTCCTTCTGCTCCTGGGTGCCGTGCTGCTTCAGCATGTACGCCACGATGAAGTGCGTGTTGATGATGCCGGAGACCGACATCCAGCCACGGGCGATCTCCTCCACGCACAGCGCGTAGGTGAGCAGCGACTCGCCCAGGCCCCCGTACTCCTCGGGGATCATCAGACCGAAGAGGCCGAGCTCCTTGAGCCCGTCGACGATCTGCTGGGGGTACTCGTCGCGGTGCTCCAGCTCGGTGGCGACCGGGATGATCTCCTTGTCGACGAACTCCCGGACGGTCTTGAGGATCTCCTGCTGGACGTCCGTGAGCCCGGCGGTCTGGGCGAGTCGGGCCATGGCTACTTCTCCGTCTTCTTGGCGGGCTCGATGAGCTCGGGGCGGCCGGGCTGCTCGCCGCCGCGCTCCTTGATGTACGTCTCGGTGGGGACCATCACCTTGCGGCGGAAGACGCACACCAGGGTGCCGTCCTGCTTGTAGCCCTTGGTCTCGACGTAGACGATCCCGCGGTCGTTCTTCGACTTCGACGGGGTCTTGTCGAGGACCGTCGTCTCGCCGTAGATCGTGTCGCCGTGGAAGGTCGGCGCCACGTGCCGCAGCGACTCGATCTCCAGGTTGGCGATGGCCTTGCCGGAGACGTCCGGCACGGACATGCCCAGCAGCAGCGAGTAGATGTAATTGCCGACGACGACGTTCTTCCCGAAATCCGTCGTGTTCTCGGCGTAGTTCACATCCATGTGCAGCGGATGATGGTTCATCGTCAGCAGACAGAAGAGATGGTCGTCGTACTCGGTGACCGTCTTTCCGGGCCAGTGCTTGTAAACGGCACCGATCTCGAATTCTTCGTAGGTACGGCCGAACTGCATCGGGATCAGGCCTCCGGGATCTCGA
This sequence comes from Streptomyces sp. NPDC017246, assembly GCF_044331325.1. NCBI lineage: Bacteria > Bacillati > Actinomycetota > Actinomycetes > Kitasatosporales > Streptomycetaceae > Streptomyces > Streptomyces sp. NPDC017246. The sequence goes on along the minus strand of NZ_JBIRMW010000001.1, from coordinate 782,889 downwards.
ACTTGCTGGTGCGCTGCATGCCGGCGGCACGGCCCTTGCCGGAGATGACCAGGGCCATCTTGCGGGAGGCCTCGTCGATCATCTCGTCGCCGAGCATCGCGGAGCCCTTCTTCCCGCCCGCCTCGGACGTGTAGAAGTCGTACGCGTCGAGGATCAGCTCGGCGTGGTCGTAGTCCTCCTGCGAGGGCGAGAAGATCTCGTTCGCGGCGGCGACCTGGTCCGGGTGGAGCACCCACTTGCCGTCGAAACCGAGGGCCGCGGCGCGCCGGGCGACCGCCTTGTAGCCCTCCTGGTTGCGGATCTGGAGGTAGGGGCCGTCGATCGCCTGGAGGTTGTTGGCGCGGGCGGCCATCAGGATGCTCATCAGGATGTGGTGGTAAGCGTCCGCCGGGTAGCCGGGCGGCTGCTCGCCCACGACCAGCGACTTCATGTTGATGGAGGCCATGAAGTCGGCCGGGCCGAAGATGATCGTCTCGACGCGCTGGGAGGCCTGCGCGATCGCGTTGACGTTGTTCAGGCCCTGGGCGTTCTCGATCTGCGCCTCGATGCCGATCTTGCCGACCTCGAAGCCCATCGTCTTCTCGATCTGGGTCAGCAGGAGGTCGAGCGCCACGATCTGCTGGGCGTCCTGGACCTTCGGCAGCATGATGCAGTCGAGGTTCTGGCCGGCGCCCTCGACGACCGTGACGACGTCCCGGTACGTCCAGTGCGTCGTCCAGTCGTTGACGCGGACCACACGGGTCTTGCCGGTCCAGTCGCCCTCGTTCAGGAACTTGACGATGGTGTGGCGGGCCTCGGGCTTGGCCAGCGGGGCGCAGGCGTCCTCCAGGTCCAGGAAGACCTGGTCGGCGGCGAGGCCCTGGGCCTTCTCCAGGAAGCGCGGGTTGGATCCGGGGACCGCCAGGCAGGAGCGACGCGGGCGGAGTCGGTTCACGGGGCTGGTCATGCGGGGACCTCCAGGGGGTCGAGCTTGTTCGCTTTCCGGATCTCGTCGACGATACGGCCGATGATCTCCGTGATACCGAAGTCCTTCGGTGTGAAGACGGCGGCCACACCCGCACGCTTCAGTTCTGCTGCGTCGGCGTTCGGGATGATCCCGCCGACGATGACCGGCACATCGGCCGCGCCCGCCTCGCGGAGGCGCTCCAGGACGTCCGGGACCAGCTCGGCGTGCGAGCCGGAGAGGATCGAGAGACCCACGCAGTGCACGTCCTCGGCGAGGGCCGCGTTCACGATCTGCTCCGGGGTCAGCCGGATCCCCTGGTAGACCACCTCGAAACCGGCGTCACGCGCGCGTACGGCGATCTGCTCGGCCCCGTTGGAGTGTCCGTCGAGGCCCGGCTTGCCGACGAGCAGCCGCAGCCGCCCGCAGCCGAGCTCCTCGGCGGTCCGCGCCACCTTCTCCCGTACGAGAGCCAGCGGGGTGCCCGCCTCGGCCGTCACGGCGACCGGGGCGGAGGACACGCCCGTGGGGGCGCGGAACTCGCCGAAGACGTCCCGCAGCGCCCAGGACCACTCCCCGGTCGTGACGCCCGCACGCGCGCACTCCAGGGTGGCGGCGAAGAGGTTGCCGTCACCGGCAGCCGTCGCCTTCAGCGTCGCCAGGGATTCCTGGGCGCGGGTCTCGTCGCGGTTGTCGCGCCACTCGTGGAGGGCCGCGACCACACGCGCCTCGTTCGCCGGGTCCACCGTCATGATCGCGGTGTCCAGGTCGGCGGTGAGGGGGTTCTCCTCGGTCGCCTGGAAGATGTTGACGCCGATGATCTTCTCGTCACCGGCCTCGATCCGGGCGCGCCGCTCGGCGTGCGAGGAGACGAGCTGCGACTTGAGGTAGCCGGACTCGACGGCGGCCATCGCGCCGCCCATCCCCTGGATGCGCTCGATCTCGGCCAGGCACTCCTCGACGAGCGAGTCGACCTTGGCCTCGATGACGTGCGAGCCGGCGAAGATGTCCTCGTACTCCAGCAGGTCGGACTCGTGGGCGAGGACCTGCTGGATGCGGAGCGACCACTGCTGGTCCCACGGGCGGGGCAGGCCGAGCGCCTCGTTCCAGGCGGGCAGCTGGACGGCACGCGCGCGTGCGTCCTTGGAGAGGGTGACGGCCAGCATCTCCAGGACGATCCGCTGGACGTTGTTCTCCGGCTGGGCCTCGGTCAGGCCGAGCGAGTTGACCTGCACGCCGTAGCGGAACCGGCGCTGCTTCTCGTTCTCGATGCCGTACCGCTCGCGGGTGACCTTGTCCCAGATGCGGCCGAAGGCGCGCATCTTGCACATCTCCTCGATGAAGCGGACGCCCGCGTTCACGAAGAAGGAGATACGGGCGACGACCTCGCCGAAGCGGTCGGCCGGGACCTGCCCGGAGTCCCGAACGGCGTCGAGGACCGCGATCGCGGTGGACATCGCGTACGAGATCTCCTGGACCGGAGTGGCCCCGGCCTCCTGCAGGTGGTAGCTGCAGATGTTGATCGGGTTCCACTTCGGGATGCTGTTCACCGTGTAGGTGATCATGTCCGTCGTGAGGCGGAGGGAGGGGCCGGGCGGGAAGACGTGCGTCCCGCGCGACAGGTACTCCTTCACGATGTCGTTCTGGGTGGTGCCCTGGAGCCGGGTGACGTCCGCGCCCTGCTCCTCCGCGACCACCTGGTAGAGCGCCAGGAGCCACATCGCCGTGGCGTTGATGGTCATCGAGGTGTTCATCTGGTCCAGGGGGATGTCCTGGAACAGCCGCCGCATGTCACCGAGGTGCGAGACGGGGACCCCGACCCGGCCGACCTCGCCGCGGGCGAGGATGTGGTCGGGGTCGTATCCGGTCTGCGTCGGCAGGTCGAACGCGACCGAGAGGCCGGTCTGACCCTTGGCGAGGTTGCGCCGGTACAGCTCGTTGGACGCCTCGGCGGTCGAGTGACCGGCGTACGTCCGCATGAGCCACGGCCGGTCCTTCTGGCGCTCAGTCATCTATGGTCCCGGGCTCAGATGTTGCGGAAACGGTTGATGGCGTCGATGTGCTGGGCGCGCATCTCCGGGTTGCGCACGCCGAGGCCCTCCTCGGGGGCGAGCGCGAGGACGCCGACCTTGCCCTGGTGCAGGTTGCGGTGCACGTCGTGGGCGGCCTGGCCGGTCTCCTCCAGGGAGTAGACCTTCGACAGGGTCGGGTGGATCTTGCCCTTGGCGACCAGGCGGTTGGCCTCCCACGCCTCGCGGTAGTTGGCGAAGTGGGAGCCGATGATGCGCTTGAGCGACATCCACAGGTAACGGTTGTCGTACTCGTGCATGTAGCCCGAGGTGGAGGCGCAGGTGGTGATGGTGCCGCCCTTGCGGGTGACGTACACGGAGGCGCCGAAGGTCTCGCGGCCCGGGTGCTCGAAGACGATGTCGATGTCCTCGCCGCCGGTGAGCTCGCGGATGCGCTTGCCGAAGCGCTTCCACTCCTTCGGGTCCTGGGTGTGCTCGTCCTTCCAGAACTTGTAGCCCTCGGCGTTGCGGTCGATGACCGCCTCGGCGCCCATCGCCCGGCAGATGTCGGCCTTCTCGGGGGAGGAGACGACACAGATCGGGTTGGCGCCGCCGGCCAGGGCGAACTGCGTGGCGTACGAGCCGAGGCCGCCGCTGGCGCCCCAGATGAGGACGTTGTCGCCCTGCTTCATGCCGGCGCCGTTGCGGGAGACCAGCTGGCGGTACGCGGTGGAGTTCACCAGGCCGGGGGAGGCGGCCTCCTCCCAGCTCAGGTGGTCCGGCTTCGGCATCAGCTGGTTCGACTTGACGAGGGCGATCTCCGCCAGGCCGCCGAAGTTGGTCTCGAAGCCCCAGATCCGCTGCTCGGGGTCGAGCATCGTGTCGTTGTGGCCGTCCGAGGACTCCAGCTCGACCGAGAGGCAGTGTGCGACGACCTCGTCACCGGGCTTCCACGAGTTCACGCCGGGGCCGGTGCGGAGCACGACTCCCGCGAGGTCGGAGCCGATGATGTGGTACGGCAGGTCGTGGCGCTTGCTGAGGTCGCTCAGCCGGCCGTAGCGCTCCAGGAAGCCGAAGGTCGAGACCGGCTCGAAGATCGACGTCCAGACCGAGTTGTAGTTCACGGAGCTGGCCATGACGGCCACCAGGGCCTCGCCCGGGCCGAGCTCGGGCACCGGCACGTTGTCGAGGTGCAGCGACTTGCGCGGGTCCTTGTCGCGGCTGGCGAGCCCGGCGAACATCTCCGTCTCGTCCTTGTGGACGGTGACGGCGCGGTACGACTCGGGGAGCGGGATGTTCGCGAAGTCGGCGGACGTGGAGTCCGAGGACTGGATCGCGTCCAGGATGTCCTTCACGGGGTTGCCTCCGGCGGTGCGGCGTCCTGAGGGGGAACGCACTGAGGGGTTACGTCTGGGGCTGCTGCTGTGGAGGTGTGCCGTCGGTTCGGCGGGGGTGGTGCGGCTGCGCCTGGTGGGCGCTGAGGGTGCCTGTGACGCAGGCGTCCGGGCGCACAATCACGATCGCTTGTGGGGACAGCCGGCGCACGAGGAGAACTCTGCGCGCCGACCGCCCGGACAACATCAACGTATGGCACCGCGTGTCACGTGACAAGGCACTGCGTGCCAACAATTTCACTCAGATGCAATCTGCTGGTCACAGATGAGCGATGATCGATCGAACCGCAGGTCAAAACGGGTAAAGGCCGCCCCGGAGTGGGGCGGCCTTCGTCCTGCGGAGGGGTGTCAGTTCTTCGTCAGCGCCTGCTGGATCGTGCGCATGACCTCGTCGAGCGGCGCGTCCGTCCGGGCCACCGCGACCACCACGTCACCGTTCGTGGAGGCCCGGACCGCCGGAGCCGGCTCGGTCTGCGCGGAGGACGAGGAGGGGGCCGGACGGCCCGCGCCTATGCCCGAGCCGAAGGTCTCCCGGACGATCGCGAAGGCGTGGTCGAGCTGGTCCTCCACATCCCCCTGGCCCCCCGCCCGCAGCCAGCGGCGCAGCACGTGGTTGTGGGCCGTGACGACCGCGGAGGCGGCCACCTCGGCGAGCAGCGGGTCGTCGTTGCCGTCGTGGTGGTCGCGCTCGTCGAAGTGGCCGAGGAGATAGCGGGTGAACAGCCGCTCGTAGCGGGCCACCGAGGCGATCTCCCGCTCCCGCAGGGTCGGCACCTCACGGGTGAGCCGGTAGCGCTCCACCGAGACGGCGGGGGACCCCGCGTACATCTTCATGACTTCCTTGATGCCCCGGCACACCGTGTCGAGCGGGTGCTCGTGCGGCGGGGCCGCGTTCAGCACCGCCTCCGCCCGCACCAGGGTGTCGTCGTGGTCGGGGAAGATCGCCTCTTCCTTGGAGCGGAAGTGGCGGAAGAACGTCCGCCGCGCGACCCCGGCCGTGGCCGCGATCTCGTCGACCGTCGTGGCCTCGTACCCCTTGGTCGCGAAGAGTTCCATCGCGGCGGTGGCGAGCTCCCGGCGCATCTTGAGCCGCTGGGCGGCGGCACGAGTGCCCGCCGCGCTCTCCGGAGCGTCGGACGGGGCGGTGGCACGGGGTGTCTTCGCGGCCTTGGGCATGGTCCGAACGTACTGCATCGGAGGGGGAGTGTGCCCAGGTGGGGGCAGGGAGACCCCCGGCGCACCGACGGTGCCCGGGGGACTCAGCAGACCGCCCCAGCCGGCCGCTCCCGGCTCAGCGTCGGGCATATTCGCGGAAGCCGCGCCCCGTCTTGCGGCCGAGGCAGCCCGCCGCCACCAGGTGCTCCAGGAGCGGGGCCGGGGCGAGACCCGGGTCGCGGAACTCGCGGTGCAGCACCTGCTCGATCGCGAGCGAGACGTCCAGACCGACCACGTCGAGCAGCTCGAACGGGCCCATCGGGTAGCCGCCGCCCAGCTTCATCGCCGCGTCGATGTCGTCCAGGGTCGCGTAGTGCTCCTGGACCATCTTGATCGCGTTGTTCAGGTACGGGAAGAGCAGCGCGTTCACGATGAAACCGGCCCGGTCGCCGCAGTCCACCGGGTGCTTGCGGATCCTCGTGGTGACCTCGCGGACGGTGGCGTGGACGTCGTCGCCGGTCAGCACCGTACGGACGATCTCGACCAGCTTCATCGCCGGAGCCGGGTTGAAGAAGTGCATCCCGATGACGTCCTGCGGGCGCGAGGTGGCGCGGGCGCAGGCCACGACCGGCAGCGAGGAGGTCGTGGTGGCGAGCACCGCGCCCGGCTTGCAGATCTTGTCGAGCCGCGCGAACAGCTCCTGCTTGACCTCCAGGTCCTCGGCGACCGCCTCCAGGGCCAGATCGACGTCGGCGAAGGCGTCGAGGGTGCCCGCCGGGGTGATCAGGGCCAGCGTCGTGTCACGGGCCTCGCCCGTCATCCGGCCCTTGTCGACCGAGCGGGCCAGCGACTTCGCGATCCGGGCCTTGGCCGTGTCCGCCTTCTCCTGCGAGCGGGCGGCGAGGACGACCTCGTACCCGGCCTTGGCGAAGACCTCGGCGATACCGGAGGCCATGGTGCCCGAGCCGGCGACGCCGACCGAGCGGATCTCACGGCCGCCGGCGGCGTCCGCCGAGCCGAGCGGGGTGAGCGCGTCCCGCACGACCTCGCCGGAGCCCGGCGCCTCGTACGTGTAGAAGCCGCGGCCCGACTTGCGGCCGGTCAGGCCGGCCTCGCTGAGCTGCTTGAGGATCGGGGCGGGGGCGTGCAGCCGGTCGTGGGAGTCGGCGTACATGGCCTCCAGGACCGTGCGGGCCGTGTCGACGCCGATCAGGTCGAGCAGCGCCAGCGGGCCCATGGGAAGACCGCAGCCCAGCCGCATCGCCGCGTCGATGTCCTCGCGGGAGGCGTACTTGGCCTCGTACATGGCGGCGGCCTGGTTCAGATAGCCGAAGAGGAGCCCGTCCGCGATGAAGCCGGCCCGGTCGCCGACCGCGACCGGCTCCTTGCCGAGGTCCTGGGCGAGCCGCGTGACGGCGTCGACGGCCCGCGGGTCGGTGAGCACGGAGGAGACGACCTCGACCAGCTTCATGGCCTGGACCGGGGTGAAGAAGTGCAGGCCGAGGACCCGCTCGGGGTGCGCCGAGTCGGCGGCGAGCCGGGTGACGGAGAGCGCGTTGGTGCCGGTGGCCACGATCGTGCCGGGCCGGACGATCCCGTCGAGGGCCCGGAAGACCTCCTGCTTCGCCTCGTACGACTCGGGCACGACCTCGATCACGAGGTCCGCGTCGGCGGCCGCCTGGAGGTCGGAGAAGGTACGGAAGCGGGCCAGGACGTCCTGCCGCTCCTCCTCGGTGATCCGCTCACGGGCCACCGCACGGGCGGTGGAGGCCTCCAGGGCGGCGACGGCCTGGGCGGCGGCGGTGTCGCTGATGTCGATGCCGATGACCTCGCGGCCGGCCCGGACGAGGACATCGGCGATACCGGTGCCCATGGTGCCGAGACCGACGACGGCGATGGTGGAGAGAGGGGTGTCCATCAGGGGACTCCAGAGAGGAAGAGTGACGACTGAGGGCAGTACGTGCGAGAGCGGTACGTACAGGTGGTGCCGCTGAATTGCGCGCGGAGAGGTCGCGCGGAGAAGTCGCGGGCGATCACGCGGGAGAAGGCCCGAAGAAAGGGCGGTGCCCGGTGAAAGGGCGACGGACTCTGTCCCGGAGCCGTCGAAACTGCCGAACCGACAAACACCCACAACGGCTGCGTCACCAGGCCGTTGTGAGAAGCGGGGGGTGTCCCGCTCACCTGAGACTAACCGGCGGGTAACGAGCGCGCCAGTCCCGGGAAGTTGAGGAAAATGTGATCTGGATCGCGGATAGGCTCGGATTCATGGAATACGCCGAGGATCCGGAATTCTGCTCGATGATCGATCGATTGCGCGACGAGATCGAGAATGACACCGGAGAGGTCCCGGCGGCATTCGAGCGCCTGGCGGAAACCGTCGACCCGGAGGAACTGCACCATGTCCTCACCGCGCCGGGTCAGCCCCTCTGGGCCCGCGAGATCGCGGCCTACGCCCTCGGCGTCGCGGGAGACCCGCGCGCCTTCGAGGCGCTCGTCCTCCTCCTCAACCACCGTGACTCCGAGCGCTGCGTCACCGCGGCCCACGCGCTGACCCGGCTCGGCGACCCGCGCACCGCCCGCGCGGCCGCCGCCCTCGCCACCAATGAACTCCGGGCCGCGTACGCCCTGCTGCCGGTCCGGCTGCTCGCCGACCTCCGCGCCCCCGAGTCCGTGCCCGCCCTGATCACCGTCCTCGAACGGCGACTGCCCGCCGACGACCCCCACTGGCGGGTCGGCCTCGCCTGCGTCGAGGGCCTCGGCACCCTCGCCGACCCCCGGGCCCGGCCGGCTCTGGAGGCCGCGCTCCCGCACCCGCGGCTCGGCGCCGCGGCGCAGCGGTCACTCGGCCGACTCGGCACCGCCGACTGACCGCAGACGCGGACGGGGGGCGGGGGAACCGGCGGAGTCGGTGACCGGTGTCCGCTCGGGGACCCGCTTCGCGGCCCCCTGCGGCCTCCGCTCCGGTACGAGTGCGAACGCCTCGATCTCCACCAGCAGTTCGGGGCGGACGAGCGCCGACACCTGTACCGCCGAGCTCGCCGGCAGCGGCGCCCCCGCGAAGTGGGCGTCCCGCGCCTCGCGCACCGCGGGGAGGTGGGCCACGTCCGTGACGAAGTACGTCAGCTTCACCACGTCCTCGAACCCGGCGCCCGCCGCGGCGAGGCAGCGGTCCAGGTTCGTGAAGACCTGACGGGCCTGGGCCACCGCGTCACCCTCCCCGACCACCGCGCCCGAGGCGTCGAGCGCGCACTGGCCGGATATCGCGACGAAGCGGCCCGTCCCCCACACGACATGGCTGTACTGCGGGCTGGCGGCGATGCCGTCGGGAGCGGGGACGTGGGTGAGGTGGCTCGTCATGCCCCACATCCTCGCGCACGCCACTGACAGTGCCCGCGTCCCGGGGGGCGCGGGCACTGCCGACGGTGAGCGGCCAGGTCAGCGCACGTGGCCGAGGAACCCGTGCAGGGTGTCGCCGGCCGCCCCGGCCGCCCCGGCCGCCCCGGCCGGTACGGCCCCGACGGACCCCGCCGGCGCGGGCAGGGTCCGGGGGGCGGCCTTCTTCCCGGCCGGCGGCGCCGGGGGCTCGGGCTTCGGCTCCGGGAGCGCGGCGCAGACCGCGTCCACCTCGGACTCGCCCTCGCCGCGCGGCACCCTGCCGGTGGCGAGATAGGTGACCAGGTGCTCGTCCAGGCAGTCGTTCCCGCCGAAGGACACCCCGTGGTTCCCGCCGCCCTCCTCGACGACGAGGCTGGAGCCGCGCATCAGCCGGTGCAGGGCCACCCCGCCCTCGTACGGGGTCGCCGCGTCGTCCGTCGCCTGGAGGATGAGGACCGGCGGCACCTGGTCGTTCGTGACGTCCGGCGGGGTCAGCGGCTCCACCGGCCAGAACGCGCACGGAGCGTTGTACCAGGCGTTGTTCCAGGTGGAGAAGGGCGCCTTCGCGTGCACGTCCCAGCTGTCCTTGCGCCAGACGTTCCAGTCGCGGGGCCAGGCCGCGTCCCGGCACTGCACGCTCGTGTAGACCGAGTAGCCGTTGTCGGCGGCCGCGTCCGCCTCCCCGTACCGCTCGTAGGCCTCCGTCAGCGGCACCGCGTCGGCGTCGTTGACGTACGCGGAGAACGCCTTCGCGAGGCGGGGCCAGTAGCCGTTGTAGTACCCGCCGGGCAGGAAGGTGTCCTCCAGCTCGCCCGGTCCTACCTTCCCGCCGGCGGGGGTCGCGCGCAGCGCGTCGCGCATCCGGTACCAGGCGGCCTCCACCGCCTCCGGGTCGGTGCCCAGCCCGTACACCTCGTCATGTCCGGCCACCCAGGCCATGAAGTCCTTGTGGCGGGTGTCGAAGGCGTAGTCCTGCGCGATGTTGTCCTCGTACCAGACGCCGTGCGGGTTCACGACGGAGTCCAGCGCCATGCGCCGCACCCGGTCCGGGTGGAGCCGTGCGTACACGGCGCCCAGGTAGGTGCCGTACGAGTAGCCGAGGTAGTTGATCTTCTCGGCGCCCAGCGCACGCCGGATGACGTCCAGGTCGCGGGCGGTGCTCACGGTGTCGATGTACGGCAGCACGTCCGCGTACTTCTTGCCGCAGGCCTCGGCGAAGGACCGCGCCCGCTCGACCGCGGTCCGCTCGGCCTCGGCGCCGGACGGCACCGAGTCCGGCCGGACCGGTGCGAAGTGGCCGGGCTTGCAGTCGAGCGCGGGCTCGCTCTTGCCGACCCCGCGCGGGTCGAAGCCGATCACGTCGTACTCGGCGGCCACCTTCGGGGGCAGTGAGGCCGCCACGTACCCGGCCATGCCGCGCCCGCTGCCGCCGGGGCCGCCCGGGTTGACGAGCAGCGGTCCCTGGAAGGTCTCCGCGGTGTGCGGGATCCGGGTGAGGGCGAGCGTGACGGTCCGTCCGGCCGGGTCGTCGTGGTTGAGGGGCGCCTTCACGGTGGCGCACTGGAGCTTCGGGTACGCCTTCGTGGCGCAGTCGGTCCAGGCGAGCGGGGGGAGCGGGCGGGGGGCCGGTTCACCGGCATCCGCGGGGGTGGCGGGCAGGACGGTGACCGTCCCGGCGACCAGCGCTCCTGCGGCGATCAGCATTCCTGCGCGTGGGGTCATAGGGCGTTTGTGTCCCGAACCGGCGTGGAGAGGACCTGTTTCGCCGAGAGTTGACCCGAACGGAGGGGGATCCGACGGCGTGTCAGGTGACCGGTCCGATGATCCGAGGAAAGTGCTCAGAGGAGGGTGAGCTGCTCCGGGGCGGCCGCCGGGGAGGGCTCCTCCGGTACGGGCGCCCGGCGCGCCGCTCCCCGCTGCGCGGGTCCGATGCCGAACTCGGCCGCCAGTTCGTGCACCTGACGGGTGATCCGGCGCTGGTACCAGGTGGGCGCGTAGGCCCCGTCCGCGTACATCCGCTCGTACCGCCGCACCAGACCGGGGTGGTGGTGCCCCAGCCACTGCATGAACCACTCGCGGGCGCCCGGCCGCAGATGCAGGACGAGCGGGGTGACCGAGCTCGCCCCGGCCTCGGCGATCGCGCGGACCGTGTCGCGCAGCTGCTCGGGCCGGTCGCCGAGGAAGGGCACCACGGGGGCCATCAGGACCCCGCAGTCGATGCCGTGCTCGCCGAGGGTGCGGACCACGTCGAGCCGGCGCTGCGGGGACGGGGTGCCGGGCTCGACCGTGCGCCAGAGCTCCCGGTCGGTGAAGCCGACGGAGACGGAGATGCCGACCTCGGTGACCCGGGCCGCCTGGGTGAGGAGCTCCAGATCGCGCAGGATCAGCGTGCCCTTGGTGAGGATCGAGAAGGGGTTGGCACGGTCCCGCAGGGCGGTGAGGATGCCCGGCATCAGGCCGTACCTGCCCTCGGCCCGCTGGTAGCAGTCGACATTGGTGCCCATCGCTATGTGCGCGCCCTGCCAGCGGGCGGAGCCGAGCTGGCGGGCCAGCACCTCCGGGGCGTTGATCTTGACGACGATCTGGGAGTCGAAGCCCAGCCCGGTGTCGAGATCGAGATAGCTGTGCGTCTTGCGCGCGAAGCAGTACACGCACGCGTGCGTGCAGCCCCGGTACGGATTGACGGTCCACTCGAACGGCATCCGTGAGGCGCCGGGCACCCGGTTGAGGACCGAGCGGGCCCGTACCTCGTGGAAGGTGATGCCCCGGAACTCGGGGGTGTCGAAGGTGCGGGTGGTCACCGCGTCCGTGCCGAACAGGGCGATGTCGGCGGGAGCGGCAGGGGTGTCGCCCAGATTGTCCCAGCGCATGGACGCCTCCTCGGTGGCTCTGCCTCGACTGGTGCCTCGGCTCCGCCCGGGGTCCGACGTGACCCCGGCTCGACCGTTCGGTCAGAATAGAACATCTGTTCCCTTGATCGCCGCAACCCGGATTTCGCGCCCCGGAGCCCACGTGGTTCGCTTGGCCCACACCCCTGAGGAACCACGAGCTGGAGGAAGTCAATGGCGCAGGTCGAGGCCACCACCGAACGGATCATCGCCGCGGACGCGGAGACGGTGTTCGACGCGCTGGCCGACTACAGCGGCACGCGCGCGAAGCTGCTCCCCGAGCACTTCAGCGAGTACGAGGTGCGCGAGGGCGGCGACGGTGAGGGCACCCTCGTCCACTGGAAGCTCCAGGCCACCAGCAAGCGCGTCCGCGACTGCCTCCTGGAGGTCACCGAGCCGACCGACGGGCAGCTCGTCGAGAAGGACCGCAACTCCTCCATGGTCACCACCTGGATCGTGACCCCCGCCGGCGAGGGCAAGTCCAAGGCCGTCGTCACCACCGTCTGGGACGGCGCCACCGGCGTCGGCGGCTTCTTCGAGCGCACCTTCGCGCCCAAGGGCCTCGGCCGGATCTACGACGCCGTCCTCGCCAAGCTGGCCGACGAGGTCGAGAAGTAACGCCCGGAGCGTTCACCGATTCGAGTGGATCGCCCGCACCCCCACACCGGCGCCCCCGCGCACCGGGGGGCGCGGGCCCCCTCGTAAACGCGCTGATGAGCGACCCAAGTGCGCCGTGACGCGGGGACGTTCACCTCCCCGGGCGCCACTGTCCTCCCGTACCGCCCGACTTGCTCCCTCTTCGTGCCCAATGCGAAGAATGGCGCGGCGCAGACGCCGTGACGAGGGGAGCAGGCACGTGGGTTCGATCACGATGGCGAAAACCGCCGAGGACACCGAGGACGGGGCGGGCACGGAACCGCTCGCCGCGGGCGGCCCGACCGCCGCGCCGGCCGACCCCGGACCGGCCGAGCACCTCGACCCCCGCCGCGTCCGGCTCGTCTTCTGCGGCCTCATGCTCGCGCTGCTCCTCGCCGCGCTGGAGCAGATGATCGTCGCCACCGCGCTGCCGAAGATCGTCGGCGAACTCCAGGGCCTCGACCGGATGTCCTGGGCGATCACCGCCTACCTGCTGACCTCCACCATCGGCCTGCCGGTCTACGGGAAACTCGGCGACCTCCTCGGCCGCAAGGGCGTCTTCCTCTTCGCCATCGTCGTCTTCGTCATCGGCTCCGGCCTCGCCGGCTGGTCCCGCAGCATGGACGAGCTCATCGCCTTCCGCGCCGTCCAGGGCATCGGCGCGGGCGGCCTCATGATCGGCGTCCAGGCGATCATCGCCGACATCGTCCCCGCCCGGGAGCGCGGCCGGTACATGGGCCTGATCGGCGCCGCCTTCGGCCTCGCCTCCGTCGCCGGCCCCCTCCTCGGCGGCTTCTTCACCGACCACGTCTCCTGGCGCTGGTGCTTCTACTTCAACGTGCCCTTCGGGCTCGTCACCCTCGCCGTCGTCGCCGTCGTCCTCAAACTCCCCAAGCCCACGGCACGCGCGCGTTTCGACGTCCTCGGCGCGCTCCTCCTCGCCGCCGCCTCCACCTGCCTGGTCCTGCTCACCAGCTGGGGCGGCACCGAGTACGCCTGGGACTCCCGCGTCGTCCTCGCCCTCGCCTGCGGAGCGGCCGGAACCACCCTGCTCTTCCTGGTGGTCGAGCACCTCGCGCCCGAACCCCTCATCCCACTCCGGCTGTTCCGCGACCCGGTCTTCACCGTCACCGCCCTCGTCGGCGCCGTCGTCGGCATCGCGCTCTTCGGCGCCGCCAGCTACCTCCCCAGCTTCCTGCAGATGGTCGAGGGAGCCAGCGCCACCGAGTCCGGCCTCCTGATGCTGCCCCTCATGGGCGGCATCGTCATCGCCTCCGTCGTCTCCGGCCAGCTCATCAGCCGCACCGGCCACTACAAGATCTACCCGGTGGCCGGCGGCGCCGTCTCCGTCCTCGGCATGTGGCTGCTCTCCCGGATGGACGTCGACACCCCCCGCCTCCAGCACAGCCTCTGGCAGGCCGTCCTCGGCACCGGCATCGGCCTCGTCATGCCGGTGCTCGTCCTCGCCGTCCAGAACTCCGTACGCCCCGCCGACCTCGGCACCGCCACCAGCGCCCACACCTACTTCCGCCAGATCGGCGGCAGCATCGGCGCCGCCGTCTTCGGCACCCTCTTCGCCTCCCGGCTCGACGACGCCCTCGGCGACCGGCTCGCCGGCGTCCTGTCCGACGGCGCGACCGCCCTGCCGCCCGCCGAGTCGATCACCCCGCAGACGGTGCACACCCTGCCGCCCGCCGTACGCGACGCCTACATCCAGGCCTACGCGGACGCGATGCCGCGCATCTTCCTCTACCTCGTGCCGGTCCTCGTGCTCGGCCTCGTCCTCGCCTTCTTCCTCAAGGAGAAACCGCTGGTGACCCACCACAGCCCCACCACCGAGGCCACCGGGGCCGACGACTTCGGCGGCGTCCAGGCCGTCCCGCACGCCCGCCACGCGGCCCCCGCGGCCACCCCCGTCGCCCCGCCGCACTCCGGTCTCCCCGTCTGCGGCACCGTCCAGCACCACGACGGCAGCCGCGTCCCCCGCGCCGCCCTCACCCTCATCGACGTCCAGGGGCGGCAGGTCGGCCGCGGCGCCAGCGGCGAGGACGGCCGGTACGCGCTCAGCGTCCCCGGCGGCGGCGCGTACGTCCTCATCGCGGCGGCCGGCGGACACCAGCCCCAGGCCGTCTCCGTCACCGTCGGCGACCGGCCCGTCGAGCTCGACGTCGTCCTCGGCGGCGCCGGGCGGCTCGCGGGCGCCGTCGTCACCGCCGACGGGACGCCCGTACGGGACGCGGCCGTCACCCTCACCGACGTACGCGGCGAGGTCGTCGCCTCCACCCGCACCGGCCGCGAGGGCGGATACGTCATCTCCGACCTGGTCGCCGGCGAGTACACGCTCGCCGCCAGCGCCCCCGCCTTCCGGCCCGCCGCGCTCCCGGTGAGCGTCCAGGCCTCCCGCGAGACCCGCCAGGACATCGAGCTGGCCGGCGGCGCGGTGCTGCGCGGCACCGTACGGGCCGGCGGCGGACGCCCCGTCGAGGACGCCCGCGTCACCCTCCTCGACGCCGCCGGGAACGTCGTCGACACCCTCACCACCGGGGCCGACGGCACCTTCCGCTTCGTGGACCTGTCCTCCGGGGAGTACACGGTCATCGCCGCCGGCTACCCGCCCGTCGCGACCGTCCTCCAGATGGCCGGCGGAGGCCGCACCGAGCGCGACCTCCAGCTCGGCCACCAGGACTGAGGCCGCCCCTCGGAGGTCAGGAGGCGGTCGACGCCCTGCGCAGCGTGCTGATGCAGGAGCTGATCGCCTCCTGAAGGGCTTCGAGGCGCTGGAGCATGTCGTCCTCGAAGATCTCCTCCTCGAGGACCTCGTCGAGCGTCAGCTCCTCGAAGACCTTCGTCGCCTTCTGCAGGCTGCTGTAGAACTTCGTCCGCCGCTCCTGGACGCGCAGCGCCGGATCCTCCTCGACCGCCTTGGCGACCAGGCCCTTCACCGCGTCGTACGCCTCACCGGCCCACTCGCCCGCCTCCTCGGAGTCGTCGAGCTCGTCGAGGAGCGAGAGATGCCGCTCGGCCTCGGCCCGCAGCCCGGCCGGTGCCTCCACGGTCTGCCCCGCGGGGGTCTTGATCTGGCCGTTCTCGACGATCTGGCGCACATAGCCGATGCGGTCGGCCGCCTTCGCCTCGCTCGCCACCGCCTTCTTCAGATCGTCGGTACGCGCGATGGCGCGGGCCATCTCGGTCTGGAGGGCCGGGTCCTCCTTCATCCGGTCGAGGAGCGCGCCGCGCGCCGCCTCCGCCGTCCCCGGGTCGGCGAGGATCGCGGCCCGCAGCGCCGTCGGATTCTCGGCGACCTCGAGCGCCTTCGTCGGCCGGATGCCCTCCGCCTCGGCCGCCGCGCTGATCGCCTGGCCGCGCACCGACGAGGCGCTGTTGCGGGAGGTGTAGTACGAGAGCCAGACGTCCGCGTCCGGCAGCTCGATGTCCTCACCCGGCACGAGCACCTCGAACTGCGGCACGAGACCGTCGTCGGCCGCCATGTCCCAGGCCTTGTAGTAGCGCATGACCCGCTCCGGCGAGCACCCAGCGAGCTCGGCGAAGGCCTTCGCCGAGACCTTCGTCGCCGACCTCCCCTCGGCGGGCTGGCCGCCGGGCCGTACGCTCCGCGCCACCTTGAGCGCGAAGGCCCAGCCGCCGGTGCGGGCGTACACCCCGAAGTCGAGGGCGTCGCGGACGACGACGGGGTCGAGATCGGCGGCGTCCGGGACCTCCGCCTCCGCCTCCGAGCCGTTCTCCGGGGCAGCGGATGCCGCCGGCTCCGCGCCGGCGTCCGGGGCGGCGGGTGCCTCCGCCTCGGTTTCGGGGGCAGCGGATGCCGCCGGCTCCGCTTCCGGGGTCGCGTGGGCCTCCGGCTCCGGCTGCTGTACCCAGAACTCCTCCGGCGCGCCCGGCCGCTCCGCCGTGGGGGGCTCGGGATCGGCGGGCGCGGGGACGGCGGGGGAGATGTCGGACGGGTCGAGGGCGATGGTCACCGAGAACACTCCGGAAGGTCGGGTAAGAGAACTGCGGCCGACAGCCTATACGCACCCCTTGGCGATGTTTCGTCCGATTCCATGCATCGGCCCGCGGAAAACCGCTGGCGCGACGGGCGACCGCGGGCCAGGATGCCGCCATGACCTGCGGAATCGAGTCCCACCCCGCGCGATGAGCGCGCCGTACGAGCGCCCGGCGCTCGCACCCTCCCTGTACGCGTACGCCAAGGGCCTGCGCGACGCCGCACCCGACGCGCCCCTGCCCCACGGCGGCCTCCCGCTGCCCGACGGCGCGTGCCCACCGCGTGACCCGGCCGACGCCCGCGCCGCCCGCGAGGCCCGCCTCGCCCTCCCCGGGCTCCTCCGCCCCTTCCTGGCCGACCCGGACCCCGAGCGGGCCGCCGTGGAGATGGAGCGGGCACTCGCCGCGATCCACGTCCGTGAGGGGGCCGTCTTCGCCGCCGCGGCCGCCCTGCCGTCACCCGAGGATCCCGCCGCCCGTGAACGGGCCCGTGCCCTCGGACGGCACCTGACCAGGCACGGGACGATCACCCGCGCCGTCTCCGCCGGCCTCGGCCTCCTCTCCCGCCTCGGAGAGCCCGAGGACGTGCCCTGCCTGCGCGCTCTCGGCCACCTCGACAGGCTCGGCACGCAGGTCGTCACGGCCCTCGAACCCCTGGACCGGAAGGCCGCCGCCCTGGTGTGGTTCGTCCACCGGACCAGTGGCGAGGAGCTGCGCGGATTCGCCGTCGCCCTGGCCACGGGGGACGAGGCGGCCGCGCCAGACCGGCTCCCCGGGCTCCCGGCCACGCCCCGCGAGCTGGGCCCCGAAGACGCCCGACGCGTCGCCGAGGCCATCGGCCTGCCGGAACTCCTCCGGCGGGAACCGCACCGCCCCGGGCTCCTCGCCCAGGCGCTCGACCTCCTCACGCGCATGTGCGGCGGCCGGTACGACGAGGCCGAGATCCGCAGGTACGACGAGGCCGTCGCGCTGTACGAGGCGGTGGCCGCCCACGCCCACGCACTGCCCCCGCACCTCGACCACCGGGCCCGCCTCGTCACCCTCGCCCTCGGCCTGCACAGCGGCCCCGCGCACGTCCTGCCCTGGCCGGCGGGACGCAGACGGGAGCTGATCACCCTCCTCCTGGACGCCGCGGGGGAGCCCGGGACCCCCGCGGACCTCGAAGGGCGACGACGCGCCGACTGGATCCGCCGTACCGCACGACACCTCCGCGCCGCCCGGCCCGAGGAACCCGCCGACACGCCCACGCTCCGGATCGAGGTCGCCGTCCCCGACCCCGGTGACGCGGACGTCGTCGAGACCCGCTTCCTCGTCGACGGACGCCCCCTCCTCCCCGAGGCCTTCGGACACGGCCCCGGCCAACCGCCCGAAGAGCTCCTCGAAGGCGGAGCGCTGCGGGCCGGACCCGAACCGCACGAGGTGCGGCTCGCCGAGGCGTACTGCACCGAGGGCTGCTGCGGCGCCCTCCACGTCACCGTGCGGCGCGAGGACGCGCACGTCGTCTGGGACGGCTGGCGAAGGCCCTGCGCGCCCCGCTCGGCGCCGGCCCTCCCCGCGTACCGCTTCGACGCCGACGCGTACGACCGCGAGATCGCCCGCGCCGAGCAGGACCGCGACTGGACCTGGCCGGCCCGCCGGACCGCCCGGCTGATCAGCTCGGGGCTGCGCGAACGGCCCGAGCCGCTCGCCCGGTGGGGGCTCGGGCGAGGGTGGATCTCCACGGACTCCCGCACACCCGACACCACCGTCGTCACCTTCACCGGCCCGCCCCTGACCGCCGACGGCACACCCGATACGGAACAGCCGGTACGCCAGTTCCTCTGGCGCGTCCCGGACGACGGAACCCCGCCGGAGGAGCAGGCCGCGGCCGCCCTGCGCCGCCTCGCCGAAGAGGACCCCAGGAGCTATGCGGAACCGCCGGGGTGATCCGTTCCGCCGTCCCGGTGAGTGTCAGTGGTCCACTCCAACGGCGGTTTTCCACAGGGGTGGTGAGGCCGCCGGACGACGCGTACGGTGCCAGACATGAAGATCCTCATCAGCGCCGACATGGAGGGCGCGACCGGTGTGACCTGGCCCGCCGACGTGCTGCCCGGCACGCCCCAGTGGGAGCGCTGCCGCTCGATGTTCACCTCCGACGTGAACGCCGCCGTGCTCGGCTTCTTCGACGGCGGCGCGGACGAGGTCCTCATCAACGAGGCGCACTGGTCCATGCGGAACCTTCTCCTGGAGCGGCTCGACGAGCGCGCCGAGATGCTCACCGGGCGGCACAAGTCCCTCTCCATGGTCGAGGGCGTGCAGCACGGGGACGTCGACGGCATCGCCTTCGTCGGCTACCACACCGGTGCGGGCACCGAGGGCGTCCTCGCCCACACCTATCTCGCCAACTCGATCACCGGCGTCTGGCTCGACGGCGAGCGGGCGAGCGAGGGCCTGCTCAACGCCCATGTGGTCGCGGAGTACGGCGTGCCCGTCGTCCTGGTCACCGGGGACGACCTCACCTGCGAGGACGCCCTCGGCTACGCGCCGGAGGCACCCAAGGTCGCCGTCAAGGACCATGTCTCGCGGTACGCGGCGGTGTGCCGCACGCCGGCCAGAACCGCCGCCGACATCCGGGCCGCGGCCAAGGCCGGCGCCGCGCTCGCCGTGCGCCGCGAACCGGTCCGGGGCGGCCCCTTCACCGTGGAGCTGGAGTTCGACGCCGAGCATCTGGGCGCCGCCGCCACGGTGGTTCCCGGCGTGGCGCGGAGCGGAGAGCGGCGCGTCACGTACACGAGCGAGACCATGTACGAGGCAATTCGCACATTCAAGGCGGTCACGACCATCGTCTCGGCCGCGGTGGAGGAGCAGTATGGCTGAGGAGGTCCGGGGCCCGGACACGACGGCGCTCGACGAGGTGGTCACCTTCACCTCCGAGCTCATCCGCATCGACACCACCAACCGGGGCGGCGGCGACTGCCGCGAGCGCCCCGCCGCCGAATACGTCGCCGAGCGGCTCGCCGCCGCCGGCCTCGAACCCACCCTCCTGGAGCGGACCCCCGGCCGCACCAACGTGGTGGCACGCATTCCCGGCACGGACCCCTCGGCCGAGGCACTCCTCGTCCACGGCCATCTGGACGTCGTGCCCGCCGACCCCGCCGAGTGGACCGTCCACCCCTTCTCCGGAGAGGTCCGCGACGGAGTCGTGTGGGGGCGCGGCGCCGTCGACATGAAGAACATGGACGCGATGGTGCTGGCCGTCGTCCGCTCCTGGGCCCGGCAGGGCATCCGGCCGCGCCGCGACATCGTCCTCGCCTACACCGCCGACGAGGAGGCCAGCGCCGAGGACGGCTCCGGCTTCCTCGCCGACCGGCACGCCGCGCTCTTCGAGGGCTGCACCGAGGGCATCAGCGAGTCCGGGGCCTTCAGCTTCCACCCACAGCCTGGCACCACCCTGTACCCGATCGCGGCGGGGGAGCGGGGCACCGCCTGGCTCAAGCTGACCGCCCAGGGCCGCGCGGGCCACGGTTCCAAGGTGAACACGGCCAACGCCGTCACCCGCCTCGCCGACGCCGTCGCCCGGATCGGCGCGCACACCTGGCCGGTCCGCCTCACCGCGACCGTCCGCGCGGCCCTCGCCGAACTGGCCGCGCTGTACGCCCTCGACATCGACACCTCGGCCCCCGACCTCGACGTGGACCTCCTCCTCGACAAGCTCGGCCCCGCCGCCGCCCTCGTCGCGCCGACCGTCCGCAACAGCACCAACCCGACGATGCTGACGGCCGGTTACAAGGTCAACGTCATCCCCGGTCAGGCCGTCGCCCACATCGACGGGCGGACGCTGCCGGGCACCGAGGAGGAGTTCGCCGCGACCATGGACCGGCTCACCGGTCCGCACGTGGAGTGGGAGTTCCACCACCGCGAGGTCGCCCTGGAGGCCCCCGTCGACTCGCCGACCTTCGCGAAGCTGCGGGCCGCCGTCGAGCGCTTCGACCCGGACGGGCACGTCGTGCCGTTCACCATGTCCGGCGGCACCGACGCGAAGCAGTTCTCCCGGCTCGGCATCACCGGCTACGGCTTCTCGCCGCTCCGGCTGCCACCCGATCTCGACTACGCGGCCCTCTTCCACGGCGTCGACGAACGTGTTCCCGTGGACGCGCTGCACTTCGGTGTCCGGGTGCTCGACCACTACCTGAAGACAGCCTAGGACCGTGACCGTTCGCGCAACAGCCTGACAGGGGGAGTTGAGATGGCCACGACCACGGCCGCCTACGGCAGCTGGCCGTCACCCGTCGACGCGGCGCTCGCCGCCGCCCACGACGGGCGGCCCGAGTACCTCGGCGCCGTCGGCGACGAGCTGTGGTGGACCGCGCCACGCCCCACCGAGGGGGGCCGGCGCGCCCTCGTCCGGCGG
This sequence comes from Streptomyces sp. NPDC017246, assembly GCF_044331325.1. Classification (NCBI taxonomy): domain Bacteria; kingdom Bacillati; phylum Actinomycetota; class Actinomycetes; order Kitasatosporales; family Streptomycetaceae; genus Streptomyces; species Streptomyces sp. NPDC017246. The sequence goes on along the minus strand of NZ_JBIRMW010000001.1, from coordinate 762,097 downwards.
CGTGCCGACGGCACCGAGGAGAACGTGCTGCCCGCGCCGTGGAACGTCCGCAGCCGGGTGATCGAATACGGCGGCCTCCCCTGGGCGGCGGTCGACCGCCCGTCGGGCGGACCCCTTTCGGTGTTCTGCCACTTCCCGGACCAGCGGCTGTACGCGTACGAGCCCGACGCCGCGCCCGGCGCCGGGCCGCGGCCCCTCACCCCCGTCTCCGGGACCGGCGGCGGACTGCGCTGGGTGGACCCGGTGATCCACCCGGAGCGCGGCGAGGTGTGGTGCGTCCTGGAGGAGTTCACCGGACCCGCGCCGACCGATGTGCGCCGGGTGCTCGCCGCCGTACCCCTCGACGGCTCGGCCGCCGAGGACCGTACGGCTGTACGCGAACTCTCCGACGGACGGCACCGGTTCGTCACCGGGCCACGGCTTTCCCCGGACGGGCGGCGGGCGGCCTGGATCGCCTGGGACCACCCCCGGATGCCCTGGGACGGCACCGAGGTCCGACTGGCCGAGGTCGCCCCCGACGGCACCTTCCAGGAAGCCAGGACCGTCGCGGGCGGCCCCGCCGAGTCGATCCCGCAGGTCGACTGGGACGCGGAGGGACGGCTGCTCCTCGTCAGCGACCGGACCGGCTGGTGGAACCTCTACCGGGCGGAGCCCGACGCGCACGGCGGTCTGGGGGAGCCGACCGCGCTCTGCCCGCGCGCCGAGGAGTTCGGCGGACCGCTCTGGAAGATCGGGCTGAACTGGTTCACGCCCCTGGAGAACGGTCTGATCGCCGTCGTCCACGGCAAGGGCACCACCGCCCTCGGCATCCTCGACCCCGAGCGCGGCACACTGGCCGACGCCGCGGGACCCTGGACCGAGTGGGCCCCGACCCTCGCCGCCCACGGCACCCGGGTCGTCGGTGTCGCCGCGTCCCCGCACAGCTCCTACGAGCTGGTCGAACTCGACACCCGCACCGGCCGCACCCGGGTGGTCGGCGCCGCGCACACCGACCCCGTAGACCCCGCCCACCACCCGGAGCCCCGCGTCCGTACCTTCACCGGGCCCGGCGGGCGGGAGATCCACGCACAGGTCCACCCGCCCCGCCACCCCGACTTCACCGGGCCCGAAGGCGAGCTGCCGCCCTATGTGATCTGGGCGCACGGCGGCCCCACCGGCCACGCGCCGCTCGTCCTCGACCTGGAGATCACCTACTTCACCTCCCGGGGCATCGGCGTCGCCGAGGTCAACTACGGCGGCTCGACCGGCTACGGCCGGGAGTACCGGGAGCGGCTGCGCGAGCAGTGGGGGGTGGTCGACGTCGAGGACTGCGCGGCCGTCGCCGCGGCCCTGGCCGCCGAGGGCACCGCCGATCCGGCCCGGCTCGCCGTGCGCGGCGGCAGCGCCGGCGGCTGGACGACCGCCGCCTCCCTCGTCGCCACCGACGTGTACGCCTGCGGCACGATCATCTACCCCATCCTCGACCTGCGGGGCTGGGCCACCGACGAGACCCACGACTTCGAGTCCGAGTACCTCCAGGGCCTCATCGGGTCGCTCGACGACGTGCCCGCCCGGTACAAGGAACGTTCGCCGATCGAGCACGTCGACCGCGTCACGGTGCCCTTCCTGCTGCTCCAGGGCCTCGACGACGTCATCTGCCCGCCCGCCCAGGCCGAGCGCTTCCTCGGCCGCACGGCCGGCCGGGGGATTCCGCACGCCTACCTCGCCTTCGAGGGGGAGGGGCACGGCTTCCGCAGGGCCGACACGATGGCGCGTGCCCTGGAGGCCGAACTCTCCCTGTACGCGCGGACCTTCGGCGTCCGGCGGACGGACGTGCCCGACCTGGAGTACCGGACGTGAGCGCGCCGAACCGGAGTACCGGACATCAGCGCGCGCGAACCGCAGCGCCGGACATGACGCCACCCGCCGAACCGGAGTACCGGACATGAGCGCGCACGATTCCGCCGGCCTCGACGTGGCGGCGGCGGCCCGGACGCACGTCGAACCGCTCACCCGGCCCCACCGTCTGCGACCCGGGGCGCGGGTCGCCGTCGTCGCCCCCAGCGGTCCCGTCCCCGAGGAGAGGCTCCGCGCGGGCCTCGACATCCTGCGCGGCTGGGGCCTCGACCCCGTCGTCGCCCCACACGTCCTGGACACCCACGCCACCCTCGGTCATCTCGCGGGCGCCGACCGGGCCCGCGCCCGGGACCTGACCGAGGCCTGGTGCGAGCCCTCGGTCTCCGCCGTGATCTGCGCGCGCGGCGGATTCGGGGCCCAGCGGATGGTCGACCTCGTCGACTGGAGGGCGATCCGGGAGGCCGGGCCCAAGGCGTTCGTCGGCTACAGCGACATCACGGCCCTGCACGAGGCCTTCGCCCTCCGGGCCGGATACGCGACCCTGCACGGTCCCATGGTTGCGGCGGGCACTTTCCTTTCGGACCCGCACACCCAGGAGTCCCTGCGGGCGACGCTGTTCGAGCCCGAGTCGGTGCGGACACTCGGCCTGGGGACGGCGCGGGCCCTGGTCCCGGGCCGGGCCCGGGGTGTGACGCTCGGCGGCTGCGTCAGCCTCCTCGCCGCCGACCTCGGCACCCCGTACGGCCGGCCCTCGGCCCGTGGCGGGCTGTTGCTCCTGGAGGACGTGGGGGAGGAGCCGTACCGGCTCGACCGCGTCCTCACCCACCTTCTGCGCTCCGGGTGGCTCGACGGTGTCGCGGGCATCGGTCTCGGCTCCTGGGCGGAGTGCGGTCCGTACGAGGAGGTGCGGAAGCTGCTCGCCGACCGGCTCGGCGGGCTGGGGATTCCGGTCGTGGAGGAGCTGGGCTTCGGCCACAGCGAAACGGCGCTGACCATGCCGCTCGGAGCGGCCGGCGTGCTCGACGCGGAGAAGGGCACCCTCACGCTCGACGTGCCGGCTCTGCGCTGAGTCCGACGTGCCGGCTCTGCGCAGAGTCCCGACGTGCCGGCCCGGCCGTGGCTCGGAAACCCGGTCGTGGCCGGCCCGCGGCCTTCACTGAATCTCCGTCAACAACCTTCGTTCGGCTCATTGACGGGGTCTGACACGTGTCACACGATGGGCGCTGCCCGGTACCTACCAGTCGGTACGTGACCGGGTCACTCGGCGTCGTCCTCAGCGTGGAGGTCTCTGTGTCCCGTGCCGTGCCCCGAACCCGCAAGACCCTCGCGCTCGTGGCCGGAGCGGCCGCGCTCGCCGTGTCGCCGGCACTCGCCGCTCCCGCCGCTCCCGCCGCGGGAGCCGAGGCGGGATCCGCGACCGTTGCGTACACCGTCACCCCGCTCCGGTTCACCGTCGAGGCGGGCGGACGGAGCTGCGCCGTCGACGCCGACCTCTACCGGCCGGCCGGAGTGGACGCCGCGCACCCCGCGCCCGCCGTCCTCGCCACCAACGGCTTCGGCGGCAGCAAGAGCGACGGCTCCACCGACGCCATCGGCAGGGCCTTCGCCGAGCGCGGCTACGTGGGCCTCGTCTACTCCGGCCTCGGCTTCGGCGCGTCCGGCTGCCTGATCTCCCTCGACGACCCGGAGATCGACGGCCGCGCCGCCGCCCGGCTCGTCGACTTCCTCGCCGGCGGCCGGACCGCCGACGACGGCACCCGCGTCGACTTCGTCACCCGGGACGGCGCGGGCGACCCGCGCGTCGGCATGATCGGCGGCTCCTACGGCGGGGCCGTACAGCTCGCCGCCGCCTCCGTCGACCCCCGGATCGACGCCCTCGTCCCCCTCATCACCTGGAACGACCTCGCGTACTCCCTCGCCCCCAACGCCGCCGACCGCGCCACCCCCGGCGTCTTCAAATGGCAATGGGCCAACGGCTTCTATCTGATGGGCGAGGGGCAGCCGCTGCTCGTCCCCTCCCTCGACCCCAGCCGGATCAACTCGCTCGGCTGTCTGCACTTCGTCACCGACGCCTGCGCCACCGTGCGGCTCCTCAACTCCGGCAGCTACCCGAAGGCCGAGACGGAGAAGATGCTCGCCTACGCCCGCAGCGTCTCGCCGGTCTCGTATCTGGACCGGGTCACCGCCCCCACCCTGATCGTCCAGGGCCAGGCCGACACCCTGTTCACCCTCAACGAGGCGCGGGCCACCTACGACCGCCTGCGGGAACGCGGCGTCGACACCCGGATGATCTGGCAGTCCTGGGGGCACAGCGGCGGACAGCGGCCGGGCGAACTCGACCTGGGGCAGGGGAACCTGGAGAGCAGTTACGTCGGGCAGCGCGTCCTCGGCTGGTTCGACCGCCACCTTCGGAAGAACCCGGGCGCGGACACCGGCCCCGCGTTCGCCTGGTACCGCGAGGGGCAGAGCGGCTACGGCACGGCGTCCGGGGTGCCGGCGCTCAGCCAACGGCTGTACCTGTCCGGTGACGGCAAGCTCGTCGACAACCGCGCGAAGGTGGCGCGGGGCTCGCGGACCTACAGCAACTGGCTTTTCGCGACGAGCCATTCGGAGTCCTCGCTCGCCGGGACGATCGGACTGCCCGACCCGGAGCCGTACGACACACCGGGCACCCACCTCGGCTGGACCAGCGCCCCGCTCACCGGACCCGTCGACCTCGTCGGAGCCCCCAGGGCCACCCTGAAGGTGGTCTCCCCGGCGACCGAGCGGGTCCAGGGCTCCGGTGACGCCGCCGACAAGCTCGTGCTCTTCGCCAAGCTCTACGACCTCGCCCCCGACGGCACCAAGACCCTGGTCAACCGGCTCGTCGCACCGGTGCGGGTGCCCGACGTCACCCGTCCCTTCACCGTCGAGCTGCCCGCCGTCGTCCACCGCTACGAGGCCGGTCACCGGCTGGAGCTGGTGATCGCGGCGAGCGACACGGCGTACTCCGGCAACCGCGGCGTCAAGCCGGTGACCGTCGTCAGCGCCCCCGAGGAGACGGGGACGTTCGAACTGCCCCTGGTGCGGGGGCGAGTGGGCTAGACCGCCTCCCCCGGATCGTGCCCGGCCCGGAAGGGCGACCTAGCCCGAGACGGCCCGCAGCGCCGTGTAGCCCGGGCGGACGACCTCGTCGATCAGCCGCTGCCGCTCCGGCAGCGGCAGGAAGGCGGCTTCCAGGGCGGCGACCGTGAACTCCTCGAAGACCTCCGGGCCGTACCCGAAGGCGTCCACCATGTGCTGGAACTCCTCGCTCATGGTGGTGCCGGAGACCAGCCGGTTGTCGGTATTGAGCGTGATCCGGAAGCCCAGGCGGCGCAGCTCGTCGATCGGGTGCGAGGCGTAGTCCTTCGCGGCGCCCGTCTGGAGGTTGGAGGTCGGGCAGACCTCCAGGGCGATGCGGTTGTCCCGGACGTACGAGGCGAGCCGGCCCAGCGTGCCGTCCTCGGCGATGTCGTCCGTGATCCGCACGCCGTGGCCGATCCGCTCCGTGCCGCAGACCTGCACGGCCTCGTGGATCGACTCCGCGCCGACGGCCTCGCCCGCGTGGATCGTGAAGTGGCAGTTCTCCCGCTTCAGGTGCTGGAAGGCGGGCAGGTGGCGGGCCGGCGGGTTGCCGATCTCGCCGCCGGCGATGTCGAAGCCGGCCACGCCCCTGTCCCGGTGCGCGACGGTGAGCTGCGCGATCTCCAGCGAGCGGTCCGTGTGGCGCATCCCGGTCAGCAGGGTGCGGACGGTGATGCGGCCGCCGGAGCGGTGCTCGCCCTCGCGGAATCCGTCGTTGACGGCCTCGACGACCTCGTCGAGGCTCAGACCGCCCTCCAGGTGCTGCTCGGGGGCGTAACGGATCTCGGCGTAGACGACACCGTCCGCGGCCAGGTCCTCGGCGCACTCGGCCGCGATGCGCGTGAGCGCCTCGCGGGTCTGCATCACCGCGCAGGTGTGGGCGAAGGTCTCCAGGTAGCGCTCCAGCGAACCGGAGTCGGCGGCGTCGCGGAACCAGAGCGCGAGCGCGGCCGGGTCCTCGGTCGGCAGCGCGGTGTAGCCGCACTCCCGCGCGAGCTCGACGATGGTCGCGGCGCGCAGCCCACCGTCGAGGTGGTCGTGGAGGACGGCCTTGGGGGCCCGGCGGATCCACTCGGAGACGGTGGTGGCGGCAGGCGTGGCAGGGTTGTCAGACAAGTGCATGGCGGGGAAGTGTACGCCACGCCGCCCCCTCCGGCGGATCAGGGGCGGGCGCGACCTAGTGGGACTGCAGCACCGGCAGCGCGGGAGCGCCCGTCGGCAGCATGTGCTTGGCGGCCAGGATCGGGGTCTCGCCGACCCGCACCACCTGGGTGACGAGCACGGCGGGAGTGTCCGCCGGGCGCCCCAGCTGCTCCCCGCGCCGCCGTCCGAGCAGCGTCGCCGTGATGCCGCTGTGCGCGCTCAGCGCCGTCTCGCGCGAGGCGCCCACCAGCACCGACAGCATGGAGACGGCGGGTCCGTGCCCGGCGCCCCCGGCCGGCGCCGGGGAGTCCTTCTCCGCCGCCCGAAGGGCCCGGGCGAACTCGGGATGCACCCGGTCGAGCAGCTCGTCGGCCGCCGCCCACTCGTGACTCAGGGCCGCCGCCACACCCTCCCCGGCCAGCACCGACTCCCAGAACCGCAGCTCGGCGCGGGCCGGTGCCAGCAGGTGCTGGGTGGTGAAGTCGGTCGGTTCCTCGACCGTCCGCAGCAGCGCGCGTACCCGGAGCGGCGTGCCCGCCCCGATCAGCTCCTCGAGGGGCTGGACGTGCTCGAAGCCGCGCCGGGGCGGCCGGTCGTTCACGGTGCGGCCCACCCCGCGCCGTACGGTCAGCACACCGTCCTCCTGGAGCAGCAGCAGCGCCTCGCGCAGGGCGGGCCGGCTCACGCCCAGCTCGGCGGCGAGCTTCGGCTCCGAGGGGAGGGTCGACCCCGGCGGATAGGTGCCGTCGTGGACGGCGTCCGCGATCCGCTCGTAGAGCGCCACGACCGGTCGCCGCCGCTGTCCGCTGACCGCCACGGCCGCTCCTCGTCTGTCTCCGCCGGTGTCCGGCACCTACCGTAGTCGGCCCACGTTGTCTGACAAGTCACCCGTACGGCTCCCCTCGCCGTCACGGTGGGGCTCCACGCGCCCCATTCTGGTCCCACGGCGGTGGCCGGGTACGACCGACGGCACGACGGAGGAGAGGGCCGGGCAATGAGTCCCAACGAGACGTCACGGACAGCGGGCGGGGGCAGGTCCCGGCTCGCCGAGGCCCTCACCCCGAGCCGTATCGGGATGATGGCGCTCGCCGTCGTCACCCTGGTCTTCATCTTCGAGAACACCCGCGAGGTCAGGATCCGCCTTCTCATCCCCGAGGTCTCCATGCCGCTCTACCTGGCGCTGCTCGCGACCGCGCTCCTCGGTGCCGCCTGCGGCTACTACGCCGCCGCCCGGGGGCGGAAGTGAGGCGGCGTGCGGTCGTCGGCGCGGGTGCGGTCCTCGCGCTCGCGGCCGTCGCCGTCACCTCGACGGAGGAGAGTGCCGCGGCCGGCGACGACGCCGGGACCCGCCCGATGCCGGACTTCCTCGACCGGGGTCTGTGGCGCGTCCTCACCCGGCTGGACCGCCGTACCCGGCTCGCCGTCCACGATGTCAGCGGGCGCGACCGGCGGGTGCTGTGGCCGCCGCGCTGGCAGGTCTGCACGCAGTACCCGGCGGCGGGCACGGACCTCGACCGCCGGACCACCGTCACGATCGGAGTCGTGCGCAAGGGGGAGACCTGCCCGCCCCGCGTACGCACGGCACGGCGCTGAGGGCCTGGCTTCCGCACGGCGCCGCCGGCCCCGCGACGCACGGCGCGGCGTCGACGGCCCGGCGTCCGTGCGCACGCGGGGCCGACGGCCGGCCCCGGGTCCCTGCCCCCGGCCCTCGCCCCCCGCCCCGCCCCGCCCCGGCCGTCGGGTCCGGTGTCGCTCAGCGCTTGTAGTTGATCTTCATCGTGTCGAGGTCGGTCACGGTCGAGCGCAGCGCCCCGTACCCGTGGCCGAGTCCCCGCAGCGCCGTCTCCACCCGGTCCTCCGCGAGCGCGCCCGCCATCTCCTCGCCGTCCTCCGCGTCGGAGACGACGACCAGGCGGTACGAGAAGTGCTTCAGCGTCCGGTCGTAGGTCAGCGAGCCCTCCTCCGTGAACTGCATCGCCGTCAGCCCGTGCGCGTCCACCTCGGCGAGCAGCCGCGCGCGGCTCTCCTCCGACAGACCGTCGAACGTGCCGCGCACGATGACCCGGTAGGTGTGCTGCGTGCCCATTCCGCGTACTCCCTGTGCCATGATCCCCGGCCGCCGGGCGGCGGGCCGACCCTCCACAGTACGGCGGCGGCCGTCCCCGCCGCCGGGAATATCCGGCCGCCCCCCGGCCCCGCCCTTTACCGAAGCCTGACGCGGAGAACCCCTGGTCAGGACGGGCCCCGGCGTGTTCCATGGGGCAATGACGACCGTACGACGTGCCGTACTGACGCTGCCCGCGGCCCCGTTGGGCCCGGACAACCCTCTTCCCGCACTGCGGGCCCCCGCCGGTCCCGGGGCCCACGCGGTCGACGCCCGGACTCTCGCGGAACTCCCGCGCGACATGGCCCGGGGCATCGGGCGGGCGCCCCTGCGCAGCCTGCTGCCCGCCCCCCTGCGCGACGGCTACGGCCGTGAGCGCGCCCCCGCGGACCTCGACACGCTCGTGATCGAGAACGACCGGCTCCGGGTCACCGTGCTGCCCGGTCTCGGCGGCCGGATCCACTCCCTCCACCACAAGCCCACCGGACGTGAGCTCCTCTACCGCAACCCGGTGCTCCAGCCCGCCGCGTTCGCGCTCAACGGCGCCTGGTTCTCCGGCGGCGTCGAGTGGAACATCGGGGCCACCGGCCACACCACCCTGTCCTGCTCGCCCCTCCACGCCGCGACGGTCCGCGCGCCCGACGGCGGGCCGATGCTCCGCCTCTGGGAGTGGGAGCGACTGCGAGACCTGCCCTTCCAGGTCGACCTCTGGCTCCCGGAGGGCTCCGACTTCCTGTACGTCGGGGTCCGGATACGCAACCCCCACGAGCGCCCCGCCCCCGTCTACTGGTGGTCCAACATCGCCGTCCCCGAGGACCGCCGGATCGTCGCCCCCGCCGACGCGGCCTGGCGCCACGGCTACGAACGCGGCCTGCGCCGCGTCCCCGTACCGGTCACCGAGGACGGCGTCGACCGCACCCGCCCGTCGAACAGCACGCACGCCGCCGACTGGTTCTACGACCTGCCCGAGGAGCAGCGCCGCTGGATCGCCGCCCTCGACGCGGACGGCACCGGACTCGTCCAGACCTCCACCGACGCGCTGCGCGGCCGCAAGCTCTTCGTGTGGGGCACCGGGCGCGGAGGGCGGCGCTGGCAGGAGTGGCTGACGGAACCCGGCACCCCCGGCTACGCCGAGATCCAGGCCGGGCTCGCCCGCACCCAGCTGGAGCACCTGGAACTCGCGGGCGGCGAGGAGTTCAGCTGGCTGGAGGCGTACGGTCCCCTCGCCGCCGATCCCGAGGCGGCGCTCGGCGGCGACTGGGCGGCGGCCCGCGCCGACGTCGAGCGGAGCCTGGCCGACGCGCTGCCCCGTACCGCAGTCGACGCGGCGTACACGGCCTGGCGGGAGAACGCCGCCGACGCCGCGCCGGACGAGGTCCTCGCGGCCGGCTCCGGCTGGGGCGCGCTCGAAGTGCTCCGCGGCGGTTACGCGTTGCCCGGCACTCCGTTCCCCGAGTCGACGCTCGGACCGGAGCAGCATCCCTGGCGGGAACTGCTGCGCACCGGTGTCCTGCCGCCCCCGGCGAAGGGTGCCGCGCCGGGGCCGCCGCTGGTCGCCGTCCCCTGGCGGGACATGCTGGAGACCGCGCCCGCCGACCCGTCCACCGAGTACCAGCTCGGCATCGCCCAGTGGCACGCCGGTGACCGCGCCCAGGCGGTACGGAGCTGGGAGCGGGGACTCAAGGAGGCGGCCGTACGGTGGCCCCTGCTGTACTGCCTGGCCGTCGCCGACCGGGAGGACGGACACCCGGACCGGGCCGCCGAGCGCTTCGCGGAGGCCTTCGCCGACCACATCGGAGGGGAGGCGGCCGGCGCCTCCTCCGCCGTCCGGGACGCCGGCCCGGGCCGGAGTGCGGCGGACGGCGCACCAGGCCGGGACGCCGCCGCCGACCCGGCCCGCGTCGCGACGGACGTCACGCTCGCCGCCGCGCTCGGTCACGAGGCCCTCGTCGCCCTGCTTGCCGTCGGTCCGCCCGACCGCGCCCGCGCCCTCTGGCACCGGCTGCCGGAGCCCGCCCGGCGGAGCGGGGCCTTCCGGCTGATCGAAGCCCGGCTGCTGCTCGCCGAGGGCCGGCGGGACGAGGCCCGGGCCGTCTTCGACGAGGGCTTCGAGGTCGCGGATCTGCGTGAGGGGGCCGAGGTGCTGGGCGAGCTCTGGGAGCGCCTCACCGACGAACCCCTGCCGGACGCCTACGAGTTCAGGATGCGACCGAGCTGAGCACGGGTCGATCCGGGGGCGCGGTCGCTACCCTGGAGAGCACGGAGACCGGGAGGGGGCGGAGGTCCGGAGATGGCGGCCTGGGCGACACAGGAGTGCCGGTGCGGACACCCCCGCTTCCGGCACGGCGAGCCCCGCTTCTCGGGCACCTGCGGCGCCTGCCTCTGCGGATCCTTCGCGATGCCGCCGCCGGCGCCGGACCTCCAGGGGCCGCCTCCGCCCCCCGAGCCGGACCGCACCCCCCATCCGAGTTGCCCTCTCCAGGACCCGGACTGCCTCGGGGTGCACGACTTCTCCTGAGGACGGCTTCGAGAGCGGGGACGGCGCCCGAAGGCGGACGCCGTCGTCACGTCGTACCCGCTCCCGAGCGGGTGCGGCGGCGACGATGGGAACGGGCACCCTCGCGCCGGGGGGTGCCCGTTCCCGCACAGGAGGTACGTGAATGGCGTCCACGCGCGAGGTCTACCTGTACGACTACGCTGCCGACTTCGGGCTCAGCGGCCTCGCCGGCACGCTCTGCTCCCGTGCGACGCTCCGTCTCGACGAGCCGGTCGTCCTCGGCATCGCCGCATCCGAGGCGGAGGACGACGACTACCGGCTCGGAGCGGACGTACGCCTCCTCCTCGACTCCGCGCTGCCGGACGAGGTGCTCCACACCGTGTGGCTGGCGGCCGTACGCCGCTGCTTCGACCCGGCGGAGGAGGGCACGGACACCAGGGCCTGGCTGGACCGGGTCGCGGAGCTGTGCCCGCCGCGCACACCGGAGCGCGACCCGTACGAGGTGAAGTCCCTGGACGCGTCGCGGCCGGTGGTGCCGGAGGGGGAGCTGCGGACGGCCGTGGCGGCGGAGATCGACGCGGCCTCGGCCGGTCTCGGGCTCCGTGTCGCCGTGCCGGGAATCGTCCCCGCCCTCCACCGGGTCGTGCGGGAGGTGGACGCCGACCTCGGGTTCCGGCTGTTCCTGAGGGCCCTCAAGGCGTACTCGGTGCCCGTCGCGGCGGACGCGTACGACCGGCTGCTCGCCATCGGCGACCTGCTGGCCTACCCCCGGGCCGCCGTCCACGAGAAACTGACCGTGCGCTGGCGGCCGCTCGATCCCGGCCGCCGCGACCTCGGGGCCGGCCGTTTCGGGCTGCCGATGCTCGCGTCCGCGCTCCACGGAACGGACCGGCGGTACACGGGCGCCGCACGCGAGACCGTCCGGCAGGTCGCCGCCGACGGCCCGGGACGCGCTCCGGGCGCCCACGCCGCCGTGCTCCTCGACGACGTCTGGCGGCTCCTCGACTCCGCCCTGTCCGACGAGGCGATCGGTCTGCTCTGGCGGACCGCCTCCGGGCGGCTGTACGTCCTCGGCGAGGAGGAGTTCGACGTCGACGCGAGGGCCTGGCTGGAGCAGGTCTCCGAGGTGTGCCACGCGCATCTGGAGGAGGTCGATCCGGCCTACGCGCCCTACCTGGCCGCTGCCAGGACCGAGCTGACTGAGCCGGTGCTGAGGGAGGTCCGCGAGGCGGTCCACGCCGACGCGGAGGCGGTACGGCGAGTGGCGCGGGTCCTGGAGGACGTGGTCACGGCGGTCGACCCGGACCTCGGCTTCCGTCTCCTCCTCCAGATCCTCTCCGTGTACGACGTCCCCGTCACCGGCGACCGGCGCGACCGCTACCGGGCGATCGCCGGACGCCTCGGGTTCGCCGCGGACCACCTCGACGACCGGCTGCCCGCCGACGGCACCGGCATCGCCTAGCCGGCGGCCGGCCCGTCAGGACACCCGGCACAGGATCTCGCCGTGCGGGACCATGAACCAGGCGTCCTCCCGGGTGCCCCACTCCCGCCAGGCCTCCGAGATCGACGTCAGTTCGGCGCCGGTCGCGTGGCCGCCTGACACGGCCAGGTCCGCGTAGGTGGAATCGGTCGTACGGTCCGCCCACAGGCCGCTCCACCAGACCCGCTCGTCCGGCGTGGCGAAGCACCAGGTGGCGGCGGTCGTCGTGATCTCGGTGAAGCCGGCCTCGCGGGCCCAGGCGAACAGCCTTCGGCCCGCGTCCGGTTCGCCGCCGTTGGCGCGGGCGACACGGTGGTAGAGGTCCAGCCAGCCGTCCAGGGCGGGCCGCTCGGGGTACCAGGCGAAGGCCCCGTAGTCGCTGTCGCGGGCCGCGACGACACCGCCGGGGCGGCACACCCGCCGCATCTCGCGCAGCGCCCGCACCGGGTCGCCGACGTGCTGGAGCACCTGGTGGGCGTGGACGACGTCGAAGGAGTCGTCGGGGAAGTCCAGGGCGTGGACGTCGGCGACGGCGAACCCGACGTTCTCCAGGCCGCGTTCGGCCGCCACGGCACGGGCCTTCGCCAGGACGTCCTCGGCCGCGTCGACCGCCGTCACCCGGCCGGGTGCGACCAGGGCGGCCAGGTCGGCGGTGATGGTGCCGGGGCCGCAGCCCACGTCCAGGACGTCCAGGCCGGCGGAGAGCGAGGGCAGCAGATAGGCCGCCGAGTTGGCGGCGGTCCGCCAGCTGTGCGAGCGCAGGACGGACTCGTGGTGGCCGTGGGTGTAGACGGCGGTCTCATGGGGAGCGGGGTGTGCGGAAGGGGCGGTGGCATGCGTCATCGGAACGACTCCCTCGGTGTGGGTGCGTGCTCACCACCGTACGCACCCATGTCGAATGATGAGACCTGCGTCTTGGAATATGGACAGCAGCTCAGTCGAACAGGTCGCGCCGGTAACGGAGTTCGTCGAGGACCCGACCCCCCGTCTCCTCCCGCATCACCGTCCCGTCCGGCCGCCACCCCGCCGCCTCGTAGAAGCGGCGCCCCCGTGCGTTCTCCGCGAACACCCACAGCGCCGCCGTGCGGAACCCGGCCGCCACGAGCGCCTCCGTGGACTCCGCGAGCAGCGCCCTCCCGACCCCCGTGCCCCACACTTCCGGCAGGGCGTAGAGCGCCGCGAGCTCACCGGTGGTCCCGGGATCGAGCCCCTCGCCCGACCAGGCCCGGAAACAGGAGAACGCCCGCACCCGCCCGTCCGGGCCCGTCGCGACCAGGACCGAAGGCCGGTCCGGGGCCGTCAGACGCGACCGCCACACGGCGGTGCGCTCCGCCACGTCCAGGGCGTCCAGGTAGGGACCGGGGAGCAGGTCGCGGTAGGCGGCCCGCCAGGACAGGACGTGCACGGCGGCGAGAGCCGCCGCGTCCTCGGGATGTGCTTCACGTATCGGCATGCGGCATTGTCGGCCGTGACGCGCCTCGGCCGCCTCCGGGAATTCCCGGGCGTCCGGCCTCACCGGCCCGCCCGGCCCGCCCGGCCCGCTGTCGGGACGGACCTGACGAACCCACTGTGACAGCAGCGTGAACGGACCGTCCGGACCGCCTCCGCGCCCCTAGGATCGGCCGCGCCGCCGCCCGGTGGCGCCCCTCTCCCGCCCGCCGAGGAGTCCCGTGCAGAACCCGCCCGCGCCCGCCCGCCGCTCCCTGCTGAAGGTCCTCGCGGCGGCCCCGGCGGTCTCCGCCCTCGGGGGGATCGCCACCGCCGCCCCCGCGCACGCCGTCCCCGGAGCCGCCGGCCCCCTCGCCGCGCCCGGAGCCGTCGCCACCGCTCCCCTCGCCGCGCCCGGCATCGTCAAGGCCCTCCCGGCCGAGTACTTCACCGGCCGGGGCACCAACGCCGAAGCGCGCTTCGACAGCTTCGGGGACACCGGCGCGCTCACCCCCGCCGACCGCTTCTTCGTCCGCAACCACACCTCCACCCCCGTCCTCGACGCCGCCGACTGGCGGCTGACCCTCTGGGGCGACGGACTGCACGGCCGGGCCCCGGTCCACTTCACGTACGGGCAGCTCCGCGACCTGCCCTCCGTCACCCGTACGGCCCTGATCGAGTGCGCCGGGAACGGCCGCAGCCTCTACACGAGCCAGCAGGGCGAGCCGGCCACCGGGACCGCCTGGACCCTCGGGGCCGTCGGAGCCGCCCGCTGGCGCGGGGTGCGCCTCTCCGACGTGCTGCGGCGCGCGGGGATCGCCCGGGACGCCGTCGACCTCCTGCCGCGCGGCCTCGACGACCCGTACGTCTCCGGCGGCGTCGACTACGGCCCGGTCCGCCGCCCGCTGCCGGTCGCGAAGGCCTTCGACGACGTGATCCTCGCGTACGAGATGAACGGCGAGCCCCTCCCGTACGACCACGGCCACCCGGTCCGGCTCGTCGTGCCCTCCTGGGTCGGCATCGCCTCGATCAAATGGCTCGGGGACATCGAGGTCTCCACCCGTCCGCTCAGCTCGCCCTGGTCCACCGACTGGTACCGCCTCTTCGGCCCCGCCCACCCCGAGGGTGGCTCCGCCCCGATCGGCCGCCAGACGCTCAAGTCCGCCTACCAGCTGGCCTTCGGCGCCACCCTGGAGGCCGACAGGACCCACCGGCTCACCGGCCGCGCCTGGTCCGCCCTGGCACCCGTCCGGAAGGTCGAGGTCTCCACCGACGGCGGCACCCACTGGCGTCGGGCCCACCTCCACGACACGCCCCGGCGGGACGGCTGGGTCCGCTGGAGCGTGCCCTGGCGCCCGCACACCACCGGGCCGGTCACCCTGCTCTCCCGGACCACCGACACCGCGGGCAACACCCAGCCCGAGCGTGCCGTCCACAACACCCAGGGCTATCTCTTCAACGCCGTCGTCCGGCACCCAGTGACCGTCGTCTGACCCGCCCGCCCGCGGCCGCCCCGCCCGTCGCCCGAAGCGACGCCTGGAGCGGCGAAAACGGGCGAACCTTCGTATAAAGGGCACGGGGGTGCCGTGTCGGCGCCCCCGTGCGCTCAGGAGGTACGGGACATGCGGCAGACGGCTCCGGACGGCCGCGGCCCGGTGCGCTACGGCCCTCCCGCCCCCGACACCGGCCTGCCCGTCCTGCCGGGACTCGCCGGACTCCTCGCCGCCGCCGCGGGACGGACCACCCCCGAGCCGCCCGGCGGCGGCCCCGTCCTGCGCGAGGCCGCCTCCGGCTACTGGTGGCGCCGCGGCCTGCGCACCCATCCCGAGGACGTGGTCGCCGGCCCCGGCGCCCCCGCCCTGCTGCTCGCCCTGATCGCCGCCCACGGCGGCGACCTCCTGCTGCCCCGGCCCTGCCCCGCCTGGTGGACCCCGCAGGCCCGCCTCCTCGGCCGCCCGGCGTACCACGTGCCGACCCCCGCCGAGTGCGGCGGCGTCCCGGACCCCTACGCCCTCCTGGAGACCGTCCGGCGGATCCGTGCCGAGGGCGGCTCCCCGCGGGTCCTGCTGCTCTCCGTCGCCGACGACCCCACGGCCACCGTCGCCCCGCCCGAACTCGTCCGCGAGGCCTGCGAGGCCGCCGTGGCCGAAGGCCTGCACGTCATCAGCGACGAGACCTGGCGGGACACCCGCCACCACCCCGAGGACACCGTGCTCCTCAGCCCGGCCGAGATGTGCCCGGACGACGTGACCGTCCTCTGCGACCTCGCCGGGGCGCTCACCCCGGCCGCCTGGCCCTGCGCCGTCGCCCGCTTCCCGCCCACCGACCCGTCCCGGGCCGACCGCTGGACCGACCGCAGGGCCCGCGTGCTCGACGTGCTCACCGCCCTCGGGGCCGTCGTCCCCGGGCCCGTGGCCCCCGCCGCGTCCCACGCCCTCGACGAACCCGAGGACGTCACCGAACGGGCCCGGCGCGCGGCCACCGTCCACGGCCGCCTGGCCGATGCCGCGCACCGCACCGTGCTGGCCGCCGGCGCCCTCGCCCGGCCCCCGCAGGCCGGCCGTCACCTCTACGCCGACCTCGGACCGCTGCGGGCCGGTCTCGCCGCCCGCGGCGTCACCGACTCCCTGGAGCTGGAGAGCCATCTCACCGGGCGGCTCGGCGCACCGGCCACCGGCGGCCACCGGTTCGGCGACGAACTCGGCGCCCTGCGCGTCCGGTTCGGCACCGACATGTTCCTGGGCGGTACGGAGGAGGAGCGCGCCGAGACGCTCGGGGCGCGGGACCCGGAGGAACTGCCCCATGTGGCGCGGAGACTGGCCGAGTTCGGAGGGGCCCTGGAGGAACTCCGGTGACAGCGCCCCGGGCCGACCGGCGACGGCGGCCCCCGCCCCGTACCGCGCCCGGGTGCCGCACCCCGCACGACCGAAGCGCCTCGCACCGGCGACGACCCGCCCCACCCGTACGATCCGCGCAGAACGGAGCCCGCAGATGACGGAACGGACGGCAGACCCCGCGCGGGCCGCCCAGGCCCCGTATCCCCCCGACCCTGCCACGGCCCCCGCTCCCGCGCCGGCCCCCGCCACGACCTCCGCCCCTCCGCCGGACCCTGCCCCGGCTCCCGCCCCTCCGCCGGACCCCGCCACGACCTCCGCCCCTCCGCCGGACCCCGCCACGGCCCCCGCCTCCGACCCCGGCACGGCCCCCGCCCCGGCTCCCGCCCTCCAGCCCGTCGGGCGGCTGCGCCTGGACTGGCCCCGCACCTTCGCCGACCGGCTCACGGCCCCCCTCCCCGGCGTCCGGGCCCTGGCGCGCCTCGCCCGTGAAGGTGCCGTACGGCCCCGGGCCGAGGGGCTCAACGACATCCCCCTGCTTCCCTTCGAGCCGGGCCCGCTGCCACCGGCGGGACCCGACACCCTGGCCGTCACCTGGGCAGGACACGCCAGTTGGGTGCTGCGGCTCGGCGGGCTCACCGTCCTCACCGACCCGGTCTGGTCCCGCCGCATCTTCGGAACCCCCGCCCGGCTCACCCCGGTCGGGGTCCGCTGGGAGGACCTGCCGCGCGTCGACGCCGTCGTCATCAGCCACAACCACTTCGACCACCTCGACGCCCCCACCCTGAGACGGCTACCCCGGCACACGCCGGTCTTCGTCCCCGCCGGCCTCGGCCGCTGGTTCGTCCGCCGCCGCTTCAGCCGCGTCACCGAGCTCGACTGGTGGGAGGCGGCCGAACTCGACGGCGTGCGCTTCGACTTCGTCCCCGCCCACCACTGGTCCAAGCGCACCCTCCTGGACACCTGCCGCTCCCTGTGGGGCGGCTGGGTGCTGACCGACCGGTCCGGGCGGCGCGTCCACTTCGCCGGGGACACCGGCTACGGCCACTGGTTCGCCGAGATCGGCCGCCGCTACCCCGGCATCGACCTGGCACTGCTCCCCATCGGCGCCTACGACCCCCGCTGGTGGCTCAGCGACGTCCACACCGACCCGGAGGAGGCCGTCCGCGCCCACCAGGACCTGGGGGCCCGGCGGATGGCGCCCATGCACTGGGCGACCTTCGTGCTGTCCTCCGAGCCCGTCCTCGAACCCCTCACCCGGGTCAGGACCGCCTGGGAGCAGGCCGGGCTGCCCCGCGAGGACCTGTGGGACCTGCCGGTGGGCGGCTCACGGGTGCTCGTGCCCTGACACCCCGCCGACGTCCGTCCTTCCCCGGACCCGCCGCCACAGCGACGGGACCGCGCTGATCAGCACCGTGAGGCCCACCGCGGCGACCACTCCCTGCCACGGCTCCGGGAAGAGCGAACCGCCCAGGATCCCGATCAGCTGGTACGTCGCCGCCCACGCCAGACAGGCGGCCGCGTCGCCCCGGACGAAGCGCCGCAGCGGCATCCCCGACAGCAGGCACGCCAGCATCACCGGGATCCGCCCCGCCGGCACGAGCCGCGACAGCACGAGCACCGACACCTGATGCGTGTCGAGCCGCTCCTGTGCGTGGGCGAGCCGCTCCGGGGTCACCCGGCCCCGCAGCGAGGAGAGCCACCGCGACCCGTTGCGGGACCGGACCCCGCGCTGGCCGAGCCAGTAGAGGGCGGCGTCGCCGAGCCACGCGGCGAGGGCCGACACCAGGAAGACGAAGAGCAGCGACAGCGGCGAGGACTGGTGGAAGGCGACCACGGCCGCCGAACTGACGATCGCGCCCGTCGGCACGACCGGCACGAGGGCGCCGAGCGCCACGAGCAGGAACAGCGAGGGATAGCCGACGGCATGCTGCGTCGACTCGGGCGGCAGCTCCCGCACGGCCGCCGCGACACCGGTGAGGCCGTCGATCACCGGGCGGCCTCCGGAACCGCCGTCGTACCCGGCCGGGCCGTGGTGCCCGCCCTCACCGGGCGACCTCCGGCCGCACCCGCTCGCCGTGGGCGAGGAGGTGGACCACCACCTTCGGCGCGAGCCGTGCCGCGTGGCGTACGAACTCGTCCCCCGGCGCGTGGAACTCGTGCGGGCGGATCCCGTCGAGCCCGATCGGCCAGTACGTGCCGTAGTGCACCGGGACCGCCGCCGCGGGCGACAGCGCGGCGAGCGCCTCGGCGGCGCGGCCCGCGTCGAGGTGGCCGTGCCCGAGGTACGGGCCCCAGCCGCCCACCGGCAGCAGTGCCACGTCCACCGGCCCCACCGCCTCCGCCATCCCGTCGAAGAGTCCGGTGTCCCCGGCGAAGTACGTACGCGCCTCGCCCTCGACGACGTATCCGAGCGCGGGGGCGCGATGCGGTCCGACCGGCAGCCGCCGTCCGTCGTGGCGCGCCGGTACGGCCCGTACGGTCAGGCCCTCCACCGTCACCGAGTCGCCCGGCTCCACCTCGGTCAGCCGCACCCCGTTCCCGTCGAGCCTCCGCAGCCCCGGGACGGCCGCGGGGGCCCCGCGCGGCACGATCAGCAGCGTCCCGGGCGCGAGCCGGGCCAGCGACGGCAGATGCAGATGGTCGGAGTGCAGGTGCGAGACGAGGACGGCCTCGGCGATCGCGGCCTCGGGCGGCGGCAGGGCTCCGCGCCGCCGCCGCAGATGCGCGAGACGCCGTGCGAACAGCGGATCGGTGAGGAAGCGGACCCCGGAGTCCTCGACCGTGCAGGTCGCGTGACCCCACCAGGTGACCTCCACCGGCATGCCGCCTTCCGTCGTCGGGGGCCACGGCCGCGGCGCGCGATGTCCGCGGCCGTTCCGTAACTCCGTAACGAGGGTAAATGTCCGGAGCGGGCTCCGGAGGATGTTCGGCCGCGCCGTCCGGCAGTAGGGTCGGTTCATGGACGACGTTCGGGTGGCGGCGATCGCGAGCCTCACCCCGCTCGAAGAGCTGGACAGCGACCCCTTCCTTGTCGACACGCGTGGTCAGCACGCGCTGTGTGCCCGCTGGGCCGACGACAAGGGGTACGTGGTCGCCCGCCAGTTGCTGTTCTACGGCATCCGCCCCGATCACGCGGCGCTGTGGGCGGACGTGGAGGCGGGCGCGGTCGATCTCTTCGTCGCGGCCAACGAGCGCGTGCTCGCGCGCGCGTTGACCTCCGTGCCCGGATTCCGCGCCGAGTGCGCGCGGCGCGGGGTGCGGGTGGAGACCGTCTGCCCCGACGAACCGGCGTGCGAACCGGCGTACGACGCGGCGGCCAAGGCGGGGGTCCATCGGCGGCTCTCCATGCCGACCGCCGGGTACGACGGCTGCTGAGCCGACGCGGCGAGTCGGACCGGGCGACGCTTCCCGGGCGCCGTGAGCCGGACCTGACGACGCTTCCCGGGCGCCGTGAGCCGGACCGGCCGACGCGGTCCGGCGTACGACCTGACACATCCGGGCCGATCCCCGCCGCCCGTTTTCCCCGCCGACCGAGGGCGTTGTGCCACGCTTGAGGCAGGAAACGGGCGAAAGGTGAAGCGGGCGTGAGTGACGGGCGATGGGGTGGCGCCGAGCGCTGGCGGTCCGTGGGTGGCGCGCTGGGGCGGGTGGTCGTGGTGTGGGCGGTGTCCACCCTCACCATGCTGATCCTCGCCGGGCTGCTCCCCGACTTCGAGCTCCAGTCCGCCGACGGTGACAGCTTCACGAGAACGGCGCTCACCGCCGCCGCCGCGGCCGGTGCGTTCGGCCTGCTCGGCGCGCTCGTGTGGCCCCTGATCGTGCGGGCCCTGCTGCTCGTCCCGGCCCTCGTCCTCGGTCTCCTCGTCTTCTTCCTCAACGGTTCGATGCTGCTCGTCGCGCTCTGGCTGATCCCCGACGGGCGCGGCGCCGCCAACCCGGAGACGGCCGTCGTGGTCGCCGCCGTCATGTCCGCCGTGGCCTCCGCGACCTCCACCGGCCTCGCCGTCCGCGACGACGACGCCTATCGCCGCCGCCTCTACCGGCTCACCGGCCGCACCCGGCCCCGCGCCTCGGTCGGCGTGCCCGAGCAGGTCCCCGGCACCGTCTTCCTCCAGCTCGACGGAGTCGGCCACCACGTCCTGCGCGAGGCCGTCGCCGACGGGCTCATGCCGACCGTCGCCGCCTGGCTGGAGGACGGGCACCGGCTCACCCCCTGGCGCACCGACTGGTCCAGCCAGACCGGTGCGAGCCAGCTCGGCATCCTCCACGGCTCCAACGAGGACGTGCCCGCCTTCCGCTGGTACGAGAAGGACACCGGCCGGCTGATGGTGTCGAACCGCCCGGCCAGTGCGGTGGAACTCCAGCGCCGGGCCGTCCGCCGCACCGGCGACGGCGGTCTGCTCACCGTCGACGGGGCCTCCCGGGGCAATCTCTTCAGCGGCGGCGCCGACCAGCTCGCGCTCGTCCTGTCGATGGCCGCCCGGCGCGGCTCGCGCAACCGCTCGCGCGCCGGCTACTTCGCGTACTTCTCCGACCCGGCCAACGCCGTCCGCACCGCCGGATCGCTCGTCGCCGAATGCGCGCGCGAGATCTTCCAGTCCACCCGGGCCCTGCTGCGCCGCGACGGCCCGAGGGTGTCGCGCGGCGGCACGTACCCCTTCGTGCGTGCCTTCGCGACGGTCGTGGAGCGGGACGTCGTGGTCTCCGCGGTGATGGGCGACATGCTCGCCGGGCGGACCGCCGTCTACGCCGACCTGGTCGCCTACGACGAGGTGGCGCACCACTCGGGTCCGCACGGCCGGGACACCGACCAGGTCCTGCGCCGTCTGGACCGCTCGATCGCGCTCATCGCCACGGTCGCCGAGCACGCCCCCCGCCCGTACCGGATCGTGCTCCTCTCCGACCACGGGCAGAGCCCCGGAGAGACCTTCGAAGGGGCCTACGGGCTGACGCTCAAGGAACTCGTCAGGGCCGGGTGCGGGCTTCCGGTGCCGCGTCGGGTCCGCCGGACCCGCAGCGGTTCGGAGGCGCGTGACGCGGCCCGCGACGCGCTGCGGCTCGCGCTGCACCGGCCGGTGGACGAGTCGGGGGAGACGGCGCGGGAGCTGCCCGACCGGCCCTCCGAGCCACTGGTCCTCGCCTCGGGCAACCTGGGCCTCGTCTCCTTCCCCGACGTGCCGCACCGGATGACCCGGGAGGAGATCGACCGGCGCCATCCCGCGCTGCTCCGGACCCTCGCGCACCATCCGGGGGTCGGCTTCGTGCTGGTGGCCAGCGCCGAGCACGGTTCGGTGGTGCTCGCCCGGGACGGGGCGGAGGTGCCGGTCGCCGAGCTCGACGACGCGGGACCGCTCGCGGTCTTCGGGCGGGGCGCGGCGCGGGCGGTACGGCGTACGGACGGCTTCCCGCACGTCGCGGACATCATGGTCAACTCGATGTACGACCCGGCGACCGGCACCGTGCACGCCTTCGAGGAGCAGATCGGCTCGCACGGCGGTCTCGGCGGGGAGCAGTCGCATCCCTTCCTGCTCTCGCCGCCGGAGCTGTCGCCGCCCGTCGGCGCGGGGGAGGAGCTGGTCGGCGCCGAGCAGGTGCACCGGGTGCTGCGGCGCTGGCTGCGGGAGTGCTCGGGTCCGCAGGTGCCGCTGGAGATCTCACCGCCCACCGGCCGATCGGAATCGCCGCTTCCCGTCGATCGGCCGATCGCGCGGGACAAGAACCACTGACGCGGGACAAGAACCACTGAGGGGAGGCCTGTTCGCCGCGACCGGACCATGACCCGAAGGTGCGACGGACGGCGCACCACCGTCGCGCCGACGCCGACGCGCAGGCCGCATCGCCGAGTTGCGGCCCGTGATCGCGGGGAACAGACTGAAGGAGTAGGCGCGGCGCGCCGTCAGGCAGCGAGCCCAGGACACGACTCCGGGTCTCCCGGTCCCAGCTTCCCTCCCGCAGGCACTCTGCGTTCGCGTCACGGTCGCATTCATCACCCGGGGTGACCGGAACCAGGAGTTGATGACGGTGAACCAGAATGCCCCCGCCTCCGACGTGCCCTTCGAGACGCTGCTGCTGCGAGCCGGCCCCGAGGCCGCCCTGGTGCGCGAAATCGGCCTCCAGCTCAGGGAGTTGCTGCCCCTCGTGAGCCTCGACGACCTCGAGAAGAAGCTGAACGGTGGACCGTTGACCGTCGGCGGGGAGTATCTGGAGCCGCGCCTCCTCAGGTCCCACGTACCGGAGCAGCTGTTCCCGGTGACCGACGAGGCCGATCTCGCCGTCAAGCTCACCGCGGCCGTACACACCGCACTGCGCGAGGCCGGCTCGCCCGGCCGGGGGAGCCCGCTCCCCGCCGGTCCGGTCCGCACGGAACTCGCCCGCACGGCCGCCAGGATCGCCGGGGCCGAGCACGGCACCGGGTACTTCGGCGACGGTTCGGTCCTCGGCGCCAAGGCCGCGCAGGTCGCGGAGGAGGGCGGCTTCGCCCCCTGGCTCGTCACGCTCCGGCTGAGCGACTGCGTCACCGGGGCGCCGCTGCCCTGGTCCTGGATCACCGACGGGATCAACACCTATCTGTTCGGCTGGGACGCCCAGTTCCACGCCGTGGTCCCCGGCGAGTGGGAGGGATACGGCGTCCGCATCATGCGCGAGGGATACATCAACCTGTACGTCGTGCTGATCAGGTCGACGATGGAGGGCACGACCCAGGACCTCTGTCTGACCCCCGCGACGGGCTGACTGGGACGAAGGAGTGGCCATCATGGGTCTGCGCGTGACGATCGACATGTGCTCGGGGCGGCCGAACCCCTCGTGGGAGATCACCGACCCCGACCGGGTGCACGAGCTGGTGACCCTCCTGGAGGCCGAACGCGACGCGCTCGGCGAGGTGGGCAGCGGCTACACGGGCCTCGGCTTCCGCGGTGTCCACGTGGACGTGACCGCCGACCCGAGGACGGAGAGGAGCGCGCTCGGAGGTCTTCCCCCGAGCTTCGAACTCGCCGGAGGCGGGACGAAGGACGCGAGCGCCGCGGCGGAGCTCGCCGAACGACTCCTCGCGACCATCCCGTACGACCTCGGGGAAGGCGGAGGGGTCGACGTCGGATCGACCCGGTACGCGGACCTGGTCCTGGAGACCGCCCGGCAGGAGGTCGCGAGAACCGTCGGCAACGGGCCCGACGCGGCCACCTACCGCGCGACGACCGAAGAGGGCCCGAGGTCCACGATGGACGAGGAGGCGCTGGAACAGCTGCGTGCCCTCCGATCGAGAGACGTCTCCTGTCCCTACGACAGCTACCCCTACAACCCGGCGTTCTGGGGCCAGCCCAGCATCGAGCCGTACAACAACTGCTACGCCTACGCCGTCAGCCGTGTGGTCAACGTGTTCGCACGGCCGGGCCTCGCGCACGGCTACACGATTCCCGCGACGATGCTCGGCTTCCAGGTCGCGGTCGGCTGCTACAAGGACGGGCTGAACCTGTGGGGTTACCCCTGCCGCCCCGAAGGCAGCCTGCGGTTCGTCATCGCCCTGTACACCGGGGCCTTCCCGAGCGGCTTCCGGGACTTCCACTTCTACCGCTGGCACGCCGAGGGGTACTGGTCGCACAAGCACGCGGGCAACGCGGTGCGCAGGACCGACGCGTCGGGAAACCTCATCACCGATCTGTCCACGATGAACCCCGGCACCGTCTACACGGAGTACTACGCGCTCTTCCAGTCCCACAACACGGTGGTCATCGCCTGAGGACCGGGGGAGCCGGACCCGCCGGGGGTACCGGGGGAGCCGGACCCGCCGGGGGTACCGGACCCGTCGGGGGAGCCGGACGCGCCCGGGGAGCCGGACCCTCCCGGGGACAGGCCTTACGCCGCTCGGGCGGATCTCCGGCCCGGAGGGCCTCGCCGGGGTCCTCGCGGGGCAGGACGGTTCACCGTGAGCCCCGTGCACCGGACGACCTGCGCGCCCGCCACTCCGGCGGGCCGTCGGGCGCGCCCGGGCCCCGGGCCGCGCCGCTGGACCGTGCTGCTCCTCGTCCTCGCCGCACTGCTCGGCACCGGCGCCGCCGCGCTGCTCACCGGTGGCGCCGAGATGCGGCCCGCCGCGGCCTCCCCGGCGTCCGACCCCGGTGCCGAGACGCACGATCCGGCCGCCGCCGAGGCGGGGCTGCCCGGCCGGGGCCGGCGGCACCGCACGGGTGTCCGGCCGGCCCGCGGGCGGCACCGCCCCCGTACCGCCCGGCGGCCGTCCCGTACCGCCGCCCCCGCTCCCGTCCCCGCCCCGCGCGGTGACGCGCTCCGGTGCGTGGTGATGCGCTGCTGAGAGGCCCGCGCCTCCCCGCAGTTACCCCATCACCCCCGCACCATGAGGAGCTTCGCCATGCCCGTCGACCCGTACGCCGCCCTCCAGGCCCTGCTGCGCGCCGAGGCCTCCCGCGCGCGCCGCGCCGACCGCAGCGCGTCCGAGCCCGCCGGCCCGGCCTCCGAGGCCGCCCCGGTCCCGGCGCCCGAACCGCCCGTCCACCGCGAGGACAGCGCCCGCTGACGCTTCGTGACGCCCCGACGCGGGCCACGGCGAAATCCGATTTGCGTACCGGTGTTCGGGCGTACGAGGCTGTTCCGATGACCTCGACCGACCGGAACACCAGCCCCGATCGGTCCGCCGGACCCGCGTCCGGCACGAGCCGGGTCACCGCGCACGACCCGGACGGCGAAGGAGGCCCGGAGAGGAGAGCCGCCCCGGGGCGAGACCCCGAGGACGGAAGCTCCGACCGCGACCGAAGCCCGGACCGCGACCGAAGCCCCGCCTCCGCGGCCGCTCCCCGCCCGCCCCTCCCGCGCCGCGCCGCCGACCGGATCCTCGCCTTCGCGCGGCGCCCCTACTGGGACCGCCCGGACCTCTCGTACCGCATCCGCCGCTGGCCCGACCTCATCGCGCTCTGCCTCGCCACCCTCTTCTTCTGGTCGAGCCTCACGCCCTCCCTGGTGCCCCGGCCCTGGTACCTCCAGGGCCTCGTCGGCGGCATCACCGCCGTCATCGGGTACGCCCTCGGCTCCACGCTCGCCTGGATCGTGCGGGTCTTCGTGCCCCGGCGGCCCGCCGACCGGCTCCGCACCCGCTGCTGGCAGGCGTACTGGCTGCTCAGCCCGGTCCTCGCCGTATGGCTCATCTCCGAGAGCGCCCGGATGCAGCGTCGGCTCCGGGTGCTCCAGGGCCTCCCGCCCTCCCTCACCTGGCACACGCCGATGATCGCGCTCATCGCGCTCGGCCTGCTGCTCGTCGCGCTCCTCGTGGCCCGCGCCGTGCGCCTCGGCTCCGTCACCCTGATCCGGCAGCTCGGCCGGCTCCTGCCCCGGCCCGTCGCCTTCGCCGTCGGCGCGGTCCTCTCCGCCCTCGTGGTCCTCGTCGGCGTATGCGACATCGTCTTCGACCGAGGAGTCGTCGACATCGCCGATCGCATCGCCGCGGCCACCAACGGCGATACCAAGGACGGCATCCGGCGCCCCGCTCCCGGCTCGTCTCCGGCGGACCCGGTTCCCTCATCGCCTGGGAGAACCTCGGCTACCAGGGCCGCAACTTCACCGGCTCCGCCCCCACCCGCGACACCCTCACCGCCTGGACCGGCCGGCCCGCCCACGACCCGGTCCGCGTCTACGTACCCTCCGCGCTCCCCGCCGCCTTCGACGACGACAGCCCCTTCGCCGCCCAGGCCCGGCTCGCCGTCCGCGAACTCGACCGCACCGGGGCCTTCGACCGTGCCGTGCTCGCCGTCGCCGGCACCACCGGCACCGGCTGGATCGACCCGAACGTCGCCGAGGCCCTGGAGTACATGTACGGGGGCGACACCGCGATCGTCGCCGTCCAGTACTCGTACCTCCCCGGCGTCTCAGGCCGCCTCGACGGCCTCGAACACCGGCGCCTTCCGCCGGCCGTGCAGCCAGACCAGGACCGCCGCGACCGTGGCGAGGGCCACGAGCGCCACCAGGGCGGGAACCAGTCCGACGAGCGGGCCCGCCGCCAGACAGCACACACCGCCCGCGGCCAGGGCGGTCGGCCGCCGGCCCGTGGTGCGCAGCAGAATCGCGGCGGCCCCGAGGAGGTACACCCCGACGCCACCGGTCAACGACCAGGCCACGACCCCGTGCAGGGGCTCGGCGAGACCGTAGTGCCCGGTGTCGGCGACCTGCTGGAGGACCTTCTTCATGCCGAGCGCGCAGAGCACGACGCCCGCGACCAGCGGCAGGTGCAGGAAGGTGTACACGTCCCGGGCGAACCGGGTGCGGTCGTCACCCTCCAGCCCGGCGAGCCGGTGCTCGGCGGCCTCACCGAGCTGCCGGAAGTACAGCCGCCACAGCCCGGCCGAGAGCAGCAGCCCGGCGGCCGAGGCACCGAGCACGGCGAGGGTGAGCGGGAAGCCGGAGACACCGACGCCCATCGCGACGATGGACTCCCCGAGCGCGATGATCACGATCAGGCCGTGGCGCTCGGCGAAGTGCCCGGGAGACGTCACCCGCCACCCGGAGGAGCCGGTGACATAGACACCGCCGTAGTCGATCGCCACCGCCGCCAGCCACAGGAGGAGTTGGGGCCGGCCGCTGTACGCGCTGCCGATCAGCAGCGGCACGAGGGGCGGGAGGACGGACACCAGGGCAGTACGCCGCAGGGTGGTGCGCAGGGCGAGGTCCCCGGGGCTGGAGAGCCAGTACGAGGCCAGGTGCAGGACGCGCACCGCCCCGTAGCAGAGCACGAAGAGCAGCGGGGTCGACAGCCCGCCGGGCGCGTCCGCGAGAACCTCCGGCACGGCCAGTGACACGATCAGGACGACGGCCATGACGGTGACGAGGACCGCGAACAGCACGCCGGAGTCGGCCCGTACGACATTCCCCAGCCAGGCGAAGCAGCACCAGCACCACCAGAGCAGCGCCAGCACGACCATCCCGCCGACCACCCGCAACGGCGAGGGCGCGCTCGCCATCAGAGCGGTGACCTGCGTGATCGCGTACACGAACACCAGGTCGAAGAAGAGCTCCGCGGGCGTCACCGTGTGATCGTCCCCGGTGGCCACCATGCGGGCCCGTTGCCTGTTCCACGCCATGCGTCTCTCCCCCCTCCGGGGGACCACTCCCGGCCACCCCGGCGCGAACAATACTCACGCCCGCCCGCGCACCGACACACCGTCCGAACTCCGACGAGCCCACCCGCACCGGCCCTCGTCGCCCGCGCGCATTACCTCCCGCGTAATCGACCCGCTCCGACGTCCGCGGCATGCTCGGGAACACCGGAACCCGGGCGGCGCACTCCGCTCGGGCTCCGGGTCCACCACCAGCGCCAACGTCCCCATGGAGGGCGATCCGCCATGTCCCAGGCCCTGCTCGTCGGTCTTGCCCGCACCACCCGGCCGCACTCCGCGGTGCGCCGCTTCCTCGCCCTCGACGCCGTCGTCACCGGGGCCAACGGCATCGCCTACGCCGTCGCCTCCGGCCCGCTCGGGGAGTTCCTCGGCGTCGACGCGGGCCTGCTGCTCGAACTCGGCGTGCTGCTCGCCCTGTACGCCGCCGGCGTGGCCTGGCTCGCGAGCCGCCCGCAGCCCCCGGCGCTCGGCGTCAGACTCGTCGTCGACATCAACGCGCTGTGGGCGGTCCTCAGCATCGTCGCCCTCGTCGCCTGGCTGGAGCCCACCACCGCCGGCCTGGTGTGGACGCCGATGCAGGCGGCCACCGTCGCCGGGTTCGCCGTACTCCAGTGGGCCGCGCTGCGAGCCGTCGCGGCCGGCCGCTGAGGGCCGGCCGACGAACGGCCGGTCCACAAAACGCTGGTCCATAGACGGCTGGTCGTCGAACGCCTAGTCGTCGAAAGGCGGCAGGGACTGCAGATACGCCACTGTCGCCGGGTCGGCCGGGAGGAACGTCTCGATGGCCAGCTCGGCGACCGTCACGTCCAGCGGGGTGTTGAACGTCGAGATCGACGACACGAAGGACAGCACGTGCCCGTCGTGTTCGATCCGCAGCGGCAGGGCGAAGTACGGGTACACGTCCTCCGGCCCCGGGGCCTCGGGCGCGTCGTCGTCGTCCGCGCCCGGAGGCAGCGGGTACGCCGTCACCTCCGTGTACAGCGCGCGCAGCGACTCCGAACGGGCCAGCCCGATCTGACGCTCCATCTGGTGCAGCAGATGCCCCCGCCACTCCCGCAGGTTCCGGATCCGGCGCGCCAGGCCCTCCGGATGCAGGGTGATCCGCATCGCGTTCAGGGGCGGGGCCAGCAGATGCTCCGGAAGTCCGTCGAGCAGCATCCCGATCGCGCGGTTGGCCGCCACCACCGTGTACGAGCCGTCCACCACGAGCGCCGGAAACGGCTCGTACCCCTGCAAGAGCTGCCCGATGCCCTCCCGCAGCGTCTCCAGGCGCGGGGCGTCGAGCGGCGACTCCGCGTACCGGGGCGCGTACCCGGCGGCGAGCAGCAGCGCGTTCCGCTCCCGGACCGGCACCTCCAGGTGCTCGGCGAGCCTCAGGACCATCTCCTCGCTCGGCCGGGACCTGCCCGTCTCCACGAACGAGATGTGCCGCGCGGAGGAGTCGGCACGCAGCGCCAGCTCCAGCTGGCTCAGCCGCCGCTGCTCACGCCAACCGCGCAGCAGTGGCCCTACCCCCGTGTCGCTCACGACCGTTGTCATGGCCAGACGGTATCCCAGAGGGGGACCCGGGTACGTTTCCCCGGGGACCCCTGTCCGTCACCCGCGCCACCCGACCGGAGGGAGCACCGCGTGCCCACACAGCCGCTGTCGCAGAAGGAGATCGAGGACCGCCTGCGGGAGCTCCCCGGCTGGTCCGTCGGAGACGACCGCCTCAGCCGCGAATACCGGCTCGGCGACCACTTCGCGGCGACCGCGCTCGTCGTCCATGTGGCCCGGATCCAGCAGGAGCTCGACCACCACTCGGATCTGACCCTCGGCTACAACACCGTCGCCCTGTCCGTGAACACCCACTCCGCCGGTGGCACCGTCACCGAGAAGGACTTCGAACTCGCCGAGCGCGTCGAAC
Organism: Streptomyces sp. NPDC017246; assembly: GCF_044331325.1. Classification (NCBI taxonomy): domain Bacteria; kingdom Bacillati; phylum Actinomycetota; class Actinomycetes; order Kitasatosporales; family Streptomycetaceae; genus Streptomyces; species Streptomyces sp. NPDC017246. The sequence goes on along the minus strand of NZ_JBIRMW010000001.1, from coordinate 732,644 downwards.
GGATCGCCCCGGGCCACGGCGCCCACTGATCCTTCGTCGGCCCTCCGCGTCTCCTCGTACGATCATCGGCATGGCGGAGACCGTGCTCGACTACGAGGCAGAGGCAGCGCACTACGACCGGACCCGAGGCGGGACGCCCCGGGCCGCGTCGGCGGCCGAGGCCGTCCTGCGGCTCGTGCCGCCCGGCGCCCGCACCCTGCTCGACCTGGCCTGCGGCACCGGGCTCGTCACCCAGCGGCTCACCCGGCCCGGACTGCGGGTGTACGGGGCCGACGCCGCCCACGCCATGCTGCGGGTCGCCGACGGGCGCGTCCCCGGCCGGATCGTCCGCGCCGACGCCCGCAGGCTGCCGCTGCCCGACGCCTCCCTCGACGCGGTCGGCGCCGTCTGGCTGCTGCACCTCGTTCCCTTCGCGGCGGAGATCGTCGCCGAGGCGGCCCGTGTCCTGCGCCCCGGCGGCGTCCTGGTCGCCACCGTCGACAAGGACGCGGCCCACGACGTCGGCAGCGACGTCGACGCGATCCTCCGCCCGTACCGCTCCGCCGCGGCGGCATCCGACCGCGCGGACCTGATCACCCGGTACGCCGTCGCCCACGGTCTCGAACCCGCCCCCGGCACCCACTTCACGGGACACGGGCAGGGCGGCACCCCGCGCGACACCGTACGGAAGCTGCGCGCCGGGTACTTCGCCTCCTGGTTCCCCGGCGACCCGGCGACGCTCGAGACACTGGCCGCCGCCCTGGCGGGCCTCCCGGACCAGGACCGCCCCCGCGACGACCCCCGCTACCGGCTCGCCTGCTTCGTCCGGAGGGTCTGAGCGCGACGAGGCCCCGGCCGCGGGCCCTTGGTACCCGCCCGGGGCCCGGCTTCGGGACGCGTTCCACGCCCGGCCCCCGGCTTCGGGGCGCGCCGCTCGCCGAGGGCCCGGCCTCAGGCCCGTCCGCGGACCCGGCCTCAGGCCCGTCCGCGGACCCGGCCTCAGGCCCGCCCGCTCGCCCACGTGGCGTCCGCGAACGCGGTGAAGGAGCGCGGCTCGCGGCCCAGGACCCGCTTGACCCCGTCCGTCACCGAGGCGTTGTGACCGTCGAGGAGCGTCGTGAACAGGGCCGCCAGCCACGCCGCCTCCGGGGCCGGCAGCCCGAACCCGGTGAGGAGCTCGGTGTACTCGGCCTCCGACACCGCCTCGTAGACCACCGGACGGCCCGAGGCGCGCGCGATGTCCGCCGCCACCTCGGCGAAGCCCACCGGCCGCGGCCCCGTCAGCTCGTGCACCCGACCCGCGTGACCGTCCGCCGTCAGCGTCTCGACGACGACGTCCGCGAGGTCGTCCACGTCGACGAACGGCTCGGCCGTGTCACCCGCGGGGAAGACGACCGCGCCCTCGGCGACCCCCTCCGCCAGCAGTCCCTCCGAGAAGTTCTGTGCGAAGAACGCGGCTCGTACGACGGCCAGTTCCACCCCTGGGGCCGCCGCCCGCAGGGCCTCCTCCGCCACGACCGCCTCGGGCTCCCCGCGCCCGGACAGCACCGTCAGCCGCCGCACCCCGTTCTCCGCGGCCAGCCGGCCGAAGGTCCGCATCGCCTCGACCGCGCCGGGGGCGGCGAGGTCCGGGTAGTAGGCCACGTACGCGGCGTCCGCGCCCCGCAGCGCCGGGGCCCAGGTCTCCGGGTCCTCCCAGTCGAAGGGGGTGGCGCCGCTGCGGGACCCGGCGCGGACCGCCACCCCCCGCGCCGCGAGCCGCTCCGCCACACGCCGCCCGGTCTTGCCGGTGGCGCTCGTCACCAGGACGGTCCGCGGGGTCTGCCCGGCCGCCGCCTTCCGCGTGTTGTCGGTGTCGTTCGTCCGCGGGTCGTTCGTCTGCTTCGTCATGTTCCAAGACTCCCGCCCACGGCCCCTGCGGCCCATGCTGCGCAGTCTCACGTCCCTACGCGTCCGTCTCACCGGGCCGCCTACCCTTGCGACTCATGGACGCACTCGCCGGACTCCTCGACGGACCCCGCGCCCGGGGCGCCTTCCTGCTCCGCATGATCATGGAACCGCCGTGGTCCGTGCGCATCGAGGACGGCGCGCCGATCTGTCTGATGTGCGTCACCGAGGGCGAGGCCTGGATCGTCCCGGACCGGGGGGAGCCCGTCCTGCTGCGGCCCGGGGACATCGCGATCGCCCGGGGTCCGGAGCCGTACACCGTCGCCGACACCCCCGACGCCCCGCCCCGCGCCGTGATCGGCCCCGACGGCGCCTGCACCACCCTCTCCGGGGAGCCGCTCGCCGAGACCATGCGGCTGGGCGTCCGCACCTGGGGCAACGCCCCCGACGGCGGCACCACGCTTCTCGTCGGCACCTACCGGATGGACGGCGAGGTCGGCCGCCGGCTGCTCGACGCCCTGCCGGGGCTGCTGCATCTGCCCGCCGAGGAGTGGAACTGCCCCCTCACGCCCTTCCTCGGTGAGGAGATAGCCCGCGACGAACCCGGCCAGACCGCCGTCCTCGACCGGGTCCTCGACCTGATGCTCATCACGGGTGTCCGCGCCTGGTTCTCCCGGCCCGGCGCCGAGGCCCCCGCCTGGTACCGGGCCATGGGCGACCCGGTGGTCGGGCGGGCGCTCCGGCTGCTCCAGAACGACCCCGCGCACCCCTGGACGGTCGCCTCGCTGGCCGCGAAGGCGGGGGTCTCCCGGGCCGCGCTGGCCCGCCGCTTCGCCGAACTCGTCGGCGAGCCCCCGATGGCGTACCTCACGGGCTGGCGGCTCGCGCTCGCCGCCGACCTGCTGCGCGAGAGCGATGTCACCGTCGAGTCCGTCGCCCGTCAGGTCGGCTACAGCGGCGCCTTCGCCCTGAGCGCCGCGTTCAAGCGGGTCCGGGGCGTCAGCCCGCAGGAACACCGCGCCGCGGTATGACGATCTGAGCAACACGGGATCGATTTTCTTGCCGGAACGGCAACACTTCTCGCGCTTCGGGCCGACGCGTCGCACGCTGGTCCCATGAGCCAGCACAGCGCATCGCACCACGACCACCCGCACGGCGAGGGACACGGCCACCGGCACACCCACACCCACGACAGCACCCCTCTGGACTGGAGCACGATCGGCCCGCTCCTGGAGCAGCAGGCCGAGATCGCGATCCCCGCCTACGCGGACGCCGCCGCCTGGCTCGACACCCTCGCCCCGGCCCAGGGCGTCCGCCGCGTCCTCGACGTCGGCAGCGGCCCCGGTGTCGTCACCGGCGTGCTCGCCGAGGCCTTCCCGGCCGCCGAGACGGTCGCCGTCGACGGCAGCCCCGAACTCCTCGCCCGCGCCCGCGAGCGCGCCGAGGCACACGGCCTCGCCGCCCGGGTCTCCACCCTCCACGCCGAACTCCCCGAAGCCATCGGCACCCTGGGACGGGCCGACCTGATCTGGGCGGGCAACTCCCTGCACCACATCGGCGACCAGCGGGCCGCGCTCGTCGAGTTCGCCGCGCTGCTGAACTCCGGCGGCCTGATGGTCCTCGTCGAGGGCGGTCTGCCCACCCGGCACCTGCCCTCGCACCTCGGCTTCGGCCGACCGGGCCTGGAGGCGCGCCTCGACGCCGTCCACGCGGACAGGTTCGCCGACATGCGTGCCGAGCTCCCCGGCTTCAAGGACGAGCCGGACGACTGGCGGACGCTTCTCGCCGGCGCGGGCCTCACCCCCGTCGGCACCCGCACCTTCCTCACCGATGTGCCCGCGCCGGTGTCCCCGGTCGTACGGCAGCTGGCCCTCGCCCACTTCGAGCGGATCAAGGAGGGCTTCGGCGACCGGATCGAGGCGGCGGACCGGGCGATGATCGACCGGCTCCTCGACCCGGCCGACGACCTGTCCCTGCACCACCGCACGGATCTGTTCCACCTGACGGCCCGCACCGTCCACACCGCCCGCAAGGGCTGACGGACCCGGCGCCCGGTGTCAGGACACCGACTCCAACCGCCACCACTGGAACGGGGAGTCGGTGTCCTCCCACTGCCGTACGTTGCCGCCCTCGGCCGTCGAACCGTCGGCGACCTCCAGGAACAGCCCGCTGATGAAGCTCACCAGAGCCACCGTCCCGGGCGACTGGAGGTCCTGCTCGATGATCCACTCCTGCGCGCCGAAGTTGTTCGCCTTCCACTGCTGGATGTTGGCGCCGTTCTCCGTGGAGGCGTTGGCGACGTCGAGCCGCTTGCCGCTCGCGGCGTTGACCAGGTGGTAGAGCCCGCCGCCGTTCGGCACGGGCGTGATGTGCCAGTGCTGCCCCGGAGTGCCGTTCTCGGTGCCCTGCTGCACGTTGGCGCCGCTGCGGCCCGACCCCTGGTACACCTCCAGAAGCAGCCCGCTGGCCACGTTCCGCACCCGGTAGAGGCCCTCCTCGACAGGTCCCGGAGAACCACTCACCGTACCGACTCCTTCTCTCCACGCGCCTGTTGGACGCCACCGACTCTACGTCCCGGGTACGACAACGACGCCGACCGCCGACGGCCCGCGCACACGCCGCACGCGCCCGCGCCGCCCGCCCGGCTGGCACCATGATCCGATGACCACCGATGCCGATCTCCGTGCCCTGCTCGACGACCCCGCCCGGGTCCTGCGCCACGACCGCGCCGAGCTCCGCGCCCGCCTCGACTCCCTGCCCGACGATCTCGGCTCCGTGGGACGCGAGGTGTTCACCCAGGCCGAGGCCGTGTTCGGCTCGGCCCGTGTCACGCCCGCCGAGTTCGCGTCGTGGCTGCACTTCGCGGCGACCGTACTGGGCCACCGGGAGTACGCCGAGCGGGTGGCCGCCGCCGAGCCCGGACTGCCGTGGCGGACGGTGTGGGCCTGGTGGCGGCCGGTCGGCGCGTACGAGGTGGAGCCGAACCTCAGCGGCGACCGCTCCGCCGAGGTCTACGAGACCGAGGACGGGCCGCTCCTCAAGGTGTGGGCGCTGTGGTGCGTGGACACCTGGTTCGACCTGGCCTCGGGCCGGCCGCACCCCGCCCCCGACGAGGACGCGGCGGAGCCCCGCGAGGAGACGGAACCGGACGGCCCCTGGCTGTTCGACACGGACGACGACGCCCGGGCACTCCACGTGCCGTACGGCTGGGAGGAGCCCGTCCCGCTGGACGGCGGCCGCTACGTCTTCCTCGACGCACGCGGCGTGGTCGTCGTCGAGCAGAACGACACGGCCCTCGCCGACTGGCCGACGGGCGGCTCCGACCCCGAGGGCATGACACCGCCGGACGGCGAACCCTGGTTCCGCCCGGGGACCAGGAACACCGAAGGGCCGCTCACCGCGGCCCGCCTCGACCGGACGTTCGGCCCCTCCGGGGTCGTACGCGTCCCCGCCGCCGACGCCCCCGCCGTCCTCACCCACGAGCCCACCAGGACCCTGCTCGCGGAGGCCGGACTGCCCCGCCACTGGGGCGCCGGCGTCACCTCCTTCGCGGTGGCCGAAGAGCTGCTGAGCCCCGGCCCCGAGGGCCTGCTCCGCGTCGGCGAATTCGACCTCGGCCACTGCGACCCCGGCGAGGTCCTCGTCCACCCGGCGACGGGCGCGGTCGGCCTGCGCCAGCCGGACGGCAGCCACGGCCCGGGCGGAGACGCGGTGTTCCCGCTCGTCCGCGACCTGGAGGCCTTCGTCCGCTTCCTGGAGGGCGTCCGTGTCCACATGGGGGCCTGCTGGGACCCGTACCCGGGCGAGGGCGGTGTGAAGACCTTCCTCCGCGCGATGGAGAACGTCGACGCCGGGGCGCTTGCCGAGGGGGCACCCGGCGCCGAGGTCTGGGAGCACCTCTTCGCCTCCGTCACCGAGCTCGGCGTCCACGGCTACTGAGCCCGAACACCCGGCCGGCGCCGCGCCGCACCGTCGACACGGCGCGGCGCGGCGCGGTCCGCCGCCTTCAGGCGCCGAACTCCGCCGGGTTCGGGCCCAGCCGACGGTTCTCGTCGAGCGCGGCGATCGCGGCCAGGTCCTCGGCGTCCAGCTCGAAGCCGAACACGTCGATGTTCTCCCGGATACGGGACGGGGTGACCGACTTCGGGATCACCACGTTCCCCAGCTGGAGGTGCCAGCGCAGCACGACCTGGGCCGGCGTCCGCCCGTGCTTGCGGCCGATCGCCACGATCGCGGGGACGTCCAGGAGGCCCTTGCCCGAGCCGAGCGGCGACCACGCCTCGGTCGCGATGCCGTGCCGGGCGTGCGCCTCGCGGGACTCCTGCTGGGAGAGCTGCGGGTGGAGCTCGATCTGGTTGACGGCGGGCACGACCGAGGTCTCGCCGATCAGCCGCTCCAGGTGCTCCGGGAGGAAGTTCGAGACGCCGATCGCCTTGGCGCGCCCCTCGGCGTAGATCTTCTCGAAGGCGCGGTACGTGTCGACGTACGCGTCCTTCGAGGGCACCGGCCAGTGGATCAGGTACAGGTCGACATAGTCGAGACCCAGCTTGCCGAGCGAGACGTCGAAGGCCTTCAGCGTCGAGTCGAGGCCCTGCTCGCTGTTCCACACCTTGGTGGTGACGAACAGGTCCTCGCGGGCGATCCCGGACGCGGCGACGGCACGGCCCGTGCCCTCCTCGTTCCCGTAGATCGCGGCGGTGTCGATCGAGCGGTAACCGGCCTCCAGGGCGGTCGCCACGGTCGCCGCCGCCTCGTCGTCCGGCACCTGCCAGACACCGAAGCCCAGCTGCGGCATCCGGACGCCGTTGTTCAGGGTGACCGAGGGAACCTTGCTGTCCGTGCTCACGTGGGAGGGATCCTTACCTTGTCGCGGTTCGTGACGGCCGTACGCCCCTGGAGGCCGTACGGGGTACTCCCAGCGTCAACGATCACGGGCCGCTCCGCATTCCGCATCCGGCCCGCCGGTAGGACCGGCCCCCGGCCGGGCCCGCGCCCCGGCCCCGGCCCGCGCCGGCCCGTACGGCGCACCCGCACCGGCCCCGCACCGCGCCACGGCCTCAGCCGTACAGCGCCGCGACCTCCGCCGCGTACGCCCGCTCGATCGCCTTCCGCTTCAGCTTCAGGGAGGGGGTCAGCAGCCCGTGCTCCTCACTGAACGGATGCGCCAGGATCCGGAACGTACGAATCGACTCGGCCTGCGAGACCAGCGTGTTCGCCGCCACCACCCCCCGCCGGATCTCGGTCTCCAGGGACGGATCGCGCACCAGCTCCGACGGACCCAGCGGCGCCCGCCCCTGCATCGCCAGCCAGTGCTCCACCGCCTCCTGGTCGATGGTCACCAGCGCGGCGATGTACGGACGGTCGTTGCCGACGACGATGCACTGGGAGATCAGCGGATGCGCCCGCACCCGCTCCTCGAGACCCGTCGGGGCGACGCTCTTGCCGCCCGAGGTCACCAGGATCTCCTTCTTCCGCCCGGTGATCGTCAGATAGCCGTCCTCGTCGAGGGAACCCAGGTCCCCGGTGGCCAGCCAGCCGTCGTTCAGCACGGCGGCGGTCGCCTCGGGCGCGTTCAGATAGCCGGAGAAGACCTGGCCGCCGTGCAGCCACACCTCACCGTCCTCCGCGATGTGCACCGTCGTCCCCGGCACCGGCTGGCCCACCGTGCCGTACCTCGTCCGCTCCGGCGGGTTCGCGGTCGCGGCCGCCGAGGACTCCGTCAGGCCGTAGCCCTCGAAGACCGTGACCCCCGCTCCGGCGAAGAACAGCCCCTGCCGGCGGTCCATCGCCGAACCGCCCGACATCGCGTGCCGCAGCCGCCCGCCGAGGGCCGCGCGGACCTTCGCGTACACCGTCTTCTCGAAGAACTGGTGCTGCACGCGCAGCGCCGCCGACGGGCCCGGGCCGGTACCGAAGGCCTTGTGCTCCAGCGCCTCCGCGTACGCGACCGCCACCTCCACGGCCTTGTCGAACGGGCCCGTCTTCCCCTCCCGCTCCGCCTTGCGGCGCGCCGCGTTGAAGACCTTCTCGAACACGTACGGAACGGCCAGGACGAAACTCGGCCGGAAGGCGGCGAGATCCGGGATCAGCTCCGCGGCCGCCATCACCGGCTGGTGCCCCAGCTTCACCCCGCTCCGGACCGCCGCCACCTCCACCATCCGCCCGAAGACGTGCGCGAGCGGCAGGAACAGCAGCGTCGACGCCTCCTCACCCGGCCGGGAACGGAACACCGACTCCCAGCGGCCCACCAGCATGTCCGTCTCGAACATGAAGTTGGCGTGGGTGATCACACAGCCCTTGGGGCGGCCGGTCGTCCCCGACGTGTAGATGACCGTCGCCACCGTCTCCGGGGTCACCGCCCGCCGGTGCCGGTGCACGACGTCCTCGTCGATCTCCGTCCCCGCCGCCGTCAGCTCGGCCACCGCGCCCGCGTCCAGCTGCCACAGGCGCTGGAGCCGGGGCAGCCGGTCGATCACCGAACCGATCGTCATCGCGTGGTCCTCGTGCTCCACCACGCACGCCGTGACCTCGGAGTCGTGCAGCGCCCAGAAGACCTGCTCGGCGGAGGAGGTCGGATAGATCGGCACGGGCTGCGCGCCGAGCGTCCACAACGCGAAGTCGAAGAGGGTCCACTCGTAGCGGGTACGGGACATGATCGCGACCCGGTCGCCGAACCGCACACCCTCCGCGATCAGACCCTTCGCGAGGCCGAGGACCTCGTCCCTGAACCGCGCGGCGGACACGTCCCGCCACTCCCCGTCCGGGGCCTTCCGGCCGAACGTGATCCGGTCCGGCTCGGCCAGGGCACGCTCGAACAGGGCGTCCGCCAGACCGCCGACCTGAGGCGCCGCCTCGACGGGCGGCACGGTGAACTCGCGCACTGACCTGCTCCTCGACGGCTCGATGGCTGGAAAAGCTCGTTGTAGCGCTCCGTACGGCGCGGGTGACGGTACCCCACGCGACAGCCCGGCGGGAGGGCCTTCACCAAGCCGGGACATTCCGCGTTCGCACAGGTCAGAGCCGGTGGGAAAGCCAAGTCGCGGGTGCGCCAGGCCCGTTACCGACCGCTCGGTACGCCCATCGGACGTCAATCTCCACGGAATCTGTACCGACTGCTCACTCACCGCGACCCCACGGGCCACCACACCCGCACGTCGCCGACCCCCACGGTCCCCGCCGCCGACCCCCACGGCCCCCGCCGCCGGCCCGCTCAGCCGGGCCGGTGCAAGCGGTCGCCGCCCGCCAGGATCGCCTCCGCCAGCGCGTCCGCTGCCTCCTGCACCGCCCCGCCGCGCCGCCCCGCGCGCAGCACGAAGCCCACCTCCCCGAGCTCCGGCAGCCCCGCACGCGCGGGGACCGGCACAAGACCCGGCGGCACCAGGCCCCTCGTGTGCGCCATCACACCGAGCCCCGCACGGGCCGCCGCCACGTTCGCGCTCAGGCTGGAACTCGTACACGCGATCCGCCACGCCCGGCCCTGTGCCTCCAGGGCCTCCAGCGCCCGCGCCCGGGTGATCCCCGGTGGCGGGTACAGGATGAGCGGCACCGGACGGTCCGGATCCAGCCGAAGACCCGGCGCCCCGATCCAGATCAGGGAGTCCTCCCACACGAGCCGCCCCTCGCTCTCCCCACCACGCCGCTTGGCCAGGATCAGATCGAGCCGGCCGGCCGCGAGCCGGGCCTGGAGCGTGCCGGACAGCTCGACCGTCAGCTCCAGATCCACCTCGGGATGCTCACGCCGGAAGGACTCCAGGATCTCCGGCAGCCGGGTCGTCACGAAGTCCTCCGAGGCGCCGAAGCGCAGCCGCCCCCGCAACCGGGTCCCCCCGAAGAACGCCGCCGCCCGCTCGTGCGCCTGCAGGATCGTGCGCGCGAAACCGAGCATCGCCTCGCCGTCCTCCGTCAGCGCCACCCGGTGCGTGTCCCGGGTGAACAGCGGCCGGCCGGTCGCCTCCTCCAGGCGCCGTACGTGCTGACTCACGGTCGACTGCCGCAGCCCGAGACGGTCCGCGGCCCGGGTGAAGCTCAGCGTCTGGGCCACGGCGAGGAAGGTGCGCAGCTGTGCGGGCTCGTACACACGACGACGGTACCGCCCGCCGCCCACGCTCATCATGAATCGTGATGGCAGTCAGAGCCCTGTACGGGATTCCCGATCACCGACCGCTGGGCCAGGATGGGAAGGCGCGACCCGCCGACGGGAAGGCGCGCCCCACCCTCTCCTCGCCGTGCGCACCGAGCACGGCGACCCGGTCCTTCGCCGTGCCCCCGGAGCACGCGCCCGCCCCTCGCCGTGCCCCCGGAGCACGCGCCCCCCCGCAGTGCACAGAGCAGTGGAGCCCATGACCGCCCGTACGCCCGCCCGTACGCCCGCCCGTACGCCCGCCCGTACCCCGCGCCGCAGCCTCCGGCTGCCGTCCTGGCTGCCCGTCGACGGGTACGTCCTGGCCCTGCTCGGCACGGTCGGCCTCGCCGCCCTCCTCCCCGCCTCCGGGGCCGCGGCCCACCTCGCGGAAGGCACGGCCACCGGGGCCGTGGCCCTCCTCTTCTTCCTCTACGGGGCCCGGCTCTCCACCCGCGAGGCCCTCGACGGCCTCAAGCACTGGCGGCTCCACCTCACCGTCCTCGGCAGCACCTTCCTGCTCTTCCCGCTCCTCGGACTCGCCGCACGGGGCCTCGTCCCCACCGTGCTCACACCCCAGCTCTACAGCGGGTTCCTCTTCCTCTGCCTGGTGCCGTCCACCATCCAGTCCTCCATCGCCTTCACCTCGATCGCCCGCGGCAACGTCCCCGCCGCCATCTGCGCGGGATCCTTCTCCTCGCTCGCCGGCATCGTCCTGACCCCGCTGCTCGCGGCGCTGCTCCTCGGCAACAGCGCGGGCGGACTCTCCGCCGACGCGCTCCTCAAGATCGTGCTCCAGCTCCTCGTGCCGTTCCTGGCCGGACAGTTCCTGCGCCGCTGGGTCGGCGGCTTCCTCGTACGCCACAAGAAGGTCCTCGGGTACGTCGACCGGGGATCGATACTCCTCGTCGTCTACACCGCCTTCAGCCAGGGCATGGTCGCCGGCATCTGGCACCTCGTGACCCCGGCCAGGCTCGGCCTGCTGCTCGCCGTCGAAGCCGTCCTGCTCGCGGCGATGCTCGCCCTGACCTGGTACGGGTCCCGCCGTCTCGGCTTCGGCCGGGCCGACCGGATCGCGATCCAGTTCGCCGGATCGAAGAAGAGCCTCGCGGCCGGACTGCCGATGGCCAGCGTCCTCTTCGGCCCGCAGGCCTCGCTCGCCGTGCTCCCGCTGATGCTCTTCCACCAGATGCAGCTGATGGTGTGCGCGGTCATCGCCAGGCGCCGCGCACACGACGAAGACGAAGGGGACACGGGGGACACGGCCGCCGACCGGACGACTGCGGACTCCACGGCGACGAGTGTGGACCCCACGGCGACGACTGCGGACCCCACGGCGACGGGTGGCGCGACGGCGGGTGGGGCGGCGGGTGGGGCCGGTGGCGGTCCCTCCGTAGGCCGGATCACACCCACGACCGCCCCTCGATGATCATCGGGGCCGCTACGGTGCTCCCATGACCGCCCTCGATCCCGGCCGCCCCGCCCTCGATCCCCGCCGCACCGCGCTCGTCCTCGTCGACCTGATGGAGCGCATCGTCGCGCTGCCCCTCGCCCCCCGCCCCGGCACCGACGTCCTCGCCGCCGCCGCGCGGCTCGCCGACACCTTCCGGGCCGCCGGCGCACCCGTCGTCCACATCCGGGTCGAGCGGCCGAACATCGAGACCCAGCCGCCCGGCAGCGAGCTCGTCCCCGACCTCGTCCGGGACGGCGAGCCCGTCGTCGTCAAGCGCACCATCGGCGGCTTCCAGGACACCGGACTCCACGAACTGCTCTCCGGCCTCGGCGCCACCACCCTGGTCCTCGGCGGCATCGCCACCAACCTCGGCGTCGAGTCCACCGCCCGCGCCGCCTGCGACCTCGGCTACGAGCTCGTCTTCGCCGAGGACGCCATGTCCGCGCTCACCGGCGACGAGCACCGCGCCTCCGTCGACCTGGACTTCCCCCGCCTCGGCACGGTCGCCGCCGTCTCCGCGATCACCCTGGACGGCGCCGAGTGACCCCGGTTCCGATACGGTACGGGGCCCGCCCCTGCTCCCTCGTCGTCTGCCGTGGCTGCTGCTGCGGAGACGCCCGCAAGAACCCCGGCACCGACCACGCCGGCCAGCTCGCCCGCCTCCGGGAGGCCGCCGCGGCCTCCGGCGGCCGTCTCGCGGTCCGTACGAGCGACTGCCTCGGGCCCTGCGCCCAGGCCAACATCGTCGTCGTCCAGCCCTCCACCGAGGGCCGCCGACGCGGCGGACGGGCCGCCTGGGTGGCCTTCACCCTGGACGAGGACGCCCTCGACGACATCCTCGCCTGGACGGCCGCAGGCGGCCCCGGGATCGTCCCGCCGCCGTCCACCCTGGCCCTCCAGATGATCGACGCGCCGAAGAACTGACCCCCGAGAGGGCGCGGCCCGGCACCCCGGAGGCCGTGCCACGCCCGGGTCCTTGTCACGGTCGGCCAAGGGGTACGGGTGAATCTTGGTGGTTTACGTCACCTGTTACCCATGAGTCGCTGGCAAGACTGGGAAATCCTGCCGGACGATCGAACCACCGAGGGGGTCCCGGGATGACGGGCACTCGCATTGCCGCGCTCGGGCACTACCAGCCCGCCAAGGTGCTCACCAACCACGACCTCGCGGAGTTGGTCGACACCGACGACGCGTGGATCACCAGCCGGGTCGGTATCCGCACCCGGCACATCGGCGGACCCGACGAACCCGTCGACGAGCTCGCCGCGCACGCGGCGGGCAAGGCGCTGGCCACCGCCGGGCTCACCCCGGACGACATCGACCTCGTCCTCGTCGCCACCTCCACGGCCATCGACCGCTCGCCCAACACGGCCGCCCGCGTCGCCGCCCGCCTCGGCATGACCTCGCCCGCCACCATGGACCTCAACGTGGTCTGTGCCGGGTTCACCCATGCCCTGGCGACCGCCGACCACGCCGTACGGGCCGGCGGCTCCCGCCGCGCGCTGGTGATCGGTGCCGACAAGATGAGCGACGTGGCCGACTGGACCGACCGCACCACCTGTGTCCTCGTCGGCGACGGCGCGGGCGCCGCGATCGTCGAGGCCGTGGACGACGAGGAGGCGGGTGCCGTGCGCGGCATCGGCCCGGTCCTGTGGGGCTCGGTGCCGGAGATGGGCCACGCCGTCCGGATCGAGGGCACCCCGCCCCGCTTCGCTCAGGAGGGCCAGAGCGTCTACCGCTGGGCGACCCAGCAGCTGCCCGCCCTCGCCCGGCAGGCCTGCGAGCGGTCCGGCATCGGCCCCGAGGAGCTGGCGGGTGTGGTGCTGCACCAGGCCAACCTGCGGATCATCGAACCGCTCGCCGCGAAGATCGGCGCCGTCAACGCGATCGTCGCCCGCGATGTCGTCGAATCGGGCAACACCTCGGCCGCCTCGATCCCGCTGGCCCTCGCCAAGCTCGTCGAGCGCGGAGAGCTCCCCTCCGGAGCTCCGGTGCTGCTCTTCGGATTCGGCGGAAACCTTTCGTACGCGGGGCAGGTCGTCCGGGTTCCGTAGGGCGGGTCCTCGTTCCGCCCGAGGGGCGGGTGCGGCTGCTGTTCGACCGCGGACACGGCTGCGCGGGGGTGTGCCCGTGAGGTGCCCGTGGGGCGGTCGCGTCCGGCCGTGGCCGTGGCCCGTGAGGCGGCTGAGACCGGCGTGCTGTGGCCGTGCCCCATGCGGCCGGACGCGACCGGCACTGTGCCCGTGCCCCGTTCGGCGGAGCCCGGTGGCGGCGCGCCTGAGGCGGACCTAGCTTCGATCGCGGGTAGGGTCGTCGCCTTCCGGGCACGGAATCGCTCCGTGACCGAGCCCTCCCGTGATGTGGAGGACCGCCATGCGCGCGATACGTGCCGCTTCCGTCGCCCTGCTGAGCGCCGCCGCCGTGGTCACGGTCGCGCCGACGGCCCTGGCGGGGGAGGACGACAACAACGGCATCACGTCGTTCGGCTTCTCCGTCGCCCCGGCGACCATCGCTCCCGGCGGCACCGTCACGCTGAAGTCCGACGGCTGCGAGGTTCCGTCGGTGACGGTCACCTCCGGTGTGTTCGACACGATCACCCTCAGCGAGGGCCGTACGGGCACGGCGACCGTCGACCTCGACGCCAAGGCCGGCGCCCAGTACGAGATCACCTTCGACTGCAAGGGCGAGCGCGGCACCACCACCCTCACCATCGCCCAGGGCGACACCGGCGGGAACGCCGGCGGGACCACGGGCGGCCACGACGACGGCACCGCCCCCGGAGCCCACAAGGGCGTGAAAGCCGGCTACGGGACCGCCGCCGCCTCCGGAGCGGACACCGAGGGCCTCGGTGTCACCGAGGTGGTCACGGGCGTCCTGCTCATCGCCGGGGCGCTCGGCGCCGCCATCGTCCTGACCCGCCGCCGCACCGCCGAAGGCCGCGTCTGACGGCCGGGACCCGGGGGCCGAAACGGCCCCTCCGCCCCGGTGTGACGAGGTCCGGGACGGAGGGGCGCCAAGCAGACGGACGCCCGCCGGCCACCGGCGGGCGCCCGCACGAGGAGTGCCCGTGCGAGGGCGTCACCGGATGCCGCGACCACGCGGGCCGACGGACGCGAACACGGCAGGAGGGCGTACGTGGGGCGGTCGGACAGGACGGGACGCTCGGACGGAGCGGAGCCGTCGACGGGTGCGAGGTGGCCGGGGGACACGGGACGAACGCGGGGCACGGAGCGTACGAACGGCACGGAGCGTACGAACGCTACGGGCCGGTACGACGGCGCGGGGCGGCACGGCGCCTGGGGCCTCGTCGCCGTCGTCCTCCTCGTGGGCGTCCACCTCGTACGCGGCGGTACGCAGGAGCTGACCGCCACCGGTCCGCCCCAGCCGGTCTCCACCGCCGCGCCCGACGGCACCCGGGTCTTCGCCGCGCTCGCCCCCCTGCCCGTACCCGATCCGCTGCCCCGGTCGACGCCGGTCCGCGTCCGCGTCCCCGCCGTCCGTATCGACGCGCCCGTCACGGAGGTCGGGCTCGACGCCGACGGCTGGATCGAGGCCCCGCCCCCCGAGGACGACCGGCTCGCGGGCTGGTTCACCGGCGCGGTCACCCCGGGCGAGCGCGGCACGGCCGTCGTCGTCGGCCATGTCGACACCCCGAGCGGCCGGGCCGTCTTCTACGACCTCGGCGCCCTCGGCAGGGGACACCGTGTGGAGGTGGAGCGCCGTGACGGCCGGACCGCCGTGTTCGCCGTGTACGGGGTCGAGGTCGTCCCCAAGGAGGGCTTCCCCGCCGACCGGGTCTACGGCGACGCCGGGGTGCCCGAGCTGCGCCTGATCACCTGCGGCGGCGCGTTCACCGAGGAGAACGGCTACGCGGGAAACGTGGTGGTCTCGGCCCGGCTGGTCGAGGTCCGCTGACCGCCCGCCCGGCCCCTTCTCCCGTACCGACCTCGTCTTTGTCCCCGACCGGGAAAAAGTAAGGTCGATTCCTGCTCGACTTCTTCCCAGCCCGGAACACCGCTGCTACGTTCCCCTCGAAAGCCGGCAGACGAGCGGGTACGAGAGGGAGGGGCGCGTGAGACGCATGACGGCACGACCTGCCAACCGGCATCAGGCGCGGCTCCTCAGGCTGTTGCGCGACGGAGGACCCAACTCCCGCGCCCAGCTGGGAGATCAGATCGATCTCTCCCGCTCCAAGCTCGCCGTCGAGGTCGACCGGCTCCTGGAGACCGGTCTCGTCGTCGCCGACGGCCTCGCAGCCTCCCGGGGCGGCCGTCGCTCGCACAACATCCGGCTCGCGCCCGAACTCCGCTTCCTCGGCATCGACATCGGCGCCACCTCCATCGACGTCGCCGTCACCAACGCCGAGCTGGAGGTGCTCGGGCACCTCAACCACCCCATGGACGTCCGTGAGGGTCCCGTCGCCGTCTTCGAGCAGGCCCTGTCGATGGCGGCGAAGCTCCGCTCCACGGGACTCGCCGAAGGCTTCGACGGCGCCGGCATCGGAGTCCCCGGACCCGTCCGCTTCCCCGAGGGCGTCCCCGTCGCACCGCCGATCATGCCCGGCTGGGACGGCTTCCCCGTACGGGAGGCACTCAGCCAGGAACTCGGCTGCCCCGTCATGGTCGACAACGACGTGAACCTCATGGCCATGGGGGAGCAGCACGCCGGTGTCGCCCGGTCCGTCGGCGACTTCCTCTGCGTCAAGATCGGCACCGGTATCGGCTGCGGCATCGTCGTCGGCGGAGAGGTCTACCGCGGTACGACGGGCAGCGCCGGCGACATCGGACACATCCAGGTCGAGCCCGACGGCCGCCCCTGCGCCTGCGGCAACAACGGCTGCCTGGAAGCCCACTTCAGCGGAGCCGCCCTGGCCCGCGACGCCGAGGACGCGGCGCGCGGCGGCAGGTCGGAGGAACTGGCCGCCCGGCTCGCGGCGGCCGGGCGCCTCACCGCCGTCGACGTCGCCGCGGCCGCCGCCGCGGGCGATGCCACCTCGCTCGCCCTCATCCGTGAGGGCGGCAACCGGGTCGGGCAGGTCATCGCCGGACTCGTCAGCTTCTTCAACCCCGGTCTGGTGGTGATCGGAGGCGGTGTCACCGGCCTCGGTCACAACCTCCTCGCCAGTGTCCGCACCCAGGTCTACCGGCAGTCGCTGCCCCTGGCCACCGGCAACCTCCCCATCGTCCTCGGCGAACTGGGCCAGACCGCCGGCGTGACCGGCGCGGCCCGCCTCATCAGCGACCACCTCTTCTCCCCGGCGTAGCCGCTCCGGGGACGCCCGCCCCCGCCCACGGGGTTCGTGGGCACCCGTTCCGCGAGGGCGGAACGAGTGGGCACGACCCCACCGCCGGCCGCACCCGCGGAACCGCCTGCCCGCACCCGCAGATCCGCCTGCCAGCAGAACCACATCCCCGCGTACGCGGAACCGCCGGCCCGCACGCGCCGAACCGTTGCTCCATACGCGCTGAACCGTTTCCCCGCACCCTCTCGCCCAGGCGCCACCCACACCGCCGGACGGCACCCCGCACCCCGCACCCCGCACCCCGTACCCGCCGAGGGGATCCCCGCCATGCCCGAAGAACACCCACCCCTGCTCACCATGTCCGGAATCACCAAGTCCTTCCCCGGCGTCCGGGCCCTCGACGGCGTCGACCTGGACGTCGCGCCAGGCGAGGTCCACTGCCTCCTCGGCCAGAACGGCGCCGGCAAGTCCACCCTCATCAAGGTCCTCGCCGGAGCCCACCAGCCCGACGCGGGCGCCATCACCTGGAACGGCGAACCCGTACGGCTCCGCTCCCCGAGCGCGGCCGTCCGCCTCGGCATCGCCACCATCTACCAGGAACTCGACCTCGTCGAAGGCCTCTCCGTCGCCGAGAACGTCCACCTCGGCCACGAACCCACCACCGCCGGCTTCGTCCGCACCCGGGCCGCACGGGAGACGACCGCCGCACTCCTGAAACGCCTCGGCCACCCGGAGATCGACCCCGCCCGCCGCGTCGGCGCACTCTCCGCCGCCCAGCGGCAGATCGTCTCCATGGCCCGCGCCCTCTCCCACGACGTCCGCCTCATCGTGATGGACGAGCCGTCCGCCGCCCTCGACCCCGACGAGGTCGCCAACCTCTTCCGGATCGTCGCCGACCTCACCGCCGACGGAGTCGCCGTCGTCTACATCTCCCACCGCCTGGAGGAGATCCGCCGCATCGGCGACCGCGTCACCGTCCTCAAGGACGGCCGCGCCGTCGCCCGCGGACTGCCCGCCGCGACCACCCCGACCCGCGAGGTCGTCGCCCTCATGACCGGCCGGGACGTCCCGTACGTCTTCCCCGAACGCCCCGCCCGCCCACCGACGGCCGAACCCGTCCTCCGCGTCCAAGGGCTGGCCAGGAAAGGCGAGTTCGAGGCCTTCGACCTGGAACTGCGCCCCGGCGAGATCGTCGGCCTCGCCGGACTCGTCGGCTCCGGACGCTCCGAGATCCTGGAGACCGTCTACGGAGCACGCCGGCCCACCGCCGGCCGGGTGATCGTCGACGGACGGCCCCTGAGCCCCGGCAGCGTCCCGGCCGCCGTCGCCGCCGGACTCGGCCTCGCCCCCGAGGAACGCAAGGCGCAGGGCCTGCTGCTCCTCGAATCCGTCACCCGCAACGTCTCCGTCTCCTCCCTCACCCGCTTCTCCCGGGCCGGCTGGATCGACCGCTCCACCGAACGTGAGACCGCCCGAACCGCCACCCGCACCCTCTCCCTGCGCCCCGACCTCCCCGACGCCCCCGTCCGCACCCTCTCCGGCGGCAACCAGCAGAAAGCCGTCCTCGCCCGCTGGCTCCTCCGGGGCTGCCGCGTCCTCCTCCTCGACGAACCCACCCGAGGCGTCGACGTCGGCGCCCGCGCCGAGCTGTACGCCGTCATCCGCGGCCTCGCCGACGACGGCCTCGCCGTCCTCCTCGTCTCCAGCGAGGTACCCGAGGTCCTCGGCCTCGCCGACCGCGTCCTGGTCCTCCGCGAGGGCCGGGTCGTCCACCGGGCGCCCGCCCATGAACTCGACGAACACCGCGTACTCGACCTCGTGATGGAAGGGAGCCCGGCGGCATGACACTCACCAGCCCGGCCAAGGCGCCGATGCAGCAGAGCCGTTGGCGCGCACTCGGCCTCCGGGCCGACGTCCGCAACCTGTCCCTGCTCGGCGTGCTCGCGGTCCTGGTCGCCGTCGGCGGCCTCACCCGCCCCGCCGAGTTCCTCGCCACCTCCAACCTGCAACTCGTCCTGACCCAGGCCTCCGTGATCGGTGTCGTCACCGTCGGCATGACCTTCGTCATCACCAGCGGGGGCATCGACCTCTCCGTCGGCGCGATCGTCGCCCTCGCCTCCGTCTGGGCCACCACGCTCGCCACCCAGGAGTTCGGCTTCGCCGGCATCCTCTTCACGGCGGTGGCCGTCGGACTCGGCTGCGGTCTGGTGAACGGCGTCCTCGTCGCGTACGGCCGCATGGTCCCGTTCATCGCGACCCTCGCCATGCTGGCCTCGGCCCGCGGCCTCGCCCTCCAGATCACCGACGGCAGGACCCAGATCGTCACCGTGCCGTCCGTCCTCGACCTCGGCCTCCCCGAGGCCTACGTCCTCGGCATCCCGCCGCTCGTCCTCGTCTTCGCGGCCGTCACCGTCGCCGGCTGGCTGCTCCTCAACCGGACCACCTTCGGCCGCCGCACCCTCGCCGTCGGCGGCAACCCGGAGGCCGCCCGCCTCGCCGGCATCGACGTACGCCGCCAGCGGCTCCTCCTCTATCTGCTCTCCGGACTGTGCTGCGGCATCGCCGCCTTCCTGCTCGTCGTGCTCGCCGGCTCCGGCCAGAACACCAACGGCAATCTGTACGAGCTCGACGCCATCGCCGCCGCCATCATCGGCGGCACCCTCCTCAGCGGCGGCCGCGGCACCATCGTCGGCTCCGTCCTCGGCGTCCTCGTCTTCACCACGATCACCAACATCTTCGCCCTCAACAACCTGCAGAGCGACGTCCAGCAGATCGCCAAGGGGGCGATCATCGTGGCCGCCGTCCTGGTCCAGCGCCGCACCGTCCGCGACGGCGAGAGCTGACCGCACACCCCCCACCGCACCCCCGCCTCACATCCCACCCCGTTCACCGCGCCCCTTTCACCACCACCCCTCGGAAGGGATCCACCGCCATGCCCGAAACCAGCCGCAGACACCTCCTCCTCGGCGGCGCGGCCGTCTCCGCCGGCGCCCTGCTCACCGCCTGTACCAGCAACGAGCCGAAGAACGCCCAGGGCACAGCCCCCGCCGCGAGCGCCGCCCCCGCCGCCGACGACAAGCCCGGCACCCCCGTCACCATCGGCTTCGCCGGCCCGCAGGCCGACCACGGCTGGCTCAACGCCATCAACGAGAACGCCGAGCGTCGCGCGAAGAGGTACTCCGACGTCACCCTGGAGATCACCGAGGGTTCGAACGACACCGCCACCCAGATCGGCCAGGTCCAGACCCTCATCAACAAGAAGGTCGACGTCCTCGTCATCCTCCCCGCCGATGGCAAGGCCCTCACCCAGATCGGCCTCCAGGCCATGAAGGCCGGCATCCCCGTCATCAACCTCGACCGGATCTTCGCCTCCCCGCAGGCCTACCGCTGCTGGATCGGCGGCGACAACTACGGCATGGGCCTCAACGCCGGCAACTTCATCGGCGAACGCCTCAAGGACAAGCCGAACGCCACCGTCGTCGAACTCGCCGGCATGGACAGCCTCGAACTCACCAAGCAGCGCACCCAGGGCTTCGACGACGCCCTCAAGAACTACCCCAACATCCGCAAGGTCGCCCGCCAGGCCGCCGACTTCACCGTCGAGTCCGGCCAGGCCAAGATGGCCCAACTCCTCCAGGCCCAACCGAGGTTCGACGCCCTCTGGAACCACGACGACGACCAGGGCGTCGGCGCCCTGCGGGCCGTCGCCCAGGCCGGACGCAAGGACTTCCTCATGGTCGGCGGTGCCGGTGCCACATCCGCCATGGACGCCATCAAGGCCGACAACGGCGTCCTCAAGGCCACCGTCCTCTACCCGCCGACCATGGCCGCCTCCGCCATCGACCTCGCCCGCGCCCTCGGCCGGCAGAAGGGCGTCGGCGGCATGGCCGAACTGGAGATCCCCGCCTCGATCACCCTCTACTCGGCCGTCGTCACCAAGGAGAACGTCGACGAGTACCTGCCCACCGGCTTCAGCTGACCGGCCCGGACACGGGCGGTCCGGTCGGACCGGCCCCCCGGCGGTCGGGCCGCCCCCGGGGAGCAGCACCTCGCCGCACCACGAAACGGAGGAACCGTATGGAACAGACGGAGAGCGGGGCCGCACCGCCGACGCTCGGTATCGGCATGGTCGGCTACGCGTTCATGGGAGCCGCCCACTCACAGGGCTGGCGCACCGCGGGCCGCGTCTTCGACCTGCCGCTGCTGCCCGTCCTCGCCGCCGTCGCGGGCCGGGACGCCACCGCGGTCCGGGCCGCCGCCCGACGGCACGGCTGGGCCGCCGCCGAAACCGACTGGCGCGCCCTGATCGCCCGCGACGACGTCCAGCTCGTCGACGTCTGCACCCCGGGCGACAGTCATGCGGAGATCGCCGTCGCCGCCCTGGAGGCCGGCAAGCACGTGCTGTGCGAGAAGCCGCTCGCCAACTCGGTCGCCGAGGCCGAGACGATGGCGGCGGCCGCCGAAGCGGCCGCCGCCCGCGGCCAGATCTCCATGGTCGGCTTCAACTACCGCCGGGTGCCCGCCCTCGCCTACGCCCGGCGACTCGTCGCGGAAGGGCGGCTGGGGGCCCTGCGGCACGTCCGTGTCACCTACCTCCAGGACTGGCTGGTCGACCCCGCCTTCCCGCTGACCTGGCGCCTGGAACGCGAGCACGCCGGCTCCGGGGCGCTCGGCGACCTGGGCGCCCACGCCGTCGACCTCGCCCAGTACCTCGCGGGAGAGCCGCTCGTCGGCGTGTCCGCGCTCACCGAGACCTTCGTACGGAAGCGTCCGCTGCTCGCGGGCGTCGGCGCCGGCGGTCTCGGCGGGGGAGCGGGAGCGGAGGCGTACGGGCAGGTCACGGTCGACGACGCGGCCCTGTTCACCGGGAGGCTCGCTTCGGGCGCGCTCGCCTCCTTCGAGGCCAGCCGGATGGCCGCGGGCCGCAAGAACGCGCTCCGTCTGGAGATCAACGGAGAGCGCGGCTCGCTCGCCTTCGACCTGGAGCGGCTCAACGAACTGTCCTTCCACGACCACACCGAACCGGCGCTCTCGGCCGGCTTCCGCCGCATCCTCGTGACCGAACCCGGCCACCCGTACCTGGAGGGCTGGTGGCCGCCCGGCCACGGACTGGGGTACGAGCACACCTTCGCCCACCAGGCCCGCGACCTGGTCCACGCCGTCGCGAGCGGCACCGCCCCGACGCCCTCCTTCGCCGACGGCCTCCAGGTCCAGCGGGTCCTGGCCGCGGTGGAGGAGAGCGCCCGGAGCAACGCCGTCTACACCCCGGTCCACTCCCCGGCCCACCCCCCGGTCCGGAACCCCTTCGACACGCCCGTACCGAGCTAGGAGGCACCCGACCGTGCCACGACCCTTCACGCTCTTCACCGGCCAGTGGGCCGACCTGCCCCTGGAGGAGGTCTGCCGGCTCGCCCGCGAATTCGGCTACGACGGCCTCGAACTCGCCTGCTGGGGCGACCACTTCGAGGTCGACAAGGCCCTCTCCGACCCGGCGTACGTCAAGGGCAGGCGCGAGCTGCTCGACGCGTACGGCCTGAAGTGCTGGGCGATCTCCAACCACCTGGTGGGGCAGGCCGTCTGCGACCACCCCATCGACGAGCGCCACCAGGCGATCGTGCCCGCCCGGATCTGGGGTGACGGGGACGCCGAGGGGGTACGGCGGCGGGCCGCCCGCGAGCTCGCGGACACCGCGCGGGCCGCGGCGGCGCTCGGCGTCGACACCGTCGTCGGCTTCACCGGCTCGTCGATCTGGCATCTGGTGGCGATGTTCCCACCGGTCCCCGAGCGCATGGTCGAGCGAGGTTTCGAGGACTTCGCGGAACGCTGGAACCCGATCCTCGACGTCTTCGACACCGAAGGCGTCCGCTTCGCCCACGAGGTGCACCCCAGCGAGATCGCCTACGACTACTGGACCACCGAGCGGGCCCTCGAAGCGGTCGGCCGGCGTCCCGCCTTCGGGCTCAACTTCGACCCGAGCCACTTCGTGTGGCAGGACCTCGACCCCGTCGGCTTCCTGTGGGACTTCCGCGACCGGATCTACCACGTCGACTGCAAGGAGGCCCGCAAGCGGCTCGACGGCCGCAACGGGCGCCTCGGCTCCCATCTGCCCTGGGGCGATCCCCGGCGCGGCTGGGACTTCGTCTCCGCCGGACACGGGGACGTGCCCTGGGAGGACGTCTTCCGGATGCTCCGGTCGATCGGTTACGCCGGGCCCGTCTCCGTGGAGTGGGAGGACGCCGGCATGGACCGCCTGACCGGCGCCCCCGAGGCCCTGTCCTTCCTCAAGCGGTACGACTTCGACCCGCCGACGGCCTCCTTCGACGCCGCCTTCGGGAGCGCCGACTGAGGTGAACGCGCAGGTCCGCGCCGGGCGGTGAGCGTGCCGCCCGGCCGGACAGGGCTGCCCCCGCACGGGCGATCCTCTGCGTCGTCGACGACGGCCCCGACGTCGGCGCCGGAGGTGCCCGTACCGCCGAGCGACTCGGCACCGCCTTCACCGGCGACCTGACGGACTTTCGCCGACGCATTGGCCCGGACCGCGTCGGGGTCGTCAATGTGGCATCCACGGAGCCGGCGTCGGGGGGCGCCGGGCTCCCCTCCAACCGCCTCTACGCGGCCGCCGCCGACAAGGAACGCGTCTCTGGCGGACCGAGTGCGACAACGCCGTCGGCTTCCTGGGCTTCGCCCTCCGGTCGAGGTCCCCGCACCCTTCGGGTACGACCGGGCACACCCTGTGCGCACCGCCCGCGCCCTTCGGACTTGATCAAGGTCCGCAAGGCGGCCGCACCCCACTGACCACGGAAAACGCTGGTGAAAGCCACCGCGAACCCCTGGTAGAGTTACATCTGTCGCCGCGAGGGAAACCCCGCTGCGGCAGACACCTTGTCCGGGTGGCGGAATGGCAGACGCGCTAGCTTGAGGTGCTAGTGCCCTTTATCGGGCGTGGGGGTTCAAGTCCCCCCTCGGACACCAGCCGAAATGCCGGTCGATCTCGTATCGACCGGCATTTCGCGTTGTACGCGGCGGCCGTGGGACGCGGTCGGCACTGTGCTGAACGACGGCGACACGGTGACCGTCGTCAAGGCCCTCAAGTCCAGCGTGGTCAAGAAGGCCTGAGCCCGCGCCCAGGGCCTCCGGCCTTCGCCTCGCCCGTCTCCCTCTTCCGCGCCACCACGAGGCGGCACCGCGGGCTCCCGTCGTCCCGGCGGCCCAGGGTTTCGACCGGGGTGAGGGAGACGTCGAAGCCCGTGTCCTCCAGGCGCTCGCGGATGTCCGCGAGGCGGAAGGTGCGGTAGTACATGACGAACGGTGGGCGCCACAGGGTGTTGCGGACGCGCATCGTGGCGTCGAAGCCCCACAGCGTCCAGTAGAGGCGGGAGCCGACCCGGGGCGGGGCCGCGACCGGGAAGGCGAAGGTTCCGCCGGGGCGTAGTGACGCGTGGACCTGGGTGCACAGGGTGTGCTGTTCGTCCGGGAGGAAGTGACCGAAGGCGCCGAAGCTGACCGCCAGGTCGAAGGCCGGGGCGAAGGGCAGGGCCAGGGCGTCGGCGCGGACCAGGTCGGCGGCGGGGTGGGCGTCGCGGGCCCGGGTCAGCATGCCCGTACTGAAGTCGACGCCGGTGACCCGCCCGGCGCAGACCGCGCGCAGGACGCCGAGTCCGGCGCCGGTGCCGCAGCAGACGTCGAGTCCCGAGTCGAAGGGCCCGAGGGTTTCCAGAGTGCGGGCGACCGCCGTCAGGAGGCGGTCCGAGGTGCGGAACGGGGTCGCGTCGAACTTGTCCGCGAGCAGGTCGTAGCCGTGCTCGACGGAGGAGAGGGCCTGGACGGTCAGCTCGCGGAGGCTGGGACCCTGCGGGGTGAACATGCTCCCGACCCTATGCCGTCATGGGGCCGCGGTGGGGCTGCCGAGGGCGCGTGTGCGTCCGGGCGCGGCCCGTCTGCGCCCGAGCGCCCTCCGAGCGCCCTCCGTGTCCGGCCGGAGGCGCCCGGCGACACGCGTCAGAGGCTGCTGCGTACCGGCGGTGCCGCCCAGGACGGCGCGATCCCGGTCAGCTGGCACACCAGCAGGTAGAGAGGGATCGGCGGTGTGTAGGGGGAGGTGCCGTCGGGGTGGTGGATGAGGCGGGGCCGGCGGTCCGGGATCTCGCCGCCGCGTGCGTAGCAGGCGGGCAGCGGCCAGGTCACGTCGTGGTCGGAGCCGCCGGGGACCAGCCACCACCACCAGTCGGAGTCGGCGTAGACGCAGCCGTTGGCGGGGAGCCGGGAGAGGATCTTGAAGCCGAAGCGGGCGGGGACACCGACGGCGTCGCAGCCGAGGCCGGTGTGCAGGCCGACGGGGACGGCGAGGCGGGTGGCGCCCAGTTCCTGAAGGCGGGCGGAGCCGGAGGTGCCTCGGATGCCGGGGAGGAGTTCGGGGGAGCGGCGGGGTTCCGGCACACGGCCGGCGTTGCCGGCGGCTGCGGAGAGGGACCTGCGGGCCCCGGGGAACAGCGGGATCATACGGGTGGCCATCGCCCTCAGCACGGCTCCCCCATGCCGTGGGCCAGCTCCGCCCACACGACCTGGGCGGTGCCGTGTCCGGTGCGGTCGGCGCCCCAGGCGGTGCACAGCGCGTCGACGATGAGGAGTCCGCGTCCTCGTTCGTCCTCGCCGCAGTCGCGTATCCGCGGTCCTGCCGCGCCGCCCTCGTCCCGTACGGCTATCCGCAGTGTCTCCTCGCCCTCGCGTATCTCGCAGACCACCCGGTCACTGGCGGTGTGCACCACGGCGTTGGTGACGAGCTCGGAGACGACCAGGGCCACCGTGTCACGTATGTCGGGGCCGCAGCCCCACAGAATGAGTCGCTCCTCCGCGAGCCGGCGGGCCCGGGCGACCGACCCGGTGAGGGCCGGAAGCTCGAAGGCGAAGCGGCGCACCGTATCGGTGCCGCGATCGGTCTGGGGCTGCGGGCGCGGGGCCATGACTCGGGGACTCATGAGACCTGAAGGCTGCGCGTTACCAGAAGCCACGACCGGTTCCTCACAACAGTGGGCAGGACTGCCGTACGGCGCTGTCGCCGTGGCGCGGTGGCGCACGGCGGCAGCGAGTACTGGTTCACCGGAACACTGTCCTCCTGACTCGGACACTTGGCAAGTGGCACTCTGAAAATTGCAGAGTGCCGTGTTCTCTCTGTCCCTCCTTCGTGGCACACTCATCGAAACAGTGCGTCGGGGAGGTCTTGAGAGTGAGCGAGCCGCGGTCCGCCCCCACGGTGGGACAGGTCGTTCTCGGCAGGCGCCTGCAGGATCTGCGGGAGCGAGCCGGCCTGAAGAGGGAAGAGGCCGCGAAGATCCTCCGAGTGGCCCCGGCCACCGTCCGGCGGATGGAGACCGCCGAGGTCGCGCTGAAGATTCCGTACGTGCAGCTCCTGTTGAAGGAGTACGGGATCACGGACTCCGAGGCCGAGGGCTTCATCGCCCTCGCGGAGGAGGCCAATCTCCCCGGCTGGTGGCAGCGGTTCCACGACGTGCTGCCCGGCTGGTTCTCCATGTACGTGAGCCTGGAAGGGGCCGCCAGCCTCATCCGGGCCTATGAGCCCCAGTTCGTCCCCGGTCTCCTCCAGACCGAGGACTACGCCCGCGCCATTCTGCGCAGCGGGGCGGTCGGTGGCGGCAGCGATGCCGGCAAGGACGAGGACGCCGAGCGGCATGTAGCCCTACGGATGGAGCGCCAGTCCCTGCTGACCAGGGAGGACGCCCCGAAGTTCTGGGTGATCATGGACGAGACGGTGTTCCGCCGACCGGTCGGCGCAGGGCCCGAAGTGATGCGCGACCAGCTCGACCGGCTGCTCGAAGCGTCCGAGCTGCCGAACGTCACCCTGCAGATCGCGGAGTTCGCGTCCGGCCATCACCCCGGCACCTACGGACCGTTCGTCCTCTTCCGCTTCGCCATGCCGGAACTTCCGGACATGGTCTACAGCGAGTACCTGACCGGCGCGGTCTACCTCGACGCGCGTCCCGAGGTGGCATCCCACCTGGAGGTCATGGACCGCATGGCGGCTCAGGCCGCGACTGCACAACGCACGAAGGAGATCCTTCGGGGTCTCCGCAAGGAGCTGTGAATGGATCGCATATACAACGGCATGCCCGCCGCTGAGCTCGGTGCCGAGGGTTGGCACAAGCCCTGGAGCGGCGGGAACGGGGGCAACTGCGTCGAGGCCATGAAGCTGGCCGACGGCAGAGTCGCCGTGCGACAGTCCGCAGACCCTGAGGGACCCGCGCTCATCTACACCCACGGAGAGATCGCCGCATTCATCCAGGGGGCCAAATCCGGTCAGGCTGACTTTCTGCTCACCTGACCCCTTCCGTCACGCCCCTACCGTCGCGTAACTCTTGCTGTAGTGCCACTCGTTCATTCCGATCAGGAGAGCCGATGACCCAGGACCCCGCATCCGTACGGATCGACACCAGCACGCCGCATCCGGCACGTATGTACGACTGGTTCCTGGGCGGCAAGGACAACTACCCGGTCGACGAGGCCATGGCACGCCAGCTGCTCACCGTCGACGCCCGGGGCCGGGACATGGCCCGCGTCAACCGGGCCTTCATGCACCGTGCCATCCGCTGGCTCAGCGCCCACGGCGTCCGCCAGTACCTGGACGTCGGTACGGGCATCCCGACCGAGCCCAACCTGCACCAGATCGCGCAGGAGGCCGCGCCGGACTCCCGCATCGTCTACTGCGACAACGACCCGATCGTGCTCGCGCACGCCGCCGCCCTGCTGCGCTCGACCCCGGAAGGGGCCACCGAGTACATACAGGCGGACGCCCGCGAGCCCGAGATCATCCTCGAAAGGGCCGGAAAGGTCCTTGATTTCGATCAGCCCATCGCGCTGTCGATGCTCGCCCTGCTGCACTTCGTGGGGGACGAGGACGGCGCGTACGAGCTGGTCCGCAAGCTCGTGGACCAGCTGGCTCCGGGCAGTTACCTGGTGCTCTCCCATGTCACCGGGGACTTCAACCCCGAGGGCGCGGCGGAGGCGGTCGCGATGTACAAGCAGCGCGGGCTGACCCTGCGGCCCCGCTCGCGGGACGAACTGGCCGCGTTCTTCGACGGACTGGAGTTCGTCGAGCCCGGGGTCTCGCTCACCGCCGAGTGGCACCCGGAGCTGGGCGAGCCCGTCCCGGTGGCGGGCGACGAGCCCATCCCCGGGTGGGCCGCTGTCGCCCGCAAGCCCTGACCCGGCAGGAACAGCGCAGGAGAAGGCCCGCGGACCTCAGGTCCGCGGGCCTTTCTCCTGTGCTCGGGCCGGTCTCCTACGGTCTGAGGTGCTCGGGCCTGTCTCCCGCGGTCCGGCCCTCTCCTACCGCCGGCCCGGCGGCGTCAGCGTCACCAGGAAGCTCCGCGCGGCGCCGACATTGCCGGCCGCGTCGATCGTGCGGTACTCGATCGTGTGCGTGCCGTAGTCGGGGCTCGCGTCGTCCCACGGCACGGCCCGGCTCCGGCCCAGCTTCCCGTACACGAGGTCGTCGATCACGGTGCCGCCCGGCGAGAAGCGGAACGGCGCGTCCGCGTCCGTCGGCCAGCCGTAGTACGTGTACCAGCCGTCACCGTTCACCCGGAACTGGCTCACCACCGCGCCCTCCTGGTCGTCCCGCGCGGTCAGCCGCATCGTGAACGGCCCGTCGTAGACGTACTCCACGGGCCGTCCGGGGCGCCGCACCGTACGTACCGGCTCGGACAGTTCGTACGAGGCCGTGGCGGGCCGGGCGTCCACGGTCCAGCTCACCTTCTCGTCCGTACCGGCGAGGTGCGCGGTCAGGATGTGGGTGCCCGGAGCGAGCCGGAGCGGACGCAGGTCCAGGTCACGGTCGTCGGCGCCGGTGGCGACGGGCCGGCCGTCGAGCCGCCAGCGCACGGCCGGGGTGCGGTCCGCCGGGTGGGTGGTGTCGGCGTGGACGACGGACCGGGCGCCGACGGGCGAGCCGGTGGGGGTGCGGCCGGTGAAGGCGGCCGCGGTCGCCTCCCGCACGGTGGTGACGGAGCCGTCCACGGTCCAGGTGACCGTCCGGGTGAGCGCCGTGGACGCGCGGACCGCCGGGTCGCGGACGAAGGGCGTCGGGTCGGTGACCGTCGCCGTGAGGGTGTGAGGGCCGGGGGAGAGGCGCAGTCTGCGCAGGTCGACCGTGCGTGCGCCGTGCGTGCGAAGCGTCCGCCCGTCCAGCCGCCAGGTCACGGAGAGCGCCCCGCCCACCGGGTGCAGGGTGTCCACCCACACCGTCCGGTCGGCGCCGATCGGCGCCGTGGCCGGTGTGTGGCCCTGGACCAGGTTCACCTTGGCGGAGATCGTCTGCACCATCACCTCGCGTTCCACCTGGTCGAAGGCGTAGCCGAGGGTCTTCATCAGGGAGTGGCGGCTCGGTCGCCAGACGCCCCGCGTGCTGTACAGGCCGCCCTCGAAGCGGCCGACGACTCCGCCGGACTCGCTCTCCTCGCCGAGCCAGCGCCACCATTTGGCCCGCTGGTCCAGCATGTGGCGTTCCGTCAGGAGTGTGTGGTGGGTGGAGGAGGGTTCGGGGCCGGAGTACGCCCCGCCCGGCACTCCGCGCGCGTAGTAGTCGTACTCGTCCTGGAGGCCGCCGAGCGAATGCCCTATCTCGTGCGGGGTGATGAGGGAGGAGAGCGCGTTGCCGCCGGACGCGGTGGCGTAACCGCCGCCCGCGCCGCCGTAGGTGGAGCTGTGTGCGAGGGCCACGACCTGCCGGTTGGCGCGGCTGGTGCCGGGGACGAGATCGGCGAGCGCGGCGGCCTTCGCGCTGTCGACGGTCAGCAGCCGCTGCACGCTGTCCGGGTTGCAGCCGCCCCAGAACCCCATGCCGAGGACGGTGTCACGGGCGGGGGCGGTCAGGGCGGGGTCGCAGTCCACTCCCGACTCGGCCGAAGGGGCCTCCACCGCCCACACGTTGATGTACGAACGGTACGAGGCGAACGGCTCGATGCTCCACAGGGTGTTGAGGTGCCGTTCCAGGTCCGCCCGGAACGCCGGCATCTCCGCCGCCGTGTAGCCGTCTCCCATGAACACCAGGTTGAAGCGCCGGTCCGTGGGGCCGGTCGTCTGTACGGGGACGACGACCGGGCCGTCCCCCGGCGTCGGGGTCCCGGCCGCCGCCGGTACGGTTCCCACCAGACCGGCGGCCAGCAGACAGACCGCGACGAGGCGGGCCACCTCTCGTCGAACTCCCGTGCGCTGTGAGGTCATGGGGCGCGAGCCTAGGCCGCGCCCCCGGCCGCGTAAAGATGTTCGTCGGCCGTACGACCGGGTGTCGGTTCAGTGCCGCAGATAGGCCAGACCCGGGTGCTCCGCGGTGTAGCCGTCCACGAGCCGGCGGGCCACCGTCACCGAGTCGACCAGCGGATGCAGGGCGAAGGCCTTGACCGCGGTGGCGCGCGAGCCGCTCTCCGCCGCCGCGAGGACCTCCCGCTCCACGGCCTTCACGGCGGTCACCAGCCCCACCGCGTGGTACGGCAGCGGGGACACCGCCACCGGGTGGGCGCCGTTCGCGTCCACGAAGCAGGGCACCTCGATCACCGCGTCCGCGTCGAGCGCGGTGAGCGTCGTCCCGTTGCGCACGTTGAGGATCAGGGTGGCCCGCTCGTCGCGCGCGACCGCCCGCATCAGGGCGAGCGCCACCTTCTCGTAGCCGCCGGACTCCAGGTCCTCCTCGTCGCGGTCCCCGATCCCGGCGGCCTCCCGGTTGGCCGCCATGTAGGTGGCCTCCCGGTCGGCGAGCGTTCGGTGCCAGGCCGCCAGGGCGGGCGTCCCGGGCTTCGTCGCCTCCGCGTAGAAACCGGCCTGCTGGTCACGGAGATAGGCGCCGCGGGTCCGCTCCGCCGTCCGGTAGGCGTGCACCGCCTCCCGGTTGAAGTAGTAGTAGTGCAGATACTCGTTGGGGATCGCGCCGAGCGAGCGCAGCCACTCGGGTCCGAAGAGCCTGCCCTCCTCGAAGGAGCCGAGCGCCTCCTCGTCGGCGAGCAGCCGGGGCAGCTCGTCGCGGCCGCCGATCCGCAGTCCCCGCAGCCAGCCCAGGTGGTTGAGGCCCACGTAGTCGATCCAGGCCTCGTCCGGGTCGGCGCCCAGGATGCGGGCGACGCGTCGGCCCAGGCCCACGGGGGAGTCGCAGATGCCGACGACCCGGTCGCCGAGGATCCGGGACATCGCCTCCGTGACCAGGCCCGCCGGGTTGGTGAAGTTGATGACCCAGGCGTCCGGGGCGAGCTCGGCGATCCTGCGGGCGATGTGCACCGCGACGGGTACGGTCCGCAGTCCGTACGCGATCCCGCCCGCGCCCACCGTCTCCTGGCCGAGGACGCCTTCGGCGAGTGCGATCCGCTCGTCGGCCGCCCGGCCGTCGAGGCCGCCGACCCGGATCGCGGAGAACACGAAGTCCGCGCCGCGCAGGGCCTCGTCCAGGTCCGTCGTCGCCGTCACCCCGGGCGCGTCCGGCACCCCCTCGCCCTGCTCCGCCAGCACCCTGGCGATGGCCGAGAGCCGCCCCTCGTCGAGGTCGTACAGAGTGACGTGGGTGACCCGCCCCTCGGCGTGGTCGCCGAGAAGAGCGCCGTACACCAGCGGCACCCGGAATCCGCCGCCTCCGAGAATCGTCAGTTTCATGCTCGTACGCTACTCGGACGCACCCTCTGAGCAGCGGGATTCCCGCCCGGCGTCCACGCGGCCGTCCACATGCCGGGCGCCGCGCCGCGCACCCGGTGGGGGACAATGGCGGCATGTCCCGACGCAAGACCCGCCCGCGTACGCCCGCCCCCCGCCCGTTCGCGCCCGCCGTGACCGCGGAGTCCCCCTGCCCGTGCGGCCTCGACGCCCCGTACGGCGCGTGCTGCGGCCGGTTCCACACGGGTACGGGCGGGACGGCGCCCACCGCCGCCCTTCTCATGCGCTCCCGCTACAGCGCCTTCGTCGTCCACGACGAGGCCTATCTGCTGCGCACCTGGGCACCGGAGACCAGGCCGGGCGAGGTCGACTTCGACCCCGGTCTGCGCTGGACAGGCCTGGAGATCGAGGAGGCCACCGAGGGCACCGCCTTCCACCGGCGCGGCACTGTCACCTTCACGGCGCGTCATGTCCACGACGGCGAACCGGGTGCGATGCGCGAACGGAGCCGCTTCGCCCGCCACGAGGGCGCGTGGGTGTACGTGGACGGCGACGTCACCGACCAGGACGCGGACCGCCGGCCGGAGTAGCCGGCTGTGCCAGTCCCGGATGCCGCGCTGTCGTCGGGAGTGGTGCCGCGTCGTCCCTCCCCGCGCGGTCCCGTGTCAGCCGCCGGCGGTCCGGCTCAGCGCGCGGGCGCCGTCGCCGTCGAGCGAGCGGTCGGGGAGGCCGTTGGCGAGGTCCTCGGCGACGACCTTCTTGGCGATGGCGTCCGTCGCCACCCGCAGTTCGGGGCCGCTGGGCCGGCCGCTCTCCTGCTCGACGCGGTCGGAGAGCCAGTCGCCCCAGGCGTGCGTGATGACGTCCGCCTCGCGCCTGCCCGCCGATGTGTGGGAGAGGAGATGGCCGTCGCGGGTCAGGAAGCCCTCGTCGACCATCCGGTCGAAGACCGGCAGCAGCACCTCGGGCGGGACCCGTCGTCCCGCCGAGATCAGTCCCAGGCTGGCGTGGCCGACCGTCCGCGTGTAGAGCTCGACCTGCATCACCGCCCATGCCCCGGCCGTGTCGAGCCGTGTGTCGGAGGTGTCGAGGATCCGCCGTGCGGTGGTGAGGTCGATCCTGCGCATGATCCTGCCCACGGCCAGTTCCAGGTGTTGCGCGGAGTCGCCGGACGAGGTGGGGGAGGCGAAGCCCTCGCCCATGTCGGGTGCGGCGGCGCGTGCCGAGTCGCGGAGCGTCACCTGCTTGAGGAAGAGCGCGACGACGAAGCCGACGGCGGCGACCGGCACCGTCCAGAGGAAGACGGTGTGGAGGGTGTCGGCGTAGGCGTTGACGATCGGCTCGGCCACCTGGTCCGGCAGGGCGTGCACCCCGGCCGGGCTCTGCGCCGCCTGCGCGATTCCTGTCGGGTCCACGCCGAGGCTCTCGGCGACGGCCGTGGCCTCGCCGACCCCCGCCGCGAGGTTGGGGGTGAGGGAGTTGACGTAGATGGTGCCGAAGACGGCGGTGCCGAAGGAGCTGCCGAGGGTACGGAAGAAGGTGACGCCGGAGGTGGCGGTGCCGAGGTCGGAGTAGTCGACGGTGTTCTGCACGGCGATGGTGAGGACCTGCATGCACAGGCCGATGCCGACGCCGAGTACGAACATGTAGAGCGACGCGAGCCAGGTGCCGGTGCCCGGGTCCATCAGCGACAGCAGATAGAGCCCGAGTCCCATCACCAGACAGCCGACGATGGGGAAGATCCGGTAGTGGCCGGTCTTGCTGACCACGTTGCCGCTGAAGATCGAGGCGATGAGCAGGCCGACGACCATGGGCAGGGTGCGGATGCCGGAGACGGTCGCCGAGTCCCCGTCGACGTACTGGAGGTACGTCGGCAGGAAGGTCATCGCGCCGAGCATCGCGAAGCCGACGACGAAGCTCAGCACGGAGCAGACGGTGAAGACCGGATTGCCGAACAGCCGCATCGGAAGCATGGGTTCGGCGGCGCGGGTCTCCACCCAGCAGAACAGGGCGAGTGCGATGATGCCGCCGGCGAAGAGGCCGATGATGACCCCGGAGGTCCACGCGTACTCGTTGCCGCCCCAGCTGGTGGCCAGGATCAGGGCGCTGGCTCCGGCGGCGACCAGCGCGATGCCGGCGTAGTCGATGACCGGCTTGCTCGCCGACCGTACGGAGGGGATCGTGCGGGCGGCCGCGATGACGACCAGGATCGCGATGGGCACGTTGACGTAGAACGCCCAGCGCCAGCTGAGATGGTCGGTGAACAGACCGCCGAGGAGCGGGCCGATGACGGTGGACACGCCGAACACGGCCCCGATCGCGCCCTGGTACTTGCCGCGTTCGCGCAGCGGGATCACATCGGCGATGAGCGCCATCGAGGTGACCATCAGACCGCCCGCGCCGATGCCCTGGAGGCCGCGCCAGACGATCAGCAGCGTCATGTTGGTGGCGAGTCCGCAGAGGAACGAGCCGGTGATGAAGACGACCGCCGAGATCTGGAAGATCACCTTGCGGCCGAAGAGGTCGCCGAACTTGCCGACGAGGACGGTCGCGACCGTCTCGGCGAGCAGGTACGCGGTGACCACCCACGACATGTGGGCGGCGCCGCCGAGGTCCGAGACGATCGTGGGCAGGGCGGTGCCGACGATCGTCTGGTCGAGTGCGGCGAGGAGGACACCCAGCATGATCGTGCCGAAGACGATGTTGCGGCGGCGTCTGTCGAGCACGGGTGGCTCGGTGGCGGCCGGGGGCGCGGGCGCTGCGTCGCTGGTCGTGGTCACTCTCGCAGCGTCACACCGGCCCCGTCCGGGTGCATGCGGGGGACGGCCGAACGGGCGGACCCGTGAGGACGTGACGGGCGGACCTGCCGGGGGGTGTCCCGCAGGGGAGATGACGGGCGGACCCGTCAGGCGTTCCGTCGCCGGGTGAGGGGCCACGACCCGCCGGGGGTTCAGGGGGTGACGGGCAGTTTCGGGTGGTGCTTGGCGAGGATCTTGTTGGCGCGGGCGAGCGCGGCGAGCGCGTGCTCGCGGTCCGCCCGGTCCTCCGCGCAGAGCGGCCCCCGGAAGCGGTACACCTCGCGCGCCGCGCAGTCCGCGTCGACCTCGGCCTGGAGAACGTGCAGCGGCAGACAGGAGCCGATCAGCGCGGCGACACGGTCGGGGATCGGGACGGGGACGAGGCGGGACGGCGAGGTGATCACGGGTCAGTCCTAGTGGGTCCGGGAGGCGTACGGAAGGGTCTTCTCTCCATACGTACCGGATCGCCGTACGGGTTCCGGCACGGCGATGTCGCGGTGGGGCAACGACGCGACGGCCCTCCGGCGCGGTGCGGGGGAGCCCGGGCGGGCGAGCGGGCGCGGTCGCCCGGCGCGGCCCGGGACGTTCTCGCAGGTACGGGCCCGGGTGCTCGCCGCGGGATTGTTCACCGTCTCTGCGTATCGACCGTACGTGCGACGAACGCATGCTCGACGGAGAGGTGTTGGGGCCGATCGGGTGCTCGGCGAATGTGAAGCATCTCACTCGGCGGATCGGCGTCTTCCCGACAGCGGCGGGGCAGGGGAAGTGGCCGGGCGGTGACGCCCCTAGGTCAGGATCGCGGACAGGTCGTACGAGACGGGCTCGTCCAGCTGTTCGTATCCGCAGGACTCCGGAGCGCGGTCCGGGCGCCAGCGCTTGAACTGAGCCGTGTGCCGGAAGCGGTCGCCCTCCATGTGGTCGTACCCGACCTCGCAGACCCGCTCGGGCCGCAGCGCCACCCACGACAGGTCCTTCTTCCCCGACCAGCGGCTGGGCGCGCCCGGCAGCCGGGCGCCCGTGTGCGCGGCCTCCTCCGCCCAGGCCGCCCACGGGTGCCCGTCCGGCGGGTCCATCCGGAGCGGCTCCAGCTCCTCGATCAGCTCGGCCCGCCGCTGGGCGGTGAAGGCCGCGCACACGCCGACGTGCTGGAGCGCGCCCTTGTCGTCGTGCAGGCCGAGCAGCAGCGAGCCGACCACCGGACCGCTCTTGTGGAAGCGGTATCCGGCCACCACGACATCGGCCGTCCGCTCGTGCTTGATCTTGTACATGAGGCGGGTGTCGGGCCGGTACGGCAGATCGAGCGGCTTGGCGATCACCCCGTCGAGCCCCGCGCCCTCGTACTGCTCGAACCAGCGGGCGGCGAGTTCGGCGTCCCGGGTCGCCGGGGCCAGATGGAGCGGTGCGTCGACGCCGGCGAGCATTCCCTCCAGGGCGGCCCGGCGCTCACCGAGCGGGGTGTCGAGGAGCGAGGTGTCCCCGAGGGCGAGCAGGTCGAAGGCGACGAACAGCGCCGGGGTGGTCTCGGCCAGCATGCGGACCCGGGAGTCGGCCGGGTGGATCCGTTCGCTGAGCCGGTCGAAGTCGAGATGGCCGTCGTGTTCGATGACGATCTCGCCGTCGACCACACAGCGTTCCGGCAGCCGGGCCGCGAGCGCCTCGACGAGCTCGGGGAAGTAGCGGGTGAGGGGCTTGCCGGTACGGCTGCCGATGACGAGCTCCGGCCCGTCCCGGTGCACGATCGCGCGGAAGCCGTCCCACTTCGCCTCGTACTGCATCCCGGGCGGGATGCGCTTCACGGACTTGGCGAGCATCGGTTTCACGGGCGGCATCACCGGAAGATCCATGAGGCGATTGTCCGGTATGCGGGACTTGTCGGCGAGCCCTAGGCTGACCGGCATGGCAGGCAAGGCGGCAGCGGTGGAACTGGAAGTCGGCGACCGGACCGTACGCGTGTCCAATCCGGACAAGGTGTACTTCCCCGAACCCGGCTACACCAAGCTCGACATGGTCAGCTACTACCTGGCCGTGGGCGACGGCATCACCCGCGCCCTCCGCGACCGGCCGACCACCCTGGAGCGCTACCCCGACGGGGTGACCGGCGAGTCCTTCTTCCAGAAGCGGGCCCCGAAGTATCTGCCCGACTGGATCCCGACCGCCCACATCACCTTCCCCAGCGGCAGGTCGGCCGACGAGATGTGTCCCACCGAACCGGCCGCCGTGCTCTGGGCCGCCAACCTCGGCGCCGTCACGTTCCATCCCTGGCCGGTGCGGCGGAACGACACCGAACACCCCGACGAACTCCGCATCGACCTCGACCCGCAGCCCGGCACCGACTACTCCGACGCCGTCCGCGCCGCCCACGAACTGCGCGCCGTCCTCGACGAGCACGGACTGCGCGGCTGGCCGAAGACCTCCGGCGGGCGGGGGCTCCATGTCTTCGTCCCGATCACACCGGACTGGACCTTCACACAGGTCAGGCGGGCGGCCATCGCCTGCGGCCGGGAGCTGGAGCGGCGGATGCCGGAGCAGGTCACCATCAAGTGGTGGAAGGAGGAGCGGGGCGAGCGGATCTTCGTCGACTACAACCAGACCGCCCGGGACCGCACGATCGCCTCCGCCTACTCCGTACGCCCCCGTCCGCACGCCCCGGTGTCGGCGCCGCTGCGGTGGGAGGAGGTCGACGACGCCGTGCCGCAGGACTTCGACATCAGGACGATGCCGGTCCGGTACGCCGAGGTCGGCGACGTCCACGCCGACATGGACGCCGAGCGGTTCGGTCTGGAGTCCCTGCTGGAGCTGGCCCGGCGGGACGAGGCGGACCACGGGCTCGGCGATCTGCCGTATCCGCCGGAGTACCCGAAGATGCCGGGCGAGCCGAAGCGGGTGCAGCCGAGCCGGGCGAAGAAGGAGCCTGCCGGGGAGCCCGGGGAGCCCGGGGAGCCCGGGGAGCCCGGCGAGCCCGGCGAGGAGCCGGCGGGGGAGGCGTGAGGCGGGCCGGTGCTTTCCGGGTGGGCACCGGCCCGCCTCTTCTTCGATCCTAAAACAACACGAACGATCGTGCTAGCATTTTTGGGTACCCAGGACGACCGAGGAGATCCGGCATGTACCCGATGGCTCCGCTCATCCGCACCGCCCTGAACGTCACCGCCCGCGTCGCCCCCGGACCGGCCGGCCGCTGGGCCTTCCAGCTCTTCGTCCGCCCGCTCGGCCGGGCACGGGTGAAGCCCGAGGAGGAGGCGTTCCGCGCCGCCGCCCGCACCGGACACCTCCGGATCCGGGGCCATGACGTCGTCACCTACACCTGGGGCGACGGCCGCCGACCCGTCCTGCTCGTCCACGGCTGGTCCTCGCGCGCCTCACGCCTCACCGCCTTCGCCGAAGCGCTCCTCGCGCGCGGCTACAGCCCGGTCACCTTCGACGCGCCCGGCCACGGAGACTCCTCCGGAAAGGCGAGCAACATCGTCGAATACCGGGAGATCATCAGGGAGTTGCACACGCGACACGGTGACTTCGACGCGGTCGTCGCCCACTCCTTCGGAGTCCTCGCCTCCCTCTTCACCCTCCGGGACGGCGTCCGCACGGCCCGCTTCGTCGGGCTCGGCGGCGTCGGCTCCTTCGATCTGCTGGTCAAGGGCTTCCGGGCCGGACTCGGCGTGGACGACCGGGTCGTACGGTGCATGCGCGACCACGTGGAGCGGCGGCTCGCACCGGGCGAGCAGGGCATCTGGGACCGCTTCGACGCGGATCGCGACCCCGGCGCGCTCGGTGCGCCCGTCCTGCTGTTCCACGACGAGAGCGACGACATGGTGCCGCTCGCCCAGTCGCGGCTGCTCGCACGGGCCCACGGCGACCGGGCCCGGCTCGTCGTCACCCGGGGGCTGGGGCACCGCCGCATCCTGCGGGACCCGGACGTCGTGGCGGAGGCGGTGGAGTTCCTGACGGCGCCGGCCGCCGAACCGTCCGTGGCGTCGCCCGGTGGGCCGTCGGAGGAGCGGGTGGCCGCCGCCGGCTGAGAGGGGGGCGGCGGGGGCGGCCGGGGCTATTCGGCGTCGAGGGCGCTCCGGCCCCGGTCCGTCGCCGAGGCGCGCAGCCGGGAGGTGATGCCCCGCTCGCCGCGGGTGTACGCCAGGGTGTCGCCGAGCAGGACGGACTGCGCGTTGGCCCCCTCCATGAGGGCGATCACCTCGAAGGCCAGCTGCTCCGCGTCCATGTCCCCGGCGAAGTCGCCGACCGCCTGAGCCTCCGTCAGGGAGCGCTCCACATAGGCGTTCCAGTCGAGGCGGGTCCGGGCGACGGCGTCGTGCACCGGACCCGTACGGGCGTCGAACTCGGCCGAGACCGCGTAGAAGAAACAGCCGCCCGTGAAGACCCGGTCGGAGGAGTACGTGAGCCAGTTCCGGCACAGCTCGCGGACCCGGCGCGCGCCCGGCGGCACGTCGTTCACGGGGGTGACGACGTGCTCGGCGAAGACGGCGACGGCGGCCCTGATCGTGGCGAGCTGGAGCTCCTCCTTGGAGCCGAAGAGGGCGAAGACACCGCTCTTGCTCAGCTGCAGCTCGGTCGCGATCCGCCCCAGGGACAGGCCTTCGAGCCCCTCGATCGAGGCGATGTCCATGGTCCGGCCGAGCACGAGGCGCCGGGTCTGGTTCCCGCGCTCGACGCGTCCGTCCGTCTTGGTCCCGGTGCTGCCGCCGGTGCTGCCGCTCATCTGTCCATGGTACTGAACGCACGACCGTGCGGATATCTTCGCGACGGGCGACGGGCGACGGGCGACGGGCGACGGGCGACGGGCGACGGGTCGCTGGCCGCGGGTCACGAGCCGGGTGGCCGGCGGTGGCTACCCGGCCCGCTCGCCGGGGTCCCGGCGCTCCGTCGGGGCGAGCAGCAGGACCTCCAGGGCGCGGGCGCAGGACCGCGCCTGCGCCAGGTACCAGTCGAGCCGTGCGTCGGTGATCAGCTCCGGGGTCGCGCGGACCGCGAGCGCGAACCTCGCGTGCCCCGCCCGCTCCAGGACCGGCACGGCCACGGTCCGCACCCCGAGGGCCGACTCGCCGTCGTTGAGGGCGTACCCCGCCTCCCGTACGCGGGCCAACTCGGCGCTCAGCGCCGGAGGTTCGACGATCGTCCGCTCGGTGAACGCGTACAGCGGCGGCAGGGAGCGCGGGCCCGCCTCGCCCGCCCGGGGCCACGCGAGCAGCACCTTTCCGAGTGCCGTCGAGTGCAGCGGCCGGCGCAGCCCCACCTTCGGGGTCACCGAGCCACCCGCCACGATGATCACATGCGATCCGCTGCGGAGGGCCAGGTCGGCGGTGGCGCCGGTCCGTTCGGCGAGATCGGCGAGCTCGGGCGCGGCCAGATGGAGTCCCCGCTGGTGGTACGAGAGCCGGCCCAGCTCCGTCATCGCCGGGCCGAGGCGGTAGCGGGCGGTCCGGGCGTCCTGCTCCAGGAAGCCCGCGCCGAGCAGGGTCCGGGCGAGCCGGTGCGCGGTGGAGGTGGAGAGCCCGAGCCGCCGCGCGAGGTCGGAGGCGCTCAGGTCGGGCCCGTTGTCGTGGAAACAGTGCAGCACATCCAGTGCGCGGCGGACCGCCTGGGCGCCCGCCGGGGGTCGGACGGTGCCGGCCTCGGTCGTCATAGGGTTCGCTCCCCGTGGGTGATCGGGCTCCCACGCTCCCATATGACGGGAGCCGAATCGGGGATCGGGTGAGGTCGGAAACACTCCGTTCATACGCAATCCCACATCGTGGGAGGCGAGTTGTCGACGGTGGAACTTCCGTGGCAGGGTTCCGGCCAAGCCACCACAGCGGCACCGAGCCGAAGGGAGCAGGGCCGGCCATGAACGGACGACGCACCGCACGACGCACCGCACGATGTGCGCCCCCCGCCTCTTCCGCGCCGCTCGCGCTCACCCGGCGCCGCCACATCGACCTGGCGCGGGTCGCGGGGGCCGGCTGTCGCTGACGCGACTCGTCGTCGCCGTGCGCCGACCCGGCCCGTCGCCGGGACCGTCCGCGGCCTGGCGTCCTGCGTGACGGACGTCCGTCCGCTTCCCGGTCCGTTCCTCGACGGGGTCGTTCCCGGCCGAGGGCGGACGGTGCGCCGAAGGCCGCCGGACGCGTGAGCCGTCCCACGCCGAGGCCGTCGCCCCGGCCGTCACCTTCGCCCCTGCGTTTCCCCTCCCTTTCGTTTCCGCTCTCCTCGCCCTTCGCCTTCGCCCGCACACCGCCCACGGTCACGGCGGCGCCGACCGACATTTCCGTCGTGCCCCGATGCCGCCCGCCGCCCCACCACACCCCGGGAAGCCCTCCATGACGCATGCCCGCGTTCCCGACACGCTCTGGTTCACCCGCTGCCCCGTTCCCACCGCCACCGGTGTCGCCGCCGACCGCGGCTGGCTGGCCCGGGAGTTCGCGCCCGACGGCATCTCCGTCCGCTCGCTCCAGGACGCCGAGCCCGGCGCCGACCGTGCCGCCCACTTCACCCACGCCCTTCCCGGACTCTTCCGCGAGGGCGGCAACGTGCCCGCGCTGTGGGCCCGTTCACGCGGGGAGCGCACCCGGCTCATCGGTCTCACCTGGATCGAGGAGCGCCAGGCGGTGCTCGTCGCCCCCGGCTCCCCGGTCCGCGGCGCGGCCGCCCTGCGCGGTCTCCGGCTCGCCCTGCCCCGGCACTCCGTGGCCATCGACTTCTGGCGGGCGATGGCCCTGCGCGGCTTCGAAGGGGTCCTCGCCTCCGCGGGGTACGGACTCGGCGACGCCGCCCTCGTCGACGTACCCGCGGACGGTCATCGGGGCCAGTGGGCCGCCGAGCTGGACGCCCTGCGCCGGGGGGAGGTCGACGCCGTCTATGTGAAGGGCGCCCTCGCCGTCGAGGCGGCCCGCCGCGCCGGGGCCGAGGTGGCCGTGGAGCTCGACGCGCTCCCCGACCCCGCGCACCGTGTCAACAACGGAACCCCGCGCCCCCTCACCGTGCACCAGGACCTCCTGGACGAGCACCCCGAGCTCGTGGCCCGCTTCCTGGCCGTTCTGCTCCGGGCCGCCGACTGGGCCGCCGGCGAGCCGGACGAGGTCGCCCGCATCCTCGGCGCCGAGACCGGGGCGGGCGCCGAGGGGGTCGCGGGTGCCTACCGGTCCGGCACCCACCGCACCCTCCACCCGGACCTGTCCGGTACACGGCTCGACCTGCTCGCCCGGCAGGAGGAGGCCCTGCGCGCCCACGGTTTCCTGCCCGAGGCCGTGGACGTACGCACCTGGGCGGACCCGGAACCCCTGCGCCGGGCCCGGCGGCTCGCGGCCACCGCCCGGCCGGAGCCGTCCCCTCAGCCGGTCCCGTAACCCGCCCCGCACCAGCACCCCATCCCGCCCGCCCCGATCTCCCGAAGGACGACCGTCATGCGCCCACTCACCCCGCCCGCCGTCCGTGCCGCGCTCGCGGCCCTCGCCGCCCTCGCCACTCTCACCGCCTGCGGAGGCGGCACGGCCGCGGACTCGGCCGCCGGTCGGGGCGGCGGCGGGGCGAAGGCGGCGAAGGGCACGGTCACGATCCGGATCCCGGACCCCGGCAACGCCGGCGTCCTCGCCCGCGGCAAGAAGGACGGCAGCCTCGACAAGGCCCTCGCCGCCGTCGGCGCCAAGGTGGCGTGGACCGGTAGCGCCGGTCCCTTCGCACCCGCCGCCCAGGCGATGAACGCCGACCGGCTCGACATCGCGACCGGCTCCATCACCTCGGGCATCACCTCCCTCTCCCAGAGCCCCGGCTTCGCCTTCTTCACGGCCACGGCCCCCGACCCGGTAGGCGAGGGCATCCTCGTCCGCGAGGGCTCGGACATCGACTCCGTCGACGACCTCGTCGGCCGCAAGGTCGCCGTCAACAAGGGCGGCACCGGCGAGTACCTGCTCCTCAAGGCCCTGGCCAAGGCGGGGATCCCCGCCGGCGAGGTGGAGCGGGTCTATCTGCGCCCCGACCAGACCGCCGCCGTCTTCAACGCGGGCCAGGTCGACGCCTGGGCCGTCTGGTCCACCTACGCCGTCGCCGAGATCGGCTCCGGCAAGGCCCACTTCGTCGCCGACGGCACCGCCATCGGCTCCGACAACTACAGCCTCAACGCGGTCCGTTCGGGCTTCGCCAAGGAGCACCCCGAGGTCGTCAAGGCGCTCTACACCTACCTCCACGACAACAGCGCCAAGGAGAAGCGGGACCCGGCCGCGTATCTCAACGTCTTCACCGACGCCGGACCCACCGCCGTCAACGGCAGGGCCAAGGAGGTCCAGATCTCCTTCACGGGCAAGTCCGGCAACGTCGAAGCGATCAGGCCCGAGGACATCGAGCGCTTCGAGACCGTCGCCCGGTTCTACGCCGACCAGAAGGTCACCCCGGACAAGGTCGACATCGCCGCCCACCTCCTCGACATCGAGAAGCTGTCATGACGGCGCCCGTGAGCCCTCCCGGCCTCGTCGCCCCCCGCCCCCAGCTCCGCCGCCCCCGCTCCCGTACGTACTCCCTCACCGTCCGCGCCCTCGGCCCGGTCGCCCTCCTCGTCCTCTGGTGGGCCTCCTCCGCCACCGGTCTCCTCACCCCCGACGTGCTCGCCTCTCCCTCGCAGGTCATCGACGCGGTCGGGGAACTGTGGGGCAACGGCCAGCTGCCGGACGCGCTCGCGACCTCCCTCACCCGCTCCGGGATCGGGCTCTTCATCGGTCTCGCCGCCGGGCTCGCGCTCGGCATCACCACCGGCTTCACCCGGCTGGGCGACGAGCTGCTCGACTCCTCGCTCCAGACACTGCGGACCATCCCCTTCCTCTCCCTCGTCCCCCTCTTCATGGTCTGGTTCGGGATCAACGAGACCGCGAAGATCCTGCTCATCGCGGTCGCCACCACCTTCCCCATGTACGTCTCCACCGTCGGCGGCGTCCGCAGCACCGACCGCAAACTCGTCGAGGCCATGCGCACCTTCGGTCTCGGCCGGCTCGCGATCGTCCGCCAGGTCGTCCTCCCCGGCGCGCTGCCCTCGCTCCTGGCCGGACTGCGGCTCTCCATGACGCTGAGCGTCATCGCGCTCATCGCCGCCGAGGAGATCAACGCCACCGAAGGCATCGGCTATCTGATGTCCCAGGCCCAGAGCTACGCCCGCACCGACATCCTCGCCGTCTGCATCCTCGTCTACGGTCTGCTCGGCCTCACCGCCGACGTTCTCGTCCGCGGCCTGGAGCGGGTCCTCATGCCCTGGCGCACCGCCGGCCCCGGAGGAGGAGCCCGATGACCCCGTCCACGACACCCCCCGCCACGGCGGTACGGGTACGAGGCCTCCGCCGCGTCTTCGGCAGCCGACCGGTCCTCGACGGACTGGAACTCACTCTGGAAAGAGGCGAGTTCCTCGCCCTGCTCGGAGCGAGCGGCAGCGGCAAGACCACACTGCTCCGCATCCTCGGCGCCCTCGACGGCGCCGACGGGGGAGAGGCCCTGGTCCCCGAGGCCCGCACGATCGTCTTCCAGGAGCCCCGGCTCATCCCCTCCAAGAAGGTTCTCGCCAATGTGACCGTCGGCCTCCCGCGCGGGGCCGCGACCCGGGCGACGGGCCTGCGCGCCCTGGCCGAGGTCGGGCTCGAACGTCACGCCGAGGCCTGGCCGGCCACGCTCTCCGGCGGCGAGGCCCAGCGGGTGGCGCTCGCCCGCGCCCTGGTCAGGGAGCCCGAACTCCTGCTCCTCGACGAGCCGTTCGCCGCACTGGACGCGCTGACCCGGCTCCGGATGCAGGACCTGGTCGGCGAGCTGCGCCGGATCCACCGCCCGGCGGTGCTGCTCGTGACGCACGACGTCGACGAGGCGGTGCGCCTCGCCGACCGGGTCGCCGTCCTGCGCGACGGCCGGCTGGTCACCGACGAGCCCGTCACGGTCGCCCGCCCCCGTGACCCGGGCGACCCGGCGTTCGTCGCCCTGCGCCGCCGCCTCCTCGCCGACCTCGGGGTCCACGCGCCCGAAGAGGCACCCGCGTACGCCCCCGCACCCGCCCCCGTCCCCGTCCCCGCACCCGTCTCTCCCGAAGGAGTGTCCGCATGACCGTCGTCATCGGTGTCCACCGCAGCAACCCCTCCCTCTACCACCTCTCCCGGCTCGGCTACGCCGAGGAGGAGCTCGCCGCGCTCGGCGAGACCGTGACCTGGCACCCGTACACCGACGGCGTCCGCACCGGTGCCCATCTCGCCGACGGAACCATCGACTTCGGCGGCACCGGCTCCACCCCGCCCGTCACCGCGCAGGCCGCGGGCCACGACATCGTCTACACCGCCGTCTCGGCGCCCCGCCCCGACCACGGCGCCCTCCTCGTCCCCGAGGACAGCCCGGTCCTGACCGTCGCCGACCTCAAGGGCGGCACCGTCCACCTCGCCGTCGGCTCCTGGCAGACCCACCTCGTCGCCAAGGCCCTGGACGACGCCGGCCTCTCGTACGCCACCGACATCACTCCCGTACGCGGCGACTCGGCCAGCGAGGAGAAGCTCCGCGCCGGCGCGATCACCGCCTGGGTCGCCCAGGGCGCCGAGCTCGCGGCAGCCCGCCGCACCGGCGGGCTGCGCACCCTGGTCCGTACCGGCGAGGTCATCACCGACCGGTCCGTCTTCTTCACCCGGCGCGACCTGGCCGAGCGGCGGCCCGAGGTGGTCGAGGCGCTCACCCGGGCGCTCCGGCGGGCCGACGACTGGGCCGCGGCCCATCCGCGCGAGGCCG
This sequence comes from Streptomyces sp. NPDC017246, assembly GCF_044331325.1. Lineage (NCBI taxonomy): Bacteria > Bacillati > Actinomycetota > Actinomycetes > Kitasatosporales > Streptomycetaceae > Streptomyces > Streptomyces sp. NPDC017246. The sequence goes on along the minus strand of NZ_JBIRMW010000001.1, from coordinate 687,801 downwards.
CCGGGATCGCCGCCGCCGACCAGGGCGGCACGGTCGACGACTGGGAGACGGCGCTGCGCGCCCTGCCGTGGACGATCGAGGCGGTCACCGAGGAGTTCGTCGCCGAACAGCAGGAGGCGGCCGACATCTTCCACCGCACCGGTTTCATCGACCGCGCGATCACGGTCGCCGACGCCCTGCCCCGGAAGGCCTGATCCCCATGACCTCCCCGGCACCCGAAGTCCTCTGGTACATCATCCCGCGCGAAGGCGCCTACCCCTGGGAGCCGGCGGGCCGCCGGCCCGTCGACCTGGGGTATCTGACGCAGCTCGCCGGAACCGTCGAACGCCTCGGCTACACCGGCGCGTTGCTCGCCACCGACCTCTACGACGTGTGGCCGCTCGGCTCGGCGCTCGCGGCCTCCACCAGCACGCGGTTCAAGCCGCTGCTCGCCGTCCACCCGGGTCTGATCGCGCCGACCCTGCTCGCCAAGATGGCACTGAGCTTCGACAACCTGTTCGGCGGGCGGCTCCGCTTCAACGTCGTCAACGGCTCCACGGCGTCCCTGCGGGAGTACGGGCTCCACGTCGAGCACGACGAGCGGTACGAACTGAGCGCCGAGTACTGGTCGATCGTCAAACGGCTCACCGCCGGGGAGGTCTTCGACCACAAGGGGCGCTTCTACGACCTCAAGGGCGCCGGTGCCTCCTTCCGGGACCTGCGGCCCGTCCAGGAACCGCACGTCCCGCTCTGGTTCGGCGGCTCCTCCGCCCCCGGCATTGAGATGGCCGCCGAGCACGTCGACGTCTATCTCACCTGGGGCGAGCCGCCGCACCTGCTGAAGGAGAAGCTCGACCACGTACGGGCGCGGGCCGCCGCCCACGGCCGCACCCTCCGCATCGGGCTGCGCCTCCATCTGATCGTCCGGGACACCGAGGACGAGGCCTGGGCGGCGGCCGACCGGCTCCTGGACGTCACCAGCGAGGCGACGTACGCACGGCAGCTCGGCGAGCGGGCGGGGGAGGACGGCGTCGGCTGGCAGCGCCAGTTCCGCCAGCACGGCGGCCGGGTCCCCGCCCACGCCCGAGAACTGGAGACCCACCCGAACCTGTGGCCCGGGATGAGCCTGTTCCGGCCCGGCCCGGGAACGGCCGTGGTCGGCTCCACGGCCCAGGTCGTGGAGCGCCTCAAGGAGTACCAGGACCTGGGCGTGGACACGTTCATCCTGTCCGGGAACCCCCTCCTGGAGGAGGCGTACCGGGTGGCGGAAACGGTCCTCCCGGCGCTGGGCGTCACCCGCTGAGGTCCCGCACACCCCACTCGCCGGACCGTTCGGCCGCGACGTGAAGCCCGATGGCACGCCCCTGGGGCGTCACCGGGACGTCGGGCGTGGGCCAGGCCCGCCGGCCGTGTCGGCGAGCAGGCGACGGCCTTCGGCGAGCCGCTTTGCAAACGGCGGCGAACGTCGCATTGATCGAACGTTGATGGCGCGTTTACGCCCCTCCGGCAGCGTGTACGGCATGCAGACCGACACGATCGTACTGACCGCACCGGAGCCCGACATGACCTGGCAGGAGAACGCGCTGTGCGCCCAGGCCGGCCCGGAGTTCTTCTTTCCGGCGCCCGGCTCCTCGACCCGCGAGGCGAAGCAGCTCTGCGGGGCCTGTGAGGGGCGCGTGGCGTGCCTGGAGTACGCGCTGAGCCACGACGAGAGGTTCGGGGTGTGGGGCGGGCTCTCCGAGAAGGAGCGGTTCCGGCTCAAGCGCCGACAGGGCTGAGCGGTGGCGGACGCCTCGGCGCGGGGGTACGAGGGGTCCGGGCGCGGAGCGGCACGGGCGCGGGGGGGGGGGGGGGGGGGCGGGCCCCCGGGGGGGGGGGGGGGGGGGGGGGGGGGGGGGGGGGGCGGGCCCGGCGGGGCCCCCCCCCCCCCCCCCCCGCGCCCGTGCCGTCCGTCGCGTGCGGTGTGTGTCGAACCGGTGGCTCAGCCGGCCGCGCGGGCGGCCATCCGCGCCTTGCGGGCGGCGAGCCTCTCGTCGAACTTGCTCGCCTCGGAGTCCAGGCCGTTCATGTAGAGCCCCAGCTCCTCCTGGGCCTGCAGGCCCTCGGGGCCCAGGCCGTCGATCTGGAGGACCTTGAGGAAGCGCAGGACGGGCTGGAGCACGTCGTCGTGGTGGATGCGCATGTTGTAGATCTCGCCGATCGCCATCTGCGCCGCCGCCCGCTCGAAGCCGGGCATTCCGTGTCCGGGCATCCGGAAGTTGACCACGACGTCCCGCACGGCCTGCATGGTCAGGTCGGGGGCGATCTCGAAGGCCGCGCCCAGCAGGTTGCGGTAGAAGACCATGTGCAGATTCTCGTCGGTGGCGATGCGGGACAGCATCCGGTCGCAGACCGGGTCGCCGGACTGGTGGCCGGTGTTGCGGTGCGAGATGCGGGTGGCGAGCTCCTGGAAGGCGACGTACGCCACGGAGTGCAGCATCGAGTGCCGGTTGTCGGACTCGAAGCCCTCCGCCATGTGCGCCATCCGGAACTGCTCCAGCTTGTCCGGGTCGACGGCGCGCGAGGCGAGGAGGTAGTCGCGCATCACGATGCCGTGCCGGCCCTCCTCGGCGGTCCAGCGGTGCACCCAGGTGCCCCAGGCGCCGTCGCGGCCGAAGAGGCTGGCGATCTCGTGGTGGTAGCTCGGGAGGTTGTCCTCGGTGAGCAGGTTGACCACGAGGGCGATCTTGCCGATGTCGGTGACCTTGGACTGCGACGGGTCCCAGGCCTCGCCGTCCTCGAAGAAGCCGGGGAAGTTCCGGGCGTCGGACCAGGGCACGTACTCGTGCGGCATCCAGTCCTTGGTGACCTTGAGGTGCCGGTTGAGCTCCTTCTCCACGACCTCTTCCAGCGCGTGGAGCAGCCGCGCGTCGGTCCACCCTGTCGAGCTGCCGAGGTGGGGAGAGGTGAGTGTCACGGGGACTCCTGGGGACGGAGAGGGGGCATACGGGCATACCTACGGATTCGTAGGTTACGAGACCGTAGGTTAAGGCTCCGTAAGGCGTCGGCCAAGCCCGTCCCGGCGATGTCCGGTTACGTTCCGTTATGTGCGCTGCTCGGGTGGGGTGCCGGAGACGCAGGTCACGTCCGGGGAGCCCCTCGGCGGCCGTGCGGACGACTACGCAGAGCTGACGCCCGAGCGCTCAGAGCAGATGGTCGGCGGCGCCGGCCTTCACCGCCGAGATCAGCGCCCGCAGCGCCTCCACCGAGTCGCTGACGTACGCCCCGGGGGTCAGGGTCGAGCCGATGTACGCACGGCCCGCCTCGTCGAGGCCGAAGCGGAAACAGTTGGCGCCCTCGCTGCGGAAGGCCTCGTTCCAGTCGATCTCGACGCCGGGGCGGGCCGCCGGGCCGGCGGCGGGGGAGACGGCGACGGCGGGGGCGGGCGAGGCGTCGACGGCGGTGTCGGTGGAGGGCATGAGGTTCATGGTGGGGGACCTTCACCGATCCTGAGCGATGGTGCGGATGAACGCGCGTGACTCGTCCGCGGCCAGGGCGAGCCCGCGCAGCAGCAAGCCGTGGGAGGAGTCGAGCTGTACGGTGTCGAGCTGCGCCACGGGCGCGGCCACATAGGTGAACGACTGGCCCGCGCCCGGGAGACCCCCCGCGGTGAACGGGATGACGCGCACCGAGACGGTGTCCGCTCGGAGTGCGCCAGGACGCGTTCCAGCTGCTCCCGCGCGATCTTCGGTCCGCCGAACTGCATGCGCAGCGCGGCCTCGTGGATCACGGCCTCGTACTGCACGGGCCGGTCCCGGTCCAGGACCTCCTGGCGGCGCAGCCGCAGGGCGAGCCTGGCCTCCGGATCGGGGCCGGGCAAGGGGGGGGTACGGCGGTGTCGAAGACGGCCCGCGCGTGTTCCTCGGTCTGCAGGAGTCCCGGGATGTGGGTGGTGACGGCGGTGGACAACTCCGCCGCGTGGAAGTCGAGTTCGGCGATGTCGATGAGTGCGGGCGGCAGCAGTCCGCGGTGCTCCTCCCACCAGCCTCTCCGACCTCTGCGAGACCGCCACCCTCGCCGCCTCCGAACTCGTCGCCGCCGCCTATCGGTTCACCCCCGACCGGGAGTTGATCCTGCGGGTCCGCTGGCAGTTCGAGGCGGTGCGGATCGTGGTCTACGACCAGCACCCCGCCCACGGCTCACCCCTCTCGGCCGAGGAACGCCGCGACCGCCGCAGCCGCAGCATGTGGCTGCTGGCCGCGGCGGTCGACGCGCACGGAGGGGACTGGGGGCTGGCCCCCGTCCTCACTCCGAGCGGCGGCACGAAGTCCTGGGCGTTACTCCACGGCTGGCTCCACAGGGATCTCCCGGTGTCTCCCCGCTACCTCGGGCCGGACGCCGTCTCCCGCACCTCCTCCACCGTCGTCGGCCGCAGCTCACCGTCGAGCAGCAGCCACCGGGTGATCCCCAGCGACTCCAGGAAGGTCACGTCGTGGCTCGCCACGATCAGCGCCCCTTCGTACGCGTCGAGCGCCGCCGTCAGCTTCCGTACCGACGCCATGTCGAGGTTGTTCGTCGGCTCGTCCAGCATCAGCAGCTGCGGAGCCGGCTCCGCCAGGAGCAGCGCCGCGAGCGTCGCCCGGAAACGCTCCCCGCCCGAGAGGGTCCCCGCGGGCTGATCCGCCCGCGCTCCCCGGAACAGAAACCGTGCCAGCCGGGCCCTGATCGCGTTCCCCGTCGCCGTGGGCGCGAACCGGGCCACGTTCTCCACCACGCTCAACCCGTCGTCGAGGACATCGAGCCGCTGCGGCAGGAAGCGGAGCGGCACCCGCGCCTCCGCCTCGCCGGAGAGCGGCGCGACCTCCCCCGCGATCGTCCGCAGCAGGGTCGTCTTCCCGGCGCCGTTCCTGCCGACCAGCGCGATCCGCTCCGGTCCGCGCAGCTCGAACGCGCCGGCCACCCGGGCCCCGTACCGCAGCTCCAGGTCCCGCAGGAAGAGCACTTCGCGACCCGGCGGCACCGAGGTGCGGGGCAGCTCGACCCGGATCTCGTCGTCGTCCCGCACCGCCTCGACCGCCGCGTCGAGCCGCTCCCTGGCCTCCGACAGCCGCTCCGTGTGCAGCGCGCGGTGCTTGCCGGCCGAGACCTGGGCCTCGCTCCTGCGGTTGTTCGCCACGATCTTCGGGACGACCTTGTTCTCGAAGCTCTTCTGTCCGAACCGCTTGCGGCGGGCCAACTTGACCTGGGAGTCGGCGAGTTCCCGCTTCTGCCGCTGCACATCGGCCTCGGCGACCCGGACCATCCGCTCCGCCGCCTCCTGTTCGGCGGCGAGCGCCTCCTCGTACGCGGACCAGGCGCCGCCGTACCAGGTGACGGAGCCGTCCCGCAGATCGGCGATCTGATCGACGAGCTCCAGGAGCTCACGGTCGTGGCTGACCACGACGAGGACGCCCGACCAGTTCTCCACCGCCTCGTACAGCCGGGCGCGGGCGTGCCGGTCCAGGTTGTTCGTGGGCTCGTCGAGCAGCAGGACGTCGGGGCGGGCGAGCAGCAGCGCCGCGAGGCGCAGCAGTACGGACTCGCCGCCCGAGACCTCCCCGACGGTCCGGTCGAGACCGACGGAGCCGAGGCCGAGCTGGTCGAGGGTGGCGCGAGCCCGCTCCTCCACGTCCCAGTCGTCGGCGAGGGCGGTGAAGTGCTCCTCCGCCGGGTCGCCCGCCTCGATGGCGTGCAGGGCGGCCCGCTTCGCGGCGATGCCGAGGATCTCGTCCACCCGTCGCGAGGTGTCCAGAACCACGTTCTGGGGGAGGTAGCCGAGTTCGCCGGTGACCCGGACCGTGCCGGAGGCCGGGGTCAGCTCGCCCGCGATCAGCTTGAGGAGCGTGGACTTGCCGGAGCCGTTGAGCCCGACGAGCCCGGTACGGCCGGGGCCGACCGTGAGCCGGAAGTCGTCGAGGACCTCCGTGCCGTCGGGCCAGGAGAAGGAGAGGGCGGTGCAGGTGATGAACGTGGGGTGATGCGCCATGGGGGCCTCCCGAAGTGCGTGAGCGCGAGCGTGAAGAGATGCGAACGCGTGGAGACACCGGGGCGCGGGCAGTCGAAAGAACGGCTCGTACGCCGAGGTCGAGAACGGCACACGCGGCACAGGGGGCACGCGCGGCGCGGTGTCTCGCAACCTCAGACGAGCAACGTCCTTCTCCGATCGGGTGACGACAAGGTCAGTACGGACCGTACGCCGGGGAGCGGGAGAGCGGCAAACCATTTATCCGGGGCGGCAGGCCCCGCATCCGCTGACGGTCTGCCTACGGACGGTCGCGCAGCAGCTCCGTGAGGTCCTGGTCCCAGTCCAGGTACTGGTGCTCGCGGCCCGCGGGCACCAGGTGCTGCGAGCGCTCCAGGAAGCGGCGCAGCTCCGAGGTCCGGACATGGACCATGGCCACCCCCTCGGGAGCGTGGAACTCCACCACCGTCCGGTCGTACCCGTACGGACGCAGGCGTACGTCCCCGACTCCCGCCGGGCGCTCGACGCCCTGGACGAGCAGCTCCCGCGCGAAGGCCCAGGAGACCTCGACACCCTCCAGGGTCGCCGGGGGAGGGAAGGCCATGCTCACGGCGTACGGGTCCTCGCGGTCGTACCGCAGAGTGGCGGGGACGGTCTCCATCCGCGGAGCGGATGCGACCAGTCGGGCCTGGACGGCCTGCTCGATGACGGCGGACACGACCGGCTCCTTTCACACGGGCTGGATCCTGTGCGTCTCCCCGACACCAGGGCACCTGACACCTGAGAAGACGAGCGGCGGACCCGGAACGTGCACTCCGGATGTGCGTGAGCTGCGTCACGGCCGCGTCGCGGGCCGCGCGCGGCGACGGGCCGCATGTATCACCGCAGGTCAGAGCGGGGTGGAAAGAGGTCAGCGCGCTTCGGGTACGTCGTCGTCCGGCTCGGCGCAGGGACCGGAGCGGTCGCAGTACGGCTGGTTTCCGGAGGCTCCGCAGCCACAGAGCATCACCCGTGTCTCGTGCCGGTCTCCGTGCGCGCCGCTCACGAGCAGGTCGCCGCGCATCACGAGCCGGCCGGAGGGCGACCGGCGGACGGAGGTGGGGGAGTCGGGGTGCTCGACGGAGCCGTCCGCCGGGTGGTACCGCAGCGCCCCGGAGGGGCAACGACGGACGACCTCCGCCACCAGACCGGCCTCGGCGGCGTCGGGCAGCACCCACGGACGCCGGGAGAGATCGAAGACCTCGGGCAGCCCGTGGACACATTCGGCCGCGTGCAGACACCGGCGCGGCTCGAACGTGACGGTGATGCCCTCGCCCTCGTACTCCTTGAGGTTCGGCGTCTCGTCGGGCGTCCGCTCGCTCGTACGGTCGGTCATGGCATCCAGCCTAGGAACGCCCGGCCGGGGACGCACCCTGGACGGGGAGGGGCCGGGGGCACTAGCTTCCGGCGCCATGACGTCCATGGGGAACACGAGACGAATGATGTCGGTGGGACTGATCGGGGTGGCGCTCGCGCTGACCCTGGCCGCGCCCGCGCGAGCCGGGGAGACCCCCATGGCAGCGGCCGACACGCACACGGCGGGCTGGCAGCTGACGCCGACCGGTACCGACGCCCGCTTCCGCGGCCTCGCGCCGGTCGACCGCGGGACCGCCTGGGCCGCCGGCTCCAAGGGAACGGTGCTGCGGACCACCGACGGAGGCCGCAGCTGGCGAAACGTCTCGCCGCCGGGCGCGGCCGAGCTGGAGTTCCGCGATGTGGAGGCCTTCGACGCCCGCCGGGCCGTCGTCCTCGCCATCGGGGAGGGCGAGGCCTCGCGGGTGCTGCGCACCGAGGACGGCGGCGCCACCTGGACCGAGTCCTTCCGCAACACCGATCCGCGCGCCTTCTACGACTGCATGACGTTCTTCGACCGCCGGCACGGGCTCGCGATGAGCGACCCGGTCGACGGGAAGTACCGCATCCTCTCCACCCGCGACGGCGGCCGCTCCTGGACGGTGCTGCCCGACGCCGGAATGCCGGACGCGCTGCCCGGCGAGGCGGGCTTCGCGGCGAGCGGCCAGTGCCTGGTGTCGGCCGGCCCGCGTGACGTCTGGCTGGCGACGGGCGGCGGGGCCACCGCGCGCGTGCTCCACTCCGCCGACCGGGGGCTGACCTGGACCGCCACCGACTCGCCGATTCCGGCGGGGGACCCGGCCCGGGGCGTCTTCGGCCTCGCGTTCCGCGACCGCGCGCACGGCATCGCCGTCGGCGGCGACTACCGCAAGGACCAGCCGTCCCCGCAGGCCGGCGCGGTCACCGGCGACGGGGGCCGCACCTGGCGCACCTCGGCCACACCCCCGCCCGCGTACCGCTCCGGTGTCGCCTGGCTTCCGCACAGCCGGAACGCTGCGCTCGCCGTCGGCCCGACGGGCACGGACCTGACGACCGACGGCGGCCGCACCTGGCGCACGGTCGACACCGGTTCGTACGACACGGTGGAGTGCACCCGTGACGGCTCCTGCTGGGCCTCGGGCGAGAAGGGCAGGATCGCCCGGCTCGGCCGGTAGTCAGGAGGGGAGCTGCTCCCGGTACGCGGCGAGTCCGTCGGCCGTCTTGGTCGCGTAGAACTCCGTGATCCGGTACGCGCAGACGCCCTCGACGCTGAACGGGTCGGCCGCCGCGATCTTCTCGATCTCCGTGCGGTCGACCCCGGCGGCCAGGATCACCCCGCCGTCGCGCGGGTTCTTCCGCCCCGAGGCGACGAAGACGCCGGCGGCGTACTGCGCGTCCAGCCACTCGACGTGGGCGTCCAGCAGTGCGTCGACCCGCTCGACGGGCGCGGTGTAGGTCAACTCCAGTACGAACATGATCGCCAGGCTACCGGGCGCCGGACGGGCGGGGACCGGACGTCCCAGCCCTCGGAACGGCCTTCGCGGAGCCCGCAGGCCGGTTTCCGTGCCGCGGGGCTGGGAGCCGGTCCACGGGCGACCATAGGCTGGCCCGCATCATGACGATCATCGAGATTCCGGCGGGCTGGCCCGCCGACGAGACCGCCGCCCGGGCCGTCCAGCAGGAGCTGTGCGGGCGCCTCGTACGCGACGAGGAGGGCCCGGGTGTCGGTGAGGGGCATGTGACGGGCCTCGACGTGGCCTACGACGACGAGCACGATCTCGTCGCCGCCGCGGCCGTCGTCCTCGACGCGCGGACCCTGGAGGTGGTGGAGGAGGCCACGGCCGTCGGCCGGGTCTCGTTCCCGTACGTCCCCGGGCTCCTCGCCTTCCGGGAGATCCCGACGGTGCTGGCGGCGCTCGGCAACCTGACCGCCGACCCCGGTCTGCTCGTCTGCGACGGCTACGGCGTCGCCCACCCCCGCCGCTTCGGTCTCGCCAGCCACCTCGGCGTACTCACCGGCCGGCCGTCCATCGGGGTCGCGAAGAACCCCTTCACCTTCACGTACGAGCAACCCGGCTCGGCGCGCGGCGACTTCGCCCCGCTGCTGGCCGCCGGAGAGGAGGTGGGGCGGGCCCTGCGCACCCAGGCCGGGGTGAAGCCGGTGTTCGTCTCCGTGGGCCACCGGGTCTCCCTCACCAACGCCTGCGCGCACACCCTCCACCTCTCACCCCGGTACCGCATCCCGGAGACCACCCGCCATGCCGACTCCCTCTGCCGCCGCGCCCTGAAGGACGCGCGCGGGGACGCCTAGCCGGGGCGTGTCCCCTCCCGCGGCGACGGCTGAGTACCTGTGACGAGCTGAGTACCTGTACGGATACCGGGGCCCGAACCCGACCGGCAGAGTGGGGTTCATGACAACACCCCTTTCCGCCACGTCGCGTTCCGCGGAGCGCGGCCCGAATCGGACCCCCGCCGGCGCCGGGCTCGTCGCCCAGGCCCGGGTCCGCGCCGTGCTGTACGTCCTCGTCGACGGGACCCCGGCGTGATCGGGCGGCTGCGGTGCCTCGTGCTCGACTGCCCGGACGCCTGGGAACTCGCCGACTTCTACCGGAAGCTGATCGGCGGACAGGTGGAGAACCCGGATCCCCGGTGGGCCGTCGGCGAGGGTTCCGCGGTACTGCTCGGCGAGGGGGGTCCCGTCCTCGCCTTCCAGGGCGTGGCCGACCACCGGCCGCCCGTCTGGGGCGCGCCCGAGCAGCAGTTCCACCTCGATGTGCGGGTCGACGACCTGGGCGCCGCCCATGAGGCCGTTCTCGCCCTCGGGGCCGTACCGCTCGACGACGGGGGCGCCGACGCGGCCTGGCGCGTCTACGCCGACCCTGCCGGGCACCCCTTCCGTCTCGTACGGCCCTGATCCCTCACGGACCGCCGGGCGGCGCCGCTCAGCTCCGGTGCGCCACCCGGAAGCGGATGCCCGCCGCCCGGAGCCGGGCGACGAGCGCGTCGCCCATCGCCGCCGCCGTCGTCACCTGGCCCGCCGACTTCGGCAGCGGGTCGAAGGCGAGGCAGAGGGCGGACTCGGCGAGCATCTTCGCCGTCTCGTCGTACCCCGGGTCACCGCCCGACACCTCGGTGAAGACCCGGCGGCCACCGCCCTCTCCGACGAAGCGCACCGAGAACCAGCTGCGTGCGCGCCGCTCGGCGGACGGGCCCTGGCCTGCCCGGTAACGCTCCATCAGCCAGGCTCGTACCGGCGGGAGTTGGGCGGCCGCCACGCCCGCTCCGGCGGCCGCGGCGCCCCCGAGGGCCATCGGCAGCGTCTTCACGGAGGCGTAGTGCCGGTAGCGGAAGTCCGGCCCGTACCGGTCGAGGGCCGCGGCCGAGCGGGCCACGACCTGCGGGTCGAGCGTCGGCAGCGGCAGCGCCCACGTCCCCGTCTCCCGGCTGAACCGCGGTCCGCCCAGCGGCGCGCGGGCCCGGCGTCCCACCAACCGCGGTTCGTACAGGTGCCGTTCACGCGCGGCCCGCAGAATCTCCCGGCCCCGGCCGAGCGCGGTCAGCGCGGACGCGAAGGTGCCGCCCGAGAAGGCGGCTCCGGCCCGGACGAAGCCGTCCACCCGCAGGGGTACGTCCTCCGGGAGCTGCTGGACGGTGAAGTACACGCCCAGGTCGTGCGGGACGGAGTCGAAGCCGCAGGCGTGCACGATCCGGGCGCCGGTCTCCCGGGCGCGCGCGTCGTGCCGTACGTACGTCAGGTCGACGAACTCGGCCTCGCCGGTCAGGTCCAGATAGTCCGTGCCGGCCTCCGCGCAGGCCCCGACGAGCCCGTCGCCGTACCAGACGTAGGGGCCGACCGTGGTGGCCACCACCCTGGTGGACTCGGCGAGTTCGCGCAGCGAGCCGGGGTCCGCGGCGTCGGCGACGAGGAGCGGCAGGTCGGCGCAGTGCGGCCGGTCGGCGGCGAGCCGCTCGCGCAGGGCGGTGAGCCCGGCCAGGTTGCGTCCCGCGAGCGCCCAGCGGCACTCGGCCGGGGCGTGCTCGGCCAGATAGGCGGCGGTGAGCTCGCCCACGAAGCCGGTCGCCCCGAACAGGACGACGTCGTAGGCCCGGGTCCCGCCCTCCGCGCGCGCCTCGGTACCGCTCTCCGGCGCGCTCTCCCGTGCGGCCCCGGTGCGGTCGCCCGCCGTCCGGTCCGCGTCCGACTCGCGTCCCACGCCCGCCCCTGTCTCCATCCAGCCCCTCATTTCGGCCGTACCGCGCCGCCGTGCGCGGTTCTCGTCGTCGGCGGAGGATAGCGGGTCGCCCCGCCGTACCCCGCTGCCGCCCTACCCCCGGTTACCCCACCCGTGCCCGTCCATGAATTTCCAAGCGCTTGCTCGGCCGGGGGGCTTGTGCCGAGTGGGGCACGTTCATAGCATCTTCGGTGTTACATCATTGGTGTCACACATGCCTGGGGGCTCGATGAGCACGACGCACACCGCCGGGAACGGCCCGCTCACCGGGGTACGCGTGGTCGAACTCGCCGGCATCGGCCCCGGCCCCTTCGCCGCCATGCTCCTCGCCGACCTCGGCGCCGACGTCGTCCGCGTCGACCGGCCCGGCGGCCCCGGCCTCGGCATCGACCCGGCGCGCGACCTCACCAACCGCAACAAGCGCTCCGTCCTCGTCGACCTCAAGGCCGAGAACGGCCCCGCCACCGTCCTCGACCTCGTCGCCCGCGCCGACATCCTGATCGAGGGCTACCGGCCCGGCGTCGCCGAACGCCTCGGCGTCGGCCCCGACACCTGCCTCGCCCGCAACCCGCGCCTCGTCTACGGACGCATGACCGGCTGGGGCCAGGACGGCCCGCTCGCCGCGACCGCCGGACACGACATCGGCTACATCGCGATCACCGGCGCCCTCGGCATGATCGGCCCCGACCCGGACGGCCCGCCCACCGTCCCCGCCAACCTCGTCGGCGACTACGCGGGCGGCTCGCTCTACCTCGTCATCGGCGTCCTCGCCGCCCTCCAGCACGCCCGCGCGCACGGCGAGGGCCAGGTCGTCGACGCCGCCATCGTCGACGGCACCGCCCACCTCACCACCATGATCCACGGCATGCTCGCCGCCGGCGGCTGGCAGGACCGCCGGGGCGTCAACCTCCTCGACGGCGGCTGCCCGTTCTACGGCGTCTACGAGACCTCCGACGGCGGCCACATGGCCGTCGGCGCCCTGGAGGAGCGGTTCTACGCCGAGTTCGTCCGCCTCCTCGGCATCGAGGAGGCCGCCCCCGCCCGCCGCGACCTCGCCCGCTGGCCCGAACTCCGCAAGGCCGTCGCCGACCGCTTCCGGAGCCGTACCCGCGAGGAGTGGACCACCGCCTTCGAGGGCAGCGACGCCTGCGTCGCCCCCGTCCTCTCCCTGCGCGAAGCCCCGTCCCACCCCCATCTCGCCGCCCGCGCCACCTTCACCGAGCGGGGCGGAATCGCCCAGCCCGCCCCCGCACCCCGCTTCTCCGTCACCCCCGGCACCCTCCGCACGGGCCCCGCCCTGCCCGGTGCCGACACCGCCGAGGTCGCCCGCGACTGGGCCGTACCCGCGCTCCAGAGCCCGATCCAGACCCAGGAGACCGAAGCATGAAGCGCCAGCTCTACACCGCCGACCACGAGGCCTTCCGGAGCACCGTCCGCACCTTCCTCGGCAAGGAGGTGCTGCCCCACTACGCACAGTGGGAGAAGGACGGCATCGTCGCCCGCGAGGCCTGGCTCGCCGCCGGACGCCAGGGACTCCTCGGCCTCGCCGTCGACGAGGAGTACGGAGGCGGCGGCAACCCCGACTTCCGCTACGGGGCCGTCCTCGCCGAGGAGTTCACCCGGGCCGGCGCCCCCGGGCTCGCCGTCGGACTCCACAACGACATCATCGGCCCGTACCTCACCTCGCTCGGCACCGAGGAGCAGAAGCGGCGCTGGCTGCCCGGCTTCTGCTCCGGCGAGCTCGTCACCGCCATCGCCATGACGGAACCCGGCGCCGGTTCGGACCTCCAGGGCATCCGTACGACCGCCGAGGACCACGGCGACCACTGGATCCTCAACGGATCCAAGACCTTCATCTCCAACGGCATCCTCGCCGACCTGGTGATCGTCGTCGCCCGCACCACCCCGGAGGGCGGGGCGCACGGCCTCTCCCTCCTCGTCGTCGAGCGCGGCGCCGAGGGCTTCGAGCGCGGCCGCAACCTCGACAAGATCGGCCAGAAGTCCCAGGACACCGCCGAACTCTTCTTCAACGACGTCCGCGTCCCCAAGGAGAACCTGCTCGGCGAGCTCAACGGCGCCTTCCTGCACCTCATGACCAACCTCGCCCAGGAGCGCCTCGCCATCGCCGTCGCCGGCATCGCGGGCGCCGAGCACCTCCTGGAGATCACCACCCGGTACGTGAAGGAGCGCGAGGCCTTCGGCCGCCCCCTCGCCCGGCTCCAGCACATCCGCTTCGAGATCGCGGAGATGGCCACCGAGTGCGCCGTCACCCGGACCTTCGTCGACCGCTGCATCACCGAGCACACCGAGGGCGGCCTCGACGCCGTCCACGCCTCCATGGCCAAGTGGTGGGCGACCGAACTCCAGAAGCGCGTCGCCGACCGCTGCCTGCAACTGCACGGCGGATACGGCTACATGAGCGAGTTCCCGGTCGCCCGCGCCTACACCGACGGCCGGATCCAGACCATCTACGGCGGGACCACCGAGATCATGAAGGAGATCATCGGCCGTTCCCTCCTCGGCTGATCCCCGCCCCTCCCGCCGCTCCCCACCCTCATCCCTCGCGAAAGGCTTCCCGTGAGCACCGAAGCGTACGTGTACGACGCGATCCGCACCCCGCGCGGACGCGGCAAGGCCAACGGCTCCCTGCACGGCACCAAGCCCATCGACCTGGTCGTCGGCCTCATCCGGGAGATCCAGTCCCGGAACCCCGGCCTCGACCCGGCCGCCATCGACGACATCGTCCTCGGCGTCGTCGGCCCCGTCGGCGACCAGGGCTCCGACATCGCCCGGATCGCCGCCATCGCCGCCGGGCTCCCCGACACCGTCGCCGGAGTCCAGGAGAACCGCTTCTGTGCCTCGGGCCTCGAAGCGGTCAACATGGCCGCGATGAAGATCCGCTCCGGCTGGGAGGACCTCGTCCTCGCCGGCGGCGTCGAGTCCATGTCCCGGGTGCCGATGGCCTCCGACGGCGGCGCCTGGTTCGCCGACCCGATGACCAACCTGGAGACCAACTTCGTCCCGCAGGGCATCGGCGCCGACCTGATCGCCACCATCGAGGGCTTCACCCGCCGCGACGTCGACGAGTACGCCGCCCTCTCCCAGGAGCGCGCCGCGGCCGCCGTCAAGGACGGCCGCTTCGGCCGGTCGATCGTCCCCGTCAAGGACCGCGCGGGACTGACCGTCCTCGACCACGACGAGTTCCTGCGCCCCGGCACCACCGCCGACTCCCTCGCCCGGCTCAAGCCCTCCTTCGCCGACATCGGCGAACTGGGCGGCTTCGACGCCGTCGCCCTGCAGAAGTACCACTGGATCGAGGAGATCGACCACGTCCACCACGCGGGCAACTCCTCCGGCATCGTCGACGGAGCCTCCCTCGTCGCCATCGGTTCGAAGGAGGTCGGCGAGCGGTACGGGCTGACCCCGCGCGCCCGGATCGTCTCGGCCGCCGTCTCCGGCTCCGAGCCGACCATCATGCTCACGGGCCCCGCCCCCGCCGCCCGCAAGGCGCTCGCCAAGGCCGGCCTGACCATCGACGACATCGACCTGATCGAGATCAACGAGGCCTTCGCGGCCGTCGTCCTGCGCTTCGTCAAGGACATGGGCATCACGCTGGACAAGGTCAACGTCAACGGCGGCGCCATCGCGCTCGGCCACCCGCTCGGCGCCACCGGCGCGATGATCCTCGGCACCCTCGTCGACGAGCTGGAGCGGCAGGACAAGCGCTACGGCCTGGCCACCCTCTGCGTGGGCGGCGGCATGGGCATCGCCACCGTCGTCGAGCGCGTCTGACCGTCCCGTCCGAACCCCTCTTCACGGATCCACGGAGAAGCAGAGACATGAGCGAGAGCACCACCATCCGCTGGGAGCAGGACGAGACCGGGATCGTCACCCTCGTCCTCGACGACCCGAACCAGTCCGCCAACACCATGAACCAGGCCTTCCGGGCCTCGATCCTCGCGATCGCCGACCGCGTGGAGGCCGAGAAGGACTCGATCCGCGGCATCATCTACACCTCGGCGAAGAAGACCTTCTTCGCCGGCGGCGACCTCAAGGACATGGTCCAGGCGGGCCCCGAGCACGCCGAGGACATCTTCCGGGGCGCCCTGGCGATGAAGACCGCGCTGCGCCGCATCGAGACCGTCGGCAAGCCCGTCGTCGCCGCCATCAACGGCGCCGCGCTCGGCGGCGGCTACGAGATCGCCCTCGCCTCCCACCACCGCGTCGCCCTCGACGCCCCCGGTTCCAAGATCGGCCTGCCCGAGGTCACCCTCGGTCTGCTGCCGGGCGGCGGCGGCGTCACCCGTACCGTCCGTCTCATGGGCATCACCGACGCGCTGCTCAAGGTGCTCCTCCAGGGCACCCAGTACACCCCGAAGCGCGCTCTCGACAGCGGTCTCGTGCACGAGGTGGCCACGAGCCCCGAGGAGATGATGGCCAAGGCCATCGCCTTCATCGACGGCCACCCCGACTCCCGGCAGCCCTGGGACGTCCCCGGCTACCGCATCCCCGGCGGCACCCCGTCGAACCCGAAGTTCGCGGCCAACCTGCCGGCCTTCCCGGCCAATCTGCGCAAGCAGCTCAACGGCGCGCCCTACCCGGCGCCGCGCGCCATCATGGCCGCCGCCGTGGAGGGCTCCCAGGTCGACTTCGAGACCGCGGCCACCATCGAGAGCCGGTACTTCACCGAGCTGGTCGTCGGGCAGACCGCGAAGAACATGATCCAGGCGTTCTTCTTCGACCTCCAGGCCGTCAACTCCGGCGCCAGCCGCCCCAAGGGCGTCGAGGCCCGCCCGGTCCGCAAGGTCGCCGTCCTCGGCGCGGGCATGATGGGCGCCGGTATCGCGTACTCCTGCGCCCGGGCCGGCATCGAGGTCGTCCTCAAGGACGTCTCCGCCGAGTCCGCCGCGAAGGGCAAGGCGTACTCCGAGGCGCTCTGCGCCAAGGCGGTCGAGCGCGGCCGTACGACCAGGGAGAAGGCCGACGCGCTCCTCGCCCGGATCACCCCGACCTCCGACGTCCAGGACCTGGCGGGCTGCGACGCCGTCATCGAGGCGGTCTTCGAGGACACGGCGCTCAAGCACAAGGTCTTCCAGGAGATCCAGGCGGTCGTCGAGCCCGACGCGCTGCTCTGCTCCAACACCTCGACGCTGCCGATCTCCGTCCTCGCCGAGGGCGTGGAGCGCCAGGGCGACTTCATCGGCCTGCACTTCTTCTCGCCCGTCGACAAGATGCCGCTCGTCGAGATCATCAGGGGCGAGCGGACCGGAGACGAGGCGCTCGCCCGTGCCTTCGACCTGGTGCGGCAGATCAACAAGACGCCGATCGTCGTCAACGACTCGCGCGGCTTCTTCACCTCCCGGGTGATCGGCCACTTCATCAACGAGGGCGTCGCCATGGTCGGCGAGGGCATCGAGCCCGCCTCCGTCGAGCAGGCCGCCGCCCAGGCCGGATACCCCGCCAAGGTCCTCTCCCTGATGGACGAGCTGACCCTGACGCTGCCCCGCAAGATCCGCAACGAGACGAGGCGCGCGGTCGAGGAGGCCGGCGGCACCTGGGCCACCCACCCGGGCGAGGCGGTCATCGACCGCATGGTCGACGAGTTCGGCCGGCCCGGACGCAGCGGCGGCGCGGGCTTCTACGAGTACGCCGAGGACGGCAGGCGCGGAAAGCTCTGGCCCGGCCTGCGCGAGCACTTCGCCAAGCCGGGACACGAGATCCCCTTCCGCGACATGCAGGAGCGGATGCTCTTCGCCGAGGCCTTGGACACGGTCCGGCTCGTGGAGGAGGGCGTCCTGACCTCGGTCGCCGACGCCAACATCGGCTCCATCATGGGCATCGGCTTCCCGGCCTGGACCGGCGGTGTGCTCCAGTACATCAACGGTTACGAGGGCGGCGTCGCGGGCTTCGCCGCCCGGGCCCGCGAACTGGCGGAGACCTACGGCGAGCGCTTCACCCCGCCCGCCCTCCTGGTGGAGAAGGCCGAGCGGGGCGAGGTCTTCACCGACGCCTGACCGCGTGGCCGGCGCCGGACCGGTCCTCACCGAGGCCCGTCCGGCCGTGGCCGGCTTCCGGCCGGCCTCAGCGGCTCCGGAACGCCGTGCTCAGCTCCTCGCTCAGCGAGCGCTGGAAGGCGGTGAGCAGGGCCTGGACCACCATCGGCTGCATATGGGCCGAGAGCGACTTCATCGCGCTCAGGTGGTCCGGGTCCTCCCCGCTCTCCCGGTACGGGCTCCACACCTCGTCCCGGAAGAGCCGGGACAGCTCCTGGGCGGCGGCGCGCGCGTGCTCCAGGAGCACGGTGCGGGAGGCGAGGATCGTCTCGTGCTCGATGGGCACGTCCAGCAGCTCGACGCCGAGCCGCAGCAGCGCCCCGTCGAGCCGGAAGGTGTCCTCCTCGGCGGTCCGGTCGAGCACTCCCATCGCGGCCAGCCGGTCGACGTCCCGCTCGGTCAGCTCCCGCCCGGCCCGCCGCTCCAGCTCGCGGCGGGTGATGGACTCGGCGGACTCGGGCGCCCAGGAGGCGACCAGGGCCCGGTGGATCGCCAGGTCCTGCGCGCTGAGGTCGGGCGGCAGCTGCTCCAGGTAGCGCTCGATGGCGGCCAGCGTCATGCCCTGCCGTCGCAGCTCCTCGATGAGCGCGAGCCGCGACAGATGTCCCGGCCCGTAGTGGCCGACCCGCCGTGCCCCGATGACGGGTGGCGGAAGGAGCCCCCGGGTCCCGTAGAACCGCACGGTCCGCACCGTGACCCCGGCCCGCGCGGCCAGCTCGTCGACGGTGTAGCTCGGCCCGCTCTCCCCGTCGCTCCCGACGTCCATCCGAGGTGCCCCGCTTCCGCTGCCACCGACCCGCCGGTCCGGGTCGCTTGAACAGTATTGCTGTCTCACCAGCTGTGTAAAAGACCTGGGCGGAAGACCGGCGCCGTTGTCGGTGGCGGGCCGTACCGTGATCGTCGTGAACGGGACCGGTCGGCCGGTCGAGCGGGGGATACCGGTCACCGTGGACGACTTCGGCGCGTAAGGGGCGGGAGGGCGGGGGGCGGTGGGGGAGCCGGGGCCCGGGGGCTAGAGTCTGCGGCTGTTCGAACTGGGGGAACGGGAACAGGGGAGTCAGATGTACACGCAACTCAGGGAGACGGCAGCCGAATTGGCCGGAGTCCTGTGGCGGGAGCACACCGTCTACCGCGAGCGCGGCGGCGGTGTGGTGATCCGGGGCGAGCACGTGGGCCGCTGGATAAGCCTCGGTCCGACCGGGGGCAAGGACCAGGCGCTGCTGCGCGCGGGTCGGCTGCTCGACGGGGGGACGACCGCCCCGGCCCGTACCGAGGTGGTCGTCGATCTGACGGCCGGGACGGCGGAGCTCGCGGCGGTCTGCCGTCGTCTGCTCGCCGACGTCGCCGCGGTAGCCGAGCCCGCCCCGGCCCCGTCGGGACGCGGGGGGCGAGCGGGACGTACGGACGCCGCCGGGAAGCCGGAGAAGCAGAGAAAGCCGGGCCGGGCGGCGCGTGCCGCCCGGCCCGGCCGGCCCCGGAAGGAGCGGCACACGAGTCCGGGCTCGTTCGTGGTGCTGCTCTGTGTCGCCGGGGTCCTCGGTGTCTGGCTCTACAGCCTCTTCGGCGGGTACGGGTACTGACCCGCGCCCGCCGCCGTTCCGGTCAGAAGCCGGTGACGGGGTAGTGGTCCGAGAGGTTGGTGTAGGTGTACGCGGTGCCCCAGCTGGAGACCGTCCACGGGGCGCTCTGCTCCAGGACCACGTGGTTGGTCCAGCCGGCGGGGCGGGCGTGCCCGGCGCGGTGGAGGACGTAGTCGAGGTCCTCGCGCGGGTCGTCCGGGTAGCGCTCGGAGGCGATCGAGTTCAGGTCGGTGTCGAAGGAGTACGGGTGGCCGGTGCGGGCGTCGGCCCCCACCAGCCCCGCGTCGGCGAGCATCGTGGCGTACTCGGGCGTGTGGGAGTCGACGTTCATGTCGCCGGCGACGATCACCTGCTCGTTCGCCGGGATGTTCTTGGCGTCGAGGAAGGCGTCGAGTGCCTTGAACTGCCGGCTGCGCATCTGCGCCGCCTCGCCCGCCGAGCAGCCCGGGTCGGTGGACTGGGCGTGGGTGCCGAGGACGTGGACCCGGCTGCCGTTCACGTCGAGCACGGCGTAGGCGAAGCCCTTGTTCGACCACCAGTCGGCGCCGCAGGCGTCCTTGTAGACGTACTGCTCCTTGCGGACGATCGGCCACTTGCTGAGGATCGTCACTCCGCCGTCCTCGGGCGTGGTCGAGGAGTAGGACCCGCCGGTGGCGTCCCAGCCGCTCTTGCCGCGGCCGACGACCGGGGTCTGGTGCGGGTACTGCCCGGCGGCGTTCGCCTTGAGGGCGTCCGAGGCGGAGTTGTCGAAGGCCTCCTGGACGACGACGACGTCCTGCCCCTGGAAGAAGGGCGCGGCGGGGATCGCCTTGGCCCGGTGGTCCTGGCCCCAGTTCGGGTAGAGCGTCTTGGAGAAGAGGAACGTGTTGTACGTGAGCACCTTCAGCCGCGGGGCATCGGCGGTGGCCGTGGCGGGGGCGGCGGTCGCGCCCGGCGCGGTCACCGCCAGGGTGGCGGCGGCGAGCGCGAGCGAGAGGGCGGCGCCGGGGGCGCGGCGGAGCGCGGCGAACGACACGGGAACTCCCATGAGGGTGTGGGGGGTTGAGCTGGCGCCGCACATACAATCAGCCGGAGTTACCTTCCGGTAGCCTTTGGGTGCCGGGAATCTTGCGGGCCCCGCACGAACGCGCCAACTCTCACGCCAGTGTCTGATTTGTACTGTTTTGAACCAGGTAGAATGCGCGCATGACCCTCGCGAACTCACAAGTCTTCAAGACGGACCTCGGTCCGCTCAACCCCGTCTGGGCCGAGCTCATCCTCGGTCTGGTCGTCTTCGGCTTCACCTTCCTCATCCTCGCGAAGGTCATCCTGCCGAGGATCCGGCGCACCCTCGACGAGCGCGAGGACGCCATCGACGGCGGCACCGAGCGCGCCGACGACCTGCGCTCCGAGGCCACGCAGATCCGTGAGCAGTACGAGGCCGAGCTGGCCGAGGCCCGCCACGAGGCGGCCCGTATCCGCGCCAAGGCCGTCGAGGAGGGCTCGGTCGCCATCGCCGCCGCCCGCGCCGAGGGCAACGCCGAGCGCGAGTCCATCCTCGCGGCCGGTGCCCAGAAGATCGCCGCCGAGCGCGCCGCCGCCGAGCGCGAGCTCACCGCGGACGTCGACGCCTGGGCCCACGCCCTCGCCGCCCGTATCGTCGGCGAGCCGGTCGGCGCCGACCGCGCCTGATCCGTACTCCCCGGAAGGGGCCGTCACCAGGGGCCGCAGCGCCCTGGTGACGGCCCCTTCGTCGTGGGTGCAGCCTGGAGTGTGAGGAGAAGCCCATGGAACGCGTGAACCCGGTCGAGACCGGATCCTCCCGAGCCCCCGTCGACCCCACCGCCCCCGGCGACCCGGTGCCGCCGCCCGTCGGCGGGGTGCTGTGGAGCGTCGCCGGAGACGTCCGGGCGCTCCTGATGCTGCCCGCCGCCCTGACGATGCAGGTCGCCCACCCCGCGATCGGCGCCGGGGTGGACGCCCACTCCGTCTTCCGCACCGACCCCTGGGGCCGGGGGGAACGCTCCCTGCGCTCGGTCCAGCTGTGGATCTACGGCGGTGAGGACGCCGCACGGGAGGGGCGCCGCCTCAGGAAGCTGCACCGCGACATCCAGGGCACGGACGCCCACGGGCGCCGCTACCACGCCCTCGCCCCCGCCTACTACTCCTGGGTGCACGCGACCGGCTTCCCCGTCTACGCGCACGGTCTCCGCCTTCTCGCCCGCCCCCTCACCGAGGCGCAGGAGCGGCAGCTGTACGCGGAGTGGCTCCAGGTCGGCCGGATCCTCGGGATCCACGACCGGGACATGCCGCAGACGATCGAGGAGTTCTGGCCGTACTACCGGAAGGTCCTCGCGGAGGAGCTGGAGGCGACGGTCGTCGTCCGGGAGCTGCTCGACACCGAGCAGCCGGTCCCCGCGCCCGACCGGGGCCCGCTGCCGCTCCGGCTGGTCCTCCGGGTGCTCTGGCCGGTCCTGCGCCGCCCGTTCCTGCGGCTGCGGGCCTTCCTCACCGTGGGCCTGATGCCGCCGGACGCGCGAGAGGCGATCGGCCTGGAGTGGACCGACGCGCAGGAGCGGACGCTGCGCCGGTTCGGCCGGGTGGTCCGGGCCGTGGTACCCGTCCTGCCGGAGCGGCTGCGCTATCTGCCGCTGGCCCGGAAGGCACGGGAGGCCGCCCGTCGCGCCACGCGCTGACGGACGGCCCCGGGGGCACGGTTGCGGCGGCCCCGGTGGTCGTGCGGTCCGGTGTCGGTGCGGCCCCGAGACCCGTGAGTCCGCCGAGCGTGCCGCCCGTACGGCTCAGTGCCCGCCGCGGTGCTCCGTCTCGTGGACGGTGTCGGTCGCCGCGATCTTCTTCCACGACTTCGGCTGCACCGGCTTCGGCTGCGCGGCCCTCGGCGCCGCCGAGCGAGCGGACGCGGTGCCGGCGGCGGGGGCCGCGGCCGGCGCGGTCAGACCGACCGCCGCCGCCGTCGACGCGGACGGCTTCGACGGCTGGTACAGCCAGGTGTCGAAGAGCTCGGCCAGCGGCTTGCCGGAGACCTTCTCCGCGTACCGGACGAAGTCGGCGACCCGGGCGTTGCCGTAGGCGAACTGCTGCGGCCAGCCCTTCAGGACGGCGAAGAAGTCCTCGTCGCCGATCTCGTTGCGCAGCGCCTGCAGCGCCAGCGCGCCCCGGTCGTAGACGGCGATGTGGAACTGGTTGTCCGCACCCGGGTCACCCGGCTTCACCGTCCAGAACGGGTCCTCGGCCGTCCGGGTGGCGTACACGTAGTCCGCCAGCTCCTGGGCCGTGCCCTCGCCCTCCTTCTCCGACCACAGCCACTGGCTGTAGCGGGCGAAGCCCTCGTTGACCCAGATGTCCTTCCAGTCGCGGACGGACACGCTGTCGCCGTACCACTGGTGCGCCAGCTCGTGGACGACCACCGACACGTTCGCGCCGTTGGCGAACTGCCGCGGGCTGTAGAACGGACGGGTCTGCGTCTCCAGGGCGAAGCCGCTGGTCACGTTCGGCACGTACCCGCCGAGGGAGTTGAAGGGGTACGGCCCGAAGACCCCCTCCAGCCATTCGGCGACCTCGGTCGTGCGCTCGATCGAGGCGCGCGCGGCGCCGTCGTTGTCGCCGAGGTCCTTGCTGTAGGCGTTGAGGACCGGCAGTCCGTTCGCCGTGCGGTCCGTCGTGATGTCGAACTTGCCGACGGCGAGCGTCGCCAGATACGTCGCCTGCGGCTTGTTGGAGCGCCAGTTGAAGCGGGTCCAGCCGAGGCGGGAGGACTGCGACTGCAGCACACCGTTGCTGATGGCCTGCGTGCCGTCCGGCACCGAGACGGAGACGTCGAAGGTGGCCTTGTCGAGCGGGTGGTCGTTGGACGGGAACCACCAGACGGCCGAGTCCGGCTCCTGCGCGGCGACGCCGCCGTCGGGGGTGCGGGCCCAGGCCGACCAGCCGTCGATCTTCACCTCGGAGGGCTTGCCCGCGTAGCGGACGACGATCGAGATCGCCTTGCTCTTCTCCAGCGGGACGGCCGGGGTGACCTCCAGCTCGTGGGCACCCGATGTGGCGAACTTCGCGAGGCGGCCGTTGACGCGGACCTCACTGACCTTCAGACCGAGGTCGAGGTTGAAGCGGGACAGGTTCTGCCTGGCGGTGGCGACGATCGTCGCCGTGCCCTCCAGCAGGTCGGTGGCGGGCTCGTACTTCAGGCGCAGGTCGTAGTGGGAGACGTCGTAGCCGCCGTTGCCACTGGTCGGGTAGTAGGAGTCGCCGATGCCCGGGGCCCCAGGGGTGAAGTCGGCCGCCGATGCCGGGATCGCCAGCAGCAGGGAGGCCGCGAGGGCGCTCGGAACGATGATTCTGCGGTGCACAGGTGCTCCCCAAGTCATAAGAAACGTAAGACGCGCGGGTGGTCGTCGGTCCTTAGTCCGGACACTATTCAGCGCCCCGACGGACCGTCACGTCCAGAGGACCCGCTGTCACACGATCGCCATTCGGCCGACATGAACCCCTCCACCCCCGGAATCACCCTGAATCCCCCCTGATTGCCTCCGGCACTCTTTTGCACGGGAGTTGACCGGGGTACGTTCCCGCCCATGCCGATGCGAACGCGGAGAACCCGCGGAGCCCGACTGCCGTACGGAACCCTCGTGGCCGCGGCCACCGCCGCCCTGCTCGCGACCCTGGTGACGCCCGCCGGCGCGCGGCCGGAGCCCGCCGCGCCTTCCGGACCCGCCGTGTCGTCCGCGCTGTCCGGACCGGCCGCGCCCGCCGCGTCCTCCGTACGTGAGTCCCGGCCCGTGTACGCGTACGCCGACGCGATCCGCGAGTCCGTCTGGGTCGACACCGGCCTCGACGGCGACGGCGACGGGCGCGCGGACCGGGTCGCCGTCGACATCGTCCGCCCCCGGGAGACCGCGGCTGCGGGCCGCAGGATCCCGGTCGTCATGGACGCCAGCCCGTACTACGCCTGCTGCGGCCGGGGCAACGAGAGCCAGAAGAAGACCTACGACAGCGACGGAAACCCCGTCCGGTTCCCGCTCTTCTACGACAACTTCTTCGTCCCGCGCGGCTACGCCTTCGTCGCCGTCGACCTCGCCGGCACCAACCGCTCCGACGGCTGCGACGACGTCGGCGGACGCTCCGACGTCCAGTCGGCCAAGGCCGTCGTCGACTGGCTCAACGGCCGCGCACGCGGCTACACCTCCCGTACGGGGGACGCCCGGGCCCGCGCCACCACCTGGAGCACCGGCAACGTCGGCATGATCGGCAAGAGCTGGGACGGCACCATCGCCAACGGCGTCGCCGCCACCGGCGTGGAAGGGCTGAAAACGATCGTTCCGATCGGTGCCATCTCCTCCTGGTACGACTACTTCCACTCCCAGGGCGCCCCTCTCTACAACGCCAACCCGAGCTGGCTCTCCGAGTACGTCAACAGCCCCGAGGCGCAGGCCCGCTGCTCCGCCGTCCAGGACCGCATCACCGCCGGCACCCCGTACAGCGGCGACCGGACCGCCTCCTGGACCGAGCGCGACCACGTACGGAACGCCGGCAAGGTGAAGGCCAGCGTCTTCGTCGTGCACGGCCAGCAGGACCTCAACGTGCGCGCCAACCAGTTCGGCCAGTGGTGGGACGCGCTCGCCGCGCACGGCGTCGAGCGGAAGATCTGGCTCTCCCAGACCGGCCACGTCGACCCCTTCGACTTCCGGCGCGCCGAGTGGGTCCGCACCCTGCACCGCTGGTTCGACCACTACCTCCTCGGTTACGAGAACGGCATCGACCGCGAGCCGGTCGCCGACATCGAGCGTGCCCCGGACCGCTGGACCACCGACCGGCAGTGGCCGCCGCGCACCACCGCGAGCACCACGCTGCGCCCCGCCCCCGGCACCGCGCCCGCCCCCGGCGTCCTCGGCCGCGCCCCCGCCGCTCCCGGCTCCGGCGCGACGTTCACCGACGACCCGGGGCTCGGCGAACTCGACTGGGCCGCCCGGATCGACAGCGCGACCCCCGAGAAGGCCGGGTTCGTCACCCGCCCGCTCTCCCGGGAGCTGCGGATCTCCGGCTCCTCCAAGGTGACGGTCACCGCCACCCCGAGCACCTCCACCGCGCACCTCTCCGCCGTCCTCGTCGACCTAGGACCCGACACCATCCGCGACTACGGCGCCGAGGGCGAGGGCATCACCACCCTCACCGACCGCACCTGCTGGGGCGCGAGCACTCCCGGTGACAGCGCCTGCTTCAAGGAGACCGAGGCCCGCACGGCGGCCGTCGGACACACGGTCGTCAGCCGGGGCTGGGCCGATCTCGGCACCTGGGCCGACCCGGGCGCGGAGCGCCCGCTGACCCCCGGCAGGGCGTACACGATGACCCTGGACCTCGCCGCCACCGACCATGTCGTCCCCGCCGGACACCGGCTCGCCCTGATCGTCGGCGGCACCGACAAGGACCTGCTCGATCCTCCGTCGAGCACCCCGACCCTGACCCTCGACCTCACCCGTACCTGGGCGAAGGTGCCGCTGGTCGGCGGCGCCACGGCCTTCGGCCGTGCCACGTCCGGGCCGTACCCGGCCGTGCCCTCGGCCCCGGCCGCCGCCCCGTACCCGAGTGGAGCCGTACCGCCCGCCGCCGTCACCGGTCAGCGTCTCCCCGGAGCCGGAGCCGGAGCCGGAGCCGGAGCCGCCCGATGACCGCCCGTACCGCGCCGCGCGGCCGGCGCCGCACGCTGGCCCTCGTGGCGGGCGCGGCGGCCCTCGCCCTGCCGCTCGTCACCGTCCCCGCCAAGGCGGCGGACAGCGCGCCCGTGCAGCCGCTCCCGCGCACCGGGTTCGAGACGAGCCTGGGCGCCCGGTGGACCACCGAGTCCGAGGAGCGGGACTTCCTCGCCGCCGTCGACCGGGCCAGCGCCCGGGTGTCGCTGCGGGGGATCGGCACCACCGCGCAGGGCCGTCCGCTCCGGCTCGCCACCCTCGGCACGGGCCGCACCACCGTGCTGCTCGTCTGCAGCCAGCACGGTGACGAGCCCGCGGGCCGCGAGGCCTGTCTGAGCACGGTGCGCGACCTCGCGTACGCGCAGGACCGGGAGACCCGGCGGTTCCTCGCGCGAACGACCCTCCTCGTCGTGCCCACCGCCAACCCCGACGGCCGGGAGGCCGACACCCGGGGCAACGCCGACGGGGTCGACATCAACCGGGACCACATCGCGCTGCGGACCGCGGAGGCGCGGGCGGTCGCCGCCGTCATCCGCGACCGGCACCCCGAACTCGTCTACGACCTGCACGAATACGGTGCCACCCCCCGGTACTACGACAAGGACCTGCTCGCCCTCTGGCCGCGCAGCCTCGACGCCGACCCGCACGTCCACGAGGAGTCCAGGACGCTCTCCGAGGGGTTCGTCCGGCCCGCCGCCGGACTCGCCGGATACAGCAGCGGTATCTACGGCATCTGGACCGACCCCCTCACCGGCAGGCCGCTCAAACAGGTCGCGGGGGACGGCCAGGAGCGGATCCTGCGGAACACGGCGGGGATCAAGCACTCCGTGGGGCTGCTCGTCGAGACCCGGGTGGACGCGTTCGACGAGGCCGAGCAGAACGATCCCGCACGCAATCACCGGCGTCGGGTCGCCACCCAGCACGCGGCCCTGGAAGGCGCCTTCGCCTATGTCGAGAAGCGGCGCGGGCCGCTCACGGCGGTCACCTCCGCCGCCCGGCGCGCCGGATTCGCCGACCGGGGACCGGTCTTCCTCGGCGGCGCCGACAACGACCCGGCGGAACCGGCGGAGATCATCGCCGACCCGCCGTGCGGCTACCGGCTGGGCGCCGCGCAGTACGCCGAGGCCGGCGACGAACTCGCCCTGCACGGCGTCACCGTCCGGCCGGAGGCTGCGGGGGTGTTCGTCCCGATGAGCCAGTCGCGGCGCGCGCTGGTCCCGCTGCTCCTGGATGCGCGTGCCACCTATCACCTCGTCAGTGGGAGTCCTGTGGAGGTGTGTTGACGATCACGTGCCGCGGGGCCGCGATGGCGTGAATCCAACGTTTGCCGAGGTAAAGTTACCGCCTGGTACTGACCATGCCTCGAACAGGTCCCCACGGCCTGGAAGTTGGAGAAACACCATGCGTTCCATGAAGATCGCCCGTCGTGCCCTGACGGCGGCGCTCGCCACGACGCTGCTCGCCGGCGGCGTCCTGCTCGGCCAGACGGTGACCGCGGAGCCCGCGGCCGCCGGCACCATCACCTGCAACGTCAGCCAGCTGAAGAGCGAGGCCCGCAAGGAGCGCGACCGCGCCGCGAAGCTCAAGCACCTCGGCGCCACGACGGAGGCCCGCAAGGCCCTCGCCCGCGCCAACGCCCTGGAGACGCGCGCCCGCCAGTGCGAGGACGCGGACAACAACAGCAAGCCGCCGCTCTGGAAGTAGCGACGCGAGCGGGGCGGGTGCGATCCGAAAGGACCGCACCCGCCCCGCGGTCGTTCGCACCGGCGCGGCCCCGGTCGTCTCAGCCGCCCTCCACCAGCTCCGCCGCCCTCGCCGCACAGCCCCAGGACACCGTCACCCCCGCGCCCCCGTGCCCGTAGTGGTGCACCAGACGCCCGCCGCCCGGCAGCGGCACCGCCTCGATCCGGACCCCGCCCACCCGCGCCGGGCGCAGACCCACCCGGTGCCCGAGCACCCGCGCCCCCGCGATCTCCGGCCGCACCCGCGCGCAGCGCGCCACGATCGCCGCCGCCGTCGCCGGATCGGGTACGAGCCGCTCGTCCCCCTCCTCGGCCGTCCCGCCGAGGACGAGCCGCCCCGGCTGGGGGAAGAAGTACGTCGTCTCGCTCGACCCGGCGTCCGCCGAGGTGAACCACTCCTCGATCCCCGGGTTCTCCACCAGCACCAACTGCCCCCGCACCGGACGCACTCCGGGATCCGGCGCGAGTTCCCGCGCCGCCGCCCCGGTGCAGTCGACGACCACCCGTGCCTCGGCCGCCGCCTCCCCGAAGCCGCCGACCGCCCGCCGCTCGAATTCCCCGCCCGCCGCCTCGAACCGGTCCCGCAGCCACTCCAGATGGACCGGCATGTCGATCAGCGGCAACCGTGCGGCCAGACCCACCTCGTACGGCCCCGGCACCTCCCCGGGCGGCAGCTGCCGCAGGCCCGGCACCTCCCGTGCCCAGGAGCCGAGACCGTCCAGAACCGTGTCCGCGTGGACCCCGGCCACCCAGCGCACCCCCGTCCGGTCCGGATCGGCGGCCAATTCCTCGTACACCCGCAGCGAGGCCAGTGCCCAGGCGCCCGCGTCGGCCTCCGGCTCGATCCGGTACGGCCACCACAGCGCCCCGGCCACCGCCGAGGTCGTCGCCGCCACCTCGTCCCGCGACCAGATCCGTACCCGCAGCCCCCGCTCCGCGAGCGTCACCGCGGTCGTCAGACCCACGACCCCGCCACCCACCACGATCACGTCGCTCTCCATGCCCGGGACCGTACCGGGACCGGGACATTTCCGGGACGGCCCGGCCACGCGAGCGGGGAAGAATCGATGGCATGCGCGGCGCCTGCACGACCCTCGAACTCGCCCCCGCCACCCGTGCGGACGGCGTCCCCCACGTGAGCTCCACCAGCCCCCGGCACGACCTTGTCGACCTCCTGGTCGACGGCAGGCCGCTGCGCCGGCTGCTCGACGAGGTGGACGGCGTCGACACGGTCTCGCCCCTGGCGGCCGACCTCCCGCCCGTCCTCCGCGCCGACCACGTCGAGCGGCTCCTCGGCCTCGGCCCCGGGCCCGAGGAGGGCCGCCGGGTGATCTACGCGTGCCCCGACTGCGACGAACCCGGCTGCGGCGCGGTCACCGCCCTCGTCGGACGCGACGGCGAGGACATCGTGTGGCGCGACTTCGCCTGGCAGACCGGGCCCACCGCCGACCTCGCGCGCGAGGGCTATCCCGGCGTCGGCCCGTACCGCTTCCACGGCGCCGCCTACCGGTCCGTGCTGCTGCGGCTCCTCGAATCCTCGGCGTGTCGCTCCGTCGCCTAGGATTCGTTCCCTGATGACTGCAACCCTCGTCGCCAAGGACCTCGCCGCCGGCCACGGCGCACGCACCCTCTTCGCCGAGCTCGACCTCGTCGTCGCCCCCGGCGACGTGATCGGCCTCGTCGGCGTCAACGGAGCCGGCAAGTCGACCCTGCTGCGGCTGCTCGCCGGGATCGACACCCCCGAGGAGGGCGAGCTCCGGCTCTCCCCGCCCACCGCCGCCGTCGGACATCTCCCGCAGGAGCCGGAGCGGCGCACGGGGGAGACCGTGCGGGAGTTCCTCGCCCGGCGCACCGGCGTCGCCGCCGCCCAGACCGCGATGGACGAGGCCACCCAGGGCCTCGTCGACGGCACGCCCGGCGCCGACGACGCCTACGCCACCACACTGGAGCGCTGGCTGAACCTCGGCGGCGCCGACCTCGACGAGCGCGCCGAGGAGGTCGCCGACTCCCTCGGGCTCACCGTCGGCCTCGACCAGCCGATGACCTCGCTCTCCGGCGGCCAGGCCGCCCGCGCCGGTCTCGCCTCGCTCCTGCTCTCCCGCTACGACGTCTTCCTGCTCGACGAGCCCACCAACGACCTCGACCTCGAGGGCCTGGAGCGCCTCGAGGCCTTCGTGAAGGGGCTGCGCGCCGGGACGGTCGTCATCAGCCACGACCGCGAATTCCTCACCCGTACCGTCACCAAGGTCCTCGAACTCGATCTCGCCCAGCAGCAGATCACCCTGTACGGCGGCGGTTACGAGGCGTATCTGGAGGAGCGGGACACCGCCAGGCGCCACGCGCGCGAGGACTTCGACGAGTACGCGGGCAAGAAGGCGGCCCTCGAAGCGCGCGGCCACATGCAGCGGTCCTGGATGGACAAGGGCGTCAAGAACGCCCGCCGCAAGTCCACGGACAGCGACAAGCTCGGACGCAACGCGCGCAGCGAGGCCAGTGAGAAGCAGGCCGCGAAGGCCCGGCAGACGCAGCGCATGATCGAACGCCTCGACGTCGTCGACGAGCCCCGCAAGGAGTGGGAGCTGCGGATGGAGATCGCGGCCGCACCGCGTTCCGGCTCGGTCGTCGCGACCCTGCGCGACGCCGAGGTGCGCCGCGGTGACTTCTCCTTCGGGCCCGTCACCCTCCAGATCGACTGGGCCGACCGGGTCGCCGTCACCGGGGCCAACGGCGCCGGGAAGTCGACCCTGCTCGCCGCCCTCCTCGGCCGGCTGCCGCTGGACTCCGGCGACGCCTTCCTCGGCTCGGGCGTCGTCGTCGGCGAGGTCGACCAGGCCCGCAAGCTCTTCCACGGCACGGAGACGCTCCTGGAGGCGTTCTGCGCGGCCGTGCCCGAGACCGAGCCCGCCGAGGTCCGCACCCTGCTCGCCAAGTTCGGCCTCAAGGCCGTCCATGTGATGCGGCCCGCCACCACCCTCTCCCCGGGCGAGCGGACCCGCGCCGCACTCGCCCTGCTCCAGGGCCGGGGCGTGAACCTGCTCGTCCTCGACGAGCCGACCAACCACCTGGACCTGCCCGCGATCGAGCAGCTGGAATCCGCGCTCGACTCGTACACCGGCACGCTGCTGCTCGTCACCCACGACCGGCGGATGCTCGACGCGGTCCGCACCACCCGGCGCGTCGAGGTCGCCGACGGCAAGGTCACGGAACTCCGATGAAGGTCCCGCGCGGCGGCCGGTGGCCGCGGTGACCGTCTCCTCCTGCCGGTGGCCGCGATGACGGTCTCCTTCGGCTGGGGCCCCGTCGAGGCACGGGCCCTCGCCCCCTCGGCCGCCTGCGTGGTCGTGGTGGACGTGCTGTCCTTCACCACGGCCGTGGGCGTCGCCGTCGAGGCCGGCGCGGCGGTCCACCCGTACCGGTGGCGCGACGCCACGGCCGTCGCGTACGCCCGGAGCGTCGGGGCGCGCCTCGCCGTCGGGCGCCGCGAGGCGACCCCCGAGCACCCCTGGACGCTCTCCCCGGCCGCCCTGCGGGCCGCCCCGATGCCACCGCGACTGGTCCTGCCCTCGCCGAACGGCTCCACCATCGCCGCGGAGGCCGGCGCCGCGACCGTCGTCGCCGCCTCCCTGCGCAACCACTCGGCCGTCGCCCGCTGGCTCACGGACCGGGGATACGGCTCGGCCGAACGCCCGCTCGCGGTCATCGCCTCCGGTGAGCGGTGGCCCGACGGTTCGCTGCGCCCGGCGCTCGAAGACCTGCTCGGCGCGGGCGCGGTCCTCGCCGGACTGCGTGCCGCGGGCGCGCACCCCCTGACCCCGGAGGCGACCGCGGCGGCCACGCTGTGGTCGGCCACGGAGGACCCGGTCGCCGCCTTGCACGGCTGCGACTCGGGCCGTGAACTGTACGCGTACGGCTTTCCGCAGGACGTGGCCGTGGCCGCCGAGACCGACACCTCGACGACCGTCCCCGTGCTCGTGGACGGCGCATTCCAGGAGGCACCATGACCGACGACGTCATCACCCGGCTCATCACGATGCTGGACGACCTCGACGCCGACGTCGACGCGACGATCGACCTCGCCGACGAGATCGCGGCGACGGGAGACCGGGCGCTGCTGCCGCGGCTGACGGACGAGCTCGACCGGGCGATCGCCGAGCGGAACGCCTACGCCCGAGAGCTGCTCGGCGGTGTCGTCGCGGGTGTCGGCGGCGTCGAGACCCTTCCGGTGCTCGTGCGGGCCTCCGCCGTCGACCTCGGCGACGACCAGGACGGCCTGGCCACCGAGATCGTCGACCTGGTCCAGGCGGACCCGAAGACGGCCCGCGGCCTGCTCCAGCCGCTCACGGAGGACGACGACCTCTCCGTCGCCAACCGCGCCGACTGGGCCCTGCGCTTCCTGCCGTAGCGAAGGCACGAGGGAGGGGTCACGGCCCGCCTGGCCGTGACCCCTCCCTTCCGTCCGGACACCGCTTCCGGCCCGTGCGTCCTACCGGCGCTTGCGGTCGCCCTCGCCCAGCAGCCCGGCCTTGCGCAGGGCGTCCGCCATCGCGCTGTTGGAGGGTGCGGGCGCGGCCGCGCGATCCCGGCCGGCGCGGTCCCCGCGGTCGTTCCTGTTGCCGCCCTCGGCCCTGCGGCCACCGCCCTGCCGCTGCTGCGGCGGCCGGCCGGAGCGCTCGCCCCGGTCCCCGCGCTCGCCCCGCTCACGCTTGGGCGCACCGCCCTGGGCGTCCGCGCCCGGCTCGTCGTCGAGCCGCAGCGTCAGCGAGATCCGCTTGCGCGGGATGTCCACGTCGAGGACCTTCACCTTCACCACGTCGCCGGACTTCACCACGTCGCGCGGATCCTTGACGAAGTTCTTCGACATCGCCGAGACGTGCACCAGACCGTCCTGGTGCACACCGATGTCCACGAACGCCCCGAAGGCGGCCACATTGGTGACGACCCCCTCCAGGACCATGCCGGACGCCAGGTCGCCGATCTTCTCGACCCCGTCCTTGAAGGTGGCCGTCCGGAACGCCGGACGCGGGTCGCGGCCCGGCTTCTCCAGCTCGCGCAGGATGTCCGTCACCGTCGGCAGACCGAAGGTCTCGTCGACGAAGTCGTCCGCCCGCAGCGAGCGCAGCGTGCCCGTGTCGCCGATGAGCGCCGCCACCTCGCCGCCCGTCGCCTTCACCATCCGGCGGACCACCGGGTACGCCTCCGGGTGCACCGACGAGGAGTCGAGCGGGTCGTCGCCGCCCCGGATGCGCAGGAAGCCCGCGCACTGCTCGTACGCCTTCGGGCCGAGCCTGGCCACGTCCTTGAGCGCCCGGCGGGAGCGGAAGGGGCCGTTGGTGTCCCGGTGCGCGACGATGTTCTCCGCGAGGCCCGAGCTGATGCCGGAGACGCGCGAGAGGAGCGGTGCGGAGGCGGTGTTGACGTCGACGCCGACACCGTTGACACAGTCCTCGACGACCGCGTCGAGGGAGCGCGAGAGCTTCACCTCGGCCAGGTCGTGCTGGTACTGGCCGACGCCGATGGACTTCGGGTCGATCTTCACCAGCTCGGCGAGCGGGTCCTGGAGCCGGCGGGCGATGGAGACCGCGCCGCGCAGCGACACGTCGAGGCCCGGGAGTTCCTGCGAGGCGAAGGCCGAGGCCGAGTACACCGAGGCGCCGGCCTCCGAGACCATCACCTTCGTCAGATTCAGCTCGGGGTGCTTGGCGAGGAGTTCGGTCGCCAGCTTGTCGGTCTCGCGGGAGGCCGTGCCGTTGCCGATCGCGATCAGCTCGACCGCGTGCTCCTTCGCGAGCCGCGACAGCCTGTCCAGCGCCTGGTCCCACTTGTTGGCGGGGACGTGCGGGTAGATCGTGTCGGTGGCGACGACCTTGCCGGTCGCGTCGACCACGGCGACCTTCACCCCCGTACGGAAGCCGGGGTCGAGGCCGAGCGTCGCCCGCGTGCCGGCCAGCAGCAGATCACGCAGGTTCGTCGCGAAGACCCGTACCGCCTCGTCCTCGGCGGCCGTCCGCAGCCGCAGCCGCAGATCGATCCCGAGGTGCACCAGGATGCGGGTCCGCCACGACCAGCGGACCGTGTCCTGAAGCCACTTGTCACCCGGGCGACCCCGGTCGGCGACCCCGAAACGGCCCGCGACGATCCCCTCGTACGAGGAGGGCCCGGGGGTCTCGGAAGGCTCCTCCGGCTCCAGGTCCAGGCTGAGCACGTCCTCCTTCTCGCCGCGCAGCATGGCGAGCACCCGGTGCGAGGGCAGGGCGGTGAAGGGCTCGGTGAAGTCGAAGTAGTCGGCGAACTTCGCTCCCGCCTCCTCCCGACCGTCCCGGACCTTCGCCACCAGCCGGCCGCGGCCCCACATGCGCTCACGCAGCTCGCCGATGAGGTCGGCGTCCTCGGAGAACTTCTCGGCGAGGATCGCCCGCGCGCCCTCCAGGGCCGCGGCGGCGTCCGCGACACCCTTGTCCGCGTCCACGAAGGCCGCGGCGGCGGCCGCCGGCTCCACCGACGGGTCGGTGAGCAGCCCCTCCGCCAGCGGTTCGAGACCGGCCTCGCGGGCGATCTGCGCCTTCGTCCGGCGCTTCGGCTTGAAGGGCAGGTAGATGTCCTCCAGGCGCGCCTTGGTGTCGGCCGCCCGGATGCGGGCCTCCAGCTCCCCGGTCAGCTTGCCCTGCTCGCGTACCGAGTCGAGGATCGCCGACCGGCGGTCCTCCAGCTCGCGCAGATAGCGCAGCCGCTCCTCGAGCGTGCGCAGCTGCGCGTCGTCGAGCATCTCCGTCGCTTCCTTGCGGTAGCGCGCGATGAACGGCACGGTCGAACCGCCGTCGAGCAGCTCGACGGCTGCCTTCACCTGTCGCTCGCGTACGCCGAGTTCCTCGGCGATCCTTGCTTCGATGGACGTCGTCACGGTGTCCCGACTCGCCTTCTCGTGCCTCAAGCTTGCGAGTGCATTGTGCCGGGTCGGTCACCCGTACGCGGCAACCGACCCTTCCCGCGCGCGTCCCGGAGGGCCGACGGGCGCCCCGCGGTCACCCCTTGCCGACGAGATCCGCCGGGAACGCGCCCGCGCCGGCGGCCGTGACGAGGAAGCCGCGCCCCAGCTCGGTGAGCCGCTCGACCCCGGCCGCGCCGAGGTGCTCGTAGGGAGCGGCGTCGAGGCGGTCGGTGTGGTCCTCCAGCTCGGCGCGGAGGGCCGTACCCGCCTCGGTGAGCTCGCCGTCGGCGTCGGTCAGACCCCGTCCGCGCAGCCGCTCCGCCGCCGCCTCCCAGTCGGCGCGCCGCCAGCCGCGGGAGCCGAGGACCCAGCGCGGGGACATGCCCTTGCCGGTGGCGGTGTGGGAGGCGAGGGCCTCGACGGGGTCGAGTCCGGCGGAGAGCAGGGCCGCGAGGTGCCCGTCGCCCCGGTGCTCGCGCAGCAGGGTGGCGGCGTACCAGTAGGCGAGGTGGGGCTCCTCGGGCACCGGCAGGTCGGCGTTGGCGGAGTACAGCGGCCGGGCGTGCCGGGTGCAGGCCTCGGTGGCGCGCAGGGCGAGCTCCGCGGCCTCGGCCATCTCCGGGGAGGCGACGGTCTCCTCGCCGAGCAGACGGCGCAGGGTCGCGTCGGCGGTGCGCAGCCGCGCCTCCAGGACCTCGGCGGGGGAGACGGTGTCCCAGACGGCGGGGAGGTGCCGGGCGAGCAGCTCGTGGTTGTAGTTGTAGAAGGTCGCGGCGACGGTGCCGGGGCCGACCGCGCCGAGTGGGGCGCTGCGCGCGGCGAGCCGCATCGCGCTCTGGTCGGTGAAGCCCAGCGCGCCGAACTCGCGGTCGAGGTCGGGGGAGAAGTAGAGCGTGGAGTGCATCGGGTTGAGGGCGTTGTGGCAGCGGCGTCCCGCGCGCGGCGGCAGAGCAGTCGTCATACCCGAAGGTTACCGACTGGTCGGTACGACGGGAACAGCCGGGACCGTCGCGACCCGGGAACAGCCGGGACCGTCGCGACCCGCCCGGAGCCGCCCAGGCCCTCGCGACCCGTCGGGCCGGCCGGTGCGGGAGGGCAGGAAAGGTGGGGTCGGCGTCATTGCGGCCGTCCCGGCGGCCTCCGAGGATGGAGCCATGACGCAGCGATCCGTACTCGTCGTCCTCTTCGACGGCGTGCAGAGCCTCGACGTCACCGGCCCCTTCGAGGTGTTCGCCGGTGCCGGCCGAGCCGCCGGGCACCCGTCCGCGTACACGATCCGCACCGCCTCCCTGGACGGCGGCCCGGTCCGTACGCACAGCGGGCTCCGCCTGCTCCCCGACACCACCCTCGCCGAGGCGGTCGCCGACGGAGCCCCGCACACCCTCGTCGTCCCCGGCGGCGAGGGCACCAGGCGGCCCGCCCCCGCCCTGGTCGACTGGCTGCGCACCCACGCCCCCACCGCGGGGCGTCTGGTCTCCGTCTGCACGGGGGCGCTGCTCCTCGCCGAGGCCGGCCTCCTCGACGGACACCGGGCGACCACCCACTGGGTCGCCTGCGACCATCTCGCCCGCTGCTACCCCGAGGTCGAGGTCGAACCGGACCCCATCTTCGTCCGCGACGGACGGATCTCCACCTCCGCCGGGGTCACCGCCGGCATCGACCTGGCCCTCGCCCTGGTCGAGGAGGACCTCGGCCGGGACGTGGCCCTCACCGTCGCCCGCCACCTGGTCGTCTTTCTGCGCCGGCCCGGCAACCAGGCCCAGTTCAGTGCCCAGCTGGCCGCCCAGACCGCACGCCGGGAGCCGCTGCGCGACCTCCAGCAGTGGATCACCGAACATCCCGAGGGGGACCTCTCCGTCGAGGCCCTCGCCGCCCGCGCCCGGCTCTCGCCCCGCCACTTCGCCCGCGCCTTCCGGGCGGAGACCGGCACCACCCCCGGCCGCTACGTCGACCGGGTCCGGCTCGAACACGCCCGCCGCCTCCTGGAGGAGACCTCGCGCGGGGTCGAGGAGGTCGCCCGCGCCGCGGGCTACGGCACCCCCGAGGCGATGCGCCGCGCCTTCACCAAGGCCCTCGGCACCGCGCCCGCCGACTACCGCCGTCGGTTCCACGCACCCGTGAACCGACCACGGCCCGACCACGCACCGGTCGGCCGCCCACGCACCCGCCATCCCTAAGGAATCACCGTGCAGATCGCCGTCCTGATCTACGAGGGCTTCACCACGCTCGACGCCGTCGGACCGTACGAGCTCCTCGCCCGCATCCCCGGGGCCGAGACCGTCTTCGTGGCCACGCAAGCCGGACCCGTCCGCAACGACCAGGGCAGCCTCGCCCTCGTCGCCGACAGGACCCTCGCCGAGGTCCCTCGCCCGGACATCGTCCTCGTCCCCGGCGGACCCGACGCCCGGAAGGCCATGAACGACCCGGAGATCCGGGCCTGGCTCCGCACCGCCGACGAGACCAGCACCTGGACCACCTCTGTCTGCACCGGCTCCCTGATCCTGGCCGGTGCCGGAGTCCTCGACGGCCGCCGCGCCACCACCCACTGGCTCGCCTTCGACGAGCTCAGGGCGCTGGGCATCGAACCCACCGCCGAGCGGGTCGTCTTCGACGGCAAGTACGTCACCGCCGCCGGTGTCTCCTCCGGCATCGACATGGCCCTGCACCTGCTCGGCCGCATCGGCGGGGCCGAACTGGCCCAGTCCGTCCAGCTGCTCACCGAGTACGACCCGCAACCGCCGTACGACGCGGGCTCGCCGGAGAAGGCCCCGGCCGAGATCGTCGCGCGGTGGCGGGGCGTGAGGACGGAGGACCTCCCCCAGGGGCGCTGAGCGGGGGCGCTCCGGGCCTCAGCTCCCGTACGTGAAGCGGGGCGCCCGGCGTTCCAGGAAGGCGGCGACACCCTCCGCGGTGTCGCCGCTGCCGCGCGCCTGCTCCGCCCAGTGGGCGTCCCGGTCCAGCCGCCCGTCGGCGAACTCCTTGGCCGCGGCCTGGGTCAGCAGCGAGCGCGAGGCCAGCACGCGGGCGAACTCGGCCACCCGCTTGTCCAGCCCACCCACCGGGTGGAGCTCGTCCACGAACCCGGTCCG
Source organism: Streptomyces sp. NPDC017246 (assembly GCF_044331325.1). Lineage (NCBI taxonomy): Bacteria > Bacillati > Actinomycetota > Actinomycetes > Kitasatosporales > Streptomycetaceae > Streptomyces > Streptomyces sp. NPDC017246. Next base: position 650,167 of record NZ_JBIRMW010000001.1, on the reverse strand, counting down.
CAGCGCCCGGTCCCCGTCGATCAGCTCGCCCGAGAACAACAGGTACTTGGCGGTCGACGGACCCACCAGGGCGGTGAGCCTGCGGGTCGACGACGACGGGTAGACGATGCCGAGCTTGGACGGGGTGATCCCGAAGCGGGCGCCCTCCTCGGCGAACCGCAGGTCGCAGGCGGCGGCGAGCTGGCTGCCGCCTCCGACGCAGAAGCCCCGGACGGCCGCCAGGGTCGGCCTGGGGAAGGCCGCGAGCGCCTCCTCGGCCCGTACCGCGAGGGTCTGCTGCTCGTCCCCGGGCTCCCGGAGCGCCGAGATGTCGGCGCCGGCGCAGAAGGTGTCGCCCTCGCCTGTCAGGACCAGGACCCGCACCGCGGGGTCGGCGGCGAGCCGGTCCAGCACGCCGGGCAGCGCGCGCCACATGCCCGCGCTCATCGCGTTGCGCTTGGCGGGGTTGGCGATGACGACGGTGGCGATCCCGTCCGCGACGTCGGCCTTCAGCTGCGGATCCATGGGCCGGATGCTATCCGCCCCACCCGAACGTACGATCAGGAAGGGGCCGCCACGAGGAGGCACCGCATGGCCGATGACGCCCACGGGACGCACGGGGCCCCGGACCCGGCATCGGAGGACCCCGTCCGGGAGATGGCGCGCGAGGGGAAGCGGCTCAACCGGAGCTTCGGCTGGCTCGCCGTGCTCGGCGTCCTGCTCGTCCTCGGGGGCATCGTCGGGCTGATCTACACGGGCCTCGCCACTCTGACCTCGATGCTGCTCTTCGGCTGGCTGCTGCTGATCGGCGGGGCCGTGGGGCTGCTCCAGGCGATCCAGTCGCGGGGCACCAGTTACTTCTGGCTCGCCGCGGTGGTCGCCGCCCTGAACATCGCCGCGGGTGTGGTGGTGATCCGTCACCCGCACGGTTCGGCGGAGGCGCTGACGATGTTCGCCGCCCTGCTGTTCCTGACCGGCGGTCTCTTCCGGCTGGTCGGCAGTGTGGTGGTGCGAGGGCCGCAGTTCGGCTGGACGCTCCTCCAGGGGGCCTTCGGCCTGCTGCTCGGTCTGCTCGTCCTGTTCGACTGGCCGGACAGCAGCCGGTACGTTCTGGGGGTCTTCTTCTCGCTGGCCCTGCTCTTCGACGGCCTCGGCCTGATCGCGATCGGGGTGGGCGGGCGGCGCATCGTCAGTATGGTGACCCCGGCACCGGTGTCCAGCGCGCCACCGGAGCCGTCAGAAAGCGCGCCCGATCAGTCGAACAACTGACATCGGCATACTCACCCGATCAGAAGGCAGCCGATAAGTGTCGACTTCTGGTCAGTAGGTCGGTACGCCCACGCGAATTGCCAAGACTCGATCCGTGGCGAGAATCGAGCACGAGGGTGGGAACCGTACCGTGGAGACCCACGGAGGTGGCCCCGCCCGGCAACCTTCCTACGAAGGAGTCTGGCGCTTCACCGCTGCCGCGGTCGACGTCTCCGTCCCGCAGGCGCGGCACGCCGTACGGGACCTGTTGGTCCGCCAGGGCGTCCCCCTCCACGAGGAGATCATGGACGGCCTGCTGCTGATCGTCTCCGAGCTGGTCACCAACGCCGTGCGGCACGCGGCGCTGCTGTCCCCGGAGATAGCGGTGGAGGTGGCGATCGGCCCCGAGTGGATCCGGGTGTCGGTCGAGGACAACCACCCGTACCGCCCCAAGGCCCTGGAGGCGGACTACGGCCAGACCGGCGGCCGCGGGCTGCTCCTGGTCCGCGAGATCGCCCAGGAGGCCGGCGGCGCCTGCGACGTCGAGCACACCGCGGGCGGCGGCAAGATCATCTGGGCGGCCATGCCCCTGACCCCGATGGCACCGGGGCCGGGAGCGGCGGCGCACCAGCCGATGGTCACCAGCCCCCGGACGGACCCGTCAGTTCCCTGACCGCCGGACGCGCCGCGTCCAGCACCGTCATGAACCAGGCGGAGAAGGGCGCGGCGGCATGGCGCTCGGCCAGCTCGGCCGCGGTCACGAACGCGGTGTCCTCGATCTCCTCCGGGTCGGGCCGCGGCTCGGCCTGCACCAGGCCGACGAAGAGATGGTTGAACTCCTGCTCCACCAGGCCCGAGGCCGGGTCCGGGTGGTTGTAGCGGACGGTGCCCGCCTCGGCGAGCAGCGTGGGCGAGACACCGAGCTCCTCGAAGGTCCGCCGGGCGGCGGCGGCGAACGGCGCCTCGCCCGGGTAGGGGTGGCCGCAGCAGGTGTTGGACCAGACACCGGGGGAGTGGTACTTGCCGAGCGCCCGGCGCTGGAGCAGCAGCCGGCCCGACTCGTCGAAGAGGAAGACGGAGAAGGCGCGGTGCAGCTGGCCGGGCGCCTGGTGGGCGGCGAGCTTCTCCGCCGTACCGATGGTCGTCCCGTCCTCGTCGACCAGTTCGAGCATGATCGGCGCCGGGGCTCCGGACGGCTGGACACCGTTCGACATGATCTCCGGCGAGATCTGAGCCGCGGTGGCTGGTGTGGTCGGCATACCCATCCTTCGCTTCGGTCCTCGCCCCGGTGGGGCCACCTCAGTCTGCCGTACAAAAGCGGCTTGTCCGTACTTCGGCGGCCGGACGTGGCCGCTCCCACCGCACCGGAGTACAACCGGCGCGGCAGGAGCGGAGGGGCGGCTCGGGGCGACTAGACCCCGAAAGCCGCCGGATAGGCGATCGTCCCCGCGGGAACGGGTACGGAGTCGTCGAGGACGAGCGCCATCATCGCCTCGTCCGGCACCTCGAAACCTGGCTTGATTCCATACTCAGACGCACGTACGAACCCGAACTTCGGGTAGTACTCCGGATGGCCCAGGACCAGGACGAGCGACTCGCCCCGCAGCCGTGCCGCGTCGAGCACCGCTCGGACGACGGCCTGCCCGGCCCCCGTCCGCTGGTACTCGGGTGCCACCGCGACCGGAGCGAGCGCCGCCGCGGGGGCGTCCCCCACCCGGCAGCGGGTGATCAGGGCGTGCGCCGCGACCGAGCCGTCGGGGGCCTCGGCCACGTACGACAGGCCCGGGAGCCAGGCGTCGGGGTCCCGCCGGAGCGCGTCGACCAGATCGGCCTCCGCGTCCGACCCGAAGGCGGCCGCCACCAGCGGACGGACGGCCCCCGCCTCGTCGGCGGCCTCCGGCCGGGTGTGCCAGCGGGGATCGGCGGGCCGCAGGACGAATCCCGCGTACCCGTAGTCGGAACCGTGCTCGCGCCGCAGAGCGATCTCGGCCCGGGCCCCGGCCACCGCCTCGGCCATGCCGGGGACGGTGGTGTCCGCCGCCTCGGCGTGCGCGGCGAGCGGGACGTAGTACTCGTCCCAGTCGCTGTCGGGCTGCGTGACCGTCCCCAGGACGTGATAGTCGGCGGCGACCGCCGCCGCCGCGTTCCCGGTGACGGTACGGAGCGGATAGTGCTCCTCCCAGAAGGCACGGGCCACCGGGCCCGGCTCCCCGGTGGTCCAGACGCACTCGGTGAGCACCAGGGCGCCGCCGGGGGCCGGCAGCCTGCGCCACTCGGCGAGCGCCCGGTCGAAGCCCAGGACGAAGACCGAGCTCTCGGCCCAGACCAGGTCGAAGGAGCCGTCGGGGAACGGCAGTGCGCCCATGTCGGCGCGGAGGGTGCGGATCGAGCCGTCCAGCCCACGGGCGGCCGCGGCCTCGCGCAGTTCGGCGAGGAACGGCTCGTGGGTGTCGACGGCGGTCACCTCGGCGCCCGCCTCGGCGGCCAGGAGCAGCGCGGAACGGCCGGGGCCGCAGCCCAGGTCGAGCACCCGCGGACGCTCGGGAAGCCGCCCGCAGAGCGCGAGAAGCCGACGGGTGGTGGCGTCGGAACCGGGACCCTGCCGCGGAAGACCGTGGTGCAGGGCGAAGAAGGAGTCGTGCAGAGCGTTGTCGGACAACGTGGGAAACCCTTTGTGAGAGGGCCCCGGCCGACGACGTGACGGACCGGTGGGAACCGGGATCAGGTCAGCCGGAGACCCGGAAGCTGAGGAAGGACCGGGTGCTGCCGCTCGCGGCAGCCTCCATCGCGACGGTCATCAACCTCAGCTCCTCTCTCCACACGTTCGTGCGAAAAGACTAACAGGCGGGCGCCGGCCTCACAGGCAGAGCTTCGCCTCGTGCTCCGCGTGCCCGACCGGCTCCAGCTGGAAGGTGCAGTGCTCCACGTCGAAGTGGGAGCCCAGGCATCCCTGGAGGGAGTGCAGCATCTTCTCGTGCCCGACCGAGTCCAGCGCGCCCTGGTCCACGACGACGTGCGCGGAGAGCACCGGCATCCCCGAGGTGATCGTCCAGGCGTGGAGGTCGTGGACGTCCTCGACGCCCGGCAGGGCCAGGATGTGGGCCCGCACCTCCGCCATGTCGACGCCCTTGGGGGCCGCCTCCAGAAGGACGTCCAGGGTCTCGCGCAGCAGCTTGACCGTGCGGGGGACGATCATCAGACCGATCGCGATCGAGGCGATCGGGTCGGCGTACTGCCAGCCGGTGAGCAGGATGACCGTGGCCGCGACGATCACGGTGACCGAGCCCAGGGCGTCGGCGAGCACCTCCAGGTACGCCCCGCGCACATTGAGGCTGTCCTTCTGGCCCCGCATGAGCAGCGACAGCGAGATCACGTTGGCGACCAGACCGATCACCGCGAAGACGATGGTGAGGCCGCCCTTGGTCTCGGCCGGCTCCATGAAGCGCTGGACCGCCTCGTACAGCACATAGCCGCCGACGACGAGGAGCAGCAGACAGTTGGCGAGCGCCGCCAGGATCTCGGCCCGCGCGAACCCGAAGGTCCGGTTTCCCGAGGGAGGCCGGTTGGCGAAGTGGATCGCGAGCAGGGCCATCGCCAGGCCGACCGCGTCGGTCGCCATGTGCGCCGCGTCGGCGATCAGCGCGAGCGAGTCGGCGAGCAGTCCGCCGATGATCTCGATCACCATCACGGAGAGCGTGATGCCGAGCGCGATCCGCAGTCGGTTCTTGTACGCGGCCCCGGCGGTGCCCGTCGGCGGCGGGCCGCCGTGGCTGTGCCCGTGGTCGTGTCCAGCCCCCATGACGTGGCCTCCAGATCGTGTGTGCGCAGGTGCCCCGATGAGCAAGTCAACTACGGGTGGGGGGTATGTGCAACACGGTACTGAACACCGTTGTCATATGCTCTGACCTGCGACGATCCGATCAGGACCGGCCATGGCGCGAGGGCGGCTCCCGAGGCCCCCACGGCGGGCGGGGACCGTGGTTTGTGAGGCGGGCCACCGATCGCCCATGATGATCTCCGCAGGACGCGGCGCACCCGTGAGGACACGGGTGAGCCCGGGGGAGTCCTGCCCGCGAAGCCTCGGTGAACTCACGCTTCTGTTCATCCGATAGCCTCAGCCGACGTGTCGCCGCCCCGTGCCGGGCCGCACCGCCGCGCCCGGGGCCGCCATGGGTCCCGCCGGCCCCTCCGTCAGCTCCAAGGAGTGAGTTCGTCTGTCGACCGCCATCCTCACCGGCCCGCCGGCACCCGGATCCTCGCTCGACGGAGATCTGCGGTCGCTCGGTTTCGACGTCAAGGCCGCCTCCGGCGCCGACGAGACCGGCGCCCTGCTGGCCGCCGTCCCGGCGGGTGAACGCGTCGCGCTCGTCGACCCCCGGTTCGTCGGCCATGTGCACGCGCTCCGCCTCGCCCTCACCGACCCCCGGTTCCCCGCCGCCGCCGCCCCCGGCGCGCTCACCGCGCAGAGCGGGGCCCGCCCCGCGCTCGCCCGGGCCCTGACCACCGCGGGCGCCTCCGGCACCGACGACCTCACCGGCACGCTGGCCGACGCCCTCGACGCCGACGGCGTCACCGTGCACCGGCCCCAGCTCGGCACCCTCGTCGCCACCGTCCCCGCCGACGCCGAGGCCCGCCACGAGGCCCGCGCCGCCGTGGACGCCGTCGACGACGAGGCCGTACGCCTGCGGTCGGCGGTCAAGGCCCACGACGGCTTCTTCACCACCTTCTTCATCAGCCCGTACTCCCGCTACATCGCCCGCTGGTGCGCCCGCCGCGGACTGACCCCCAACCAGGTCACCACCGCGTCGCTGCTCACCGCCCTGGTCGCGGCCGGCTGCGCGGCGACCGGCGAGCGCGGCGGCTACGTCGCCGCCGGCGTCCTCCTCCTCGTCTCCTTCGTCCTCGACTGCACCGACGGACAGCTCGCGCGGTACGCGCTGAAGTACTCGACGATGGGCGCCTGGCTGGACGCCACCTTCGACCGCGCCAAGGAGTACGCCTTCTACGCGGGCCTCGCCCTCGGCGCCGCCCGCAACGGCGACGACGTCTGGGCCCTGGCCCTCGGCTCGATGGTCCTCATGACCTGCCGGCACGTCGTGGACTTCTCGTTCAACGAGGCCAACCACGACGCCACCGCCAACACGAGCCCCACCGCGGCCCTCTCCGACCGGCTCGACGGCCTCGGCTGGACCGTCTGGGCCCGCCGCATGATCATCCTGCCGATCGGCGAGCGCTGGGCGATGATCGCGGTCCTCACCGCCTTCACCACCCCCCGGATCGTCTTCTGGGCGCTGATCGTCGGCTGCGCCTTCGGTGCCTGCTACACCACGGCCGGCCGCGTCCTGCGGTCCCTGACCCGCAGGGCGAAGCGCACCGACCGGGCCGCCCGGGCCCTGGCGGACCTCGCGGACTCCGGCCCGCTCGCCGGGATCGTCGCCCGCGTCATCGGCCGTACCGGCCTGCGCGCCCCCGGCGTCGTGCTCGCGGCCGTCGCCACCGGCGCGCTCCTCGCCACGGTCCTCGCCCGGCCCTTCGGCGACCGCCAGATCGTGATCGTCGCGGTCTTCTACGCGGTGTTCGCCGGCGCGGCCGTCGCCCGCCCCCTCAAGGGCGCCCTCGACTGGCTCGTCCCCCCGCTCTTCCGCGCCGCCGAGTACACCACCGTCCTCGTGCTGGCCGCCCGCTCCGACTCGGCGCACGCCCTCCCGGCGGCGTTCGGGCTGGTCGCGGCCGTCGCCTACCATCACTACGACACGGTGTACCGCATTCGCGGGGGCACCGGCGCGCCGCCCGCCTGGCTGGTGCGCGTCACCGGCGGACACGAGGGGCGCACGCTCCTGGTGACCGTCCTCGCCGCCCTGCTGGCGGACCGCGGCGACGACTTCACCCTGGCACTCACCGCTCTCGCGGTGGCCGTCGCGCTCGTGGTGCTCGTGGAGTCCGTCCGCTTCTGGGTCTCCTCCGGAGCACCCGCCGTTCACGACGAAGGAGAAACAGCATGATCGGTCTCGTACTGGCAGCCGGTGCCGGACGGCGTCTGCGCCCCTACACCGACACCCTTCCGAAGGCCCTCGTGCCGGTCGACGGCGAGACCACGGTCCTCGACCTCACGCTGAAGAACTTCGCCGAGATCGGCCTCACCGAGGTCGCGATCGTCGTCGGCTACCGCAAGGAGGCCGTCTACGACCGCAAGGAGGCCCTGGAGGCGAAGTACGGGGTCAAGCTCACCCTCGTCGACAACGACAAGGCCGAGGAGTGGAACAACGCCTACTCCCTGTGGTGCGCCCGTGAGGTCCTCAAGCGCGGTGTGATCCTCGCCAACGGCGACACGGTCCACCCGGTCTCCGTCGAGAAGACCCTGCTCGCTGCCCGCGGCGACGGCAAGAAGATCATCCTCGCCCTCGACACGGTGAAGAGCCTCGCCGACGAGGAGATGAAGGTCATCACCGCCGAGGGCAAGGGCGTCCAGCGCATCACCAAGCTGATGGACCCGGCCACCGCCACCGGCGAGTACATCGGTGTCACCCTCATCGAGGCCGAGGCCGCCGAGGAACTCGCCGACGCCCTCAAGGCCACCTTCGAGCGCGACCCCGACCTGTACTACGAGGACGGCTACCAGGAGCTCGTCAACCGCGGCTTCACCGTCGACGTCGAGCCCATCGGCGACGTCAAGTGGGTCGAGATCGACAACCACGAGGACCTCGCGAAGGGCCGGGAGATCGCGTGCCAGTACTGACCCGGCTGATCCCCTCGCCGGTCGTCGTCGACATCCGCCGGGGAGCGCTGGACGATCTGTCCACGCTCCTCGCGGACCAGCGGATCTCCAGCAACGGCAAGATCGCCGTCGCCATCAGCGGCGGCTCGGGCCTCAAGCTGCGTGACCACTTCGCCCCCGAGCTGCCCGGCGCCGACTGGTACCCGGTCGCCGGCGGCACCATCGACGAGGCCGTGAAGCTCGCCGACGCCATGCGCGGCAAGCGGTACGACGCCGTGGTCGCCCTCGGCGGCGGCAAGATCATCGACGTGACGAAGTACGCGGCGGCCCGGGTCGGGCTGCCGCTGGTGGCCATCGCCACCAATCTGTCGCACGACGGGATCTGCTCCCCGATCTCGACCCTGGACAACGACAACGGCCGGGGTTCGTACGGTGTGCCCACCCCGATCGCCCTCGTCGTCGACCTGGACGTGATCAGGGACGCCCCGGTCCGCTTCGTGCGGTCCGGCATCGGCGACGCGATCTCCAACCTCTCCGCCATCGCGGACTGGGAGCTCTCGCACCAGGTGACCGGGGAGCCCGTCGACGGCCTCGCGGCCGCCATGGCCCGCAGCGCCGGTGAGGCCGTGCTCCGCCACCCCGGCGGCGTCGGCGACGACGACTTCCTCGTCACCCTCTCCGAGGGTCTGGTGATGTCCGGCATCGCCATGTCGATCAGCGGCGACAGCCGCCCCTCCTCGGGCGCCTGCCACGAGATCAGCCACGCCTTCGACCTGCTCTTCCCGGCCCGCGCCGCCAGCCACGGCGAGCAGTGCGGTCTCGGTGCGGCCTTCGCCATGCACCTGCGCGGCGCCCACGAGGGCTCCGCCCAGATGGTCGAGACCCTGCGCCGGCACGGGCTGCCGGTCCTGCCGGAGGAGATGGGCTTCACCGTGGACGAGTTCGTCCAGGCGGTGTCGTTCGCCCCGCAGACCCGGCCGGGCCGTTTCACCATCCTCGAACACCTCGACCTGTCCGACGACGAGATCAGGGACGCGTACGCCGACTATGCCAAAGCCATCCGTAGCTGAGCTCCGCCCGGTCGTTCACCCCCCGGGTGTGAAGGACCGGCGCAGCGGGGAGCACTGGGGCGGCCGCATGTACATGCGGGAGATCTCGCTCAGGATCACCCGGCAGCTCGTCGGCACCAGGATCACGCCGAACCAGCTCACGTACGTGATGACCCTCGCGGGCGTCCTCGCGGCACCGGCCCTGCTGATCCCCGGGATCCCCGGGGCGCTGCTCGGCGCGCTCATGGTCCAGCTCTACCTGCTGCTCGACTGTGTCGACGGCGAGGTGGCCCGCTGGAAGAAGCAGTTCTCGCTGGCCGGTGTGTATCTGGACCGGGTCGGCGCGTACCTCTGCGACGCGGCCGTGCTCGTCGGCTTCGGTCTGCGGGCCGCCGACCTGTGGGGCTCGGGCCGGATCGACTGGCTGTGGGCCTTCCTCGGCACCCTGGCCGCCCTCGGCGCCATCCTGATCAAGGCCGAGACCGACCTCGTCGGCGTCGCCCGGCACCAGGGCGGTCTGCCGCCGGTCAAGGAGGCCGCCTCCGAGCCGCGCTCCTCCGGCATGGCGCTGGCCCGCAGGGCCGCCGGCGCGCTGAAGTTCCACCGGCTGGTCCTCGGCATCGAGGCCTCGCTGCTGATCATCGTCCTGGCGATCGCGGACCAGGTCCGGGGCGATCTGTTCTTCACCCGTCTCGGTGTCGCCGTCCTGGCCGGCATCGCGCTGCTCCAGACCGTGCTGCACCTGGTGTCGATCATGGTCTCCAGCAGGCTGAAGTGAGGCCGGCCGTGAGTACGCCGCTCAAGGTGGGAGCCGTCGTCATCACGATGGGCAACCGCCCCGACGACCTGCGGGCGCTGATCGACTCGGTCGCCAAGCAGGAGGGCGACCCCGTCGAGGTCGTCGTCGTGGGACAGGGCACCCCGGTCACCGGGGTGCCCGACGGGGTGCGGACCGTCGACCTGCCCGAGAACGTCGGCATCCCCGCCGGCCGGAACGTCGGCATCGAGGCCTTCGGTCCCGGCGGCACCGACGTCGACGTCCTGCTCTTCCTGGACGACGACGGGCTGCTCGCCCACGCGGACACCGCCGAACTGGTCCGGCAGGCGTTCACCGCCGATCCGCGCCTCGGCATCATCACCTTCCGGATCGCCGACCCGGAGACCGGGGCCACCCAGCGCCGGCACGTGCCGCGGCTGCGCGCCTCCGACCCGATGCGCTCCTCGCGGGTGACCACCTTCCTCGGCGGCGCCAACGCCGTCCGCACCAAGGTGTTCGCCGAAGTGGGCGATCTGCCGGGCGAGTTCTTCTACGCGCACGAGGAGACCGACCTCGCCTGGCGCGCGCTCGACGCCGACTGGATGATCGACTACCGTTCGGACATGGTGCTGTTGCACCCCACCACAGCACCCTCCCGGCACGCCTCGTACCACTTCAACGTGGCCCGCAACCGAGTCTGGCTGGCACGCCGCAATCTGCCCGCGCCCCTGGTGCCGGTGTATCTCGGCGTCTGGCTCCTGCTCACCCTGGCCCGTCGGCCCTCGCTCCCCGCACTGAAGGCGTGGTTCGGCGGATTCCGCGCAGGCTGGACGACCCCCTGCGGACCGCGCCGCCCCATGAGGTGGCGTACGGTGTGGCGGCTGACCCGGCTGGGTCGCCCCCCGGTCGTCTGACATCGTGGTACCGACGTGCCGCGCATCTTGAACACGAAAGTTTCGACTTGTGAGTGACACACAGCAGGGCGGGGCGGTCGCGACGAGCGCGCCCCCGTCCGTCGACGAGGGCCTGACGCCGGCCGCGCTGGCCGCGAAGTACGGCCTCTCGGTCAGCGGTGCCAGGCCCGGACTGTTCGAGTACGTCCGTGAGCTGTGGAGCCGCCGCCACTTCATCCTGGCCTTCTCCTCGGCGAAGCTGACCGCCCAGTACAGCCAGGCGAAGCTGGGCCAGGTGTGGCAGGTGGCGACGCCGCTGCTGAACGCCCTGGTCTACTACCTGATCTTCGGGCTGATCCTGGGCGCCGGGCAGGGGATGTCCAAGGACGTCTACATCCCCTTCCTGGTGACCGGCATCTTCGTGTTCACCTTCACCCAGAGCTCCGTCATGGCGGGCGTCCGGGCGATCGCGGGCAACCTCGGACTGGTCCGGGCCCTGCACTTCCCCCGCGCCACCCTCCCGATCTCCTTCTCGCTCCAGCAGCTCCAGCAGCTGCTGTTCTCGATGATCGTGCTCGTGGCGGTGGCCATCGCCTTCGGCAGCTATCCCTCGCTCCGCTGGCTGCTGGTGATCCCGGCGCTGTTCCTGCAGTTCGTCTTCAACGTCGGACTCGCCATGATCGTGGCCAGGATGGGCTCGAAGACGCCCGACCTCGCCCAGCTGATGCCGTTCGTCATGCGCACCTGGATGTACGCGTCCGGCGTGATGTTCTCGATCCCGGTGATGCTCGCCGACAAGCCGGCCTGGATCGCCGACATCCTCATGTACAACCCGGCCGCCGTCTACATGGACCTGATCCGCTACGCCCTCATCGAGGGGTACAGCGCGCACAACCTGCCGGACCACGTCTGGATGACTGCCGTGGCCTGGGCCCTGGTCTTCGGCATCGGCGGCTTCGTCTACTTCTGGAAGGCCGAGGAGAGGTACGGCCGTGGCTGACACGAACACCAACCGGTCCGACGTTCCCACCGTCATCTGCGACGACGTCCACATCGTCTACCGGGTCAACGCCGGTGGCGGCGGCAAGGGCAGCGCCACGGCGGCGCTGAGCCGGATCGTCGGCCGCGGCAAGGCCGAGGTCACCCGGGGCGTCCGCAAGGTCCACGCGGTCCGCGGTGTCACCTTCACCGCCTACCGGGGCGAGGCCATCGGCCTCATCGGCTCCAACGGCTCCGGCAAGTCCACGCTGCTCCGCGCCGTCGCCGGACTGCTCCCCACCGAGAGCGGCATGGTCTACACGGACGGCCAGCCCTCGCTCCTGGGCGTCAACGCGGCGCTCATGAACGACCTCACCGGTGAGCGCAACGTGATCCTGGGCGGGCTCGCCATGGGCATGAGCCGCGAGGAGGTGCGCTCGCGCTACGAGGGCATCGTCGACTTCTCCGGGATCAACGAGAAGGGCGACTTCATCAGCCTGCCCATGCGCACGTACTCCTCCGGCATGGGCGCCCGGCTCCGCTTCGCCATCGCGGCCGCCAAGAACCACGACGTCCTCCTCATCGACGAGGCGCTGGCGACCGGTGACCGCAAGTTCCAGATCCGCTCCGAGGAGCGCATCCGCGAGCTCCGCAAGGAGGCCGGCACGGTCTTCCTGGTGAGCCACAGCAACAAGTCCATCCGGGACACCTGCGACCGGGTGCTCTGGCTGGAGAAGGGTCAGCTCCTGATGGACGGGCCCACGGACGAGGTCCTCAAGGCGTACGAGCGGGAGACCGCCCGCTGATCGGGTGCCCCGCGCCGCCGTACCGCCCCCACCCTTTCCGGTGGGGGCGGTTCCGTTTTCTGCGCGTCGCGCCACGACCTGGAATGTTCCTGCGGTAAACATCGGGCAGGATGAGCCCATGGCAGCGATCTCGGGGGGAAAGACCTACCACCACGGCGACCTGCGCAACGCGCTGATCTGCGCCGCCGTCGACCTCGCCACCGAGGGCGGCCCCGAACGGGTCGTCCTGCGTGAGGCGGCCCGACGGGTCGGCGTCTCGCCCACCGCCGCCTACCGGCACTTCGACGGACGGGGCGAACTCCTCCGCACCGTCAGGACCCACGCCCAGCGGCTGCTCGCCGATGCCATGGAGCGGGCCGCCGGGCGCGAGCCCGGCGCCGACGACCCCACGCTCGCCGCGGAGCGCCGGGTCACCGCCCTCTGCCGCGCGTACGTCGGCTTCGCCGTCGACCAGCCAGGCCTCTACCGGGCCGCGTTCTGCGTGCCCCGCCCGAACGACACCGCCGGGCCGATGCCGGAGCGGCAGACCCCCGAGCCCGAGCTCCGCGCGTTCACCCTGCTCCGGGAGGCCCTTGAGGCCCTCGCCAGCGCCGGAACCCCCCGGCCCGGCATGCGGCCCGCCTCCGGCGCCGCGGCGTGGTCGGCCGTGCACGGATTGTCACTTCTCCTGCTCGACGGCCCTCTTCGCCGCCTGTCCGCCCAGCGCAGGAACGCCGTCGTCGAGACCACCCTCGCCATGGTCGTCTCCGGCACCCGTTCCCCCTGAGTCCCGCGCGAAGCCGAACTTCCTTGCGTTGCGGGCGGGTTGACGACTCGTATGGGTGACCCCCGGAGCGCCCGGTACCCCGGAATGGCGACGGCCGTCGTACAACGTAAGCTGGACCGGTCTGTTTCGCGGCAAGTAGGGCGATACTCCACGACCATCGGGCCTCCGGGCGGCGGCTCCACGGGCAGGGGTCGGCGGCGTGTCCGAAATAGGATGGATTGGATCGGCAGTGTAGAACGGGAGACGTGACGGCCATGACGCAGAATCTCCAGCTCCACGAGGGTCTCGCCGTCCCTCCGTCGGGCAGTGACCTGTGACGGAAACCCGGCAGGCGCGCACCGACGCCTCCTCGCGCGCCACCCTCGGCAAGGCCGCGGACGAGAACTTCCCCGTGGCACCCTTCTTCCTGCCCCGGGCCTGGCGCGACGACCTCATGGCCGTCTACGGCTTCGCCCGGCTCGTCGACGACATCGGCGACGGCGACCTCGCCCCCGGCGGCGCCGACGCCCGCCACCTCGGCCTCGACCCCGAGACCGCCGAGGACCGGCTCGCCTTCCTCGACGCCTTCGAGGCCGACCTCCACCGCGTCTTCGACGGCACCCCCCGCCACCCCCTCCTCCGAGGCCTCCGGCCCACCGTGCTGCGGTGCGGGCTCACCCCCGAGCCCTTCCTCGGCCTGATCGCCGCCAACCGGCAGGACCAGCTCGTCAGGCGCTACGAGACGTACGACGACCTCCTCGCCTACTGCGAGCTCTCCGCCAACCCCGTCGGCCGGCTCGTCCTCGCGATCACCGGCACCGACACCCCCGAGCGGATCAGACGCTCCGACGAGATCTGCACCGCCCTCCAGGTCGTCGAGCACCTCCAGGACGTCGCCGAGGACCTCGGCAACGACCGGATCTACCTCCCCACCGAGGACCTCAAGCGGTTCCACGTCACCGAGAGCGACCTCGCCCGGCCCACCGCCGGAGCCTCCGTGCGAGCCCTGATCGCCTTCGAGGCCGAGCGGGCCCGCGAGCTGCTCCACGCGGGCACCCCCCTCGTCGGCAGCGTCCACGGCCGGCTCCGTCTCCTCCTGGCGGGCTTCACCGCCGGAGGACTCGCCGCGCTCGACGCGATCACCGACGCCGGATTCGACGTGCTGACCGGCCCACCGAAGGCCACCAAGCCGAGCCTGATGCGCCAGGTGGGAGCGGTTCTGCTCCGGGCGCGGAGAGAGGGGTGAGCGCGACCGTGGAGGCACAGCCCCAGCCGTCCGCGCCGGTACAGGCCGCCTACAGCTACTGCGAGGCGGTCACCGGACAGCAGGCGCGGAACTTCGCCTACGGAATCCGGCTGCTGCCGACCGAGAAGCGCCAGGCGATGTCCGCGCTGTACGCCTTCTCCCGGCGCGTCGACGACATCGGCGACGGCACCCTTCCGCCCGAGGCCAAGCAGGAGCGCCTGGAGGCCACCCGCGCCCTGCTCGACCGGATCCGCGCCGGCGGGATCGACGAGGACGACACCGACCCCGTCGCCGTCGCCCTCGCCGACTCGGCCCGCCGCTTCCCGATCCCGCTCGGCGGCCTCGACGAGCTCATCGACGGCGTCCTCATGGACGTGCACGACGCGACCTACGAGACCTGGGACGACCTCAAGGTCTACTGCCGCTGCGTCGCCGGGGCGATCGGCCGGCTCTCCCTCGGCGTCTTCGGCACCCAGCCCGGCGCCCAGGGCGCCGAGCGCGCCGCCGAGTACGCCGACACCCTCGGCCTCGCCCTCCAACTCACCAACATCCTCAGGGACGTACGCGAGGACGCCGGGAACGGGCGGACCTATCTGCCCGCCGACGACCTCGCCAAGTTCGGCTGCGGCGAGGGCTTCGACAGCGAGACCCCGCCCGCCGGCGCCGACTTCGCCGGCCTCGTCCACTTCGAAGTGCGCCGCGCCCGCGCCCTGTTCGCCGAGGGCTACCGGCTGCTTCCCATGCTCGACCGGCGCAGCGGCGCCTGCGTCGCCGCGATGGCCGGCATCTACCGCCGCCTCCTCGACCGGATCGAACGCGACCCCGAGGCCGTGCTGCGCGGCCGCGTCTCGCTGCCCGGACGCGAGAAGGCGTACGTCGCGGTCCGCGGGCTCTCCGGCCTCGACACCCGCACCATCGCCCGACGCACCGTCAGGAGGCGTGCCTGATGCGCCCCTGCGCCCCCGCCCACCGGGCAACCCCGGGCGCCGTTCCGGCGTCCCTGCCCGCGACGACCCGAACGGAGGCAGCGTGACCCACGAAGCGACCGGGCAGCACGCCCGGCAGCCCCACGCCGTCGTCGTCGGCGGCGGGCTCGCCGGGATCACCGCCGCGCTCCAGCTAGCCGACGCCGGTGTCGGCGTCACCCTCCTCGAAGGCCGGCCCCGGCTCGGCGGCCTCGCCTTCTCCTTCCGCCGGGGCGACCTCACCGTCGACAACGGCCAGCACGTCTATCTGCGCTGCTGCACCGCCTACCGCTGGTTCCTCGACCGGGTCGACGGCGCCCGGCTGGCTCCCCTCCAGGACCGCCTCGACGTCCCCGTCCTCGACGTCGCGCACCCCCGCGGCCCCCGGCTCGGCCGGATCCGCCGCGACAACCTCCCCGTACCGCTGCACCTGGCGCGCAGCCTCGCCACGTACCCGCACCTCTCCCTCGCCGAGCGGGCCTCCGTCGGCCGGGCCGCACTCGCCCTGAAGAAGCTCGACCCCGCCGACCCGGCGCTCGACGGCATCGACTTCGCCACCTGGCTCGGCCGCCACGGACAGTCCCCGCGGACCGTCGAGGCCCTCTGGGACCTGGTCGGCATCCCCACCCTCAACGCCCCCGCCCCGGAGGCCTCCATGGGGCTCGCCGCGATGGTCTTCAAGACCGGCCTCCTCTCCGAGCCCGGTGCCGCCGACATCGGCTGGGCCCATGTCCCGCTCGGCGAACTCCACGACACCCGGGCCGCGAAGGAACTCGACGCCCTCGGCGTCCGCACCGCGCTGCGCACCAAGGCCGAGCGGATCTCCCGTACCGACGAAGGGCGTTGGGCCGTCGACGTCCCCGGCGAGACGATCACGGCGGACGCCGTCGTCCTCGCCGTACCGCAGCAGGAGACCCACGGCCTGCTGCCCGAGGGCGCCCTCGACGACCCCGACCGGCTTCTCGACATCGCCACCGCGCCCATCCTCAACCTGCACGTCGTCTACGACCGCAAGGTGCTGAAGCGGCCGTTCTTCACCGCTCTCGGCTCCCCCGTGCAGTGGGTCTTCGACCGCACCGACTCCTCCGGACTCACCGGCGGCGGCCAGTACCTCGCCGTCTCCCAGTCCGCCGCACAGGACGAGATCGACGAGCCCGTCGCCGCCCTGCGCGAGAAGTACCTCCCCGAGCTGGAACGGCTGCTGCCCGCCGCGCGCGGCGCCGGTATCCGCGACTTCTTCGTCACCAGGGAGCGGATGGCCACGTTCGCCCCCACCCCGGGCGTCGGCCGGCTCCGCCCCGGCGCCCGCACCCAGGCACCGGGGCTCTACCTGGCCGGGGCCTGGACCGCCACCGGCTGGCCCGCGACCATGGAGGGGGCCGTCCGCAGTGGTTTCAGCGCCGCGGGCGCCGCGCTCTCCGCCCTCGGCCGCCGCCATGACCACCCGCTACAGGAGGCGGCATGAGTGTGAGTACCGGAACAAGAGGAGAGACCGTGCCGACTGTGCCGCCGGGTAATCCGGCCGTCGACACCGCGGACGTGTCCGCACTGCTGGAGCGGGGACGGACCCTGTCCACCCCCGTACTGCGCGCGGCCGTCGACCGCCTCGCGGCGCCCATGGACACCGTGGCCGCCTACCACTTCGGCTGGATCGACGCGCAGGGCAACCCCGCCGACGGCGACGGCGGCAAGGCCGTCCGCCCCGCGCTCGCCCTGCTGTCCGCCGAGGCCGCGGGTGCCGCGCCCGAGGTCGGCGTCCCCGGCGCCGTCGCCGTGGAGCTCGTCCACAACTTCTCGCTGCTGCACGACGACCTCATGGACGGGGACGAGCAGCGCCGTCACCGCGACACCGTGTGGAAGGTGCACGGCCCCGCGCAGGCCATCCTCGTCGGCGACGCCCTGTTCGCGCTGGCCAACGAGATCCTGCTGGAGCTCGGCACCGTGGAGGCCGGCCGGGCGACCCGCAGGCTCACCACCGCCAGCCGCAAGCTCATCGACGGCCAGGCCCAGGACATCTCCTACGAGCACCGCGAGCGGGTCACCGTCGAGGAGTGCCTGGAGATGGAGGGCAACAAGACCGGCGCCCTGCTCGCCTGCGCCGTCTCCATCGGCGCCGTCCTCGGCGGCGCCGACGACCGCACCGCCGACAAGCTGGAGGAGTACGGGTACCACCTCGGGCTCGCCTTCCAGGCCGTGGACGACCTGCTCGGCATCTGGGGCGACCCGGAGGCCACCGGCAAGCAGACCTGGAGCGACCTGCGCCAGCGCAAGAAGTCCCTGCCCGTCGTCGCCGCCCTCGCCGCCGGCGGCGAGGCCTCCGAGCGGCTGGGCGAACTGCTCGCCGCGGACGCCAAGTCCAATGACTTCGACACCTTCTCCGAGGAGGAGTTCGCCACCCGGGCGGCCCTCATCGAGGAGGCCGGTGGACGCGAGTGGACCTCCCAGGAGGCCCGCCGCCAGCACGCCGTCGCGATCGAGGCCCTGAACGAGGTGGACATGCCCGCCGGTGTGCGGGCGCAGCTCACCGCGCTCGCCGACTTCGTGGTCGTACGGAAGAGATGATCACCATCACCCTGATATGAGTTCGCGGTCGCCGGCCGGTGCCTTCCGGCGCCGGCCGACGGCAGACCCGTAGAAGCAGAAGTAACCGACTGCGCAAAGGGGAAGCCATGACAGCGACGACCGACGGAAGCGCCGGGGCCGTGGGCCCCCGGGCAGCCGCGGCCAGCACGACGCACGACACCGACGCCACGGCGCCGGACCTCGACGGGACCGCCGCGCGCGCCGCGGAACGGGCCGTCGGGAACCTGCTCGCCCGACAGGACCCCGAGGGCTGGTGGAAGGGCGACCTGGAGACCAACGTCACCATGGACGCCGAGGACCTCCTCCTCCGCCAGTTCCTGGGCATCCTCGACGCCGACACCACCCGCGCCGCGGCCCTCCACATCCGCCGCGAACAGCGCGAGGACGGAGCCTGGGCCACCTTCTACGGCGGACCCGGCGAGCTCTCCGCCACCGTCGAGGCCTATGTGGCGCTCCGGCTCGCCGGAGACCCGCCCGAGGCCCCGCACATGGCCCGGGCCGCCGCCTGGGTCCGCGCCGGCGGCGGTATCGCCGCCGCCCGGGTCTTCACCCGGATCTGGCTCGCCCTCTTCGGCTGGTGGCGCTGGGAGGACCTGCCCGAACTGCCCCCGGAGCTGCTCTTCCTGCCGAAGTGGTTCCCGCTCAACATCTACGACTTCGGCTGCTGGGCCCGGCAGACGATCGTGCCGCTCACCGTCGTCTCCGCGAAGCGCCCGGTCCGCCCCGCGCCCTTCCCGCTCGACGAGCTGCACACCGACCCGGCCCGGCCGAACCCGCCCCGGCCGCTCGCCCCGGCCACCGGCTGGGACGGGATCTTCCAGCGGCTCGACAAGGCCCTCCACGCCTACCACCGGGTGGCGCCGCGCGCCCTGCGCAGGACCGCCATGAACCTCGCCGCGCGGTGGATCGTCGAGCGCCAGGAGAACGACGGCTGCTGGGGCGGCATCCAGCCCCCCGCCGTCTACTCGGTCATCGCCCTCCACCTCCTCGGCTACGACCTCCAGCACCCCGTCATGCGGGCCGGACTGGAGTCGCTCGACCGCTTCGCGGTGTGGCGCGAGGACGGCTCGCGGATGGTCGAGGCCTGCCAGTCGCCGGTCTGGGACACCTGTCTCGCCGCCGTCGCGCTCGCCGACGCGGGGCTGCGGCCCGACCACCCGGCCCTGGTGAAGGCCGTCGACTGGATGCTCGACGAGGAGGTCACCCGGACCGGGGACTGGGCGGTACGGCGCCCCGGACTGCCGCCGGGCGGCTGGGCGTTCGAGTTCCACAACGACAACTACCCCGACACCGACGACACCGCCGAGGTGCTCCTCGCGCTCCGCCGGGTCGCCCACCCCGACCCCGCGCGGGTCGAGGCGGCCATCGCCCGGGGCGCCCGCTGGACGCTGGGCATGCAGTCTCGGGGCGGAGCCTGGGGCGCCTTCGACGCCGACAACACCAGCGCCTTCCCCAACAGGCTGCCGTTCTGCGACTTCGGCGAGGTGATCGACCCGCCCTCCGCCGACGTCACCGCCCATGTGGTGGAGATGCTGGCCTACGAGGGGCTCGCCCAGGACCCCCGCACCCGCAGGGGAGTCGAGTGGCTGCTCGCCCACCAGGAGCCGAACGGCGCCTGGTTCGGCCGCTGGGGCGTCAATCACCTGTACGGCACCGGCTCGGTGCTCCCCGCGCTCACCGCCGCCGGGCTGCCCGTCTCCCATCCGGCGATCCGCCGCGCCGTCGACTGGCTCAGGTCCACCCAGAACGAGGACGGCGGCTGGGGCGAGGACCTCCGCTCGTACCACGACGAGGCATGGATCGGGCGCGGCGCCACCACCGCCTCCCAGACCGCCTGGGCACTGCTCGCCCTCCTCGCGGCCGGCGAGCGCGACTCCGAGCCCGTCCGGCGGGGCATCGCCTGGCTCGCCGCCACCCAGCGCGAGGACGGCTCCTGGGACGAGCCGTACTTCACCGGCACGGGCTTCCCCTGGGACTTCTCCATCAACTACCACCTCTACCGGCTGGTGTTCCCCCTCACGGCGCTCGGTCGCTACGTGTACGGGGAGCCCTCGCCCGCCAAGGAGGGGTGATGGGCCGCGAACCGGGCCCCGGCGCCCCGCCACCGCTGCTGATCGCCTGCGCGCTCGGCATCGAACAGCTCGCCCTGCGCAGCGGGGACCGGGCCGGCGCCCCCGGGCCCCTCAAGGTGCTCCGTACGGGCATGGGCCCCGACCGGGCCCGCAGGGCGGTCTCCCGGGCGCTCGGCGAGGAGGGATGGCGGGACGCCGCCGTCATCGCCTCCGGCTTCTGCGCGGGACTCGCCCCCGGTATGCACCCGGGGGACCTGATCGTCGCCGACGAGACCCGCGGCCCGGACGGCGTCACCCTCTGCACCGGGTCGGAACTCCTGGTGAAGGCTCTGGTCAGGGCTGTACCGGGGCGGGCCGTCCACACGGGGCCGCTGGCCGGCTCCGACCATGTGGTGCGCGGCCCCGAGCGGGCCGCGCTGCTCGCCACCGGCGCGATCGCCGTCGACATGGAGTCCGCGGCGACCCTGCGGACGGCGGGCGCGCTCCGCACCGCGGCGGGCCTCGGCGGAGGGCCGGACGCCCGCCCGGTTGCGGCCGTCCGGGTGGTCGTGGACGCTCCAGAACATGAACTGGTCCGGATCGGCACGGTACGCGGGGGAATATCGGCCTTCCGTGTTCTTCGTGCCGTCCTTCCCGCGTTCTTCGAATGGCACCGTTCTTTGCTGCTCCCCAGGAGGTGAGCGAGTTATGGCCATGCCGCTCCGTCAGTCCATCAGGGTCGGGACCTACCTCTTCGAACAGAAGCTCCGCAAGCGTGAGAAGTTCCCGCTGATCGTCGAGCTCGAGCCGCTGTTCGCCTGCAATCTCAAGTGCGAGGGCTGCGGAAAGATCCAGCACCCGGCAGGTGTCCTCAAGCAGCGCATGCCGGTCGCCCAGGCGGTCGGCGCGGTCCTGGAGTCCGGCGCCCCCATGGTGTCCATCGCGGGCGGCGAGCCCCTGATGCACCCTCAGATCGATGAGATCGTGCGCCAGTTGGTGGCCAAGAGGAAGTACGTCTTCCTCTGCACCAACGCCATGCTGCTCCGCAAGAAGCTGGAGAACTTCACCCCCTCGCCGTACTTCGCCTTCGCCGTGCACATCGACGGCCTGCGCGAGCGGCACGACGAGTCCGTCGCGAAGGAGGGTGTGTTCGACGAGGCGGTGGCGGCCATCAAGGAGGCCAAGCGGCGCGGTTTCCGCGTCACCACCAATTCGACGTTCTTCAACACCGACACCCCGCAGACCATCATCGAGGTCCTCAATTTCCTCAACGACGACCTCCAGGTCGACGAGATGATGATCTCTCCCGCGTACGCGTACGAGAAGGCCCCCGACCAGGAACACTTCCTCGGCGTCGAGCAGACCCGCGAACTCTTCAAGAAGGCCTTCGCGGGCGGAAACCGGCGCCGGTGGCGGCTCAACCACTCGCCGCTCTTCCTGGACTTCCTGGAAGGAAAGGCGGACTTCCCGTGCACCGCCTGGGCCATTCCGAACTACTCGCTCTTCGGCTGGCAGCGACCCTGCTATCTCATGAGCGACGGATACGTCCCCACGTACCGCGAACTCATCGAGGACACCGACTGGGACAAGTACGGCCGCGGCAAGGACCCGCGCTGCGCCAACTGCATGGCGCACTGCGGCTACGAGCCCACGGCCGTCCTCGCCACCATGGGCTCCCTCAAGGAATCCCTGCGCGCGGTCAGGGAGACCGTCTCCGGGAACAACGCGTGAGGACGGGGGAGCGATGAGCGGCGAGTTCGACCTCGGGGCGCTGCTCGCCGAGCGCGGCGGCGAGCGGTACGAGCTCCACGCCAGGTACCTCAACCACCAGCTGCCGCGCATGCTCCACACCATCGGCTTCGACAAGGTGTACGAGCGGGCCGAGGGCGCCCATTTCTGGGACTCCGACGGTGTCGACCACCTCGACATGCTCGCCGGCTTCGGCGTGATGGGCCTCGGACGGCACCACCCCGTCGTCCGCAGGGCCCTCCACGACGTCCTGGACGCCCAGCTCGCCGACCTCACCCGCTTCGACTGCCAGCCGCTCCCCGGACTCCTCGCCGAGCGGCTCCTCGCCCACAGCCCGCATCTCGACCGCGTCTTCTTCGGCAACAGCGGCACGGAGGCCGTGGAGACCGCCCTCAAGTTCGCCCGGTACGCCACCGGGCGGCCCAGGGTCCTCTACTGCGTCCACGCCTTCCACGGGCTCACCACCGGCTCGCTCTCGGTCAACGGGGAGGACGGCTTCCGGGACGGCTTCGCCCCGCTGCTGCCCGACACGGCGATCGGGCTCGGCGACCTCGACGCGCTGGAGCGGGAACTGCGCAAGGGCGACGTGGCCGCCTTCGTCGTCGAACCCATCCAGGGCAAGGGCGTCCACGCGGCCCCGCCGGGCTTCCTCCGTGCCGCCCAGGAGCTGCTCCACCGGCACGGCGCCCTGCTCATCGCCGACGAGGTGCAGACCGGCCTCGGCAGGACCGGCGACTTCTACGCCTACCAGCACGAGGACGGCGTCGAACCGGATCTGGTCTGTGTCGCCAAGGCGCTCTCCGGCGGCTATGTGCCGGTCGGCGCCACCCTCGGCAAGGACTGGATCTTCAAGAAGGTCTACTCGTCGATGGACCGGGTCCTGGTCCACTCGGCGAGCTTCGGATCGAACGCGCAGGCCATGGCGGCCGGACTCGCCGTCCTCTCGGTCATGGAGAACGAGGGGACGGTCGCGCACGCGCGCCGGATCGGCGACCTGCTCTCCGGGCGTCTGCGGGAGCTGGTGCCCCGGTACGAGCTCCTCCACGAGATCCGCGGCCGCGGCCTGATGATCGGGATCGAGTTCGGCCGGCCGTCCTCGCTGGGGCTCCGCGGGCGCTGGACGATGCTCCAGGCCGCCCGCAAGGGACTCTTCGCCCAGATGGTCGTCGTCCCGCTGCTCCAGCGGCACCGGATTCTGACCCAGGTCTCCGGGGACCATCTGGAGGTGATCAAGCTGATCCCGCCGCTGGTCATCGACGAGGCGGACGTGGACCGGTTCGTCACCGCCTTCACGGCGGTGATGGACGAGGCTCACGGCGGTGGCGGGCTGATGTGGGACTTCGGGAGGACACTGGTCAAGCAGGCGGTCGCCCAGCGCTGAGCCGCCGGATCCCGGGACTTTTGCCTCTGAGGCAAGAAACTTGCCTCAGAGGCACGATCCTGGCGGAATGGACGCATGGACCACGTCCCCGGGGAAGCCTCCCCGGACCCCACCACTCCGGGCGTTCCGCCCGAAGCCGCCCCGTCCGGCGCGCGTGCCGCATCCGCCGCTTCCGGCGCCCCGGCCGACCCCGCCGTCCTGCCCGACGTCGCCCCGCAGCTGCGGGCCCTGCGCCGCCGCAGGGGGCTCACCCTGGAGGCCGCCGCCCAGCGGGCCGGGCTCTCGCCGGCCCACCTCTCGCGCCTGGAGACGGGAAACCGGCAGCCCTCGCTCCCTATGCTGCTCGCCCTCGCCCGTATCTACGGTACGACGGTCTCCGAGCTCCTCGGCGAGGCACCGCCCGAGCGCGACCCCGTCGTCCGGGCCGGCCGCTCCGAGCCCGTCGAGGCCGACGGCTGGATCTACCGCCAGGCGGGCGGCGCCGGACGCGCCCTGCAGTGCCTGCGGGTCCACGTGCCGTACGCCACCCGGGGCGACATCGTGCGCGTCCATCCCGGCGAGGAGTGGATCCACGTCCTGGAGGGCCGGGTGCGGCTCGCGCTGGGCGAGGCCGTCCACGTCCTCGATCCCGGGGACAGCGCGCACTTCGACTCGCTCACCCCGCACCGGATCGGGGCCGCGACCCCCGGCGGGGCCGAGCTGCTCTTCGTCCACACCCTGATGCAGAGTCCCGCGGCCGAGCTGTGCCTCGGCGACGGGACTCCGCACCGCCGCTGATCCCACGTCCTTCCTTCGGCAGAAAAGGATGAACATGTCCGAGAAGTCACGACCTGTCACCGGCGAAGAGCGAGGCGAGGGCAAGTTCCCCAAGGGTCTCGTCCTGCGCCTCTTCGCCTATCTGATCGCCGGGCACCTCTTCGCCGGCTTCCTCTACCTGCTCTTCATGCTCGGCGGGCAGAACCAGTAGATCCCGGTCACACCTCGGTGAGGAGCCGCTCCCGCAGGCGCGCGAGGGTCTCCGGGGCCAGCTTCAGGCCCTCGGCGAGGTAGGTGTCCACCGAGCCCCAGGTCGCCTCGATCGTCTCGAAGGCGCCCCGCAGGTACTCCACCCGCGCGTCGAACAGCGGGCTCAGCAGCTCCATCACCTCGGGCGACATCGCGTCCGGGGCGGTGGAGCTGCGGCGCACCTTGTAGCGGCGGTGCGGGTCGTTCGACTTCACGTAGTCGGCCTCGATCGCCTCCCGCTCGACGCCGAGGGCGAGCAGGGTGATCGCGATGGAGAGCCCGGCGCGGTCCTTGCCGGCCGCGCAGTGCATCAGGGCGGGGAGGCTGTCCTCCGCCAGGGAGTGCAGGACGCGGCTGTGCTCCGCGGTCCGCTCGACCACCATCTTTCGGTACGAGTCGGACATACGGGTGGCGGCCTTGCCGTCGCCCAGGATGTCCCGCAGCTGCTCGATGTCGCCGTCGCGGACCAGCTTCCAGAACTCCTTGCCGTCGGCGGGGTCGTTGAGCGGTATGTTCACGTTCCGCACGCCGGGGAGGTCCACGTCCGGACCCTCGATCTTGCGGTCGGCCAGGTTCCGGAAGTCGAAGACGGTGTGCAGGCCCAGCGAGTCGAGGAAGGCGACGTCCTCCTCGGTGGCGTGGGCGAGGTGGCCGCTGCGGAAGAGGCGGCCGGGGTGCACGGCACGCCCGTCCGTCGTCGGCAGGCCGCCCACGTCCCGGAAGTTGCGGACCTCGGCCAGCTCGGGCTCGTTCGTTTCGATGGGCGGGACCTGCGGCAGCTGCTGCGTCACGGATGCTCCTGATGGTCGACGTTCGGGTGCCCGACGCGAGATCGGTTCCAGGGGCAATCATCCAGGTGGCGGCCCTGCGGCGCACCCCCCTGGACGGGAATGGGTGATCTGTCCGAATTGAGGCGTTGTGCATAACGCGCCCTGTTTACAGGTGAGATGAGCCCGAGCGCGTGAGCAGCGTCATAGAAGTGACGGATCGTGGCCGGGGGCCCGGGGCAATTGCCGTACGGAAAAAGGAAATCGAAGGCCCGTCATCCACGGAGGGTGACCGGAATTCCGGGTGAAAGGCCGTACGGGGAAAGCCGGGAGAAATCATTGGCTTGTTCGCCCCGACCCGCTCGTCTAGCGTCACCGTCAATCCGGTCGGACCGCCGAATCCTGCCACCGTCCGGAATACCACTCATCCCATGCGTGGCAGGAGCGGGGGACCCAAGGAAGTACGCCGGTCCCGCGACGCAGGACGGCTTGGGGTGAAGCCGCGTGAGAACGCGGCCGGGCATCTCCAGTCCGAACCCGACAGCTCACCTCGCAGGCGCCGGAGAGGAATTCGCCATGCCCGCGACGGGTAAGCACCGCCGTCCCAAGATCAACCCCCTGACCCGCGGAATCGTCGCCGCCGGCACGGGAGGCGCCGTTGTCGCCCTCCCGTTCCTCGGCGCCACCGGCGCCTACGCCGCCGAGCAGGCCGCCCCGGCCGCCGCTCCCGGCCAGGCCGTCACCGCCGCCGCCCAGGTGAAGGCCCCCGCCACCGCCAAGGCGGCGCCCGCCACCGTGCGGGCCGCTCCGAAGACGTACTCCGTCGTGCGGGGCGACTACCTGTCGAAGATCGCCGCCGACCACCACCTCACGGGGGGCTGGCAGAAGCTGTACGCGGACAACCGCCAGGTCGTCGGCGAGAACCCCTCGCTCATCCTGCCCGGCATGAAGCTCACGCTCGGTGCCAAGAGCACCGCCGCCCCGAAGAGCGCCGCGCCCAAGGCCGCCGCCCCCAAGAGCGCCCCGAAGAGCTCCGCGAAGTCCTCGGCGAAGAACACCGACGAGGCCCCGCGCGCCTCCCGCGGCAGCGAGCGCGCGGCCGCCCCGGCCGCGAGCACGCAGTCCTCCGGCTCCTCCTCGGCCGGCGCGACCTCCTCCTCCGGCTGGTTCGCCCCCGTCAACGGCGGCATGTCCACCCCGTACCGCGCCGCGGGCTCGATGTGGTCCTCCGGCTACCACACCGGCGTGGACTTCATGGCCTCCACCGGCACCACGATCGTCGCGGTCGGCCCCGGCACCGTCTACTCCGCCGGCGACGGTGGCGCGTACGGCAACCAGGTCGTCATCCAGCACGCCGACGGCACCTTCTCGCAGTACGCCCACCTCTCCTCGATCGCCGTCTCCGCCGGCCAGACCGTAAGCGGCGGAGAGCGGATCGGCCTCTCCGGCGCGACCGGCAACGTCACCGGGCCGCACCTGCACTTCGAGATGCGCACCGGGCCGGAGTACGGCTCCGACATCGACCCGATCGCCACCCTGCGTCAGCACGGTGTGAACATCTGACGCCCCGTCGTCACTCGGAGGCCCGGCACACACGTGCCGGGCCTCCGGCGCGGTCCCGGTCTATTCCGGCTTGGCAAATTCTTTATCGGTGGCATATGTCACCCGGCGTCAACCCCTCCTTACGGTCGCGTAGGTCACATCCGAAAGGGAAGGATGTGCTCTCGTGGCAGACGATTCGAGATCAAGAGACAAGAACGCATTCGGGTCGTACGCGGCGATCGGTGACAGCTTCACCGAGGGCGTCGGGGACCCCGGCCCCGAGGGGACGTACGTCGGCTGGGCGGACCGCTTCGCGGTGCTGCTCGCCGACCAGCTGCCGGAGCACGACGCCTTCCGCTACGCCAATCTGGCCGTACGCGGGCGCCTCCTCGACCAGATCGTGGCGGAACAGGTCCCCCGGGCGAAGGAACTCGCCCCCGACCTGGTGACCTTCTGCGCCGGCGGAAACGACATCATCCGCCCCGGCACGGACCCCGACGACGTCGCCGAGCGCTTCGAGCGGGCCGTCGCCGACCTGACCTCCGCGGTCGGCACCGTCATGGTGACCACCGGCTTCGACACCCGCGACGTGCCCGTGCTCAAGCACCTGCGCGGCAAGATCGCCACCTACACCGCCCACGTCCGGGCCATCGCGGACCGCTACGACTGCCCGGTCCTCGACCTGTGGTCACTCCGGTCCGTGCAGGACCGGCGCGCCTGGGACGACGACCGGCTGCACCTCTCGGCCGAGGGGCACACCCGGGTGGCCCTGCGCGCCGCCCAGGTCCTCGGGCTGCCGGTGCCCGCCGACCCTGACCAGGCGTGGCCGCCCGTTCCCCCGCGCAACACGCTCGACGTGCGAAGGGACGACATCCACTGGGCGAAGGAGTACCTCGTGCCCTGGATCGGGCGCCGGCTGCGCGGCGAGAGCTCCGGCGACCACGTCGAGGCCAAGCGCCCCGACCTCATGCCCCTGTAGCTCCGGGGGAGGCCGGCGGGCGAAGGGCGGGAATCCGCTCAAGGACCCCGCCGGCGAACACGTCGTACAGCGGCAGCGTCTCCAGGTGGACGTAGCCGATGTGGCAGTCGCAGACGGCGAGGGGGCAGGCGCGGGGACGCAGGGCGGCGCGGTACGAGCCGTCGTACAGGTTCCCCAGCTCGGCCTTGACGAAGTGGCAGCGCCGCACCGTCCCCTCGCCGTCCACCGAGATCACCGACTCCCCGGTCCGGCACGGCAGCCCCGCGGAGCGGTGCGGATGCCGGCTGTAGGGGAAGAGCGGGTCGATCCGCGTCCACCCGGCCGCCTCGGCGTCGGTGTACGTGTGTCCCTCCGCCGCGTTCACCCAGAGGTAGACGTGCGACGGGAGGGCGGCCCGCAGCCGCCGGGCGTGCTCCGCGTGCTCGGGAAGCCCGACGACCCCGACGCTGAAGCGGATGCCCCGCTCCGCCAGCTCCCCGCACTTGGCGAGGAAGCGCTCGTACGGCGTCTGCCCCGGGTGGTACGTGCACCAGAGCGCCACGCCCTCCGGGTCCGCCTTCGCCAGCCAGTCGGTCCGGCAGCTCAGATTGGTCTGGATCGCCACCCGCTCCACGTGGGGGAGCCGAGACAGCTCGACCAGCGCCCGCCGGTACCAGGAGCGGACCAGGCCCTCGCCCCACGGGGTGAAGAGGATCCGCAGCCGGTCCCCGGTCTGCCCGGCGGCCCACCCGGTGAACCGTTCGAGCGCGGCCCGGTCGGCGCGCAGCCGCTCCCGGCTGTCCCGGCGCTTGGCGAAGGGGCAGTACGGGCAGTCGAAGTCGCAGGAGGCGAGCGGGCCCCGGTAGAGCAGCGTGAGGTCCATGCCCCGGTGCGTGCGCGAGGGCGGTGTCAGGTCCATGCGCGCCCGCTACTTCGGCTCGTACGCGGCCATCGCGGCCCGCACCGAGGGGGAGAAGAGCTCCGGGCCGAGGCCGTCCGAGTGGGCGAGGCCCTCCGGGGACAGCCGCAGGAGCCCGGCCGGCGCCTCTTCGTCCAGCCACCCGAGCACCTCGAACCGGCCCAGCTCCGCCGGGAAGTCCGCGAACGGCGAGGCGCCGAACCGCTCCTCGTACCCGGCGAGCGGCATGCCCTCCGCCTGGAGCAGCGACTGGAGCAGATGGCGGCGACGGGCCTCCCCGGCGTCCACCCACCGGCCGACCTCGGCACGCGAGAAGTCCTCCGTCCCCGTGTAGGCGTCGATGATCGTACGGATCTCCCGCATGTCGACCGCGTAGTCGAAGGAGTAGTGGAGGGCCGAGGTGTACGAGCGGGCCCCGCAGCCCAGGCCGATCATCCCGTCGGTCTGGCAGGCGTAGTCGTCGGGGCCGAGCGGTGCGGCGTCCGTCCGCCGGAACATCCGCATCGACACCTGCTCGTACCCGTGGGAGAGGAGATGGTCGCGGCCGTACCGGTACAGCCGCAGCCGCTGCTCGTCCCACTCCAGGTCGGCGGCGGGGGAGAGCCGGCGGCCGAGGCCCGTGAGCGGCCGGACGTACAGCGGGTAGAGGTACAGCTCCTCCGGGCGCCAGACGAGGGCGGCGTCGAGCGAGGACCGCCAGGTCCTCTCGGTCTGGCCGTCGATCCCGTAGATCAGGTCGATGTTGAGCACCGGGACGCCCGTGTCCCGGATCCGGCCGAGGGCCGACTCGACGTCGGCGCGGTGCTGCGGCCGGACGGCCGCCCGCGCCTCGGCCTCCACGAAACTCTGCACCCCGATGCTGAGCCGGGTCGCGCCCCGCTCGGCGAGCAGGGCCAGGCGGTCGGCGGTCGCGGTGGCGGGCGAGGTCTCCACGGACAGCGGCACCGCCCGCAGATCCACCCCCGTCCGCTTCTCGGCGATGTCGCAGAGCCGCTCCAGCTCGGCGGCAGTCAGGAAGGTGGGCGTGCCGCCGCCGAACGCGGCGGTCGCGAACCGCACCGGAGCCGTGTCCCCGAGGGCCTCGCGGACGGCCGTGGCCTGCCGGTCGAGGGCGTCCAGATAACGGGTGGTCAGCTCGTCTGGGGCGCCGATCCGGGTGAAGAGGTTGCAGAAGCCGCAGCGGACCTCGCAGAACGGTATGTGCGCGTAGAGGGAGAGCGCGTCCTTCGGCTCGTCCCGCCAGAGCGCGGCCAGGGAGGGCGCCGGGGCGGGGAGCGGCCGGTACGCCGTCTTGTGCGGGTAGGCGTAGACGTAGCTCCGGTACGGGCGGGGGGTGCCGTCGCTCATGCCACGGCCTCCCGCTCCGGGCCCGCGAGCACGAACTGCGCGTACGGGACGGTCCACACGACCTCGTGGCCCAGCCGGTGCCCGGTGTGGCCGTCCTCGCCGTACGCGGTGCCGTGGTCGGAGCAGACGATCGCGAAACAGGGGCGGCGGCTGCTCATCGCGGCGAAGAGCCGACCGATGTGACGGTCGACGTACTCGAGGGCGGCCGCGTGGGTGGCGCGGGAGTCGCCGGCCTCGCGGGTCGCGCCCGGCAGGTGGAACCAGTTGGGCTGGTGCAGAGCGGACACGTTGACGAAGAGGAAGAGCCGCCGCTCGCGGGGGAGACCGGCGACGACCTCCTCGGCGCGCGTGACCTGGGACTCGAAGGAGGTCGGGGAGGCGACACCGAACGAGGGATCCCAATGGCTCTCCTGGAACAGGCCCGGGAGCACGGTGCCGAGCGGCGGCTGCCTGTTGAAGAAGCCGACACCGCCGACGCAGACCGTCCGGTAGCCCTCGCCCGCGAGAGCGGACACGAAGTCCGGGGTGTCATGGACGTACGTGCCGCCGGCGGTCGTCTCGCTGCCCGCGAAACGCGCCGCGAAGAGGCGCGGGTGCGGGCCCGGGGCCGCCGGGGTCGGCAGGAAGCCGGCGAACATGGCCTGGTGGGAGGCGTACGTGAAGCTGCCGGGCGCGTGTCGCCGCTCCCAGCCGCCGTCGGGCAGGTGACGGGCGAGGTTCGGGAGGCGGCCCTCGGCCGCGAGCTCCGCCGCCACGTCGTACCGCAGGGTGTCGAGGGTCACCATGAGCAGATCGTGGCTGCCGACGATCGTGTTCATGTCGGGCTGATTCACGTGGTGCTCGTTCCTGTGGTGCGGGAGATGTCGGTGTGGCGGGGCGGGAACTGTGCGGCGACCTGCGCCGCGTAGGTGTCGAGGCCCTCGGCACCACTGCCGGGCAGGCCCGTGAGGCCGGGCAGCAGATCGCCGAAGGCGTTGACCTCGCCCACCGCGAAGCGACGCCAGCCCGTGGCGGGCAGCAGGTCGACGCCCACGCACCGGGTGCCCGGAAAGGCGGCGGCGGCCCGCTCGCACACATCGAGCGCGTCCGTCCACCGCCCGCCGGCCGCGCCGATCGCGGCCCGGGCCGCGTCCAGATCGCCCCGGGCGCCGCCCAGATGCAGATTGGTCATGGGGGAACGGCTGGTGCGCAGCACGGCGTGGGTGGCCCGCCCGTCGATCACCACCACCCGCAGATCGGCAGCCCGGCCGTCCTGGGCGGCCTTGGGCAGCCAGCGCTCGACGTGCAGGCCGTCGGGGGCGAGGGCGTCCACGATCGCGGCGACCTCGCGCTCGCTCGTGTAGCGCCGTACCCGCAGGGAGTTGAAGAGCCGTCCGTCGGGCCCGCGCTCCACCGACGTGGTGGCCTGGACCCGGCCCGTGCCGGTGCTCTCCAGAGCGAGCACCCCCGAGGCGGAGGAGCCGTGCGCGAGCTTCACGAAGACCCGGCGCAGCCCGGCCCGCGCGGTCAGCGACCTCAGGCCGTCCCAGCCGCGCACGGCGGGCGCGGCGGGACCGGAGGTCGGCGACTCGGGCACCGGCACCCCGGCCGCGCGCAGCACGCCGTGGCCGAGCCGCTTGTCGAACAGCACCGCCAGCTCGGCGGGGTCGTCGACGAGGACGGCGCCCGCCTCGGCGACGGATCGGGCGAGAGCCGTCACGGCGGCGGTGAACCGCTCGTACCAGAGGCCGGTGCCCTCGACACGGGTCGGATCGTCGAGCGCACGCAGCAGCCGGTCCGCCTCCGGGTCCTCACCGGGCGAGTCCAGGCGCACCGTCTCGCCCTCCGTGAACCGCGCCCGGCCGCGCAGCACCTCGGGCCAGGACACCGCCCGCGCCTCGGGCAGCCCGGCGGTCCGCAGCGCGTCCTGGAAGAACGCGACACGGCGGCCCGCCGGATCACCGACGACCACGAGGCGCGGGCCGGTGGTCATTCGGCGACCGCGACGTACCGGTAGACCTCGCCGTCGCCCTCGTCCTCCGGCTCCTGCGCGTCGCCGAGGCCGACGGCCACCCCGTGCGGGGCGAGCGCGGCGAGCACCCGCTCCCGCATGGCCTGCGACAGATAGTGGTGGGTGAGGTCGAGGTGGGTGAGATGAGTCAGCGGCTGCCCGTCGAGCAGGGCCGCCGCGCCCTCGTCCGTGAGCACGCCCATGGAGAGGTCGAGCCGCTCGATCCGGGCGACGACGGGGGCGCCCGCCACGGCCTCGGCGACGGCGTCCTGGATGACGCTGTTGCACAGGCCCAGACCGCGCAGCGCGGGGAACGCCGATCCGGAGAGCAGCGGCGCCAGGTCCTCGGCCGTGCTGTCACCGCCGTACTCGTCGGTGCCGAGCCAGAGCTCCAGCTTCTCCAGCGCGGGCAGGTCGCTGCCCGCGATCCCGCGCACCACCGCGGCGGGCAGGCCGCCCGTCTCCACGACCAGCGACTCGAGACCGGTGTGCCGGACCGGCGGGAAGGCCAGCCCCGTGCCGCCGCGCACCCCGAACTCCCGCAGGCCGGGATAGGCGGCGAGCAGCGGGGTCACATCGGACTGGACGATCCAGGAGATCTCGCAGTCCTCGCCGGTCATGTCGCCGAGGAAGACCGCCTCAAGGGCGGTGAGCCGGTTGTTGGCGCCCATGAGCGCCGTGACGATGCCGGCCGACGAGTTCTCGTACGCCTCGTCCCAGCCGCCGACGACCAGCGCGCGCACCCGCCCCGCGTCGACCGACTTCAGGAAGCGCTCGAACCGAGCCTCCCACTGCTCGTCGTCGCCGTCGCAGTACGTCGGTGAGGAGAGCCGCCAGGCGACGGCCGCCGCGTCGGGCAGCTCGACCCGGGTGTCCGCGTCCGGGAAGGGGAACACGGGCAGGCCGTGGAATTCCTTCAGGTAGTGGCCAACGGTCATGACTGCGCTCCCGGACGACGGACGGCGTGGATCGGCTGATGGCAAGAGTTCTACCAAGCGGCACCGACAACGCCCCGCGCCGGGTCGGTCCGTGACGGGTGGCGAGCGGGCGCCGACCGAGGGCGGACCGCGTGCGGACGGTGCCCGGACCGCGTGCCGACGGGCCGGGCGCCGGTGCGGGGGCCGATTGTCAGACCCGGCCTCTAGCGTCGTCGTCGTGATCGGCCGTACCGGGCCGAACGGGGAGGGGAGAGCCATGTACCGGCAGGGAGACGTGCTGATCGCGCCCGTCGACGAGACGGCCGTTCCGGAGCGGGCGAGGACGGCGGCGGGGGAGCCGAGGGACGCCCGGGGCCGCCTGGTCCTCGCCCTCGGCGAGGTCACCCGGCACGCCCACGCGATTCCCGGGCCCGGCCGACTCGTGCGGGAGCCGGGGCCCTTCGGCCCGTTCCTGCTCGAACTGCCCCAGGGCGGCCGGGTGGTCCACGAGGAGCACGCCCCGATCCCGCTGCCCAGGGGCTGGTACCGGGTGGTGCGCCAGCGGGAGTACGTGCCCGGGGCGTACCGGATCGTCGCGGACTGACCGAGAGACACCTGGGGGCTTCCACATGAACCACGCCGACATCAACCACACCACCGCACAGGACAAGTGGCGGTCCGTCGCCGCGGCCACCGGGCCCGCCGACCGGTCGGCCGCCGAGGCCGGACTCCGGCTCGCCTACCGCACGGCCGGTCTCGCCGAACCCGCGCGCGTCCTCTGGGCGGACTCGCCGCTCGCGGCCGTCACGCTCGTACGGGGCCTGGCGGACCAGGGCCGTTCGGTACGGGACGAGGTGCGCACCCGGCCGTGGGCCGAGGAGCGCCGCCGTCTCCACGACGCGCTCGGCCCGGCGGGCTGGGCGGCCCACTGGCAGGCGACGGGGGCCCACCTGTGGGACCTCACGCGCGACCTCGCCGACCGGATAAGGGCGGGAGTGGCGGAGGCAGCCGGGTCCGCGGCCTCGTCCGCCGGGACCGCCCCGCCCAGGGTGCCGGGCATGCCGGCCATGCCGGCCGAGTCCGGCGCTTCCGGGCGCGAGGCGACCGCCGTGCGGCTCGTGCTGCTCGACGCGGTGCTCGGCCAGCACGACGCCGCCTGGCTCGCCGCCTTCGACGGTCACGGCGAGCGGCTCGCCGGCCTCGTGGCCGTCGCCGAACACGCGGGCTGGTGGTGGCCGTACGAGAACGTCGCGGTGGTCTGCGAGCGGCCCGTCGAGCTCCACCGGGACGAGGCGGGGCGCCTCGACCGGGGCGACGGCCCGGCGCTCGCCTTCGCCGACGGCTTCGCCCTGCACGCCTGGCGGGGCATGCCGGTGCCCGCCGCGTTCCTCGCCGGGCTCGCCGGTCTCACCCCGGAGCGGATACGGAAGGAGGAGAACGCCGAACTGCGCCGCGTGATGCTGGAGTACTACGGCTACGACCGCTACCTCGCCGCCTCCGGAGCCCGGCACGAGCACCGCGACGAGACGGGCGTCCTCTGGCGGATCGAGCTGGCCGACGACGAGGACGTCGCGATGGTCGAGGTCGTCAACTCCACGCCCGAGCCCGACGGCAGCCACCGTACGTACTGGCTCCGGGTGCCGCCGAGGACCCGGACCGCGCGGGAGGGCGTCGCCTGGACCTTCGGGCTGCATCCCGACGCGTACGAACCCCTCGTCCAGACCTGAGCGGGTGCCCACGGGAGCGGGGGCACGGCGGGTGGTGACGGGCGACTGGTACGGAGAGGTGAAGGGAGCCGGCGGTCAGGAGTGGCGTACGGGTGGTGACCGCGCCGGGTGCTGGGATGTGCCCGCCGGAGCTCCGGCACCCATCCTCGAAGGGACCGCCTGTGACGACCCGCCGGCCCAGCGCCGCCCGTACCGCCCGTCTGCTCGCCGCCACCGCCGTCCTCGGCGGCCTTCTCGTCGGTACGGCGACTCCCGCCCTGGCCGCGGCGCCCGGGCGGACGGCCCTTCGCGCGGCCGCCCGGGCGGAGGCGCCCGCGACGGTCACCGTCTCCGGCCACGGCCGCGCGGCCGCCGCGCCCGATCTGGCGATCCTGTCCGTCGGCGTCGAGGCCGCCCGTAAGACCGCGAAGGAGGCGATGGCCGCGCAGAACACCGCGGCCGAGGCGCTCCTGGCGGTGCTCCACGAGCAGGGGATCGCCGAGCGGGACATCCGTACCGACAGCCTCTCGCTGTCCCCGGTCTACACACTGAACGCCGGAGGGGAGAACAAGGTGACCGGCTACCAGGCCGGGCAGTCCTTCTCCGTCAAGGTCCGGGAGATCGACAGGGCGGGGCGGGTCATCGGCGCCGTCAACGACGCCACGGGTGACGCGGGCCGGATCAACGGCGTCGTCTTCGACGTCGCCGACCCGTCGGCGCTGCGGGTGAAGGCCCGCGAGGTCGCCTACCGGGACGCGTACGACAAGGCGGCGCAGCACGCGCGGCTCAGCGGCCATGTGCTCGGCCGGCTGGTCTCGCTCAGCGAGGGCGAGTCCGTGCGCCCCGGACCGGGCGCGGCCGCCGGTATCTCCGCCGACGAGCCGAGCGTCCCGCTGGCCCCGGGCGAGATCGAGGAGCAGGTCACGGTCTCGGCGGTCTTCGAGCTGGTCTAGAGGGCGTCCGGACGGTCGGGCCCGTCCGTCTCCGCCTCGGCCCACGTCCGTGCCCGGGCCTCCGTCTCCCGGTGGGAGGCGGGTTCCGCGCCGTCAGCCGGTTCCCCGGCCTCGTCCTCGCC
Organism: Streptomyces sp. NPDC017246; assembly: GCF_044331325.1. Classification (NCBI taxonomy): domain Bacteria; kingdom Bacillati; phylum Actinomycetota; class Actinomycetes; order Kitasatosporales; family Streptomycetaceae; genus Streptomyces; species Streptomyces sp. NPDC017246. The sequence goes on along the minus strand of NZ_JBIRMW010000001.1, from coordinate 614,796 downwards.
CGGCAGGTTCAGCTCCCGGACGAGGGCGGCGTCCGCCCAGCGCAGCATCGCGGTGCGGGAGAGGGAGCCGGCGTAGGCCGTCGTCTGGACCGCGAGGCCGTCGAGGAAGGCGGTGAGCCGCCAGGCCGCCGCGGCCGGGTCCGCGCAGCGGAACTCGCCCGCCTCGGTCCCCTCCGCGATCACCCGGGTCAGCGCCGCCTTCCACTCCCGGTCGAGGGAGGCGGCGACCCGGCGCAGTTCGGGGTCGCGCAGGGAGGCCGCCCAGCCCTCGATCCACAGCCGCCAGCCCTTGGCCTGCCCGGTCGGCGCGTACCAGCGGACCGCGGCCCGCAGGCGTCGTACGGCGCTGGAGCGGCGGCCCAGGAGCCGTCGCAGATGGGCGAGGTCGGCCTCGGCGGCGTGCGCGAAGGCCGCGGCGACCAGCTGTTCCTTGGACGAGAAGTGGTAGAGCACCAGGGCGTTGCTCACGCCGAGCGCCGAGGCGACATCGGCGATCCGGACGGCCGCGACCCCACGTGCCTCGATCTGTTCGACGGCGGCCCGGAGCAGTTCCTCCCGCCGCTCGGCCACGTTCAACCGCACTCTCGCCACAGCAGGCAGCCTACACAGCCACATGACGCGGGCATGATCGTAAATGGCTGCGGTGTGTGGCCGGCTCAGTACCAGCCGTAGCGTTCGGCGATCCGCGGAAGCCGCTCCTCCACCAGCGCGTGCGCCGCGGCGCGCGGGCTCGTGCCGTCCGCCGCCGCCCGGTCGAGCATCCCCCCGACGAGCGTGCGCATCGCCCCGCGTACCCGGTCGAAGGCCTGGTCGGCATCGGCCTCGATGTCACCGAAGAGGGTCCACCACCACCAGGCGTTGGTGCACGAGTTCACGACCACGTCCGGCAGCACCGTCACCCCGCGCGCGCGGAGCGCCTCCTCGGCCTCCGGGAGGACCGGCATGTTCGCCGCCTCGGCGATCCAGCGGGCCGTGATCCGGCCCTGGTTCCCGGCGTCGACGGCGTACGAGACGGCCGCCGGCACCAGCACCTCGGCCCCGGCCGCGAGCCAGGCGTCCCCGGGCTCCTCCCGGTCGCCGGCGCGCAGCGCGGCGCGGTCGACGGCGCCGTGGGCGTCGCGGGCCGCGAGCAGTGCCTCGACGTCGAGGCCGTCGGGGTTCACGATCGTGCCTTGGACGTCGGCGACGGCCACCACGCTCAGTCCCGCGCGTGCCAGGAACCGGGCGGTCGCGCCGCCCATCGTGCCGAGTCCCTGGACCGACACGCGGGTCCCGGCGTACGCCCGGCCGGCCCGGTCGAGGGCGACGAGCACGGACTCGGCGACCCCGAGACCGCCGACCAGCGCGTCGAGGCCGATGCCGTCGACCTTGATCGCGAAGGCGTCGGCGAGCCGCTTCCGGGCCGCCGCCTCGTCCTCCAGGAGCGGGTACACGGCCTGCACGGACGAGACGAGGCCCGCCTCGGCCACGGCGCGGTCCACCAGGTCCTGGGTGAGCCCCAGGTCCTCCCCGGTGGTCCAGAACCGCTCGACGTACGGCCGCATCGCGCGCAGATAGCGCACGAGGACGCCGTACGCCTCGGGGGAGCGGGGGTCGCAGTCGATGCCGCCCTTGGCGCCGCCCAGCGGGACGTAACGGCCCCTCGGGTCGTAGTGCAGCGCCTCCTTCATGGTCATGCCGCGGGCGAGCCCGGCGACCTCCTCCGCCGTGCACCCCTCGCGCATCCGCAGGCCGCCGCTGGCCACGCCGCGCACCAGGCGGTCGACCACCAGATGGCCCCGGCGGCCGGTCACGTGGTCGGTCCAGCCGACGGAAAGCAGGGGGGCGGAACTCATCGGGCATCTCCTCGCGAGGGACGGGTCGGCCGGGCAGTTGTACTGAACGGCGGTTCAGTATGGCTGACCGCCCCGACCGTTCTCGGCGCGGGCCGCCCATAATGGAACGACCCCCAGAGATCAGGAGGTCCTGTGACCGGTACCGGCTCCGACCGTTCGCCACGGGCCCGGCTGCGCGCACTGCGCCCCGAGTCCTTCGGCGCGGATCCCACGGGCGAGCGCCTCGCCCGCATCCACCGCTCGCCGAATTTCGCGGACGGGATCTTCCAGAACCCCGAGCAGGCCCGACGCGGCCCCTCCGGATCGAGCGTCGAGTTCGCCAAGATCTACTTCGACAAGGAAGCACGCTCGCGCCGCGCCCCCACCGGCACGATCCCCGTGCACCCGACGACCGTCGCCGACCTGGCCAGGCCCCCGGCCACCGGGCTGCGGCTGACCTGGATGGGCCATTCCGGCGTCCTCGCGGAGATCGACGGCCACCGGGTGCTCTTCGACCCGGTCTGGGGCGACCGCTGCTCGCCGTTCCCCTTCGCCGGACCCAAGCGGCTCCACCCGGTGCCCGCACCGCTCGCCGCGCTCGGCCCGGTCGACGTCGTCGTGATCTCCCACGACCACTACGACCACCTCGACCTGCCGACGATCAAGGCGCTCGCGGGCACCGACACCGTCTTCGCGGTGCCGCTCGGGGTCGGCGCGCACCTGGAGCGCTGGGGGGTGCCCGCCTCCCGCCTGCGCGAGCTGGACTGGAACGAGTCCACCGAGATCGGCGAACTGCGGCTCACGGCCACCCCGGCCCGCCACTTCTGCGGCCGCGGACTGCGCAACCGGCAGATGACGCTCTGGGCCTCCTGGGTGGTGGCGGGTCCCGCCCACCGGATCTTCCACAGCGGGGACACCGGCTACTTCTCCGGCTTCAAGGAGATCGGCGAGGCCCACGGCCCCTTCGACGCCACCATGATCCAGATCGGTGCCTACTCGGAGTTCTGGACCGACATCCACATGACCCCCGCAGAGGGCATGCGGGCCCACCTGGACCTCCAGGGCGGCGCTCCCGCCGGAGTGATGCTGCCGATCCACTGGGGCACCTTCAACCTCGCCCCGCACCCGTGGGCCGAGCCGGGGGAGGGCACCGTCGAGGCGGCCGCCGGAGCCGCCCAGCGGATCGCCCTGCCGATCCCCGGCGAGCCCTTCGAGCCGGGCGCCGAGCGGCTGCCCGAGAGCCCCTGGTGGCGCCCGGTCGCCCGGGTCCCCGCCGGCGGCTGGGGCGGCACGGGTCTCACCGACGGTCACCAGCCGCTCACCGCCGGGTCCCCGGCGGCTGCGGACGCGAACGGGGAAGCGGGCTCCGGGAGGGCCTCCGGCGAACCCGGCACGGATGCCGGCCGGGGTGCCCCGGAGGCGGCACGGACCCCCTGAGGGCGCGAGCGGACCGGACGGTCCGCACCCCCGCCGGGGCATTCCGGTGGGGAGGGATTTCCGCAGAGGGCGGAGGCGTGAGAACGCCTCCGCCCTCTTCCGTTCCCCCTCCCGGCGACTCTTCCGCGCCATGGCATCGGATTTCGGCCGAAGCTTCTCGGCCTGTCGGGTGAGAGGTGATACCAGAGCGGGCCGGTCTACGGGTAAGTTTGCCAACTGCGCACCGCACATGAACGGTTGACGACTACAGTGTGTGGTTGGTGATCATCGATAGGCTCATCGCACGCACGTCGCACACCCCCTGAACCACCCCCTTAGTCCACCCCCTTGCAGTCCCCCCCCGTAGTCCACCCCCGAGTACGCCGATTCCTGGGCACGTACGTACCAAGGACACTCATGTCTCAACTTCGCGCACCCGCCTCGCGGTCCGATCGACGCGAGGGCGGGCGGCACGGCCGGTCCGGCGCCCGCTCCGCCCCCGGCGCCGGCGGCAACCCCCCCTCGCAGCCCCCCGCGCCGCACACGACGGAAGCCCGCATACGCCCCCAACTCCTGCGCACCTCCGTGCTTCCCGCCGTCGCGGTGGCACTGGGCGGGGCCGCGGCCGTGCTCTTCACCATCCGCTCCACCGGCGCCACCCCCGGCCCCGGCCTCTGGGCCGCGCTCACCGGGGCCGCCGCCCTCACCGTCGCCTCCGTGACGGCGGCCGCGCTCGGCGCGGACCGGGCCGCCAAGGCGGTCCTCGACCGCTGCGACTCCCTGCGCCGCTCCAGCGTCCGCAGCCAGGGCGAACTGCAGACGATCATCGAACAGTTGCGCAAGGGAGAGGGAATCCCTCCCCGTCCCGCACTGCCGACCGGCATCACGTCGGGCGACGAATTCGACCTGCTCTCGCACGAGCTGACGCGCTCTCACGAGGCCGCCGTCGCGGCCGTCGTGCAGGCGTCCCGGCTCTCCAGCAGCGTCGGCAACGAACAGAAGGTCGAGGTCTTCGTCAACCTCGCCCGGCGCCTGCAGTCCCTGGTCCACCGCGAGATCCAGCTCCTCGACGAACTGGAGAACGAGGTCGAGGACCCGGAGCTGCTCAAGGGCCTCTTCCACGTCGACCACCTGGCCACCCGCATCCGCCGCCACGCCGAGAACCTCGCCGTGCTCGGCGGCGCGATCTCCCGCCGCCAGTGGTCGAACCCGGTCACCATGACCGAGGTGCTGCGCTCCTCCATCGCCGAGGTCGAGCAGTACCCGCGGGTGAAGCTCGTACCCCCGATCGACGGTACGCTCCGGGGCCATGCCGTGGCCGACGTCATCCACCTCCTCGCCGAACTCGTCGAGAACGCGACGTTGTTCTCCGCGCCGCACACCACGGTGCTGCTCCGCGCGCAGTACGTCACGGCCGGTCTCGCGATCGAGGTCGAGGACCGCGGTCTCGGCATGCCCGTCACCGAGCAGAACAAGATGAACGCACTGCTCGCCGACCCCGACCAGGTCAACGTCGCGCATCTGCTGCAGGACGGCCGCATCGGACTCTTCGTCGTCTCGGCGCTCGCCCGCCGGCACGGCATCGCCGTACGCCTCCAGTCCAACATCTACGGTGGCGTCCAGGCCGTCCTCGTGCTCCCGCAGGGCCTCCTCGGCGCCGACCCCGAGGGACTGGCCCAGCACGAGCGCCAGGCCGCCGCGACCGCGGGCTCCGCCGCGGTCCCGCCGAACCAGGTGCAGATGCAGCCCCAGGCGACGCCACATCCCCAGTCGCCCGTGCAGTCGCCCTCGCAGCCCGCCCCCGCGGTCGCCACCCCCCTGGCCGCCCCGGCGCAGGCCCCCATGACGGCTCCGACGACGGCCCCGGCCCACCACCAGGCGCCCGCGCCCGTGGCCATGGGCACGACGGCCGCCACCGGACCCGTACCGCAGTCCCCGTACTCCCCGGAGCGGACCGCCGTCCGTCACGAGGAGCCCCCCGTCCACGACCCGCTCACGTACCCCCGTACGAGCGAGCGGTCCCACGGGTACGCGGACTCCGGTCGCACCCCCGCGATACCGGCGCAGTCGGCCGGCGGAGAACACCAGGGACCCCCGACCGTCCTCCTGACGCCACTCCCCCCGGCGCCCGCGGACAACGGCCGGCCCGTGCTCCCCAAGCGGCGCGCCCAGGAGCACATCGTCCCGCAGCTGCGCGACGAGCCCGTGGCCCGCAAGCCCGAGGAGCACGCCCTGCACGACCCCGGCTTGATGGCCGCGTTCCAGCGCGGCATCGGTCTCGCCGAATCCCAGCCCGCCCCCCATGAATCGCTGCGTCCAGGCGACGCGCACAAGGAGTAGACACCATGGCGAGCAATGTGCCGACCGGCCATTCCTCGGACCTCGACTGGCTGCTGAGCGGACTGGTCCAGCGGGTCCCCTACACCCGCAACGCGGTTCTGCTCTCCTCCGACGGCCTCGTGAAGTCCGTCCACGGCCTCGACCCCGACGCCGCCGACCACATGGCCGCCCTCGCCTCCGGGCTGTACTCGCTCGGGCGCAGCGCGGGCGCCCGGTTCGGCGACGGCGGAGAGGTGCGTCAGGTGGTCGTGGAGCTCGACTCCACCCTGCTGTTCGTGTCCACCGCGGGCTCCGGCACCTGCCTGGCGGTCCTCGCCGGGCGCGAGGCGGACGCCGCGGTCCTCGGGTACGAGATGGCGATGCTCGTCAAGAGTGTCCGTCCGTACCTGGTCACCCCCGCCCGGCAGACGGCCGGCGTGGTGGGTGGCATCGGGCAGTGAACATGACGACCCCTCAGGAAGGGCCCTGGCTCGACGACGCGGCCGGCCGGCTGATCCGCCCGTACACCGTCAGCGGCGGCCGGACCAAGCCCACCACCGCCCTGGACCTGCTGTCCATGGTGATGGCGACCGGATCGTCCCTCCAGGCCCATATGGGCCCCGAGCACAGCCTGGCCCTCGGGCTGTGCGACGGGCCCACCTCGGTGGCCGAGATCGCGGCGCACTTACGGCTCCCGGCCGTGGTCACCAAGGTCCTGCTCTCCGACCTCGTGGACTGCGGGGCGCTCACCGCCCGCGCTCCCCGGTTCCACGCCAACCCAACCGACCGTTCCTTGCTGGAGGCAGTGCTCGATGGCCTACGACAACGCCTCTGAGCGCCACGACAGTCTCGCGACCGACCCGTTCCCCACCGCGCTCAAGATCCTGGTGGCGGGCGGCTTCGGCGTGGGCAAGACGACCCTCGTGGGCGCGGTCAGCGAGATCGAACCGCTGAGCACCGAGGAGCTGCTGACCTCGGTCAGCGCGGCCACCGACAGCCTGGAGGGCGTGGAGTCCAAGACCACGACCACCGTCGCCATGGACTTCGGCCGCATCACGCTCGACGACCGCCATGTGCTCTATCTCTTCGGCACCCCCGGCCAGGAACGCTTCTGGTTCATGTGGGACGAACTCTCCGAGGGTGCGCTCGGGGCGGTCGTCCTCGCCGACACCCGCAGGCTCCAGGAATGCTTCTCCGCCGTGGACTTCTTCGAGCGGCGGGGCATCCAGTTCGTCGTGGCGGTCAACGAGTTCGACGGCTCCTTCCGCTACGAACCGGACGAGGTGAGGTCCGCGCTCGACCTCAAGCCGGATGTGCCGGTCGTCCTCTGCGACGCCCGGATCTCCAGCTCCGGAATCCGCACCCTGCTGACCCTCGTCCAGCATCTGCTCACCACCATCCCGGCCACCGTGCCGAGCTACGGAGCCACGCCATGACGTACGACCCCACCGGCCACCTCCTGCTGACCCCCATCGACAAGGACGCGCCCGCCCGTGTGCAGCGGCTGCACGAACTCGGTCTCGGGGAGCGTCCGGAGCCGGCGTTCGACGAGTTCGCCCACCGCCTCGCGGAGGTGACCGGAGCCCCGTTCTCGATGGTCAACTTCATCGACGAGAACCGGCAGTTCTTCGCGGGGCTGCACACCCCCGAGGGCACCCACTCGGGCAGCGACCTGGGTGCGGCCGCCGCGGGCGCCGGCGGTGTCGGCCGCTTCATGGCCCGCGACCACGGCTACTGCCCGCACGTGGTCGTGCGGCGCAAGGCCCTTGTCCTGGAGGACGTCTGCGACTACCCGCGCTTCGCCGGGAACCCGGTCGTGGACGAGATCGGCATCCGCTCCTACATGGGCGCGCCGCTGATAGACCGCACGGGGGTCGCGCTCGGCACCATCTGCGTGGTCGACACCGACGTCCGCCCGTGGGGGCGCGCCGGTCTCGAGACGATCAAGGTGATGGCGGCCGAGCTGATGGAGCAGATCAACCGTCGCGAGGACGGCAGGTTCTGACCCTCGCCGCACCCGTCGCACGCGCCGTGCGACATGGCGGGAGCCCCGGTACGGCCGTCGCCGTACCGGGGCTCCCGGCAGTTCTGGGGCTTTCGGTGCTTCGGGGTCACCGGTGTTCCGGGGTCACCGGTGTTCCGGGCCGGGTTCGTCAGGCGTGGACCGGCTCCGGCTCCGGTGTGCGGACCAGCTCGGACAGCCGCTCCGACCAACTGCCCTTGTCCTGGCCGAGAGCGACCTCGGCAAGGCGCAGCAGCTGGATGTCGGAGGTGCCGGCCGGCGCGAAGATGTGGTGTGCGTCGCGGAGGTACCGCTCGATGGACCGGTCCGTGAAGAGGCCGGCGGCGGCGTGGATCTCCATGGCGTTACGACCGGAGTCGATCGCCGACTCGACGTTGACGAGCTTGGCGTTCATCAGCTCGGTGTCGCAGGAGAGCCCCTGGTCGAGCAGATGCACGGCGTGGTACGCGGCCAGCCGGGCGGTCATCAGCCGGGACTGCATCTGCCCCAGCTTCAGCTTCACCGTGGGGAGGTCGTGGAGCGGCTTGCCGTAGCGGATGCGCTCGGAGGCGAACCGGGTGGTCTCCTCCAGGATCGCCTGGTGGATGCCGAGGGAGACGGCGGTGAGGTTGGCCCGGCCGTAGAGCACGCTGGAGGAGTAGGCGACGGAGAGACCGTCGCCCTCGTCGCCGAGCCGGTTGGATGCGGGCACCCGGCAGTTCTCGAAGATCAGCTCGCCGAAGCTGAAGCCGTGGAGGCCCATGGCCGGCTGCTGCGGACCGGTCCTGAACCCGGGGCGATGGGATTCGACCAGGAAGGCGGTGAGACCCTTCGAACCGGGACCGGTCCTGACCACCACGCCGTGCAGGTCACCGACGTGACTGTTGCCGACGTAGACCTTGCTGCCGTTGAGGATGTAGTCGTCGCCGTCGCGCACCGCGCTGGCGCTCATGCCGAGGACGTGCCCACCCGACTCGGGCTCGGTGACCGCGATGGTCGGCAGGCACTCACCGGCGGCGATCCTGGGAAGCCAGGTCTTCCGCTGCTCGTCGCTGCCGAAGTGGACGATCTTGGCGGTGCCCAGCTGTGAGGCCTGGACCATGGCACCCATGGCGCCGCTGACCCGGGACAGCTCCTCGATGATGATGGTCTTGGCCAGGTGGCCTGCGCCCATTCCGCCGTATTCCTGGGCGATGGTCGCGCCCAGCCAGCCCTGCTCGGCGATCAGCCGGGACAGCTCGTGGTGAACTGTGCGTGACGCCTCCATCTCGGCTATCCGTGGCCGAACCTCACGCTCTGCGAAGTCGCGCACCGTCTCCCTGAGCTGATGATGCAGTCGACTGCTGAAGTAGCCGTCCATCCGGAGTACCTCTCCTGCGAAACGCCTGATCGGTTGTCCGGTCAGGTGGTGCATCGGCAGTGGCCCCGTCCCGGACAGGCCGACCACTTCATGGTGTTGATCTTTCTGGGACGGATCAATATCGCCACGATTTTTGTCCGAAACCCGAGCGGTTGACGATGAAACCGGACTGTGTTTCGCGTGGTCTTGGCCTGCTCGGCCCGATCCGGGTGGCATTCCGCTTAGGCATCTTTCTGCCACAGGCCCACCACAAGGAAGCAGCCATCCCACAGTCATGAGAGCACTCCCCTCACCACATGAGCACTTCTCCTCCTGTGGTTTCGGGATTCCGGATGCCCTCTCGAACCACGTCCTTCCCGGACGGCAGACCCCTCCGACCGTCTGGTCCAGCCCTCAGAGGTGACAGACGGTCGCACCCCTCGGTGCACAGAAGTGCTACGGAGAGTCACCGGCTCACTCCTCGTATACGCCCCCGCTCCGGACGCCGGGAAAGGGTTCGTGACCACCACGGAAAGTGCGGTATTGTTCTCATGCGCGTCCAGCCAGGGGAAACCCCAGGTCAGACGGGCACCGGGACGTGGCGCAGCTTGGTAGCGCACTTGACTGGGGGTCAAGGGGTCGCAGGTTCAAATCCTGTCGTCCCGACTTTTCGAAGTCGTAGATCGAGGGGCCGTTTCAGAGCAATCTGAAACGGCCCCTCGATCGTTTCGGGGGACGGGCCGGGGAGCGGCCGGGGGCCAACTCGCCTTGGTCGCGGCAATGGGCTACCACGGCCGCGACTGGCGCTGCGACCACGGTCGGCAGGGCATGCGACGCCCGGAGCGTGGCGAGGTGTGTCGATCAAGAACCGCGTCTCACCTGGTGCCGCCCAGGCCGCTCCTCCCGCCCGAGGTGTCGCCACGGCCGCCGTGGCCCGGACGGTTGCCGTGGTCGGTCTCGGCCTGAAGGGCGGCGCGGGTCAGTGGGCCGTATGCGCCTCGCTCCTCCGGGATGTCATGGACCTCCGGAAACGACTGAGTGCCGCCTCCAGGAAGGGGCCGCACACGCTGTTCGCCCCTCCGACGGCGGCAGTTGTCCTAGAAGGGGCCGACCCCAGGTGCGGGTCGGCCCCTTCTCGGTGCCGGAGGAGCGGGGGAGGGCTAGAAGCCCTTCACCACCCAGTCCTGGACGTCGGAGGTGGGGCTGCCCTGGGTCCACAGGGTCAGCCAGACGCCGTTGCCCAGGGAGTTGCCCTTGGGCGTGATGGCCTTGCCGTAGGCGTTGACGGCGCTGCCGTCGGCCGACGGGGCGAACCGCTGGACGTCACTGGAGGGATTGCACGTCCACAGGGTCAGCAGCGCGCCGTTGGTGTTCGCGCCGTTGGCCTCGGGGGTGATGCACTTGCCGCTCGCCTTGTGGACGATCAGGCCGTTCTCGTACTTCCACCGCTGGGTGTCCGATCCCGTGCAGCTCCACACCGTGATCGGGGTGCCGTTGGCGGTGCCGTTGCCCTGGGGTGTCGCACAGGCGGAGCCCGCCACGTGGAAGTTGGTGAGCCAGCTCCAGCCGTCGACGGGCTTGCCGGCGTCGGGCTCGACGTTGAACACGACCCTGCGCGGTCCGCTGGAGTCCACCAGTGCCTCGTTGGCGCCCCAGAGCCGCTTGGCGTGGGGGTCCCAGGACAGGCCCTGGGTCAGCTGCGGGGCCTGGGTCAGGACGTGCGGCGCCTCGCCGGGCTTGGCCACGTGGATGCAGGAGTAGAGCTCGGTGCCGCCCGGCCAGTACGTCGGGCAGGTACCGCTCATGTAGTAGTTGGTGCCGTCCGTGGCCGTGCCCTGGATGCCCCACACGGGAGAGCTGTAGCCCGTGGTCTCCGAGGCGACCGTGGTGGGAAGGCCGGTGCCGAGGGCCGACAGCGGCCAGCGGACGATGCGGGCGCCCGCGCCGTTCCGGTTCTCCACCGAGACCAGGGCCGGCGTCGCGCCCGAGCGGTCGACGCTCAGGCTGCTGAGGCACAGCTCTTCCTTGACGGCCGGGCCGCAGGCACGGGGGCTGTTGTTGACCCAGGCCGTGGAGGGGCTGTCGACCGCGGCGGTGCTGATGGTGCTGTAGCGGGCGACGAGCGGCATCGCCCAGAGGTGGAAGCGGGCGGAGGTCTTGCCCGCGTCCAGGCGGGTGAGGGCGCTCGTGGTGTCGTTCATGCGCCACATGCGCGTCAGGTCGAAGACCTGGAGTTCGGCGCCGTTGGCGACGAACAGCCGGTTGCCGTACCAGGCGACGCCGTCCGAGTGCGAGGTGTACTCGAGCGGCTTGAAGTTGCCGGCGACCGGCTCCACGAGCGCGATGTGCCCGTACTTGACCTGACCGCCGGTCGACTCCGCGATCGTGACCCGCGCGTAGTCCTCGACCGTCTTCGGCGTACGCGTCTCGACGTAGGTGCCGTGGTACCAGGCGGTGGCGGTGAGGGAGCGGCCCGCATACAACCCGTCGGCGGTGGCGGCATGCGAACCCGCGAAGCCCTGCGGCATCCAGCCACCGCCGCCGTCCGCGTAGTTGGAGCGGTCGTCCTCGTCGTCCCAGCAGAACCCGTCGGGCTTGAGAGCGCCGTTCAGCCCGGTGGCGTGACACAGCCCCGGACGCCCCGTACGGGTACCCAGGACGTCGGTGACGGACGCCTTGGCGACTCCGGCGGCCTCGGCGGAGTCGATGAGACCGGTCTTGTCCCCGTCCACGCGCGTGAGCTTGAAGGTCGAGGTGAACGGATCCAGGCCGGAGGCGGCCTGGGCGGGCTGGGCGGGAAGGAGGACGGAGGCGGTCACGGCCGCACCGAGCGCGAGCTGGGCGAGGCGTCTACTTCGTCCGAACATGAGTTTCATTTGGGCAGGCTAACCGCCGCCGACTTCTCATGATCATCTTCTTCACCAGGTCTTCACGCAGGTCACAGGGTTGACCCAGATGCCGTCCGCCGTTGCGCCCGACCGGTTCCGGCGTGTGGTGTCTTCGTCGGCGGCCGCCGACGGTTCGCACTCCAGGGGGGTCGAGTGGCCGTTTCGGAGCGATCCGGAACGGCCACTCGGCTCTCTTCGGGGAGATCACGGTCGGCGCGCCCGGGGCGGCACGCCGAGGCTCTCTACTCTCCGGCGAGGGTGATCGCCCCTACGGGGCAGGCACGGGCCGCCTCACGTACCAGAGGGCCGCCCGGCTCGTCCGCGTGTCCCGGGACGACGGTGCCGAAGCCGTCGTCGTCCTGCGTGAACACCTCCGGGGAGAGCAGCGCGCACTGCCCGGCTCCGATACAGACGTCCGTGTCGAGGGAGATGTGCACCGGCGTGGTTCCTTTCGTCGACTGAGCCCACGTCCTTGTCGGTCCGGCAGGCCCCTCACCATGTGACGGGCAGCTCCAGCAGGCCCTGGATGGTGTCGCCCGGCTTGAAGGGGATCTTCTCCGCGGGCACCGCGAGGCGCAGCCCCGGAAGTCGGCGCAGCAGCGTTCCGAGGGCGATCTCCAGTTCCGCACGGGCCAGGTTCTGCCCGAGGCACTGGTGGATGCCGAAGCCGAAGCCCACGTGGTGGCGGGCCGGGCGGGCCCAGTCGAGGGTGTCCGGATCGGCGTACGCGGCACCGTCGCGATTGATCAGCGAGGTCGAGAACACGACCCCGTCACCCGCCCGGATCACCTCGTCGCCCACCTCGATGTCCTCGCGCGCGACCCGCAGCATCCCGTCCGCGATCGACAGGAACCGCAGCAACTCCTCCACCGCCGCGGGGAGCAACTCCGGGGCGGCCCTGAGCTCCGCGAGCCGCTCCGGGTGGCTCAGCAGCGCGTACGTACCCAGCGAGATCATGTTCGCCGTCGTCTCGTGCCCGGCGACGAGCAGGATCGTCGCCAGCTCCACCAGTTCCTTCCGGTCGGGCCGCCCCTCCAGCTTCTGACGGGCGACCAGGTCGTCGAGGACGCCCTCGCCCGTCTTGGCGTGCTTGCCGTCGAGCAGGTCGCCGAGGTACCCCTCCAGCCGGGCCAGGGCCTCCTCCGTGTCGGCGGCCGTCGGGCCGCGCAACAGCCGGCGGGACTGTTCCTCGAAGAACTCGTGGTCCTCGTACGGCACGCCCAGGAGGTCGCAGATGACGATCGACGGCACCGGCAGCGCGAACGCGCTCACGAGTTCCGCCGACGGCCCGGCCTCCTCCATGGCGTCGATCAGCCGGTCCACCGTCGCCTGGATGCGGGGTCGCATGGCGTCCGTGCGCTTCAGCGAGAAGCTCGGGATCAGCATCCGGCGCTGGGTGTTGTGCTCGGGATCGTCCCAGCCGAGCAGTGCGGCCCGTCGACGGCGGCGTACGCCCGCGACGCGCTCGGTCGGCAGCGGGAAGTCGTCCCGGGTGGAGTCGGTGGACAGCCGCTGGTCCGCGAGGAGGGACCGGGCGGCTCGGTGGCCGGTGACGAACCACACCTCTCGCCCGTCCCACAGGGTGACCCGTGACAGCGGGCGTTCGTCACGGAGGGAGTCGTAGGCGGTCGGCGGGTGGTAGGGGCAGGTGCGGTTCTGGGGGAAGGCCACGGCTTCGGTGGTCATGAGGACCTCTCGGGCTGCGGTTCGTCGGCTGCGGTTCTTCGGCTCTGACGGCCGTACAGGTGTCGGCTCGGGTGTCCGAACGGGTGTCGGATCCGATGTCGGTTCGGGTGTCGGTTCCGGTTGTGGGTCGCCTCTTACTACATGCCTCAGGCATCTATTACGTCTACACGTAGTTCGGCCAAACCGCCGGAACGGGGGACGGCCGACGGCCCTTCCGCCGGGCGGCGTTGTCAGTGGCGGGCGATAGCTTCGGGAGTGTTCGAGAGAGTGTGCGAGAGGGGTGGACGCGTGGGTGTCGAGCGTGCGTTGAAGGTCGTTCTGGTCGATGTCAACGACGAGGTGGTCAAGGCCTGGCGTTCCGCGTTCGCGGACACGCCCGAGGTCGAGATCCGGCAGGGTTCCCTTCTCGACGTGGACGTCGACGCGTGGGTCTCCCCGACCAACGCGCGGGGCCGGATGGACGGCGGGGTCGACGCCGTCGTCAAGCGGCACCTCGGCGCCGGGGTCCAGGTCCGTGTGCAGCGGGAGATCCGCGCCCGGTTCGGCGGAAGTCTGCCGGTGGGCAGCGCGGTGTGCGTCCCGTCGGGGGCGGCCGTACCGCGCTACCTGATCTCGACGCCGACCATGCGGCAGTCCTCGCAGAACGTCAGCGAGACCATGAACGTGGCGCTGGCGTGCGCGGCGGCGTTCCAGGCGGTGCATCTGCGGAACCGGGAGAAGCCCGGCAGCATCCGGTCGGTGGCGCTCGTGGGGATGGGTGCGCAGACGGGTCGGGTGCCGGCGGGGGTGTGCGCCAATCTGATGTGGACGGGCTACACCCTGTTCCACGATCACGGGTTCGCGGACTACGACCAGTTGCGGGCCGCGGTGCTGGGGCAGCTCCACGACATCGAGGGCGCGGGGACCGCGAAGCGGGTACGGATCACCGTGCCGGGGGTGCCTTCCACCGCTGCTCAGGCGAAAGAGGCAGCGGTCGAGGCCGGGGCGGGGGTCGAGAACGGGGCTGAGACCGGGGCCGACGCCGGGGTCGAGGCCGGGGTTCCGGCCGCGGTGGAGGCCGGGGCCGGGGCCGGTCCGTCGGGGGCGGATCCGCTGGGTCTGGCCGAGCTGTTCGGCGGTGGCGGTGAGCCGTGGCTCCCGCTGCTGGGTCCGGTGATCGAGGCGCAGCCGTCCGCCGGCGACTTCATCGGCCCGAAGCGCAGCCCGGAGGTCGTTCCGGTGCGGGAGCTGACGTTCCAGGCGCTGAAGCCCCATCCGCCGAAGAAGTGGAAGGTGGTCGCCTTTGGGCAGAACCCGTATCCGCGGGCGGAGAGCGCGACCGGCATCGCCATGTTCGACAACACCTTCAACGACTGGAAGGACAGCCAGTTCGGCCGGGTGGTCAGCATGCGCTGCATCATCAAGGCGGCCGCGATGTGGAAGTACGGCATCGTCAAGAAGACGCCGATCGCCGACGTCCGCGCTCTGTTGAAGAAGGAGGACACGGTTCAGCCGCCGGAGTGGTTCCAGGCGATGCTCACCCAGGGTGTGCTGCTGCTGAACGCGTCCCTCACGGCGAGTGCCGACGGAGCGCTGCCGACCGACCGGCACACGTCGTTCTGGCGGCCCGTGGCCGAGCAGATCGTCGAGGAGATCCTCCGGGCGAAGCAGGACGCCGACGAGGAGGACCGAGGGGTGGTGTTCGCCTGGTGGGGCGCGCACGCCCGCAGTCTCAAGAGGGTCGTCCAGCGGCTGGAGAAGAAGTACCCGGGGGTCGAGGTGCGCCACCTTGACCACGTGAACCCGGCGGCGCAGGGTGATGTCTTCTGCGAGGGTGAGCACTTCGCCCAGGTGAACGACGCCCTGGCGGCGGTGGGGGCCGAGCCGGTCGACTGGCTGCCGCGGAAGGGCTGGGACCAGGGGGCGGCGGGTGCCGGCGGGGCGGGCGGCGGTGGGGTCGCCGAGCGGATGGGCGCGTTCATCGCTTCGACGATGGAGCTGCACCAGCTGTACCTGGAGCGGCTCACGAGCGTCAAGGACGAGGGACTCGTCCTGCCGCCCATCACCGGTGTGTTCGACACACCGTTGATGGATTTCCGAAAGGCCGTCGAGCCGGTGTCGCAGGTGCTCGCCCGGCTGGACCGGCACATCGAGCGGTCGAGTCGGTTCGGGGAGGCGAAGGTCGCGGAGGCGGAGGCCGCGGGCGCGCTGTCCGGGAAGGGGCTGTGCGGGGACGGACTGTCCGCGGACGCGATCTCGGCACTGTACCTGTACACGTGCGAGTCGGCTTTCTACCGCGAGATCAACGCCGTACTGCGTTCGCCGGACCGGGAGCGGCTCGTGCCGTACCTGCCGTACCTGCGGCTGCTGTTCTCGGCGGTGGAGACGCTGCCGGCGCAGACACGTCCGTTGTGGCGCGGTGTGGCCCTGGACCTGCGGTCCCAGTACCCGGTGGGGCGGACGGTCGCCTGGTGGGGCGTGTCGTCGTGCACGTCGGAGCTGGGCGTGGCCCGGGCGTTCCTCGGAAGCCGGGGCAAGCGGACGCTGTTCGAAGTGACACCGGCGAGGGCGGTGGGGATCCGGCGGTTCTCCGCGTTCACCGGAGAGGAGGAGTACATCCTCACGCCGGGCACACAGCTGCGGGTGACAGAGGTGAAGGCCGAGCGCGGTGGGCTGTGCACCGTACGGCTGACGGAGCTGGAGGGGCAGGGGCTGGTGTCCTAGTCGGCATCTCGCCGCACCGGGACTCGTCCCGGTGCGGCGCTCGGCTCCGCTCGCGGCCGACGGCGGACGTGCCGTGAGCGGCGTTCGTGTCCGTCGTGGGGCGGGCCGGTCGGCCGGTGGGTTCGCTGTCGGCCGGAGCTGCCCCGCTGGTCGGATCCGTCGCGTTCCCCTCGCCGCCCGAACTGCCGTGCTGGCGAACGGAGTAGTGCGCGGACCGGACGAGACGGAGGCCGTTTCCACGGCCCGGGGCGGCGGGATCGATGTTCACTCACGTCCCTCCGGCTCGATGCTTCCGTTACGAGGACGACGCCGCCGAGCGTCGGCGGCCGGCCGGGCCTGCCCTGCCGGTCCTGTCACGGCCGACGCCCGTTGCGAGCCCCCGCCGCTACCCGACCGGCGGCACCGGCGGGCCTGACGGGGTGACATTGACGCGGGTCGACGGGGCCTCGGCCCGTCGTGCGCGTGCCCCGGCCAATACTCCGGCCATGAGACCTGCTCGTTCCCTCTCCCGGTCGCGCCTCGCCGCGGTCACCGTACTCAGCGCGCTCCTCGCGCTCGGCGCCCCGGTCACGGCCGCCGGAGGATCCGCCGACGGCTCCGGTCACCGTCGGCACTGCGAAACCTCCCGGCTGCCCGACCGCGGCCCGGCACGCGACATCCTCCGCATCGCGGAGCGGGCCAAGGCGGACATGGGCCTCAAGTCCGTCATCCTGCGGGTGACCGTCGACGGCCGTGAGATCGTCACCACCGCGCTCGGCGAGTCGATGACGGGGGTACCGGCGACGCCCGCCATGCACTTCCGGAACGGCAACATCGCGATCAGCTACCTGGGCACCGCGCTCCTGCGCCTGGTCGACCAGGGCAAGGTCGACCTCGACGAGCCCGTGGCGCGCTGGCTGCCCGACCTCCCGCAGGGCGAACAGATCACCCTGCGCATGCTGGCCGCCTCCACCACCGGTCTCGTCGACTACGTCCCCACCCCCGGCTTCGGCCAGGCCGTCACAGCGAACCCCTTCCGCCAGTGGACGGCGAAGGAACTGGTGGCCATCTCGACCGGCATGGAGCGGTGGTACGAGCCGGGCACCAACTGGAGCTACTCGCACGCCAACTTCGTCCTCCTCGGCGAGGCCCTGGAGAAGATCACCGGAACCCGGCTGGACGTCCTGCTCCAGCGGCTGGTCCTGGGTCCGCTCGGACTGCGCGAGACCCGTAACAGCTTCACCCCCGAGATCCCCGAGCCCGCCCTGCACGCCTTCACCGCCGACCGCGGGACGTACGAGGAGTCCACCTTCTGGAACCCCTCGTGGACCACCGCCCCCGGTGCCGTGCAGACCACCGACATCTGTGACCTGGCCGGCTCGGCGGGCGGCATCGGCTCGGGCCGGCTGCTCTCCCGCGCCTCCCACCGGGAGCTGCTGAACCCGGGCACGGTGGGTCTCGGCCGCCCCACCGGGAAGTGCCCCGCGACGGTCTGCATCGCGAACACCGAGGCCACGCACTACGGCATGGGCCTGCTCGTCCTGGGCGACTGGGTCGCGCAGCACCCGTTGTTCTTCGGCTACTCCGCCTCCCAGGCGTACCTTCCGTCCGAGCGGCTGGCAATCGCCGTCTCGACGACGAACGGCCCGTCCGCCGGGGACGGCCACTTCGCCCACCTGATCGCCCAGCGCATCGCCGCCACCCTCGCGCCGAGCCACCCCATCCCCGACTTCGGCTGATCCGGCCCCGCCCCCCCGGACCGTCGGCCCCGAACCCGGCCCCCGGCAGCCGGCGACGGCAGCTCACCCCTCCCCGGATCCCCCGGCAACCGCGAGCCGTGGGGGAGGAGCCATCGCCCAGCGGATCCCTCCGGTCGCGAGCCGCCCGCCCATCCGGGCGGCCGCCCTCGCCGGCCCGGGGAACGCGGGAAGCCCCAGCTGCCCGCGCGCCCACGGCGGCAGCAGCTCCACCGCGCCTGCCGCGAGCAGCGCGTACGGCGCCCGGGCCTGCCAGGGGATCGGCGGGCTCCACAGCAGGAACCGGGCGGTCTCGCGGGCCTCGCGGGTCCCTTCGAGCTCGCCGCGGTACGTCTCCATCCGCCGCGCCAGCTCGGCCAGGTTCCGGGGCGGGCGCTCCACGCCCAGCTCCTCCGCGATCCGGGCGGTGTCCGCCACGTAGCCGTCGTATCCCTCGGGGCCGAGCGGGGACGCACCGTAGTGCCGGTGCGCCCGCAGGAAGCTGTCGACCTCGGCCACGTGCACCCAGCCCAGCAGATGCGCGTCGGACGCGTGGTAGCTCCGCCCGTCCTCCGTCGTGCCCCGCACCCGCTCGTGGACCGCGCGGACCCGCCGCACCGCGCGCCGCGCGTCGTCGGCCGTCCCGAAGGTGGTGACCGCGAGGAACGTGCTG
Organism: Streptomyces sp. NPDC017246; assembly: GCF_044331325.1. Lineage (NCBI taxonomy): Bacteria > Bacillati > Actinomycetota > Actinomycetes > Kitasatosporales > Streptomycetaceae > Streptomyces > Streptomyces sp. NPDC017246. Next base: position 596,241 of record NZ_JBIRMW010000001.1, on the reverse strand, counting down.
GTCCGCTGGAGCCTGCCCCACGGGTCCCCGCGGAACCCCGAATGGGCGGCCACCGCCGCCATGGCCAGCGGGTGCAGCGACTGCAGCAGCAGCGCCGTCAGACCCCCGGCGAACATCGAGGCGTCGCCGTGGACCGCACGGATCGGCCGGTCGGGGCCGAACCAGCGAGGTCCGGGCGTCTCGTGGATACGGGCGCGCGTCCGCTCGCCCGAAGGGCCGGCGACGCGGCGGAAGAGTTCACCACCGAGCCGTTCCCTCAGGTCGACCAGGGTGGGAGGCGGCCATCCCATGCGGTCAGTATGCGCCCGCGACAGGGGGAACGATGTCCGCCGTGTCCTTCCCCGGGGCTGCCTGAAACCTGCACAACGTGCGCGTGTTGAGGGCGGCCCCCTTCACCATTCCTCGACCGGGACGGTACGGAACGTGTCCGGATGGCCCCTTTATCTCCCTTAGATTCCCCTCGCGTCCCGGGCAACCGGAATCTGTTACTCGTTTCTGGGGAGAAGGTGTCGGCATTCCGTGAAATTGAGGTCACGTACGTCGCCCGAGGTGTACGACCATCCACTTCGAATCGTCAACAGAATTGGTCCGGTAACCCGTTCGCGTGCTTTGATCGGCCCCGCTGCGGCCGCAGAAACGGATTCCCCCCCATTGAATGAAGGGTGCGCATCATGCGTCACGACCTTGAGACCGTTGAGATCTCCGACGCCGACCTGGACGCCGTGTCCGGCGGTCTCGTCACCGTTTCCGGTGGCCTCGTCGGCGCCGTGACCAGCGACGTCACGGGCCTGCTCGGCACCGTCGGCTCCCTCCAGACGGTCCAGGGTGTCGAGGGCATCGCCACCGGCGTCCCCGGCCTGGCCCAGGGCATCACCGGCGTCTCCGTGAACACCGCGGGCATCACCGGTCTCGCCGGTCTCTGAGCCGAATATCGCCCATGAACCCCGGGACCTCCCCCGTTCCGGGGTTCGTGGGCACCCCCTATCCGCATCATTCCGAATGCAGCCGAGGGAATAGTCAGTGCAGTTCCGCCAGAAGGCGCTTTCCAAGCTGCAATCACCCGAAGAACTCGATGTGCCGGTACGTTTCGCGCGCCCGCAGGGCCGTCTCGTGCTGGCCGTCACGGTCGTCGTCATCGCCGTCGCGGGCTACTGGGCCCTCACCGGCACGGTGGCGTCCACACTGAGCGCGCCCGGCGTCCTCACCCACGCCGAGGGCAGCTATCTGCTGCAGAGCCCGGTCGCCGGACAGGTCACCGAGGTCCTCGTCGAGGAAGGCCGGTCCGTGGCGCCCGGCACACCAGTGCTGACCGTCCGTACGGACCGGGGCGACCGGCCCGTGCGCGCGGTGGCCGGCGGGCGGGTCACCACACTCCTCGCCAGGACGGGCTCGGTCCTCCCGACCGGAGGGGACGTGGCGACGGTCGAGCGGGTGACCGACGCGAAGGACCCGCTGGTGGCCATGCTGTACCTCCCGGGCGACGACGCCTCGGCGATCCAGGTGGGCACCCGGGTCGACCTCGGCGTCCAGTCCGTTCCCCGTGACCGATTCGGCGTGCTGCGCGGCCGGGTCGAAGCCGTGGGCCGGGCGCCGCAGACCCAGGCGAGGATCGGCGCCTTCCTCGGCGACAGCGGGCTCGCCGCCCGGTTCACCCGGCAGGGCGACCCCGTCGCGGTGGTCGTACGCCTCGACCGCTCCGCCGCCACCGCCTCCGGCTACGCCTGGTCCTCCACGGACGGACCCCCGCACCCGGTCGACTCCGGTACGCCGGTCACGGCCGCCGTGCACCTCTCCGCGCAGCGCCCCGTCGACTGGCTGCTGCCGTGACGGCCCCGCCGGAGACCACCGGGACCCGGAGCCGTTCCCGGTCGAGGGCCTCGGCGCGCCGGCTCCCGCCCGCCCGCCGTCGTCGCGCCCCCGCGCCCACGGGCCGACGCCCCAGGACCGTGCGTACTCCCACGGTGCTCCAGATGGAGGCCGTCGAGTGCGGCGCCGCCGCTCTGGCGATGGTGCTCGCCCACTACGGCCGCTTCGTCGCGCTGGAAGAGCTGCGCATCGCCTGCGGCGTCTCGCGCGACGGGTCCCGGGCGAGCAACCTGCTGAAGGCCGCGCGGAGTTACGGCCTCCAGGCCAAGGGCATGCAGATGGACCTGGCGGCCCTCGCCGACGTGGCCGCCCCGGCCGTGCTGTTCTGGGAGTTCAACCACTACGTCGTCTACGACGGCATGGGACGCCGCTTCGGACGCAGGGGCGTGTACGTCAACGACCCCGGCAAGGGGCGCCGGTTCGTCCCCATGGACGAGTTCGACACGAGCTTCACCGGTATCGTCCTCACCTTCGAGCCCGGCCCCGGCTTCCGCCGTGCCGGCCGTCGGCCGGGCGTCATGCGGGCGCTGCCCGCCCGGCTGCGGGGTACGTCCGGCACCATGGCCGCCGCCGTGGTCTCCAGCCTCCTGCTGGTCGTCGTCGGGGCGTGGGTGCCCGCGCTGAGCCGTACGTACATCGACATGTTCCTCATCGGGAACCGGACGTCGCTGCTCGGCGTGCTCTTCGCGGCGATGGCGACCACCCTCGTCCTCACCGCGACACTGACCGCGCTGCAACAGGCCAACCTGCTGCGCGGCCGGATCATCTCCTCCACGCTGGGCAGCGCCCGCTTCCTGCGCCATCTGCTCCGGCTTCCCCTCACCTTCTACGCCCAGCGGAACCCCGCCGATCTGGTCCAGCGCCTGCAGTCCAACGACGCGGTCGCCGAGACCCTCGCCCGCGACCTGGCCGCGGCGGGCGTGGACGCCGTCGTGGTGCTGCTCTACGCGGTGCTCCTCTGGACGTACGACCCCCAGCTCACGGTGGTCGGCGTGCTGATCGCCCTGCTGAACGTGGTGGCCATGCGGATCGTGATCCAGCTGCGGGCCACCGACACACAGAAGCTGCGCGCCGAGAGCGCCCGGCTCACCAACACCTCGTACAGCGGCCTTCAGCTCATCGAGACGATGAAGGCCACCGGCGGCGAGAACGGCTTCTTCCGCCGCTGGGCCGGGCAGCACGCGACCACCCTCGACGTCCAGCAGCGGCTGGGTGTGCCCAGCGCCTGGCTGGCGGTCGTCGCACCCACCCTGGCCGCGCTCAACAGCGCCCTGATCCTGATGATCGGCGGTCTGCGGGCGGTGGAGGGGCATCTCTCCGTCGGTCTGCTCGTCGCCTTCCAGGCCCTGGTGACCGGCTTCACCGCCCCGATCACCCGCCTCAACGGCGTGGCCGGAAGGATCCAGGACTTCGCCGCCGACGTCGCCCGCCTCAAGGACGTCGAGAACTTCCCCGTCGACCCGGTCTACACGCGCCGCGAGCCGCCGGCCAGGACCCGCCGGCTCAAGGGCCAGGTGGAGCTGGCCGCCGTCACCTTCGGCTACAGCCCCCTGGACGCCCCGCTCCTGAAGGACTTCTCGCTCTCGGTCGGCCCCGGGCAGCAGGTCGCGCTGGTCGGCGGCTCCGGCAGCGGCAAGTCGACCGTCTCCCGGTTGATCTCCGGCCTCTACGCCCCCTGGGAGGGGGCCGTCCGGATCGACGGGATGCGTCTGGAGGACATCCCGCGCAGCGCCCTGGCCGCGTCCGTCTCCTTCGTCGACCAGGACGTCTTCCTCTTCGAGGGCACGGTCCGCGACAACATCGCGCTGTGGGACCCCTCCGTCCCGGACGAGGACGTCGTCGCCGCGCTGGAGGACGCGGCCGTGTACGACGTGATCGCCCGGCGCCCCGGCGGTATCCACAGCCGTGTCGAGCAGGACGGCCGCAACTTCTCGGGTGGCCAGCGCCAGCGTCTGGAGATCGCCAGGGCGCTGGTGCGGCGTCCCAGCGTCATGGTCCTCGACGAGGTGACCAGCGCCCTGGACGCGGCGACCGAACAGGTCATCATCGACAATCTGCGGCGCCGTGGCTGCGCCTGCGTGGTCATCGCCCATCGGCTGAGCACCGTGCGCGACAGCGACGAGATCCTCGTGCTCGACCGGGGCACGGTGGTGGAGCGCGGCCGTCACGCGTACCTGCTCGCCGCGGGTGGCGCGTACGCCCGACTGGTCAAGGAGCACTGAGGTGACGTTCCCTCACCAGCCGGCGCACCCGCCCACGGTCGTCGCTGACCCCGTCGTCGCGGCCCTGGGCGGTCTCGGCACGGCGGTCGACCGCACCGGCCTGGGCAGCGTCCCGCTCGAAGGCCCGCATGTGCTGTGGCTCGTCGTCGACGGCGCCATGGACCTGTTCGCGCTCGACGCCGCACAGCTCGGCCCCTGGCACTTCCTGGGGCGTCTCGGGGCGGGCACGCTGCTGCTCGGACCGGTGGAAGGGCCCGAACACACCCTGATCGGCCGCCCTCTGGAGGGCTGCCTGCTGCGTCGCGTGGACCTCCGCGAGCTGTCGTTCACCGGCGGTCAGTGGTACGGCGGTCAGTGGTACGCCGACCAGGACCCGTACACAGCGGTGGCCGAGCCGCGGCTGAGCCCCCTCGAACACGCCTTCGCGCTCGGCATCGGACGCGGTCTGCGCGTGCTGTACCAGGCGCCGCTGGACGGCCCCGCCGCCCACGACACCGGCGGAGGGGACGACGACATCCTCTGGATGCAGCTCGCCCCCGGGAGCGTGCGGTACGGAGCCGCGTACGAGGGATACGGCGACGACACCGCCGGCACCCTCCTCGTCGACCCGGTGATGTGGCAGAGCATGGTCGACCAGCAGTTCCGGCTGCTGTACGCCCTGGACAGCTGGATCGAGCAGCTGGAGCGCGCCCACGAGGACCGTACGGCGGCCGGGATCGAGGCGGGCCGCACCGCCCGCACCCAGGCGGACCAGGCGCTCCTCGCCTCCATCGGCCGCGCCGGCCGCCCGCGGGCGCCGGGCCGGAGCGCGCGGGGACGCGCGAGCGACGACGCCGCGTACGCCGTCTGCCGGCTGGTCGCCGCCGACGCCCGGATCACGCTGGCCGGGCAGGCCGAGGCGATCGGTCTGCCCGGACGCCTCGACCCCGTCGAACGCGTGGCGCTCGCCTCCCGGATCCGTACCCGCGGCGTCCGCCTCGGAGGACGCTGGTGGCGGGAGTACAGCGGACCCCTGGTGGGGCGGCGCGAGGAGGACGGGAGCCCGGTCGCGCTGCTGTGGCGGCGCGGCCGGTACGAGGCGGTCGACCCCGCGACCGGCGAGCGCGAGCGCGTCGGCGCGGCCGAGGCGGACCGCTTCGAACCCCGCGCGGTCATGTTCTACCGCCCGCTGCCCGACCGGCCGTCCGGTCTCCTGTCCCTGCTGCGCTTCAGCCTGCGCGGCACCCGCGCCGAGCTGCGGACACTGCTGCTCGCCGGGCTCGTCGCGGTGGGCCTGGGCGCCCTGGTGCCCATCGCGACCGGCAAGGTGCTGGGCCAGTACGTGCCGCGGGCCGAGAACGGTCTCATCGTGCAGACCGCACTGGCGATCATCGCGGCCGGCGTCGTCTCGGCCGCCTTCGGACTGCTGCAGAACACCTCCATCCTGCGCATGGAGGGCCGGATCGAGGCCACCCTGCAGCCCGCCGTGTGGGACCGGCTGCTGCGGCTGCCGACGAGCTTCTTCGCGGGCCGCTCCACCGGCGAACTGGCCAGTGCGGCCATGGGCATCAGCGCGATCCGCAGGGTGCTGTCCGGCATCGGACCGGTCGTCGTCCAGGCCGGCATCGTCGGCACGATGAACCTGGTCCTGCTGCTCGTCTACAGCGTGCCGCTCGCCCTGGCCGCCGTCGCCATGCTCCTGGTCGTCGCGGCGGTGTTCCTGGGCCTCGGGCTGTGGCAGCTGCGGTACCAGCGGCAGCTGATCCGGATCGGCAACAAGCTCAACAACCAGGCGTTCCAGACCCTGCGCGGTCTCTCCAAGCTGCGCGTGGCGGCGGCGGAGAGCTTCGCGTACGCCGCCTGGGCGGGCGAGTTCGCCCGGACCCGTGAGCTGCAACAGCGCGTCGGGCGGATCAAGAACGTCCTGACGGTGCTCGGCGCGGTCTGTCTGCCGCTCTGCACCCTGGTGATGTTCATGCTGCTCGCCGGACCGGCCCGCGGGTCGATGTCCGCCAGCGAGTTCCTCACCTTCAGCACCGCCGTGACGATGCTGCTCTCCTCGGTCACCCAGCTCACCGGCGCCCTCCTGTCGGCCGCCGCCGTGCAGCCGATGTTCGAGCAGGTCAAGCCGGTGCTCCGGGAGACCCCCGAGGTCCGTGGCTCCAGCGCCCAGCCGGGCGAGCTGAGCGGGGCGATCGAGGCGGAGAACCTTTCCTTCCGCTACTCCGACGACGGCCCGCTCGTCCTCGACGGGGTCGATTTCCGGGTGCGGCCCGGTGAGTTCGTGGCGATCGTCGGCGCCAGCGGCTGCGGCAAGTCGACGCTGTTGCGGCTCCTCATCGGCTTCGACCGGCCCACGGCCGGCGGCGTCCGCTACGACGGTCAGGACCTGGCGGCGCTCGATCAGGCGGCCGTGCGCCGGCAGTGCGGTGTCGTGCTGCAGAACGCCCAGCCGTTCTCCGGCTCGATCCTCGACTGCGTCTGCGGTGCCGAGACGTTCCCCCTGGAGGAGGTGTGGGCCGCCGTCGCGATGGCGGGCCTCGCCGGGGACGTCAAGGCCATGCCGATGGGCCTGCACACGATGCTGTCCGACGGCGGAGGCACGATCTCGGGCGGGCAGCGCCAGCGGCTGATGATCGCCCAGGCACTCATCCGCAGACCGCGGATCCTCTTCTTCGACGAGGCCACGAGCGCGCTCGACAACGAGGCGCAGCGGGTGGTCATCGAATCGACCCGTGCGCTGAGCGCGACCCGTGTCGTGATCGCCCACCGGCTGTCCACGATCATGGACGCCGACCGGGTGATCGCCATGGCGGACGGACGGATCGTCCAGCAGGGGACACCGGCCGAGCTGCTCGCCGACACCACGGGCCTCTTCCACGAACTGGTCCGCCGCCAGCTGCGCTGATCCGCCGCGGTCGCGCGGATCCGCGGGCCCGTCACCCCGGTCCGCTGCCGTCGCGCCGATCCGACGTCGACCGTCCCGGTCCCGCCGTCACCCGGGCCGTACCGGCTCGCGCAGACCGCGTGCCAGGTAGAGGCCGGTGGCCGTGGCGAGCACCGTGACACAGGCGGTGAAGATCAGCCCGGCGGAGTCGAGCCCCACCCACATCGTCAGCGCGCCGACGCCCACGACGGGCAGGGAGATGCCCGTGTAGGCGACGACGAAGAACGAGGAGACCGTCGCCGCCCGGTGCGCGGGCGGGGCCGCCTCGCCGACGGCGATCAGTCCGGCGCGGAAGGCGAGACCCTGGCCGATGCCTCCGCAGACCGCCCCGGCCACCAGGAGCGGCAGGGTCTCCACCCACAGGGACGCGCCGACGAGGAGCAGACCGACCACCAGGATCAGACAGCCGAGGGGCAGGGCCACGCGTACGGCCAGCCGGGACGTCCACGACTGCCCCACGGTCGAGGAGAGGAACACCGAGAAGACGACGATTCCCGTGACGGCGAGGTTGGAGATGCCGAGGGTCTGGGAGACGAAGCTCGGCGCCACCGCGGTGAACAGGCCGAGCAGCGAGAAGCCGGCGAAGGCGGCCAGCGCCGAGGGGGCGAAGATGCCCCGGACCTGGGACGGGACGTACAGGCCCGGCGGCCTCGGCCGGGTCAGGAGTCGCGGTTCCCGCACCGTCTCCGGCAGGAACAGCACGATGAGGCAGCCGACGCAGACCAGTGCGAGGTGCGCCAGGAACGGCAGCGACAGCGGCTTCGGGGCGTACTCCGCCAGCAGGCCGGAGAGCAGGGGGCCGCAGCCGAGACCGCCCATGTTCGCCGCGGTGGCGGCGAACCCCGCGCGGGACTTCCGTTCCGGCCGCGCCAGCTCCAGCACGGTGACCGTCCCCGCCCCGCTCAGCAGCCCGGCCGAGAAGCCCGACAGCAGCCGGCCGGCGAACAGGAACGGCAGTCCGTCCTCGAAGAGGAAGAACAGCGCGCTCGCCGCCGCCAGGCCCAGCGCCGTCCACAGGACGGGGCGGCGCCCCACCGCGTCCGAGTGGTTGCCCACGAGCAGGAGCGTGGCGACGACCCCGACGGCGTAGCTGGCGAAGATCACCGTCACCATCAGCTCGGAGAATCCCAGCTCCTCGCGGTACAGCCCGTAGAGCGGCGTGGGAAGCGTCGTGCCCGCCATGCCGATGGCGAAGACCACGGCCGCCGCCACGTAGCCGAGGTGCCGGTCGTCGCGGGCCGTGCCACGGGACGGAGCGGATGCCCGGCTCATCCGGACACCCCGGCACGCGCGAGGGCGAACACCCCGAGGACGATCAGGCAGACGCCCAGCAGTTCCGGCACCAGCCACCACCCCATGCGTACGTCCTCCTCGTAGATCAGGATGCCCAGCATCAGGCTGACGGTGGCGTCGCCGAGTGTCAGCGCGGGCTGGGAGGCGACCAGCGGCCCGCCCTGCATGGCGTGTTCGAGCAGGAGGAGCGCCGCGATCCCGGCCACGCAGAAGGCGTACGTCTGCCAGGCCGTCAGGAACGCGGTCGGCCCTCCCTCGTCCAGGATGTGCATGGACGTCTTCATCAGGCCCGCGGTGAGCGCGTAACAGATCGCCGTGGCGGCGCCGAGGCAGCCGGCGCGGGCGCGGCCCGGGGGTCTCCGCAGCCCGACCGCCGTGAGGGCGACCACCGCGGCGGCGCACACCACGAGGGCCGGAATCCAGCGGTCCAGGGCCACGTGCGTACGGTTCCCGTCGGGCGAGGCCGCCATGAGGGCCACTCCGAGGCCCGCCACCACCGCGGCGACGGCCAGCCACTGTGCGGACGGCAGCCGTTCCCGTGACATCAGCGAGGCGATCAGCAGCGCGAGCGGCAGCTCCAGCACGAACAGGGGCTGTACGAGCGCCAGCGGGCCGGTCGCGAGGGCCGCCGCCTGCCCGACCCCGGCGACGATCACCGCGAGGATGCCGGCGAGCCACAGCGGGCGCTTCAGCAGATCGAGGATCAGGCCGGGCCGGAACGTGTCGGTCCGGCGGACGGTGAGTGCGGCACGGCGCTGCAGCACCGTGGCGAGCGCGTTGCTGAACGCGGCGCAGAACGCGAAGAGGACCGGCAGGACGACGCCCATCCTCCGATACTCACCGGCATCGGTGGACGGCCCGGCGCCGACACCGGCCGTCGCGCCGGGTTCACCCCGCACGCGCCCCCCGTGAGCCCGGTCGGCCGATCGCCGGGCCCCGGGCGCGGCCCGCGCGGCACCGGGGGTGCCCTCTCTAGTCAAATTTGATTAGAGTGGGGGGCATGGCCGAGAAGACGATTCCGATCCTGCCGTGCCCGACCCTCCAGCCGGTGCTCGACTTCTACACCGCCCTCGGATTCGAGGTGACCTTCCAGCAGAAGAGCCCCAACCCGTACGCCGTCGTGGAGCGCGGCGGCATCGAGCTCCAGTTCTTCGGACTGAAGCAGTACGACCCCGCCTCCTCGGTGAGTACCTGCTACGTCGTCACGGACGACGTGGACGGGCTGCACGAGGCCTTCCGCACCGGGCTCAAGGCGGCGTACGGGCGGATACCGACCCGGGGGCTGCCGCGCATCGGGGCGCTCAAGGACATGTCGTACGGCGTGCGGCAGTTCCTGATGACCGATCCCGGCGGCAACTGCGTCCGCGTGGGTCAGCCCACGAGCGAGGACCCGCACCACCGGCCCGCGCCGGAGGAGACCTTCGCCCGGGCGCTGCACCACGCCGCCCTCTTCGCGGACTCGAAGGACGACCCGGCCGCCGCGGCGAGGATCGTCGACCGGGTCCTGGCCCTCGCCGACGAGCGGCCCACCCCCGCACAGCTCCTCCGCCTCCTCGTCCTGCGCGCCGACGTCGCCGGGCGCCTCGGCGACCAACGGACGGAGGCGACGGCTCTCGCCGACGCCGATGCCGCCGCCGCCCGCCTCACCCCGGAGGAGCGGGAGTCCGTCGGCGACGACCTCGACCGTCTGGAGGAACTACGGGGCTGAGATTCCGGTCGGTACGCCGAGGACCGCGCGGGCCCGTGCGCGCTGGGCGTCGTCCGAATGGACGACCTGGCCCTCCGGGACCCGGCGGACCGCCTGCGGGTTGCTCGCCCGCTGCCCCCGGTCAGCCCCCGAAGGGGGTTCCGGGCATGCCCTGCCCCGCGCCCCGCAGTACCAGCAGGGAGCCGGAGAGCGGGTGCGGGTCGGTCAGGCCGGTGCGGGCCGTGGTGATGTACAGATCGCGGAGGCCGGAGCCGCCGAAGGCGCAGGCCGTGGGCCGCCGTACGGGGAGGGTGACGACCCGGTCCAGCTCGCCGCGGGGGGTGTAGCGGCGGAGCCGCGCGCCGTCCCAGAGGGCGACCCACACACAGCCGTCCGCGTCGACCGTGAGTCCGTCGGGAAAGCCCGCACCGGGTTCGACGGTCGCCAGGGGGCGGCGGTGCGTGGCGACGTCGGCGTCGGCCGGACAGACGTCGACACGGCGGGTGGGGCTGTCGATGAAGTACATGAGCGAGCCGTCCGGGCTCCAGCCGATGCCGTTGGCGACCGTCACCGGGGAAAGGGCCTCCCGCGCGGTCCCGTCGGGCGCGAGGCGGACCAGGTTCCCGCCGCCGGGTGCCTCGTCGTAGCGCATGGTGCCCGCCCACAGCGCCCCGTCGGGGGCGACGGCGGCGTCGTTCCCCCGTCGTCCGGGCACGGGATCACGCAGGAGCCAGCCGAAGTCCCCGTCCCGCCCGTACCGTCCGATGCCGTCCCGGAGGTTGACCACGAGGCCGCCGTCCGCGCACGGCTTCGCCGCGCCGACGTGCTGCTCCGTGGCCATGACGGTGCGGCGGCCGGTCGCCGGGGTGTAGGTGTGGACGCGGGAGCCGAGGATGTCGACCCAGATCAGCCGCTCGGTGACCGGGTCCCAGGTCGGGCCCTCGCCCAGTGCGGCCTCCGCGCGGACCGCCACGTCGAGGTCTTCGCTCATCGGGCGCTCCGGTGGCCCAGTCGTACGGAGAGCTCGGCGGCGCCCCTGACCGCCAGCTCGCCGAGCTCCCGCTCCCGGTCCTCGCTCCAGCGGATCACCGGGACGGAGACGGAGAGCGCCGCGACGACCCGTCCGCCGCTGTCGTGGACGGGTGCGGCGACGCAGCTCACGTCCGGGTTGGACTCCCGGTGCTCGACGGCGACACCCCGTTCGCGGATCTCGGCGAGTGCCGCGCGCAGCGCGTCGTGACCCGTGATGCTGTGCGGTGTCAGGGCGACCAGTTCCCGCCCGTCGATACGGCTCCGGAGTTCGGCCGGCGACAGCGAGGCGAGCAGCATCTTTCCGACGGCGGTGCAGTGCGCGGGGAGCCGGTGGCCCGCCGCGGAGACCATGCGGACCGCGTGGGTGGAGTCGACCTTGGCGACGTAGATGACGTCGGTGTCCTCCAGGAGTGCGACATGGACGGTCTCGTCGCAGACCGAGGCGACCTCGCGGGCCACCCGCCGGCCCTCGGCGGCGAGGTCGAGCTGCTCCGCGTACCGGCTGCCGAGCTGGTGGGTGCGGACGCCGAGCCGGTAGCGGCCGGGCTGTTCCGGCGCCGCTATGAGGTAGGTGCGGGCGGCGAGGGTGGTGAGCAGCTCGTGCACGGTGGTGCGCGGCAGCCGGAGCCGGTGGACGACGTCCCGGGCGGAGAGCGTCTCGTCGCCCGTCAGGAACAGCTCCAGTATGTCCAGCGCTCTGGTCACCGCGGGCACCTGTCGCCCCATCGCCACTCACCCACCCCTCCTGCCCGATGCTGTTCGGTATTCCGGTCAACAGCCGATATCCCGAACACAGGCTAACCACCAGACACTTCACCGGGCAACGGTCGCGCGATCCGTTGACATGCCCCGGACCAGCCCCTACGGTCACGCCTACATTTCGAACGTGTGACGAAATTTCGAACGAGATCGAGGGGTAGTTGCCTTGCGGATCACGGGAATCACCACTCATGTCGTCGGTACGCCCTGGCGCAGTCTCACCTATGTGCTCGTCCATACCGACGAGGGTCTGACCGGTGTGGGCGAGACGAGGATGCTCGGGCACACCGACGCGCTCGTCGGGTATCTCCGCGAGGCGGAGGCCAACCACATCGCCCGCGAACTCTTCGAAAGCCAGGCCGTCGACATCATCCAGCCCGACATCGGCCACCTCGGCGGCATCTGGGAGACCCGCAAACTCGCCGCGACCGCCGAAACCCACTGCACGATGATCGCCCCACACAACGTCGGCGGCTCGGTACTCACCGCCGCATCCCTCCAACTCGCCTCCTGCACACCCAACTTCAAGATCCTGGAACACTTCAACGACTTCGCCGACGCCGAGATCAAGAAGGTCGTGAAGGGCGCCCCCGAGGTCGACCCGGAGACCGGCTGCTTCACCGTCTCCCACGCGCCAGGCCTCGGCGTCGAGCTCGACGTGGACGCGGCGGCCGAATTCCCCCAGCAGCGCGCCCGGTTCGACCTGTGGGCCGAGGGCTGGGAGCGGCGCGCGCCCGCGACGCGGGGCCGCGGGGAGTGAGCCGTGCGCCGGCCGGGCCCGGACCTCTGTCCGTCGACCCGTGCCCAACACTCCGAACCATGTCCGACATACCGAACACGGAGAACCGCTCGTGACCGAAGCCTCACCCTCCCCTCCCCGCCGCCCCGGAGAACACGCGCTCGCCGTCCTCGGCCTCGGCGCCCCCGCCCTCTCGCCCGCCGACACGTCCCCGCACACCTTCCCGGACGGCGGCAGCTGGCGCACCGAGGTGCCCTCCGTCGAAGGGCCCGAGGTGCTGGATGCGGTCCTGGAGGAGTCCGCGCGGCTCGACGTGCCCGTCCACCGGGTCAGTCAGGGCAGCGGCGTCTGGATGCTCACCGACGGCGAGATCACCGAGATGGTGCGGGCCACGGCCGAACGCTCCGTCGAACTCTGCCTCTTCACCGGCCCCCGCGGCACCTGGGACATCGGCGGCTCGGTCCGCACCGACTCGCGGGGCGGCGGACTGCGCGCCCGCGGTCACGACGCGGTCGCCGGCTGTGTGGAGGACGCCGTCCGCGCCACCGAACTGGGCGTCCGCTGCCTGCTGGTGGCGGACGAGGGCGTGCTGTGGACGCTGCACCGGGCCCGCCGCCACGGCGTGATCCCCGCCGACACCACACTGAAGGTCTCGGCGCTGATCGGCCCCGTGAACCCCGCCGCGTACGCCGTCCACGAACGACTGGGCGCCGACTCGGTGAACGTACCGAGCGATCTGCCGCTCGCCCATCTCACCGAGATCCGGCGGGTCAGCGCCGCTCCCATGGACATGTACATCGAGGCACCCGACGACCTCGGCGGCTATGTCCGGATGTACGAGGTCGCCGAGCTGATCCGCCGCGGCGCCCCGCTCTACCTCAAGTTCGGTCTCTCCAAGGCGCCCTCGCTCTACCCCTCCGGTCTGCACCTGCGCGAGACCGTCCTCGCCACCGCCCGCGAACGGGTGCGCCGCGGCCGGCTCGCCCTCGACCTGCTGGCCCGGCACGGCGCGGACGGCGGGATGTCACCGCTCGGCTCGCGGCTGCCCGGCCCCCTCAACCGCTTCCCGGACCCGATCCACCACACCGACAAGGACTGATGACATGCGTATGCGCAGTGCCGCCACCGCCACCGTCCTCACGACCGCCCTCGCCCTCACCCTCTCCGCCTGCGGCCAGAGCGGCGCCGGCGGGGCCAAGGAGGGGAAGGGCGCGGAGAAGCCGACGGTGGGCATCGCCATGCCCACGAAGTCCTCCGAACGCTGGATCGCCGACGGCAGGAACATGGTCGGCAGCCTGGAGAAGTACGGCTACGAGACGACGCTCCAGTACGGCGAGGACGACCCCGACCAGCAGGTCTCGCAGATCGAGAACATGATCACCCAGGGCGTCGACGCCCTGGTCGTCGCCGCCATCGACGGCCGCGCGCTCGCCAACGTCCTCCAGCAGGCGGCGGAGGCCAAGATCCCGGTGATCTCCTACGACCGGCTCATCCTCGGCTCCCCGAACGTCGACTACTACGCCTCCTTCGACAACGAGAAGGTCGGCGAGCTCCAGGGCGGCTACCTCGTCGAGAAGCTGGGCCTGAAGGACGGTGCCAGGAAGGGGCCGTTCAACCTCGAACTGTTCGCCGGCTCGAACGACGACAACAACACCCGCTACTTCTTCCAGGGCGCCATGAACGTCCTCCAGCCCTACATCGACAAGAAGCAGCTCGTCGTACGGTCCGGCCAGACCAGGCTCAACCAGGTGACGACACTGCGCTGGGACGGCGGCCAGGCCCAGAAGCGCATGGACGACCTGCTCACCTCCTCGTACGCGAAGGAGCGGGTCGACGCCGTCCTCTCCCCGTACGACGGCATCTCCATCGGCATCCTGTCCGCGCTGAAGTCCGACGACTACGGCAGCGCGAGCAAGCCGCTGCCCCTCGTCACGGGGCAGGACGCCGAGGTCGCCTCGGTGAAGTCGATCATCGCGGGCGAGCAGACCCAGACCGTCTACAAGGACACGCGCGAACTGGCCAAGGTCGCTGCGCAGATGGTCAACGCGCTCCTCGACGGCAAGAAGCCCGAGGTCAACGACACCAAGACGTACGACAACGAGAAGAAGATCGTCCCGGCCTTCCTGCTCGACCCGGTGAGCGTCGACAAGGGCAACTACCAGGGCGTGCTGGTCGATTCCGGCTACATCAAGGCGAGCGACCTCAACTAGACCCCGACCGGACCCCAACGAGAGAGGGGTGGGTGCGCCATGGCGGGACCCGTCCTGGACATGCGCTCGATCATCAAGACCTTTCCCGGCGTGACGGCGCTGTCGGACGTCTCCCTGACCGTCCGCGCGGGCGAGGTCCACGCCATCTGCGGGGAGAACGGCGCCGGCAAGTCGACGCTGATGAAGATCCTCAGTGGCGTCCATCCGCACGGCAGTTACGAGGGGGAGATCCTCTTCCAGGGGGAGCCCTGCCGGTTCAGGGACATCGGGGCGAGCGAGAAGCGCGGCATCGTGATCATCCACCAGGAGCTCGCCCTGGTGCCGTACCTCTCCCTCGCGGAGAACATCTTCCTCGGCAACGAGCACGCCACCCGGGGAGTGATCAGCTGGGACCGGACCCTGCGGCACGCGGCGGAGCTGCTGCGCCGGGTGGGCCTGGACGAGCATCCGCAGACCCGGGTCGCGGACATCGGTGTCGGCAAGCAGCAGCTGGTGGAGATCGCGAAGGCGCTCGCCAAGGAGGTGAAGCTGCTGATCCTCGACGAGCCGACGGCCGCGCTCAACGACGAGGACAGTGGCAAACTCCTGCGCCTCATAGAGGAGTTGAAGGGGCAGGGCATCACCTCGATCATCATCTCGCACAAGCTCAACGAGATCGCCCGGGTGGCGGACTCGGTGACGATCCTGCGCGACGGCCGGTCGATCGAGACCCTCGACGTGAAGGCGCCGGAGACCACCGAGGAGCGGATCATCCGGGGCATGGTGGGCCGGGATCTGGACCACCGCTTCCCCGCACGCACCCCGCACGAGCCGGAACGGGGTGCGGCACCGGCCCTGGAGATCCGGGACTGGACCGTGCACCACCCGATCGACCAGCACCGCAAGGTCGTCGACGGTGTCTCGCTGACCGTCCGGCGCGGGGAGATCGTGGGCATCGCGGGCCTGATGGGCGCGGGCCGCACCGAGCTGGCGATGAGCGTCTTCGGGCGCAGCTACGGACGGTACGGCGGCGGGACCGTCCTCAAGGACGGTGTGGAGATCCGTACGCGCACGGTCCCCGAGGCGGTCGGGCACGGCATCGCGTACGTCACCGAGGACCGCAAGCACTACGGCCTCAACCTGATCGACACGATCAACCGCAACATCTCGCTCAGCGCGCTGCCGAAGGTCGCCCGGCGCGGCATCGTCGACGAGCACGAGGAGACCAGGGTCTCCGAGGGCTTCCGGCGGTCGATGAACATCAAGGCGCCGACGGTCTTCGAACCGGTCGGCCGGCTCTCGGGCGGCAACCAGCAGAAGGTCGTGCTCAGCAAGTGGATCTTCGCCGGTCCGGACGTCCTGATCCTGGACGAGCCGACCCGCGGGATCGACGTGGGCGCCAAGTACGAGATCTACACGGTCGTCGACCGGCTGGCCGCCGAGGGCAAGGCGGTGCTCTTCATCTCCTCGGAACTGCCCGAGCTGCTCGGCATGTGCGACCGGGTCTACACCATGGCGGCGGGCCGGCTCACGGGTGAGGTGTCCCGCGCCGAGGCCACCCAGGAGCTGCTGATGCGGCACATGACCAAGGACAAGAAGGACCGGAACGGTGAGAAGGACATGAGGGAGCACGTATGAGCACCGATCTCACGGCCGGGACCCAGGCCGACGGCACGGGGAAGAGCCCGTCGGAGCGCCCCGCGGGGACCGGACCCGGCGTCGGCCGGCTGATCCTCGACGGGCTGCGCGGCAACATGCGGCAGTACGGCATGCTGATCGCGCTCGGGCTGATCGTGGCCCTGTTCGCGGTCTGGACGGGCGGCGACCTGCTGCTGCCGCGCAACGTCTCCAACCTCGTCCTCCAGAACAGCTACATCCTGATCCTGGCGATCGGCATGATGATCGTCATCATCTCGGGCCACATCGATCTGTCGGTGGGCTCGCTCACCGCCTTCGTCGGCGCGGTGGCCGCCGTGCTGATGGTCGAGCACCGGATGCCCTGGCCGCTGGCGGTGGTGCTCGTGCTGCTGCTCGGGGCGGCCGCGGGCGCGATGCAGGGCTTCTTCATCGCGTATCTCGGCATACCGTCGTTCATCGTCACCCTCGCCGGCATGCTCCTCTTCCGCGGCCTCACCGAGATCTTCCTCAAGGGACAGACGATCGGGCCCTTCCCTGACGGTCTGCAGACGGTCTCCAACGGCTTCCTGCCGGAGGTCGGGCCGAGCACCGACTACCACAATCTGACGCTGGTGCTCGGCCTGGCCCTCATGGTCTTCGTCGTGTGGCAGGAGGTGCGGGACCGCCGCCGCCAGCGGGAGTACGCCCTGGAGGTCGCGCCCGTCGGGCTCTTCGCCGTCAAGCTGGGCGCGCTGGTCGCCACGGTCCTGGTGTTCACCCTGCTGCTCGCCAGCTACAAGGGCGCCCCGGTCGTCCTCCTGATCCTGGCCGCGCTTCTGGTCGGCTTCGGCTACGTCATGCGGAACGCGATCGTCGGGCGCCATGTGTACGCGATCGGCGGCAACCTGCCGGCCGCCAAACTCTCCGGTGTGCGGGACCGGAAGGTCACCTTCCTGGTCTTCCTCAACATGGGGGTCCTCGCGGCGCTCGCCGGACTGGTCTTCGCCGCCCGGTTCAACGCCGCCTCGCCCAAGGCGGGCATCAACTTCGAACTGGAGGCGATCGCAGCCTCGTTCATCGGCGGGGCCTCGATGAGCGGCGGGGTCGGCACGGTCCTGGGCGCCATCATCGGCGGCCTCGTCCTGGGCGTGCTCAACAACGGTATGAACCTCGTCGGGATCGGCACGGACTGGCAGCAGGTGATCAAGGGCCTGGTGCTGCTCGCGGCGGTCGGCTTCGACGTGTGGAACAAGCGCAAGGCCGGCGCGTAGAGGGGGAGTCGTGGGGGGGGGGGGGGGGGGGGGGGGGGGGGGGGGCCGCGGGGGGGGGGGGGGGGGGGGGGGGGGGGGGGGGGGGGGGGGGGGGTGGGGCCCGGGGGGGGGGGGGGCCCGCGGGGCCCCCCCCCCCCCCCCCCCCCCACAGCTCCATCCGGACGTCCGGGTCGTCCAGGTCCCGCTCCAGCAGCCGGGCGCAGCGGGCGATCCGCTGCCGGACGGTGTTGCGGTGGATGTCCATCGCCGCCGCCGTCCGGTCCCAGCTGCCGTGCAGGGACAGCCAGGTGCGCAGGGTCTCCGGGAGGGGTTCCGCCAGGGGGGCGAGCAGTGCGCGGGCGTGGGCGGCGGCCTCGTCCGGGTCGACCAGCGCGGCGATCCCCGCCGGGCGGTGCCGGACCAGCGGCGTCCGGGTGGCCTCCGCCCGGCGCAGGGCCCGCGCCGCCTGAGCGTCGGCGGCGGCGAGTTCCTCCGCCTCGGCGGGCGCGCCGACCCCGAGGGTCCAGCCCGGCTGGGCGGTCACGGGGGTGGCGGCGGGCAGCAGCAGTCGCACGGACACGGGGGTGTCGTGGGACGGGCCGCTGCCCGCCTCCTCCGACGGGCCGGTGTCCAGTAGTGGTGTGCCGAGTGCCGCCGCCAGTGAGGCCGCCGCGAAGGGGGTGCCGTCGCCGCCCGAGGCGTGGACCACCGTCCACGGGCCGGGGCCCAGGGCGCCCGCGACGTCCGCAGGGGCCGCGCCGAGCAGCAGCCGGACCAGCGCCCCGTCCCGTACGGTCACGTCCGCGCCCCGGTGCGGCGCCGTCAGCAGGGACAGCAGGACGACCGCGACCCCCGCGATCGTGTGGTCCCCGGGGCCGCGCCGCTCCGTCGCCACCCCGAGCGTCAGCCCGTCCCCGCCGCCGAGCGCGTACGCGGCGAGCCGGAGCCCGCCGCCGTCCCCGCTCGCCGAGGCGGGGCCGCCCGGACGCGGGCCGAGGACTCCCGCGAGGTCGCGCAGGGCCCGTGCCGCCTCCGCCGGCACCTCCCGGCCGGCCGCCACCGACTCCGTGCCGTCGGCGCCGTAGAGCACCGCCCGCCCCGCCAGTCGCGAGGCGAGCGCGCCGAGCACCGCCGGGACCGGCGCGGGCCGGGCGGCGGCGGCCGCGAGGGACTGCTGCGCCTCCGTCACCCGGCGCAGCTCCCGCAGCCGCGCCTCCGCCATCAGCCGCCACAGGGCCCGCGCCACCGCCGTGAACGGGGTCTTCGGCGGCACCTCGACCAGCGGCAGACCGTGCCGGGCGCAGGCCGCGACGAGCTCCGCGGGGACCGTGTCGTAGACCGGTGTCACCCCGAAGGCGAGTGCCGCCGCCCCCGCCTCCACCACCCGTTCCACGTAGTGCGCCGGATCGGTGAGCAGCACGCCGGCCGTCATGAGCAGCTCACCGCCGAGGAGGTACGGATAGGGGTCGGCCATCTCCGAGGTGTGCACCCAGTGGACCGAGACGTCCTCGGGCCCGGCGAGCAGCCGCAGCCCGAGGTCGCGGCGGGCGAGCAGCGCGGTCAGCGAGACCGGTGGCGCGGGCGGAGTGGAGACGGGATCCGCGGAGCTCATGGTGATGGACCCTTCGTACATCCCCCGCCCGGACAGTGGAGGAAACGTACACTTCTTCGTCGCTTTCCGGCCACCTACTGTCATGGCATCCAGAGGCCGCGGGTACGGGCGGATGTCCCCGCGATCAGCACCTGGCCACTCCCCTGCACGACACGCCACCGAGGTGAACGAAGGAGGGCCCATGGCCGTCGACTACACAGTGATCGTCCTGTATCTGGCCGGCATGCTCGCGATGGGCTGGTGGGGCATGCGCCGCGCCAGGTCCAAGAGCGAGTTCCTGGTCGCCGGACGTCGCCTCGGGCCCTGGATGTACTCCGGGACGATGGCCGCCATCGTCCTCGGCGGCGCCTCCACCATCGGCGGTGTCGGCCTCGGCTACAAGTACGGCCTCTCCGGCGCCTGGATGGTCTTCGCCATCGGCCTGGGGCTGCTCGCGCTGAGCGTGTTCTTCTCCGCCCGGATCGCCCGGCTGAAGGTCTACACCGTCTCCGAGATGCTCGACCTGCGCTACGGCGGCAGGGCCGGTGTCATCTCGGGCGTCGTCATGTGGGCGTACACGCTGATGCTCGCGGTCACCTCGACCATCGCGTACGCCACGATCTTCGACGTCCTCTTCGATCTGCCCCGGACCGTCGCGATCGTCCTCGGCGGCACCATCGTCGTCGCCTACTCGACGCTCGGCGGCATGTGGTCCATCACCATCACCGACATGGTGCAGTTCGTGGTGAAGACCGTCGGTGTACTGCTCCTGCTGCTCCCGATCGCCGTCGTCAAGGCGGGCGGCTTCGCCGAGATGAAGGCCGCGCTGCCCACCTCGTACTTCGAGCCCCTCGGCATCGGCGGCGAGACGATCTTCACCTACGTGCTGATCTACACCTTCGGCATGCTCATCGGTCAGGACATCTGGCAGCGGGTCTTCACCGCCCGCACCGACAAGGTCGCGAAGTGGGGCGGCACCGTCGCCGGCACCTACTGTCTCGCGTACGCCCTCGCCGGCGCCGTCATCGGCACGGCGGCCAAGGTGCTCTACCCGAACCTGCCCAGCGCCGACGACGCCTTCGCCACCATCGTCAAGGACGAGCTGCCGATGGGCGTCCGGGGCCTGGTCCTCGCCGCCGCCCTCGCCGCCGTCATGTCCACCTCCTCGGGCGCGCTCATCGCCTGCGCCACCGTCGCCAACAACGACATCTGGTCGCGGCTGCGCGGAGCGGTCACGGCCGGGGAGGGCGAGGCGGACGACCACGACGAGGTGCGGGGCAACCGTCTCTTCATCCTGATCATGGGCATCGCCGTCGTCCTCATCGCCATCGCCCTCAACGACGTCGTCCAGGCCCTCACGGTCGCCTACAACCTGCTGGTCGGCGGGCTCCTCGTGCCCATCCTCGGCGGTCTGCTCTGGCGCCGCGGCACCGTCCAGGGAGCGCTCGCCGCGGTCACCGTCGGCAGCCTGGCCGTCATTGGCCTGATGTGGACTTACGGAATACTTGCAAATGAGCCTGTTTACTTGGGTTTGTTGGCCTCGCTCGCCGCATATGTGATCGTTTCCCTGGCGACCCGCCCGACGGACGCCGCCGTGCTCGCGCACTGGCGCGCCCGCCTCGCGGGCCGGGAGACACCCGAGACCGCCGCGACGCCGGAAACCGTGCCGGCCGCCGCGACCGGCTGACCGCACCGAGACACCCGGCCGGGGCCCCGAGACCCGAGGCCCCGACCGGACCCCCACCGATACACCCCAGGAGGACCCCGACCATGAGCAGCAGCGACCAGAACACCCCGCGCGGCCCCATCGACTCGTCCCGCGTCCCGCGGTACGCCGGTCCCGCGACGTTCGCCCGGCTGCCGCGACTGGACGAGGTCGGCACCGCCGACGTCGCCGTGGTCGGCATCCCCTTCGACAGCGGCGTCTCCTACCGCCCCGGCGCCCGCTTCGGCGGCAACGCCATCCGCGAGGCCTCCCGCCTGCTCCGCCCGTACAACCCGGCGCAGGACGCCTCCCCGTTCGCCCTCGCCCAGGTCGCCGACGCCGGTGACATCGCGGCCAACCCGTTCAACATCCACGAGGCCGTCGAGACCATCGAGGCCGCCGCCGACGACCTGCTCGCCACCGGCGCCCGCATGATGACCCTGGGCGGCGACCACACCGTGGCCCTGCCGCTGCTCCGCTCCGTCGCCAAGAAGCACGGGCCCGTCGCCCTGCTCCACTTCGACGCGCACCTCGACACCTGGGACACCTACTTCGGCGCCGAGTACACCCACGGCACCCCGTTCCGCCGGGCCGTCGAGGAAGGCATCCTCGACACCGAGGCGCTCTCCCACGTCGGCACCCGCGGCCCGCTGTACGGCAAGCAGGACCTCACCGACGACGAGAAGATGGGCTTCGGCATCGTCACCTCGGCGGACATCTACCGCCGCGGCGCCGACGAGGTCGCCGACCAGCTGCGCCAGCGCATCGGCGACCGCCCGCTGTACATCTCCATCGACATCGACTGCCTCGACCCGGCCCACGCGCCCGGCACCGGCACCCCCGAGGCGGGCGGCATGACCTCCCGCGAGCTCCTGGAGATCCTCCGCGGCCTCTCCTCCTGCAACCTGGTCTCGGCCGACGTCGTCGAGGTGGCCCCCGCCTACGACCACGCCGAGATCACCGCGGTCGCCGCCTCGCACACCGCGTACGAGCTGACGACGATCATGTCCCGCCAGATCGCCGCGAGCCGCGAAGCGAAGTAGGACCGGCCGGGGGTGTGGGCATACGTTCCGCAGGGCGGAACGGACGGGCACACCCCCCGGCCACGGGCCGCCCCCGACCGACCACGCCACGCCCCCGAGGGATCCCATGACCCACGACCACGACCTGGTACTCCGGCCCACCGCCGCACAGACCGAGGCCGCGCTCAACCCGCCCGCCGGGCGCAACGGCGGCGACCTCGTCGTCGAGACCCTCACCGGCCTCGGCGCCACCACCGTCTTCGGGCTCCCCGGCCAGCACGCCCTCGGCATGTTCGACGCGCTGCGCCGCTCCTCCCTCCGGTACGTCGGCCTCCGCGTCGAGAACAACGCGGGCTTCGCCGCCGACGCGTACGGCCGGATCACCGGCGAGGCCGCCCCGCTGCTGCTCTCCACCGGGCCCGGCGCGCTCATGTCGCTCGCCGCGCTCCAGGAGGCGGCCGCCGCCTCCGCCCCCGTCCTCGCGATCGGCAGCCAGATCCCGGTGGCCGGCCTCGGCGGCGGACGGCACGGCTATCTGCACGAGCTGCGCGACCAGCAGGCCTCGTTCCGGGACGTGGTCAAGTCCGTCCACACGGTCCGTACGCAGTCCCAGATCCCCTCCGCCATCGCGACGGCCTGGGAGTCGGCGCTCACCGCCCCGCACGGGCCGGTCTGGGTCGAGATCCCGCAGGACGTGCTCCTCGCGGAGACCAGCCTGCCCGTGGTCACGGCGATGGACGCGACGCCCGAGGAGATCGCCCCGCGCCCCGAGCTGACGGCGGTCGCCGCCCATCTCCTGGCGAACGCCGAGCGCCCCGCGATCATCGCGGGCGGCGGAGTCGTCCGCTCCGACGCCTCCGGGAAGCTCCTCGCGCTCGCGGAGCGTCTGGACATCCCCGTCGTCACCACCTTCGGCGGCAAGGGCGCCTTCCCCTGGGAGCACCCGCTGTCGCTCCAGTCCTGGCTGGAGGACCGGCACACCACCGACTTCCTGGAGGACGCCGACGTCCTCCTCGTCGTCGGCTCGGGCCTCGGCGAGCTGTCCTCGAACTACCACACCTTCGCCCCCCGCGGCCGGGTGATCCAGATCGAGGCCGACGCCGGGAAGCTGGAGTCCAACCACCCGGCGCTCGGTATCCACGCCGACGCCCGCCTCGCCCTCCAGGCGCTCCTGGAGACGGTCCCCGAGCGCCGGGACCCGACGGCCCCCGAGCGGGTCTCGGCCGTCCTGACCAGGGTGAGGGACCGTATCGCCGCCCAGGACCTGGGCCTGGAGCAGCGGATCGTCGCGGCCGTGCGGGAGGCCCTCCCGGACCGTTCCCCGAGCTTCTGGGACATGACGATCCTGGCGTACTGGGCGTGGTCGGCCTTCGACGCCCGCTTCCCGAACACCATGCACTCGGCCCAGGGCGCGGGCGGCCTCGGCTACGGCTTCCCGGCGGCGCTGGGCGCGGCGGCCGCCGACCCGGGCCACCCGGTCCTCGCGGTCTCCGGCGACGGCGGCGCGATGTACTCGATCGCGGAGCTGGCCACGGCGAAGCAGTACGGCCTCGACGTGACGTGGCTGATCGTGGACGACGGCGGCTACGGCATCCTGCGCGAGTACATGACGGGCGCGTTCGGCGAGGCCACGGCCACCGAGCTCACCCGCCCGGACTTCGTGGCCCTGTCGGAGTCCTTCGGCGTCCCGGCGGCCCTGACGACCCCGGAGTCCCTGACGGCGGACCTGGCGAAGGCCCTCGCCACCCCCGGCCCCTCGGTCGTCGTCCTGCCGGCCCTCCTGAGGATGTTCGAGCCGACGCACCTGTGACGGCCGCGGGGCCCGCCGCCGCGTCCACCCGGGCGGCGGGCCCGCCGCGTCACCCGACGAGCCCCTCCCACTCCTTCCGGTACACCGCGAGCCGCGCCTCGTACCCCTGCCGGAACTCCTGCGCCTCGTCCTTCTTCAGGCCCTCCCGGGAGACCCGCTGCGCGGGTATCAGCCCGACCGCGTCGGCCATGACCACCACGGCCGCGGCGGCGACGGTCCCGCCCCGCTCCCGCGCGAGGAACGCCTGGTGCCCGGCCTCGCCCAGGAGCTGCCAGCAGATGTTGCGGGGGTTCCCCGCGGTCCGCGCCAGCTGCTGGTCCGAGACCGGCTCGACCCGCCCGGCCGCCGCCAGCCCCCTGATCGTGAGCAGCGCCGCGTACAGCTGCCCCCAGGCGTACGGCCTGCCGTCCTCGACCCGCGCCACGTGCGACCTCTTTCCCCGCGACCCACGGGCCCGCCCGGCGACGGGCCCCCGGCATTCCTACCCGTCGGGCGGGCGCATCCGTCCCGGGACCACGGTCCCGTCCCCCTGGGACCTGTGTACGAACCCGCGCCCCGATTTGTTGCGGCGGGATGAAATCGCAGCCCAGCCGTGTTGGGCCTTCCGGTAGAGCAGGACGAACGGGAGGCCACTCGTGGCGGCGGTCGGGGAGAAACAACAGGGCTGGGCGCGCAGGCTGGCCGGATACGCGTGGCGCTACAGGACCAATACGGTGCTCGCGCTCGGGTCCTCGCTCGTCGGCATGGCCGTGCTCGCCCTCGTGCCGCTGATCACCAAGGTGATCATCGACGACGTCATCGGGACGAAGACCAGGGACCTCGGCGTCTGGACCGGCCTCCTCATCGCCGGCGCCGTCCTCGTCTACGCGCTCACCTATGTCCGCCGCTACTACGGCGGCCGCCTCGCCCTCGACGTCCAGCACGACCTGCGGACCGACATGTACGCCACCATCACCCGGCTCGACGGGCGGCGGCAGGACGAGCTGTCCACCGGGCAGGTCGTGGGGCGGGCCACCAGCGACCTCCAGCTGATCCAGGGTCTTCTCTTCATGCTCCCGATGACCGTCGGGAACGTGCTCCTCTTCCTCATCTCGCTGGGCGTCATGGCCTGGCTGTCCCTCCCGCTGACCCTCGTCGCCCTCGCCGTCGCCCCCGCCCTCTGGTTCATCGCCAAGCGCAGCCGCACCCGCCTCCACCCCGCCACCTGGCACGCGCAGCAGCAGGCCGCGGTCGTCGCCGGGGTCGTCGACGGGGCCGTGACCGGCGTCCGGGTCGTCAAGGGCTTCGGCCAGGAGGACCAGGAGACCGGGAAGATCCGGGAGGCCGGGCGGAAGCTGTTCGCCGGGCGGCTCCGGACGGTCCGGCTGAACTCGCGCTACACCCCGGCCCTCCAGGCGGTCCCCGCCCTCGGCCAGGTCGCGGTCCTCGCCCTCGGCGGCTGGCTCGCCTACCGGGGCCAGATCACCCTCGGCACCTTCGTCGCCTTCTCCTCCTACCTGGCCTCGCTCGTCGGCCCGGTCCGGATGCTCGCGATGGTCCTCACCGTCGGCCAGCAGGCCCGCGCCGGCGTGGAGCGGGTCCTCGACCTCGTCGACACCGAGCCGGTCATCCAGGACGGCACCAAGGAACTCCCGGCGGACGCGCCCGCGACGGTCGAGTTCGACGACGTGTCCTTCGCGTACGACGAGGGGCGGCCCGTCCTCGACGGCTTCTCGCTGGAGATCCGCCCCGGTGAGACCGTCGCCGTCGTCGGTTCCTCCGGCTCCGGGAAGTCCACCGTCTCGCTGCTCCTGCCCCGCTTCTACGACGTCACCCACGGCGCCGTCCTCGTCGGCGGCCACGACGTCCGCGAGCTCACCCTGGACTCGCTGCGCGCCGCCGTCGGGCTGGTCCCCGAGGACTCCTTCCTCTTCTCCGACACCGTCCGCGCCAACATCGCCTACGGTCTGCCGGACGCCACCCAGGAGCAGATCGAGACCGCCGCCCGCGCCGCCCAGGCCGACCGGTTCATCGCCGAGCTGCCCGAGGGCTACGACACCACGGTCGGCGAGCACGGGCTCACCCTCTCCGGCGGCCAGCGCCAGCGCGTCGCGCTGGCCCGGGCGATCCTCACCGACCCCCGGCTCCTCCTCCTCGACGACGCCACCTCCGCCGTCGACGCCAAGGTCGAGCACGAGATCCACGAGGCCCTGAAGTCGGTGATGGCGGGCCGTACGACCCTGCTCATCGCGCACCGCCGCTCCACCCTCGGCCTCGCCGACCGCATCGCCGTCCTGGACGACGGCCGGCTCGCCGACATCGGCACCCACGCCGAGCTGGAGGAGCGCTCCCCGCTCTTCCGGCGGCTGCTCACCGACCCCGACGAGCTCGGCGCCGTCTCGCCCGGCCACGTCACCCCGCCCGAGCCCCCCGAGGACCGCACGCTGCGGGCCGAGCTGGACGCCGAGTTCGACGCCGAGCGGGGCATCACGCCCACCCTGTGGGTACGGGACGGGAGCGCCGGCCGGGAGAGCGAGGTGCCCGGGGCCACCCCCGAGCTGCTCGCCGCCGTCGAGGCCCTGCCGCCCGCCGTCGACACCCCCGGGATCGACGAGGCCCGCGCCGTGTCGCCCGAGGACGCCTACGGGCTGCGCCGGCTGCTCCGCGGCTTCGGGGCCCCGCTGCTGATCAGTCTCGGCCTGGTCGCCCTCGACGCCGGCGCCGGACTGCTGCTCCCCGTCCTGATCCGGCACGGCATCGACGAGGGCGTGAACCGGCTCGCGATCGGGGCCGTCTGGGCGGCCTCCGCGCTGGCCCTGGTCACCGTGCTCGTGCAGTGGGTCGCGCAGACCGCGGAGACGCGGATGACCGGCCGTACCGGCGAGCGGGTCCTCTACGCGCTGCGTCTGAAGATCTTCGCCCAGCTCCAGCGGCTCGGTCTCGACTACTACGAGCGCGAGCTGACCGGCCGGATCATGACCCGGATGACCACGGACGTGGACGCCCTGTCCACCTTCCTGCAGACGGGCCTGGTCACCGCCTTCGTCTCGGTCGTGACCTTCTTCGGGATCATGGTCGCTCTGCTGGTGCTCGACCTCCAGCTCGCCCTGGTCGTCTTCGCGACCCTGCCGGTCCTCGCCGTCGCCACGTACTACTTCCGCCGCTCCAGCGTGAAGGCGTACGAGCTGGCGCGCGAGCGGATCAGTGTGGTCAACGCCGACCTCCAGGAGTCCGTCACCGGTCTCCGGATCGTGCAGGCCTTCCGCCGCGAGCGGTCCGGCGCCGCCCGGTTCGCCGAGCGCAGCGACCACTATCGCGAGGCGCGCGTCCGGGGGCAGTGGCTGATCTCGGTCTACTTCCCGTTCGTGACGCTGCTGTCCTCGGCCGCCGCCGCGGCCGTCATGATCGTCGGCGCCAACCGGATCGAGGCGGGCACGCTCACCACCGGCGCCCTCGTCGCCTATCTGCTCTACATCGATCTGTTCTTCGCCCCCGTGCAGCAGCTCTCGCAGGTCTTCGACGGCTACCAGCAGGCCGCCGTCTCGCTGAAGCGGATGCAGGAACTCCTCCAGGAGCCCACGTCGACGGCCGCCGCCGACGCGCCCCTGGACGTGCTGTCGCTGCGCGGCGAGATCGCCTTCGAGGACGTCTCCTTCGCGTACGGGGGAGAGGACGGCGCGGCGAAGGACGAGACCGCCCTCACCGGCATCGATCTGCGCATCCCGGCCGGTCAGACGGTCGCCTTCGTCGGTGAGACCGGCGCGGGCAAGTCCACCCTGGTGAAGATGGTCGCCCGGTTCTACGACCCGACGTCCGGCCGGATCACCGCCGACGGCGCCGATCTGCGGGACCTCGACCTCACCGCGTACCGGCACCGGCTGGGCGTCGTCCCCCAGGAGGCGTACCTCTTCGCCGGCACGGTCCGTGACGCCATCGCCTACGGCCGTCCCGACGCGAGCGACGCCGAGGTGGAGGCGGCGGCCCGCGCGGTCGGCGCCCACGACATGATCGCGACCCTCGACGGCGGCTACCTCCACGAGGTGGCCGAGCGGGGCCGCAATCTCTCCGCAGGCCAGCGCCAGCTCATCGCGCTGGCCAGGGCCGAGCTCGTCGACCCGGACATCCTGCTTCTCGACGAGGCCACGGCGGCCCTGGACCTGGCCACCGAGGCGCAGGTCAACCAGGCCACCGACCGGCTCGCCGGCCGCCGGACGACGCTGGTCGTCGCCCACCGGCTGACCACGGCGGCCCGCGCCGACCGGGTGGTCGTCATGGACCACGGCCGGGTCGCGGAGGACGGCACCCACGAGGAGCTGCTCGCGCTGGGCGGCCGGTACGCGTCGCTGTGGAGCACGTTCATCGGGGAGCCGGTGGACGAGGAGGAGCCGGAGCGGGTGTGAGCGGCGGGATGAGTACGGGCCGTCCGCCCGTCTGAGTATCCGGACGGATGCCCGGGCCGCCGTCCGCGGGCTTGGATGGGGGCATGAGCCACGACTCCCGTACCCGCGCGGCCTCGCCCGTCCCGATCACCCCGCCGGACGTCGAGGGTGCCCGGCTGCGGAAGCGGTCCACGGTCTGGGCGGGGCTGTTCGTGCCCGCGAGCCTGCTCGCCGGCATCCTCGTGCTCACCCGTGAGGACACCGCGAGCTGCCTCGCCCACGGGACGAACTGCGACGGCACCCCGGGCTTCCTGTACGCCGCGGCTCTGGTGGTCTTCGTCGCGGCCCTGGTGACCGTACGGAGCACCTCCCGCCCCGAGGTCCGCAGGGCCGCGTTCCGGACCCAGATCGGCGCCGAGAGCGTCTTCCTGCTTCTCCTCCTCACCGCGTTCTCGTAGGAGCCCACGCCGGAGGCAACCATTCCGGTGATCGGCGCGTCGTAGGTCCGTACACCCGTACGGCGATCCACCCGGGAGGGGAACGCATGCCCACGGACACGAAGAACGCACGACGTGGCCCACGGCCGCTCACCCGCGTCCTCGCGCCGCTCCTCGCCGCCCTCGCGCTGACCCTGACCCCGGCCACCCTCGTCCCCGGTCTCGGCGCCACCACCGCGGAGGCCGCCTCCGTCTGCCAGGGCCGTCCCACCCGCACGATCACCTTCGCCACCGGCGAGCTGCGCCTCTACAAGACCCGCCACTACGCCTGCGCCGTCACCGTCGCCAAGCGCCCCGGCGCCCGCCGCGCGATGACCGTCTCCCTCCAGCCGCGCGGCGGCCGGCCCGCCGTCCGGTCCGGACGGTTCGACCGGCAGGCCGGGCCCGTCACCGTCCACGCCCTCAACCGCTGTGTCCGGGCGGCCGGTTCGGTGGCGGGACGGGGCACGACCACCGGCTGGATCCTGTGCTGATACGAAGGAAAGTCCAAGGGTAAGGACCAACTGGGTCTGGCGGTCCACACGTTGCCCCCGCTAGGTTCGCGTGACCGTTGTGAACCAAGGGGAGGGTGAATGCGCAAGTCGCTGAGATGGGCGCTGTCGCTTTCGGTGCTCATAGGCACCGTGGCACCGACCGGCGTGGCTACCGCCGCGGATACGGACACGGGCAGCACGGCCGTCGTCGACTCGCAGAGCACGGACATCAAGGACCGCATCCTGGCGATCCCCGGGATGAGCCTGATCGAGGAGAAGCCGTACGCGGGCTACCGCTTCTTCGTCCTGAACTACAAGCAGCCGATCGACCACCGGCGCCCGTGGGCCGGCACGTTCGACCAGCGGATCTCCGTCCTCCACAAGGACACGGGCCGCCCCACCGTCTTCCGCACCAGCGGGTACTCGCTCAGCACCACGCCGAGCCGTGCCGAGCCGACCCGGATCATCGACGGCAACCAGGTCTCCATGGAGTACCGCTTCTTCACGCCGTCCCGGCCGCAGCCCGCCGACTGGTCCAAGCTGGACATCTGGCAGGCGGCGAGCGACCAGCACCGGATCTTCACCGCCCTCAAGAAGATCTACGGCGAGAAGTGGCTCTCCACCGGAGCCTCGAAGGGCGGCATGACCGCCACCTACTTCGAGCGCTTCTACCCGCGGGACATGGACGGTGTCGTCGCCTACGTCGCCCCGAACGACGTGGTCAACAAGGAGGACTCGGCCTACGACCGGTTCTTCGAGACCGTCGGCACCAAGGACTGCCGCGACCGCCTGAACAACCTGCAGCGCGAGGCCCTCGTCCGCCGCGCGCCCCTGGAGGCCAAGTACAAGGCGTGGGCCGAGTCCGAGGGCGCCACCTTCAACACGGTCGGCACGCTCGACAAGGCCTTCGAGGCCGTCGTGCTCGACTTCGTGTGGGGCTTCTGGCAGTACTACGGCGAGGACGTCTGCGACCAGATCCCGGTGGCGAAGACCGCCACCGACGACGAGGTGTACAACACGATCGACGCCTACTCGGGCTGGTCCGCCTACACCGACCAGGGCCTGGAGCCGTACACCCCGTACTACTACCAGGCGGCGACCGAGCTCGGCTCGCCCACCATCACGCAGCCGCACCTCAAGGGCCTGAGCCGCTACGGCTACCAGCCGGCGAGCAACTTCGTGCCGCGCGAGATCCCCATGAAGTTCAAGCAGCACGCCATGCGTGACGTGGACAACTGGGTGCGCAAGAACGCGAACAAGATGCTCTTCGTCTACGGCGGCAACGACCCGTGGGGCTCCGAGAAGTTCCACCTCGGCAAGGGCGCGCGCGACAGCTACGTGTACGTGGCCCCGGGCGCCAACCACGGCGCCAACGTCGCCGGGCTCGTCGAGGCCGAGCGGAACAACGCCACCGCCCGCATCCTCGCCTGGGCCGGCGTCCCCGCCCCGGCCGTCCAGGCGGCGCAGCCGCTGGCCCGCTTCGACGCGCGTCTCGACAAGCCCGTCGACGAGGACGCGACGAAGGAGCACGGCCTGCGGCCGTGACATCCCGCGGCAGGTGAGGCGGGGTGCGTCCGGCTCGGACGCACCCCCCTTCCGGGTCAGCGGTACGACAGGCCGTGGCCGACCGGGTAGAGCACCTTCGCCGGGTCGTCCGCGTCCTGCACGGGAACCGGCAGACGGCCGAGGGGCCGCGCCCGCCCGGCCAGGACCCGTACGGCCGCCCGGAGTTCGACATCGGTCCAGGAGTAGGCGGCGAGCGTCGCCCGCTGGCCGCTGATCCGGGCGATGTCGTACGGGTTGCGGATCGCGATCGTCACGACGGGGACCCCGGTCGCGACGAGCCGCGCCACGAGCGTGCGCTGCGGGCTGGCCGCGGTGACGTTGTACGTCCCGACGAGGACCACGTCCTTGCCCGCTGCCGCCGCCACCGCCTCCTCGATCCGCGCGGCCGTCGGGGTGATCCCGGTGGAGAGCGCGGTCGCCGTGAAGCCCAGCTCCGTCAGGGCCGTCGTGAGCGTGGTGGTCGGCGGCCCCGTCGTCCCCGACGGCGAGGCCGGATCGGCACCCACGACGAGGACCGAGCCGAGGCGCGCCGGGTCCAGCGGCAGGAAACCGCCCTCGTTGAGCAGCAGGGTGGTGGTCGCCTCGGCGATCCGGTCGGCCTGGGCGAGGTGGGCGGCGGTGCCGACCGTCCGCTCGACGCCGGCCCGGGTCACGTAGGCGTGACGGAAGAGGCCGAGCTTGGCCTTGAGCCGCAGGATCCGCAGGATCGATTCGTCGAGCCGGTCCTCCGTCAGTTCGCCGTCCCTGACCGCCTTCAGGACCGCGTTCCACGCCACGTCCAGCTTCGGCGGATTGAGCAGCTGGTCCACCCCCGCCTTGAGCGCGAGCACCGGGACGCGCTCGTCCCCGTACTTGGTGCGCACCCCCTCCATGCCGAGCGAGTCGGTGACCACCACACCGTCGTAGCCGAGCTGCTCGCGCAGGATGCCGGTGAGGATGGGCCGGGAGAGGGTCGCCGGATCCTCGCTGGGATCGAGCGCCGGGACCACGATGTGCGCGGTCATGATCGAGTCGATGCCGGCGGCGACCGCCGACCGGAACGGCGGGGCGTCGAGCTCCGCCCACTCCGCCCGGGTGTGGGTGATCGTCGGCAGCCCGTAGTGGCTGTCGACGGCGGTGTCGCCGTGCCCCGGGAAGTGCTTGGAGGTGGCCGCGACCCCGGCCCGCTGGTAGCCCTTGACCTGCGCGGCGACCAGACCCGCGACCGCCGCCGGGTCGGAGCCGAAGGACCGGACGCCGATGACCGGGTTGGCCGGGTTGACGTTGACGTCCGCGACCGGGGCGTAGTTCTGCCGGATGCCCACGGCCGCGAGCTCCTCGCCCGCGATCTGGGCCGCCTTGCGGGCGTCCGCGTGCGAGCGGCCGGCGCCGAGGGCCATCGCGCCCGGCACCAGGGTGGCGGGTTCGCCCACCCGGCAGACGATGCCGTGCTCCTGGTCGGTGGAGATGAGCACCGGGACCGGGGTGGGCTGCGCGAGAGCGGCCTGCTGGATGCCGTTGGAGAGCGCGGCGATCTGCTGCGGGTCGCGGGTGTTGTGGGCCCAGGTGAAGTAGATGACACCGCCCACGTGATAGCGCTCGACCAGCTCGGCGGCCGTACGGACACCGATCTCCTGGAGGTTGGCGTCGATGTCGGCCTGGTCGGGTGCGGTCGCGGAGTGGCCGTACACCCGCATCACGAAGAGCTGGCCGACCTTCTCCTCGAGGGACATGCGGTCGATGATCCGCCGGAGCTTCCGGTCGTCGTGCCGGTCCTTCTCGGCGTGGGCGGGGGTGCCCACCCCGGTGACGGCGGCCGCTGCCGCGGCGGCGGTCACCGTGAGGAGAGTGCGTCGGGAGGGGGCGGGGGCGCGGTGGTGCACTGATGCTCCTTCCGGCCGTGCGAGGTTGGAGGAAACGCTCGGAAGGCTCCTTCCGCCTTATGAAGGAAACTTCCAAGGAGTCACGGATAGCCCGAAAGTAACTGCCAGGTCAAGGACCCGCGCACGAATCACCCACGGCGGCGATCCCGGGCCAGAGTTCCTGGAGCGTACGGACCGTCTCCCGGATCGCCGGGCGCCGCGCCGCCCCGGTCCGCCACATGGCGTGCAGCCGGCGCGTCGGCATCGGGTCGAGCCGCACCGGCGCCACCTCCGGCGGCAGCGCCCCGCGCCCGAGGCGCGGCACGAGCGCGATCCCCAGACCGGCCGCCACCAGGGCCACCTGCGTGTGGTTCTCGCCCGCCTGATGGACGATCAGCGGTTCGTACCCCGTCGCCCGCAGCGTCTGTACCAGCCAGTCGTGACAGACCGACCCCGGCGGCTGGGAGATCCACCGTTCGGCCGCCAGCTCCCCCCGGCGCACCGAGTCCCGCGCCGCCAGCGGGTGGTCCCGGGGTACGAGGATGTCGCACAGGTCGTCGCCGATGACCGCCTGCTCGACACCCGGCGGCGCGGGCAGCGGCGCGATGTCCCAGTCGTGCGCCACCGCCAGGTCGATCACGCCCCGTGCCACCAGGTCGATCGACAGGTGGGTGTCCACCTCCGAGAGCCGGGCGTCGAGGTCCGGGTGGAGGCGCGCCAGTTCCGCGAGCACCCGGGGCATCAGTCCGCGCGCCGCACTCGGGAAGCAGGCGATCGCCAGGCGGCCGGAGGGGCGGCCCCGCCGCTCCTCCAGCCGCACCTCCGCCTCCTCCATGAGGGCGAGCAGTCGGCTCGTCGTGGCGGCCAGCTGATGGGCCTCGTCGGTGAGGCGGATGCCGCGGCCCTGCCGTTCGAGCAGGGTCGTGCCGGTCTCCCGCTCCAGCTTGGTGATCTGCTGGGAGACCGCGGACGGCGTGTAGCCGAGGGCCGCCGCTGCGGCGCCCACCGTCCCGTGGACGGAGACGGCGTGCAGGGCCCGCAGGCGGCCGAGATCCAGCACCAGGATCACTCCGGAGACGTCGAAGGAGAAGTGGATGTAGCAACGCTACATTCAACGATGAAGCAATTCGTGCTGGTGCTACATGGTCATCTGCGGGGATGCTCGGATCATGCGCCCCGCCCACATCGCCCTCGCAGCTCTGGTCGCCGCTGTCTGGGGAGTCAATTTCGTCGTCATCGAGATCGGCCTCGGGCACTTCCCGCCGCTGCTCTTCTCGGCCCTCCGCTTCCTCGCCGCGGCACTGCCCGCCGTCTTCCTCGTCGGCCGTCCCAAGGTGGCCTGGAAGTGGATCATCGGCGTCGGCCTCGTCCTGGGCGTGGCCAAGTTCAGCTTCCTCTTCATCGGCATGGACCTGGGAGCCCCCGCGGGTCTCTCCTCGCTGATCCTCCAGATCCAGGCCGTCTTCACCGCCGTGTTCGCCTACTTCGCGCTCGGGGAGCGGCCGGGGCGCGTCAAGCTCGCGGGCATGGGCATCGCCCTCGCGGGCATCGCGGTCGCGGCGGTCGACGAGGGGACCTCGGGCCCCCTGATCGGCTTCCTCCTGGTGATCGCGGCGGCGGTCTGCTGGGGCGTCTCCAACGTCCTGACCCGCAAGGCCTCACCGCCGGACGCCCTCAACTTCATGGTCTGGGTCAGCACCGTGCCCGTGCTGCCGCTGCTCGTGCTCTCCCTCCTGGTGGAGGGGCCGGAGCGGGACCTCGCCGCGCTGCGCGGACTCGACTGGGCCGGCGTCGGCGTGATCGTCTACGTCGCCTGGATCACGACCATCTTCGGCTTCGGCACGTGGGGCTGGCTTCTGCGCCGCTACCCGGCCTCCTCCGTGGCGCCGTTCTCGCTGCTCGTCCCGGTCTTCGGGATGTCGTCGGCGGCGCTGTTCCTGGGGGAAGGGGTGAGCGGG
Source organism: Streptomyces sp. NPDC017246 (assembly GCF_044331325.1). Lineage (NCBI taxonomy): Bacteria > Bacillati > Actinomycetota > Actinomycetes > Kitasatosporales > Streptomycetaceae > Streptomyces > Streptomyces sp. NPDC017246. The sequence goes on along the minus strand of NZ_JBIRMW010000001.1, from coordinate 561,840 downwards.
CTGCGCTGGTGCGCGGCGGCCCTGCTGGTCGGTGGTGTGGCGCTGACGTCGCTGTGGAGATCGTCACCGCCGGCGCCGCGGTCGTCGCCGCCCGCGGCGCCGGAGGGGTCCCTCCCGGCCCCGCTGCCTAGTGGCCGCTGAACGGCTCCTTGCTCAGCAGATAACCCGCGTGCAACCGATTGCGGGCGCCGATGCTTTTCATGATGTGGGAAATGTGGCGTTGACAATTCCGCAGCGATATTCCGACGACTTGGGCGATCCTTTTGTCGGACTCGCCCTGGGTGAGCAGCGAGATGATCGTCTGCTGAATTTCCGACGTGGCGGTGGCCCGATAGGCCCGGCCGTCCTCCGTGGTGAGGTCGGAGGCGATCGTCCACGCTCGGTCGAAGGCCTCCGCCACGAAGGAGATGACCAGCGGATCCCGGACGATCACGGCCCCCTTCGACCCGTCGAGGAGCGGCAGGACGCCCACCTTCCGGTCGAAGATGATGCAGCGGGGAAATCCGCCCGCGAGCGTCCGCACCCGTGCGCCCAGCGGGGTCACCAGGCTGACATAGGAGAGGGTGGCGGGGCTGAAGCGCGCGGTGTGCTGGTAGAGCGTGCGCATTTTCACGCCTCGGCCGAGCAGCCTGGTCGTGCGGTCCATGCTGTCGGCGAGAACCTCCTCCATGCGGGCGCCGCCGGGCTGCGAGGACAGCGCCTCCTCGTCGCACTCGTCGGCGAAGTTGGTGATGAGCCGCCGGACATCGGCCAGGTCGGGAACGATCTCCGACGAGGAGTCCCCGTGCTGGAGCGGCTGGGTGTGCAGTTCGAGCTGGTCCAGCACGTCCTTGAGCTCGTCGACCAGCGCCTGTTGGCGGGTCAGCGCCCGCTGGAGCGGATTGAGGACCTTGACCCGGGCGAAGGTCACGGAGTGCGGGGTCAGCGCGTCCGGTCCTGTCGGGTCGGGCCCTTCGCAGCGCAGAAGGCCGAGTTCGCGAAGATCGTGGACGGCCTCGTCGACCTCCCGCTGGTCCATGCCCAGCGTCGCGGAGGCGGCCTCCGCCGTGAACCCGGGTGATTTTACGACAAAACGGTAGAGACGGTCAGCAGCGGTATTGAGGAGTGGAGGGGTAATCGCACCACTTCTGCCAGTTTCATCCAATGTATCCCCCTGTCATGTTTCCGCCAGGAACAACATGATCCCAGAGGGGACTGGCCCTGAAACTGCTTTCCGCCAGAGGATGAGGCGCAGCGCTGACAACCTCAACGCTCGTTCGAAAGGTAGGGGTTTTCCATGGCACGTGCAGCGAGAGACCTTCTCGCCATCACGGCTTCTGCGGCTCTGTCCTTACTCCTCGTACAGGGAATCGGCGCTCCGTCCGGGGACACCAACCTCGCCGGGGCCCGACAGAGCAATGTGATCAACGACCTCGGGTGGGGATGACCATGCCTCGTAGCAAGTCGTACAACACGTACTCCAGCCTCCAGCGCCCCGAGTTCCGCCGGCGCGTGGACGAGCTCCTCCTGAAGTTCGAACGTGACTTCTACGAGAAGAGCAAGGGCGCGGAGGGCATGCTCGACGCGGCCAGTTTCGACATGGACCTCTACAAGCGCCACAACGTCGAGACCATGATCCGGATCGGCCTCAAGCGCGCCGTCGACCCGCTGGTGGCCAACTACTGGGCCACCCGCGACCCGCAGCTCGCCAAGGAGTGGGGTCTCTACGGCGCCGAAGAGGGCCGCCACGACCGCATGTTCGCGGGCGACCTGCACAAGGTCGGGATGACGGACGAGGAGATCTACGCGATCCGTCCGACCTTCGCGACCGAGCTCCTGAACGGCTACTTCTATTACACGCTCGCCACCGAGGGCCCGCTCGCCTCGATGATCAGCGGTTTCTACCTCGAGTACATCGCCGGCAAGACCCAGCCGGACTGGCTCGACATCATGGAGCAGCACGTCGGCGCGAACAACACCAAGGGCGCCCGTGCGCACCTCGCGCTCGACGAGGACGACGACCACGTCGACATGGTCTGGAACATGATCATGCGCGTGATCAAGGACGAGGACGACGAGGAGCGCTTCGTCGAGCACCTCACGAAGATCAACTCCCTCTTCGTCTCGTACTTCGTCGAGGTCTACGCCTCCACCGTGCTGGGCGCAGGCGGCGACCCGTCGCTGCTGACGCAGGCGGCCCCCGCCGCCGCCGTGCAGACCAACCTGCAGTCCCGCGTCGCCGCGGTCTGAGGTTCCGAGGGCAACGGCACCCCGGAGCACTCCGAGGGTCCGCCCGGCACCCGAACACCCCCTGGCGGCACCGGACATCGCGCGAACGCACGCACCACCCACGCTGCCCGCCGCAGCGCCGGGCGGCGCGGGCGGCGATGTCCGGTGTCCCTGCGGGCTGCCCACTGTCCGGCAAACCACAGGAAGACCCATGCGATACGAATGGCCGCGTGAACTGTCCGAGAAGGACATGCGCGAAATGATCGAGCTGATGGACGCCGTCGCGGTCAAGGAGCAGACCCTGGGCTTCTACGAGCCCGTCGGGCTGGAGAAGGGCCTTCCGCTGCTGCGGGCCTTCGACGCCGACCTGCGCAAGGGCGCCATCGACGTCCTGACCGTCCGGGACGAGACCGACGACGACAGGATCGTCGGCATGGTGACCCTCGCCCGGGCCCCGCTGCCGGCACGTCGCCACATCGTCGACATGCGCCGCTGTGTCATCGCCCCCGACCGCAGGGGCCAGTTCCTCCTGGAGGGCTGGGCCGTGGCCCTGCACAAGGCCCGCGACATGGGCTGCGAGGTCATCACCCTCGAAGTCCGCGGCGACGGCCCGGTCGAACTCTGGGAGCGGCTCGGCTTCCGCCCCTACGGCGTGCTGCCCGACTACGCCCGCCTCGACGGCCGCGAGGCCGTGACAGGTCACTACCTGTACGCGCGCATCGCCGACATCCTGGCGCACTTCGAGACGACGGGCAGCTGGCTGCACGAGCCCGAGCGGGACACCGTCGGCGCCGTGAGCTGACCCCGCACGCCTCAACTCCGGGGCATCGCGCACGGCGGACAGCACCACATCCGCACATCGCGCAGGGCACACGGCCGCGGCACACGGCGGACGCCGCACCGCACCCGCCGCACGGCGCGTCTCCCTCGCGCACGCCGCACCGCGCACGCCGTATCGCGCCCGCGGCACTCGCGCACCGCGCACGGCATCACCGCACGCCGTCCCGCCCGGACCCCGCTCACGCACCGGGGACCGCGCCGCGGTGCCGCCCCGCCGTCGGCCCCTACGGCGACAGCCCGGCACGGCCGCGCGGAACGCGCCGCCGCCGAGCCCCCGAATCGCTCTCCCCGGCGCGCCTCCGCGCGCCCGGCATCAAGACATCCAAGGCCTCACCGAAGGGCACACCCATGTCCAAGATCGCCGTACTCACCAACGACCTCCAGTACGAGCTCGTGGAGAAGAACCCCGAGCGCGTCGCGGCCGTCGCCGCCGCCACCCCGCACTTCACCGGCTTCCTCGACGAGATCCGCCGCCGCGGCCACCACGTCTTCCACCTCCAGCTGGTCAACGACCCGGACGACCCGAACGCCGAGCGCTACGACGGCCACCTCCCGGTCCAGCGCGGCACGCGCGGCGCCGAGGTCATGGAGGAGTTCCTCGCCCCCGAGGACGTCGTCATGGAGAAGAGCAAGGACTCCGGCTTCTACGAGACGGACCTGCACGAGCGCCTCCAGGCCCTCGGCGTCGACACCGTCCTCATCACCGGCATGCAGACGCAGATCTGCGTCCAGACCACCGCCGCCGACGCCTTCTTCCGCGGCTACAACATCTGGGTCCCCGCCGACTGCGTGGTCTCCGCCCGTACGGAGGACAAGGACCGCGCCCTGGAGTGGCTGGCCGGCTACTGCGCCACCGTCTCCGACTCCGCCGAGGTCATCAGCGTCCTCGACGCCGAGGGCGCCCTGCCCCGCAAGAACATCAAGACCCCGTGACCGCGACCCTCCCGGCGGAAGGAACAGCCATGCCCGCGAGCACGGCCAGCAGCAGTGACGAGATCCTCCTCGACCACGGCACCGGCGCGAAACTGAGCCAGGAACTGGTGCAGCTGATCGCGGAGACCCTCGGCGACGTCTACGTGGGCATCATGGAGGACAGCGCGATCCTCCCGGTCGAGACCGGCCGGATCGCCATGACCACCGACTCCTTCGTCGTCGACCCGCCGTTCTTCGGCAACGGCGACATCGGCAAGATCGCCGTCTGCGGCACGGTCAACGACCTCGCCGTCGCGGGCTCCCGCCCCAAGTACCTGACGCTCGGCCTCATCCTGGAGACGGGCCTGCCGATCGAGCGCCTCAAGCAGGTCCTCGTGTCGATCCGCGAGACCGCCCGCGAGGCGAACGTGCAGATCGTCGGCGGCGACACCAAGGTCGTCCGCAAGGGCGAGGCCGACCAGCTCTACCTCAACACCGCGGGCGTCGGCGTCTTCGAGCGCGAGCCGCTCTCCATGACCGACGTACGCCCCGGCGACAAGGTCATCCTCAGCGGGCCCATCGGCAACCACACCGTCCACCTGCTCTCCATCCGCGAGGGCCTGGGCTTCGAGCAGCGCGTCGGCAGCGACTGCGCCCCGCTCAACAACCTCATCGACGGCGTCCTCAGCCGGGTGCCGGCCGGCGCCGTCCGCTCGATGCGCGACGTCACCCGCGGCGGTCTGACCGCCGTCCTCCACGAGTACGCGGGCAAGCTCGGCCGTACCGTGCGCGTCGACACCCCGAGCCTGCCGATCCAGCACGAGACCGCCATGGCGGCCGACATGCTCGGCATCAACCCGCTGCACTGCGCCAACGAGGGCTGCCTGGCCGTCTTCGTCGACCCCGCCGCCGAGGCGGAGGTCCTGGAGGCGCTGCGCTCGCAGCCGTACGGCGAGCACGCCGTGACCATCGGCGAGATCTCGGAGGACACCGAGGCCCTGGTGCTGCTGCGGGACGCCGAAGGCCGGGAGACACAGCTCGAAGAACTGCTCGGGGCCGAACTGCCCCGGCTGTGCTGAGGACCTGACCCAGAACCTGAGGAGATCGCCATGAGCACCGTGACTTCTCCGCCGGACACCGCGAGCGCCCCGCCGTACACCGAACAGTGGCGGCTGCGGGTCACCGGGGTGGTACAGGGCGTCGGCTACCGGCCGTTCGTCTACAAACTGGCCCACGAACTGGGCCTCTCCGGCTGGGTCCGCAACGACCCGGAGGGCGTCCTGGTGGAGGCGTCCGGACCGGACGCCGACCTGGCCCGGTTCGCCGCGGCCCTCACGGACCGCGCGCCCGAACTCGCCCGCGTCGACGGTGTCATGGTGACCCGGGGGCTCCCCGCGGGCAGCGTGCCCGAGGGACCCTTCGCCATCGTCCACAGTGAGCAGGCCGGCGCCCGCTCCGCCCTCATCCCGGCCGACACCCACGTGTGCGGCGACTGCCAGGGGGAGCTGCGCGACCCCCTGGACCGCCGCCACCGCTACCCCTTCATCAACTGCACCAACTGCGGGCCCCGTTACTCCATCATCCAGGCCCTGCCCTACGACCGGCCCATGACCACCATGGCGTCCTTCACCATGTGCGAGGCCTGCGCGGCCGAGTACGAGGACCCCATGGACCGGCGCTACCACGCCCAGCCCAACGCCTGCCCGGACTGCGGCCCCCGGCTGCTGCTCACCGACCGCGAGGGCGGCACCTCCGAGGGCGACACCGCCCTGCGCAGGGCCGCCCAGGTGCTGGCCGACGGCGGCATCGCGGCGATCAAGAGCGTCGGCGGCTTCCACCTCGCGGTGGACGCCACCCAGCCGGAGGCCGTGGCCCTGCTGCGCCGCCGCAAGCGCCGCGACTCCAAGCCGTTCGCGGTGATGGTCCGCGACCTCGCCACCGCGCAGCGCCTGGCGGTGCTCTCCGAGGACGAGATCGACGTCCTGCGCTCGCCCGCCCGCCCGATCCTGCTCGCCCGCAAGCAGCCGGACGCGCTGCCCGAATCGGTCGCGCCCCGCAATCCCAACCTCGGGATCATGCTGCCGTCGGCGCCCCACCACCACCTGCTCCTGGACGAGCCGGGCCTGGAGGCCCTGGTGATGACCAGCGGCAACATCTCCGGCTACCCGATCGCGTACCGCAACGAGGAAGCCCTGGAGCAGCTCTTCGAGATCGCGGACGTCATCCTCTACCACGACCGCGACATCGAGATCCGGGTCGACGACTCCGTGGTGCGGCTCTCCGTCCACGACGAACTCGACGCCCCGCTCCTGCAGTTCGTCCGCCGGGCCCGCGGCTACGCCCCGTATCCGGTGGACGTCGGCCGCGAGATCGTGCCCGCCGTCGCCCTCGGCGCCGAGCTGAAGACGACGGTCGCCCTCTCGCACGGCTCGAAGGTCTTCCTCAGCCAGCACATCGGTGACCTCAAGAACGACGAGACCTTCGCCTCCCACCGCCGCACCGCCCGCCACCTCGCGCGCCTCTACGCCCTGGAGCCGCGCCTGACCGCGCACGACCTGCACCCGCAGTTCCGCTCCACCCGGGCGGCTCTCGACGAGGACGGCGCGGGCCGCACCGTCGTCGAGGTGCAGCACCACCACGCGCACATGGCCTCCTGCATGGCCGAGAACCACGTCACCGGCACCACTCTCGGCGTCATCTTCGACGGCTTCGGCTACGGCGAGGACGGCACCGTCTGGGGAGGCGAGTTCCTCCTCGGTGACTACGCCGCCTACCAGCGGGTCGGCCGGCTCCGCAGGCTGCCGCTGATCGGCGGCGACCAGGCGGTGCGCGAACCGATCCGTACCGGCTACGCCCTCGCCCTCGACGCCTACGACGGCGACCGGGAACGGGCCGCGGCCGCCTTCCCGGCCCTCGCCGGCCTGGACGACCAGCAGCGCCACGTGTACGCCACGATGGCGGCCCGCGGCATCAACTCCCCGGCCACCTCCAGCATGGGGCGGCTCTTCGACGGGGTCGCCGCGCTCGCCGGAGTGTGCGCCAGGGCCGAGTACGAGGCGCAGGGGCCCATCGAGCTGGAGGGCCTGCTCCTGCGGGACTCCGCCGTGGAGCCGGCGTACCGGTTCGAGGCCCGGGTGCCCGACGGGGACGGGGCCGGCCCGGTCGAGATCGACCCGAGGCCCGTGATCCGGGCCATGGCCGAGGACATCGCGGCCGGCCTGCCCGCCGACCGGGTCAGCCGCCGCTTCCACACCGCCGTCGTGGAGATGGTCCGCGAACGCTGCCGGGCCTTCCGCCAGGAGACGGGCGTGAGCCAGGTCGTGCTCTCCGGCGGTGTGTTCCTCAACGAGTTCCTGCTGCTCAACTGTCTGACCGGGCTCACCGCCGACGGTTTCGACACCTACGTCCACCGACAGGTCCCGACCAACGACGGGGGAATCGCCCTCGGTCAGGTCATGGTCGCGGACGCCCGCACACCAGCTGGGAAGTGATGACGTGACCACCCTCACGCCGGACCAGATCTTCGAGTACGTCCGGGCCCGCGAATCCGGCGCCCGGACCTACGCCAACGCCTTCGGCCAGGTGCTCCAGGACGGCCGCGACACCCGCATCCGCGACGGTCACGGCCGCGAGTACATCGACTGCCTGGCCGTCGCCGGCACCCTGGCCCTCGGCCACAACCACCCCGAGGTGCTCCGCCGGGTCCGCGAGTACCTGGACTCCGGCCAGGTGCAGCAGGCCCTCGACCTGACCACACCCGCCAAGTACGCGTTCCTGTCGGCGCTCTACCAGTGGCTGCCCGGCACGATGGCGGACACCTTCCGCACCCAGTTCTGCGGCCCCTCCGGCGCGGACGCGACCGAGGCGGCGGTGAAGCTGTTCAAGACCGCCACGGGACGCCGCACGGTGCTCTCCTTCCACGGCGCCTACCACGGCATGACCGCCGGTTCGCTGGCCCTCACCGGCAACCTGGGGGCCAAGGAGCCGGTGCCGTCCCTCATGCCGGACGTGCACCACCTGCCGTACCCCTACGACTACCGCTGCCCGTTCGGACTCGGCGGAGAGCAGGGCGTCCAGGTCGGACTCACCTACATCGAGCGGCTGCTCACCGACCCGGAGAGCGGCATCACCAAGCCGGCCGCCATCATCCTGGAGGCCGTGCAGGGCGAGGGCGGCGTGATCCCCGCGCCCCCGGAATGGCTGCGCGGACTGCGCGAGATCACGACCCGGCTCGACATCCCGCTCGTCCTGGACGAGATCCAGGCGGGCTGCGGCCGCACCGGCACCATGTGGGCCTTCGAGGAGTCCGGCATCGAGCCCGACGCGATCCTCGTCTCCAAGGCCATCGGCGGCGGCTTCCCGCTCTCCCTGCTGCTCTACCACGGCAGGTACGACACCTGGCAGCCCGGCGCCCACGCGGGGACCTTCCGCGGCAACCAGATCGCGCTGGTGGCCGGCGCCGCCACCCTCGACGTCCTCGCCGAGGAGGGTCTCGTCGAGAAGGCCGCCGCCAAGGGAAGGCTGCTCGGCGACCTGCTGCGGCGCCTCGCCCGGACCCGTCCGGAGATCGGCGACGTCCGCGGCAGGGGCCTGATGTGGGGCATCGAGATCGTCGATCCCGACGGTCCCGCCGACGCGCTGGGGGCGAAGCCCGCCGACGGCGACCGCACCCGCCGCATCAAGAAGGCCTGCCTGGACCACGGTCTGCTCCTGGAGAGCGGCGGACGGCACGGCGCCGTGCTGCGGCTCCTCCCGCCCCTCACCATCACCGAGGAGGAGATCCACACCGTGGTCGGCTCCCTGGAGAAGGCACTCATCGACGTGACCTGAGGGCGCACTCCCCGGAGCCAGGGCACGACGCGACGAACGTGAGGAAAGAAAGCACATGACGACGGGAACCGGTCCCGAGCAGTGGCGCGTCGACTTCGACGCCGAAGTGGTCTTCAGCAACGGGGGATCCCTGCGCACCGAGGGGTTCCGCCTCGACATCCCCCGTGACCACATCGACGACGCGGAACTGGGTGAGCTGCTCGTACGGCACCTGGGGCTGTTGATGGTCGGCGGTACGTCCGTCAGCCGCAAGGAACTGATCCGGGAGCCGCACAAGGGCTCCCGGAACACCGAGGCGGCCGAGGCCGGGACGGGCCGCCGCGCGATCGGCCTGACCGGGGCCGGGACCCGGCTCGACCGGCCCGCCGGGGCACCGGCCGGGCTCGTGGACCTCGTCGACCTGCCGGTCGTCCTGGTCCGCCTCGCCGGCACCGACGAACCGGTCGCCGACCGGCTCGCGCTCGCCCCGTTCGAGCCGGCCGGACACGCCGTCGTCATCCACACCGGCCGCGCGGACGGCCCCTGTCTGACCCCGGACGCGGTCGCGCTCCTCGCCGAGCGCGGCGCGGTCCTCGTCGCCACGGACAGCACCGACCGCGAGGGACCCGTGGCCGAGGCGCTCGCCAAGGCGGGCCTTCCCTCCCTGACCGGCCTCACCGGCCTCGCGGAACTCCCCGCCGTGGGCGTACGGCTGCACGCCGTGCCCCACCCGTCCGCCGAGGGCGAGCGCGTCCAGGTGTACGGGGTGGCCGAATGACCAGCTCCGAGACCCGTCCCGCGGCCCCCGCGGCGACACCCACGAGTGCCGCGGGCGCGGCGAAGGACGCGCCCCCGCGCAAGCCGCGCCGTGAACTCCTCGCCGCGAGCGCCGGCTCGGTCGTGGAGGCGTACGACTGGACCATCTACGGAGTCCTCGCCCCCTACTTCGCCGAGGACCTCTTCCCCGGCTCCTCGCCCACCGCCCGGCTGATCGCCGCCTACCTCGGCTTCGCCCTCGGCTTCCTGGTGCGCCCCCTCGGCAGCGTCGTCATCGGCCGGCTCACCGACACCCGGGGAAGGCGCTTCGGCCTCACCCTGACCGTCGGCCTCATCGCGGCCGGATCGCTGCTCCTCGCGGTCGTCCCCGGCCACGCCGCCATCGGCATCGCGGCCCCGCTCCTCGTGGTCGCGGCCCGGCTGGTCCAAGGTCTGTCCGTCGGCGCCGAGAACCCCAGCGCCGCCGCCTACGTCACCGAGACGGCACCCGGCCGCCACCGCTACTTCTACAGCGCGGTCTCCTACGGCGGCGTGGTCCTCGGCAGCGCCCTGTCGTTCATCGTCATGAGCGTCCTCCTCGGCGTGTTCGGCGAGACGGGCGTCGAGGACGGCGCCTGGCGCCTCGCCTTCGTCTTCGGAGCCCTCCTCGGGCTGACGGCCCTGTGGATCCGGCGCGGCGCCGCCGAGAGCGAGGTCTTCACCAAGGACGCCGAGGAACGCGGCGGGGTCGACCTGTGGCCCGTGCTCCGCGCCCATCTGCGCCCGCTCGCCGTGGTGTTCGCCATCACCTCGGGCGCGACGACGGTCTTCTACTTCCTCACGGTCGACTTCCCCGCCTACGCCCGCGACGCGGGCGCGGCGACGAAGGAGGAGGCGTCCGGAGCCCTGCTCCTCGGCATGGTGGCCCTCCTCGCCGGCATGCTCGGCGCGGGCAGGGCGGCCGACCGGTTCGGGGCGCTGGGCGTCCTGCGCGTCGGCTTCGCCGGACTCGCGCTCGGCTCGGTCCCGCTGCTCGCCGGCATGGTCGCGGGCCATGTGCCCGTCCAGGTCGTCACCGTCGTGCTGCTGTTCCTGCTCTCCCTGCCGCTCGCCGTCAGCAACGTCTTCGCCGGCCAGCTCTTCCCGCCGGCCGTCCGGGCCGTCGCCGTCGGTCTCCCGGCCGCGCTCGCGATCAGCCTGTTCGGCGGCACCTTCCCGGCCCTCGCCGAGCTGCTGCGCTCCGCGGGCCACGGCGCCTGGGTGCCGTGGTGGCCCGCGATCACCTGTGCGGCGGCCCTGCTCGCCTCCTGGGGCGTACGCGAACACCCCCTTCCCACCACCCCTATCCCCGAGTGAGGACGCCATGGACGCCTTGACCTCAGTGCTCGACGCGCTTGATCCGCTGCTCCCCGGTCTTGAGGCCGACTACGAGGACCTGCACGCGCACCCCGAACTCGCCTTCCAGGAGAAGCGGACGGCGGCCCTGGTCGCTGAGCGGCTCGCGGCGCAGGGCGGCTGGGAGATCACCACCGGCGTGGGCCGTACCGGAGTCGTCGGCGTGCTGCGCAACGGCGAGGGCCCGGTGGTCATGCTGCGGGCCGACATGGACGCGCTGCCGGTGAAGGAGGCCACGGGCCTGCCGTACGCGAGCACCGTCACCGCGACCGACGACTCCGGCACCGAGGTGCCGGTGATGCACGCCTGCGGCCACGACATGCACGTCGCCGCGCTGATCGGCGCGTGCGCGCTGCTCGCCGCCCGTACGGAGCACTGGAAGGGCACGGTCGTGGCCGTCTTCCAGCCCGGCGAGGAGAGCGGCTACGGCGCCCGAGAGATGGTCGACGACGGCCTGTTCGAGCGCTTCCCGCGCCCCGACGTCCTTCTCGGGCAGCATGTCGGCCCCGGCCCCGTCGGCCTGATCGCCACCGTCCCCGGGACCGTCATGGGCGCCACGGACTCCCTCACCGTGAAGCTGTTCGGCCGCGGCGGCCACGGCTCCAAGCCCGAGTCCGCGGTGGACCCGGTCGTCATGGCGGCCTCCCTCGTCCTGCGGCTCCAGACCATCGCCTCCCGCGAGATCGCCGCCCAGGAGCCGGTCGTGGTCACCGTCGGCAAGCTCCAGGCCGGCACCACCGCCGCGGTCATCCCGGACACCGCCGAACTCGGCATCAACGTCCGCACCAGCTCGGCCCCGGTCCGCGAGAAGGTCCTCGCGGCCATCGAGCGGCTGGCCAGGGCGGAGTCGGCCGCGGCCGGCGCGACCGCCGACCCGGACATCACCTCGGTCTACCACCTGCCGATGACGGTCAACGACACGCCGGCCGCCGCGCGGGTCGCCGACGCCCACCGCAGGGCCTTCGGCGACGGCGCCGTGATGACCATGGGGCCGACCACGGCCAGCGAGGACTTCGGCATCCTCGCGACGGCGGCCCAGGTGCCGTCCGTGTACTGGTTCTGGGGCGGTCTCGACCCGGAGGTGTTCATGACCGCGTTCGCCGCCGGCCGCGTCGACGAGGACATCCCGCAGAACCACTCGTCCACCTTCGCCCCCCAGGCGGGACCCGCGCTGAACATCGGCGTCAGGTCGCTGGTCGCCGCCGCGCTCGCCTGGCTGGACGGCGAGCCGACGGACGGGACGACGGCATGACCGGTCACCGGCCGCACGTGACGGTCCTGCACCGCTGGCGGGACACCCACGCGCTGTACGCCGACTACGTCGACCACCGCACGCACCGGGTCACCTACATCAGCACCGAGCTCGGCCGGACCTCGATACCCGAGGGCGCCGAGGCCGTCGCCGTCGTCGGCCTCACCGACGACGTGCCCGCCGTGCGGGCGGCCCTCGCCGCGCTCGTGGAGACGTACGGCACACCGCGGTCGCTGGTCGCCCTCAACGAGGGCGACCTCGACACGGCGGCGCTGATCCGCGAGGAGTTCGGGATCGCCGGGCAGACGCCGGAGGAGCTCGCGGTCTTCCGCGACAAGCTGCTCATGTGCACGACGGTGGCGGACGCCGGACTGCCGGTGCCCGCGCTCGCCCACGCCGCGGACCTCGGCGCGGTACGGGAGTTCGGCCGTACGCACGGCTGGCCGCTCATCTGCAAGCCGCACCGCGGCACCGCGAGCAGGGGGGTGGTCCGGCTCGACTCGGAGGCCGACCTGGACGCGCACCACGAGCTCGCCGAGAACCTCGCGGCCGAGCCGTTCCTGGTGCAGACGTACGTCGACGCGCCGATCCTGCACATCGACGGCCTGTGGGAGGGCGACCGGCTCGGCAGCTGGACCGCCTCGCGCTATGTGGGCGGCACCTGCGCCGACTTCACCCAGGGCAACTGGCTGGGCTCGGTCGAGGAGGACGACCCGGTGCTGCTCGCCGAGGTGGAGCCGTTCGCGGCCGCCGTCGGGGCCGTGCTCGGCGGAGACCGGCCCTGGGTCTTCCACCTGGAGGCCTTCGTCACCCGGGGCGAGGACGGCGGACCGGCCCTCGTGTTCCTCGAATGCGGGGCCAGGGTGGGCGGCGGCGAGATCCCGTTCACCTGGCGGGACGTCCACGCCGCCGACCTGATGGCCGCCGCGGCCGACATCCAGCTGGGCCGGGTGCCGATCCTGCCGGCCCTGAAGACCGGCGAGGTCGGCGGCTACCTGCTGCTTCCGCTGCCGGTGCCGGCCCCCTGCCTCGTGGAACGCGCCGACTGGGTCGTCGCCCCGCCCGAGGGCAGCGAGCCGTACGCGGTGCTGCACGTGCCCGTCGGCCGGCGAGTGCCCCCGATCAGCGGCTACGAGCACGTGGGCACCCGGTTCCGCTTCCGCGGCTCGACCACCACCGCCGTGGAGGAGGCCATCGAGGCCGCCGCGAACGGCTTCAGGCTCACCTGCACCCCCCTGGACGCATGACCGACCGGCGCCCCGGGCGCACCCGCACCACTCGCACCACGTGTCGCACAGGGGCCGCCAGCACCGCCCCGCATCGGAAAGGAACACACCGTGTCCGTCACCACTGAACGCCCGCGCGTCATCCTGGTCGGCAGCCGCATACGTCAGTACCGGGAATACGCCCTCGCCTCCCTCGCCGCACGGTATGAGGTCACCCTGATCGCCCCCGAGGCACCCAGCTGGCAGGCGAAGTACGTCGACACCCACCGGATCGCCGACACGACGGACGCGCACAAGCTGTTCCCCGCCGTCGCCGACCTGCGCGGCGAGGTCGCCGAAGCCGCGATCGTCACCTGGGACGAATGGTCGCTCGCGGCCGTCTCCTCGGTCGCCGCGCGCCTCGGCCTGCGGGCCATGGACCCGGCCGCCGCCAAGATCTGCCGGGACAAGTACGCCACCCGCCAGGCCCTCGAAGCCGCCGGCATGGCCACCGTCCGCCACGCGCCCGCCGGCAGCGAGGACGAGGCCGTCGCCGTCGCCGAGACCATCGGCTTCCCCGTCGTCGTCAAGCCCCGCACCCTCGGCGGCAGCTTCGGCGTCATGGTCGCCCGGGACGCCGACGGCCTGCGCCAGGCCTACCGCCTCGCCTCCGTCAGCCGCCTCCAGGGCGCCGGCACCGCCGACACCGTCCTCATCGAGGAGTACGTCGAGGGCCCCGAACTGAGCGTCGACAGCACCGTCGTGGACGGCGTCGTCACCCCGGTCTGCATCGCCCGCAAGCGCCTCGGACCGCAGCCGTACTTCGAGGAGGTCGGCCACCTCGTCACCTCCTGGCGGGACGAGCCCTGGGCGGAGGCGGTCGTCGAGCTCGTCAGGGACGCGCACCGCGCCGTCGGCGTCGACTACGGCGTCACCCACACCGAACTGCGCGTCAGCGCCGAGGGACCGCGGCTCATCGAGCTGAACGGCCGCCTCGGCGGCGACCTCATCCCGCACGTCCACCAGCTCGCCACCGGCATCGACCTGGCCCGGGCCGCCGCCGAGATCGCCTTCGAGCGCACCCCCGACCTCACCCCGACCCGCGCGCTCAGCGCCGAGATCCGGTTCCTGTACCCCTCGTACGACGGCACCGTCGACCGGGTCGTCCTGCCCGAGCCCTCCGAGGTCGACGGACTCGTCGAGGCCGTGGCCCTCGCCGCTCCCGGCGACGAGCTCCAGCTCCCGCCGCGCGGCCTCACCCCGCGCTCCGCCGCCCTCATCGCCGTCGGCGAGACGCCGGCCGAGACCCGCCGCGCCCTGGACCGCGCCGAGGGCCTGTCCCGCACCGAGGTGACCGGCGCCGGCACGCACCGGCTCGGCGCACGCGTCGAGAACGCCGTCACCCGCCGGTTCTTCGACCACGAGCGCACAGCGGCCCGGATGAGCGTCTCCGGAGTCCGCGGCGTCGAGTGGTTCCGCTACGGCGCAGGCGGCGGCGAGGGCCTCAACCGCCCCGTCTTCCTCAGCGCCGACGACGTGGCGGGCCTCGAACACGACCTGAACGGCCTCTTCGAGCTCCTCAAGTCGGTCCCCGAGCGCCTCTTCGGCGGCGACCTGCGCGCCTTCGCCAAGGCCGTCGGCATGAGCGAGACCCAGGCCGACCTGGTGCTGCGCGGCGCGGCCGACGAGATCCCGCCGCTCTCCCGGGCCGACCTCTACCGAGAGACCGGCGGCTTCCGCCTCATGGAGCTGAACACCGGCTCCTCGCTCGGCGGCTGGCAGATGGGCGAGTTCGCCCGCGCCCTGATCCAGGACGAGGAGTTCGCGGCCTTCGCCGCCGAGGAGAACCTCGTCTACCCCGACCCGCTGGCCCGCATCACCGAGGTGCTGCGCGACCGGGCCCCGGCCCTCAACGGGATCGAGCGCCCGCTGCTCGCCATCACCGACTGGCCCGAGGGCTTCGAGAAGTCCAAGTGCTGGATGGAGTTCGTCGTCCCGGCCTTCAAGGCCCTCGGCTTCGAGCCCGTCGTCTGCCACCTCGGCGACTTCACGTACGAGAACGGCGACGTCCTCCACGAGGGACGCCGCGTCGACGTCGTCTACCGCATGTTCCTGCCCGGCGAGATGCCGGACGAGCCGCGTACCTACGAGCTCGTCAACCCGCTCCTCGACGCCGCGGAGGCCGGCCGGGTCGAGCTGTTCGCCTCGCTGGACTGCGAGCTGTACGGCAACAAGGGCAGCCTCGCCATGCTCAGCGACGAGCGCAACCGGGCCGCCTTCACCGAGGAGGAGCGCGAGCTCGTCGACCGCATCCTCCCCTGGACCCGCTTCGTGCGCGACGAGAAGGTCACCTTCGAGGGCGACAAGATCGACCTCCTGCCGTACGCCGTCGCCAACAAGGACCTCCTGGTCCTCAAGCCCACGCTGCTCTACGGCGGCGTCGGCGTCACCCCCGGCTGGACCACCGACCAGAAGGAGTGGGTGGAGAAGCTCCACCAGGCCGTCGACGGCCCCTTCGTCCTCCAGCGCCGACTGCTCCCGACCACCGAGCGGTTCCTCTCCGACGACGGCGTCACCACCCAGGACATGGCCGTCGCCTACGGCACGCTCATGGTCGACGGGAAGTACGCCGGCACGCTGGCCCGCGGCGTCACCGACCCGGCCGTCGGCATCGTCAGCATGCTGCGCGGCGCCCAGATCGGCTGCGCCTTCCACGTCACCGAGCCGGCGGACGGCGAGGTAGCGGGGTGACCGAGTCCACCGACTCGAACGGTTCGACGGACCCGGCCGACTCCACAGGGTCGGCGGGTCCGGCGGACCCCGGCGACGGCACACCGACCGTCGCCGCGGGACGCGAGCGCGGAGCGCTCTGGCGCGACGCCGAGTTCATGAAGTTCTGGACGGGCGAGGGGATCTCCCAGATCGGGGCCCAGGTCACCACCCTGGCGCTGCCGCTGACGGCGGTGCTCACCCTGGACGCGTCCTCCTCGCAGGTCGGTCTGGTGAACGCCGCCTCGTACGCCCCGTTCCTGCTCGTCACCCTGCTCGTCGGGGTCTGGGTGGACCGCGTCCGCCGACGGCCGCTGATGATCGCGTCCAATGTGGGACGGGCCCTGCTCGTCACCGCGGTCCCCCTGCTGGCCGTACTCGACCTGCTGCGGATCGAGTACGTGTACGTGGCCGCGCTCCTCATCGGCTCGCTCACCGTCGTCTTCGACGTCGCCTACCAGTCGTACCTGCCGACACTGATCGGCAAGGAACACCTGGTGGAGGGCAACAGCAAGCTCCAGGGCACCAGTTCGCTCGCCCAGATCGGCGGACCCGGCCTCGCCGGTCTGCTCATCGGCTGGGTCACGGCACCGTACGCGCTGCTCATCAACGGTGCCTCGTACCTGGTGTCCGTGGTCACCCTGCTCGCGGTCCGGCGGCCCGAACCGCCGCCCGCCGAGCCCGAGCGCCCCACCGGGCTGTGGAAGAGCGTCGGCGACGGCATCCGGATCATCTGGCGGAGCGCCCATCTGCGGGCCTGCGCCCTCCAGTCCGGACTCTACAACCTGTGCTGGATGTCGCTGCAGACCGTCTTCGTGCTGTACGCGGCCCGGCGCCTCGACCTGTCTCCGGGCACCATCGGCCTGCTGCTCGGCACCGGCGCGGTCGGCTCGCTCGGCGGCTCCCTGGTGGCGGGGCGGCTGAAGCGGTCCATCGGCCTCGGCCCGGCGATCCTGGGGGCGCTCGTGCTCTGCTGCGTCGCCCCCGTGATCATCCCGCTGGCCCCGGTGAGCGGCGGGTTCGTCACGTTCGCCCTGTTCGTCGCCGCGTTCGCGCTGATCGGCGCGGGCGGCACGATGGCCAACATCCACATCATCAGCCTCCGTCAGTCGATCACCCCGGACGAGCTCCTCGGCCGGATGAACGCCGGCTACCGCTTCGTGTCCTGGGGCATGCTCCCGCTCGGCGCGCTCATCGGCGGCCGGCTCGGCGACCTGATCGGCCTGCGCGAGACGCTGTTCGTGACGGCGGCCGCCTTCCTCTCCGCGGTGCTCGTGGTCCTGCTCTCCCCGGTGTGGCGTCTGAAGGACTTCCCCGCGCAGATCGGCACGGAGTCCGGTACGCCCGAGACGGCGGCGGTGACGTCATGACGGAAGCGAAGGCAGCGAAGGAAGCGAAGGGAACGGCGGGTCCGGCCGGAGAGTTCTCGCACCTCCTCGCGCGGCGCACCGCCTGGGGCCGCTCCGACGCCATCGGCCGCATCCTGTCCGCCGCGAACGCGCCGGGCGTGCTGTCGATGGCGGGCGGCATCCCGGCCCCCGACAGCTTCCCCGTGGAGAGGCTGGCGGAGGTGACCGCCCGGGTGTTCTCCCGCTCGGCCACCTCCGCCCTCCAGTACGCCCCGACCGAGGGGGTCCCCGCGATGCGCCGGGCCCTGGCCGCGCGGGCCGGCGAGACCGGCGCGGCGGTCGGGGTGGAGCGGGTGATGGTCACCGGCGGAAGCCAGCAGGGCCTCGACCTGGTCGCCCGCACCCTCCTGGACGAGGGCGACGTGGTGGCCCTGGACGACCCCAGCTACCTGGGCGCCGTGCAGTCCTTCCGGGGCGCCGGAGCCCGGCTGCTGCCGCTGCCCACGGACCGGGACGGCATGCGGGTGGACGTGCTGGAGGAGCGGCTGACCGCCGGCGTCAGACCCAAACTCGTCTACGTCGTCCCGCACTTCCACAACCCCACCGGCGGACTGCTCACCGAGGAACGGCGACGCGCGCTCGGCGCTCTCGCGGAACGGTACGGATTCCTCGTCGTCGAGGACGACCCGTACGGCGACCTCGCCTTCGAGGGCGAGCGTCTGCCGTCCACGGACGTCCACAGCGAACGCGTCATCCGGCTGATGAGCCTGTCGAAGACACTGTGCCCGGGACTCCGGGTGGCCGGTCTGTCCGCACCCGCCGGCCTCATCGGCGAACTCGTGGCGGCCAAGCAGAGCAGCGACCTCCAGACCAACACCCTCGGCCAGTACGTCCTCGCCGAACTGCTCGGCGACCCGGCGTTCCTCCCGGCCCACCTCGCCCGGCTGCGCACCCTGTACGGGGACAAGGCGCGCGCGACGACGGCGCTGCTCCGCGAGCGGCTGCCGTGGCTCCTCTTCGACGACCCGCGCGGCGGCCTGTTCTTCTGGTGCACCGTCGACGACCCCCGGGTCACCTCCGACCTGCTGTACGAGCACGCCCTGGCACAGGGGCTCGCCCTCGTGCCCGGCGCGCCGTTCTGCATCGAGCGGGACGGCTCCCGGATGCTGAGGCTGTCCTTCGCCACCCTCGACGAGGAACAGCGACGGGAGGGCGTCTCCCGGCTGGAGACGGCCTTCGACAAGGCCCGCGCCGACGCGCGCTGATCCCCGCGTTCCCCGACCCCTCCCGTACAGGCAAGAGACGAAGGAGCACGGACGTGACACTCGCACACTCCTCGGTGACCGCCGATTCGCTGGTGGCCCGGCTGTTCCAGGTGGTCGACTCCCGCTCGTGGGACGACCTCGGCGAGGTCTTCGCCGAAGAGGCGGTCTACGAACGTCCCGGCTACCCGGCCCTGGAGGGCCTGGACCGGATCCGCCGCTTCTACGAGCACGAGCGGATCATCGCCTCCGGCGCGCACGAGGTCGACCAGGTGACGGGCGGCCTCGCGGCCGCGGCCTGCTGGGGCCGCTTCCGCGGGGCGAGCAGGGACGGGACCCCGCTGGACGAGGGCTTCGCCGACACGTACCTGGTGCGCGACGGGAAGATCGCGTACCGCAGGACGTACTTCTACCGCGCCGCGATCTGACGCCGCGGGGGCGGGCGGGGTCCGGTCCTTCCGGCCGCCCCCGTCCGGCCCCCTCGCCCCGCTCCGGGCTAGGGTCTCGGATCATGGAACTCGTCCCGGTCGACCGCGCCCCCGCACCTGGCGCCGTCCTTCTCAGCGGCATTCCCGGCAGCGGCAAGTCCACCGTCGCGGCGGCCCTCGCCGCCCGCTTCGCCATGTCGGCCCACATCGAGGTCGACGCACTCCAGTCCCTCATCGTGAGCGGCTGCCACTGGCCGACCCCGGACGGCGACCCGGAGGCGGACCGCCAGATCTTCCTCCGCGCCCGCAACGCCTGCCTGCTCGCGGAGAGCTTCACGCGGGCCGGCTTCCTCCCCGTCGTCGACGACGTCGTGGTCCGCCGCTCCCACCTGGACTTCTACCGCGCCCACACGAAGGCGGTCCCGCTCCATGCCGTGATCCTGGCCCCCGGCCCGGAGAAGGCCTGGGAACGCAACAACGCCCGCGACAAGCGTCTGACGACCGACTGGTCGTTCCTGGACGAGGCGATGCGGTCGGAACTGTCGGGCGAGGCCGTCTGGATCGACAACGCGGACCAGACGGTGGAGGAGACGGTGGAGGCGGTCCTGACGGCCACGGGCCTGAAGGCCTGACGGCGCCGGGTCCTGACGGTGCCGGGTCCTGACGGCGCCGGGCCCTGACGGCGCCGCGCGCTGGACGCACCGCGCGCAGGCCACGCCGGTGTCCCTGCCGCAGGCCCCCGAAGAGCGCGCCCGCCGCGCCCCGTCAGCCCCGTGGCCGTCCCGTCGAGCCCCGGACCACCAGCTCCGCCGGGACCCTCTCCAGGCCGCCCGTACGGGGCTCCTCCGTGCCCATCGCCAGACGGCCCGCCCGTACCCCCGCCTCGTGCAGGGGGAGATGGACGGTCGTCAGGGACGGGACCGCGTCGATGGAGAAGGGCAGGTCGTCGAAGCCCGCCACGGACACGTCTCCCGGGATGTCCAGGCCCCGTTCCCGCAGAGCCGCGCAGACGCCGAGGGCCACCGTGTCGTTGGCGGCGACGACCGCCGTGAGGTCCGGGTCGCGGGCGAGGAGCTCGGCCGTGGCCTCGTAGCCGGCCTGACGGTCGTACGCGCCGTGGACCGTCGGGCCCTCCTCGACGCCCGCCGCCGCCAGCGCCGCGCGGTGGCCTTCGAGGCGGTGCCGGGTCGTCGTCCGGTCGTCCGGTCCCGCCGCGTAGCCGATGCGCCGGTGGCCGAGTTCGAGGAGGTGCTCGGTGAGGCGCCGCGCGCCGGTCCGGTTGTCGAAGACGAGCGCCGCCGTGTTCGCGTCGCCGGTGACCGGCGGGCGCCCGCACAGCACGACCCGGGTCCCCGCCTCCGCGAGCTTGGCGAGTTTGGCCGCCGTCGCCGCCAGGTGCCCGGGGTCCTCCAGGGAGCCGCCCATGAGGATCACGGCCGCGGCCCGCTGCCGCTGGAGCAGGGTGAGGTAGGTCAGTTCGCGTTCGGGGGAGCCGCCGGTGTTGCAGACGACGGCGAGTTTCTCGCCGCCGCCGCGCCCCGACGCGCCCTCTCCGATGGCGCTCTGCGCCGCGCTCGCCATGATCCCGAAGAAGGGGTCGGCGATGTCGTTGACGAGGACGCCGACCAGGTCGGAGGTGGCGGCGGCGAGTGAGCTCGCGGGGCCGTTGAGGACGTAGTCCAGTTCGTCCACGGCGCGCAGGACCCGTTCGCGCGTCGACGCGGCGACCGGGTAGTTGCCGTTGAGGACGCGGGAGACGGTGGCGGGGGAGACCCGTGCGCGGGCGGCCACGTCCGCCAGGGTGACGGTCATCGTGTGCGTACCTCCAGGGCCCTTGTCGACGGCGATGTCGGCAGGCTAGCGTCATCCGCGATGGAAAGCGCTTTCTATCGGAGCGCGGCACACCGGGGAGAGGAACCTTTCGTGACACGCAGGACAGTCCGCATCGCCATGAACGGCGTCACCGGACGCATGGGATACCGCCAGCACCTCGTCCGTTCGATCCTCGCCCTGCGCGAACAGGGCGGCCTCGACCTCGGCAACGGCGAGACCCTCTGGCCCGAGCCGGTCCTCGTCGGCCGCCGCGAGCCGGCCCTGCGCGCGCTCGCCGAGCGCCACGGACTCACCGAGTGGTCGACCGACCTCGACGCCGTCCTCGCCGACGACAGCATCGACATCTACTTCGACGCCCAGGTCACCTCCGCCCGCGCCGATGCGATCACCAGGGCCGTCGAGGCCGGCAAGCACATCTACACCGAGAAGCCCACGGCGGCGGACCTCGCCGGCGCCCTGGCACTCGCCCGCCTCGCCACCGAGAAGGGCGTCAAGCACGGCGTCGTCCAGGACAAGCTGTTCCTGCCGGGCCTGCTCAAGCTCAAGCGCCTCATCGACGGCGGCTTCTTCGGCGAGATCCTCTCCGTGCGCGGCGAGTTCGGCTACTGGGTCTTCGAGGGCGACTGGCAGGACGCCCAGCGCCCCAGTTGGAACTACCGCGCGGAGGACGGCGGCGGCATCGTCGTCGACATGTTCCCGCACTGGGAGTACGTGCTCCACGAGCTCTTCGGCCGGGTCACCTCCGTCACCGCCCAGGTCGCCACCCACGTCCCGCGCCGCTGGGACGAGCAGGGCAAGCCGTACGAGGCCACCGCCGACGACGCCGCCTACGGCATCTTCCAGCTGGAGGGCGGCGCCATCGCCCAGATCAACTCCTCCTGGACCGTCCGCGTCAACCGCGACGAACTCGTCGAGTTCCAGGTCGACGGCACCCACGGCTCCGCCGTCGCCGGACTCCGCGACTGCCGCGTCCAGCACCGCTCCGCCACCCCCAAGCCCGTCTGGAACCCCGACATCCCGGCGACCGAACCCTTCCGCGACCAGTGGCAGGAGGTCCCCGACAACGCCGAGTTCGACAACGGCTTCAAGGCCCAGTGGGAGCTCTTCCTGCGGCACGTCACCCTCGGCGAGCCCTACCACTGGGACCTGCTCGCCGGCGCCCGCGGCGTCCAGCTCGCCGAACTGGGCCTGAGGTCCGCCGCCGAGGGCCGCCGCCTCGACGTCCCGGAGGTCGCCCTGTGATCCGCCTGCCCGGCATCGACGGCGGCGTACGGGAGTACGCGCCCCGCACCGAGCCCCTCACACGGAACGGAGGCGGCCCCCTCACCTCCCGTACGGTCTTCTCCGCCGCCCACGTCGTCGCCGACCCGTACGCCGACACCACCCCCGACTCGCCCGCCGCCGTCGACTGGGACGCCACCCTTGCCTTCCGCCGCCACCTCTGGTCCCACGGCCTCGGGGTCGCCGAGGCCATGGACACCGCCCAGCGCGGGATGGGCCTCGACTGGACCGGGGCGGCCGAGCTGATCCGCCGCTCCGCCGCCGAGGCGAAGGCCGTCGGCGGACAGATCGCCTGCGGCGTCGGCACCGACCAGCTCACCGGCCCCGCCGGCCTGGCGGCCGTCCGCAAGGCGTACGAGGAGCAGCTCGCGCTCGTCGAGGAGACCGGCTCCCGGGCCGTCCTCATGGCCTCCCGCGCCCTCGCCGCCGCGGCGGAGGGCCCGGACGACTACCTCGACCTGTACGGCCACCTCCTCCGCCAGGCGAGCGAGCCGGTGATCCTGCACTGGCTCGGCCCGATGTTCGACCCGGCGCTCGACGGCTACTGGGGCTCGGCCGACCTGGACACCGCGACCGAGACCTTCCTGGAGGTCATCGCCGCGCACCCCGACAAGGTCGACGGCATCAAGGTCTCGCTCCTGGACGCCCGGCGCGAGGTCGAACTCCGCCGCCGCCTCCCGGAAGGCGTCCGCTGCTACACGGGCGACGACTTCCACTACCCGGAGCTGATCGAGGGCGACGAACAGGGCTTCAGCCACGCCCTGCTCGGCATCTTCGACCCGCTGGCGCCGCTGGCGGCGCAGGCCGTCCGCACCCTCGACACGGGGGACGCGCACGGTTTCCGTGCCGTCCTCGACCCGACGGTCGCCCTCTCCCGCCATCTCTTCGAGGCGCCGACCCGCTTCTACAAGACGGGCGTCGTGCTCCTCGCCTGGCTCGCCGGGCACCAGGACCACTTCACGATGGTCGGCGGACTGCAGTCCGCCCGCTCCCTCCCGCACCTCGCCCGCGCCTACGAACTCGCCGACGGACTCGGCCTGTTCCCTGACCCCGCGCTGGCCGAGGAGCGCATGCGATCCCTCCTGGCGGTCCACGGAGGCCTGCGATGAACCTCGACCGCTTCAGCGTCAACCAGATGACGGTCAAGCAGCTCGCCCTGCCGGACCTGGTCGCCCACTGCGTCCGCCTCGGCATCCGGGGCGTGGGGCTGTGGCGCGAACCGGTCCAGGAGTTCGGGGTCGAGGCGGCCGCCGACCTGGTGCGGGACGCGGGCCTCACCGTCACCACCCTCTGCCGCGGCGGCTTCTTCACCTCGGACGGCTGGGAGGCGGAGAACCGGGCGGCGATCGACGAGGCGGTCACGCTCGGCACCGACACCGTCGTCCTGGTCTCAGGCGGCCTCACCCCCGCCTTCCCGGACCTGCCCTCCGCCCGCGCCCGCGTCACCGAGGCGATCGGCGCACTCGCCCCCTACGCGGGCGAACGCGGAATCCGCCTGGCCGTCGAACCCCTCCACCCCATGTACGCCGCCGACCGGTGCGCGGTCTCCACCCTGGACCAGGCGCTGGCCGTCGCGGAGCACTTCCCGCCGGAGCAGGTGGGCGTGGTGGTCGACACGTACCACCTCTGGTGGGACGACCGGGCCCCGGCGGCGGTGGAACGCGCGGGCGCGGCGGGCCGCATCCACTCCTTCCAGCTCGCGGACTGGACGACCCCGCTGCCGGCCGGCGTCCTGACCGGCCGCGGTCAGCTCGGCGACGGTGCGATCGACCTCCGTGCCTGGGCGGACCTGACGGAGAAGGCGGGCTGGACGGGCCCGGTGGAGGTGGAGATCTTCAACGACGACCTGTGGGCGAGGGACGGCGTGGAGGTCCTGGAGGAGACGCTGGAGCGGTTCCTGACGGTCTGACCGACTCCGGTCCCGGCGGCACCGCGCGAGCCGAGGAGCTCCGGGACGGCCCGGTGGCACCCGCGCGAGCCGAGGAGCCCCGGGACGGCCCGGTGGCACCCGCGCGAGCCGTCACCCGCCCAGGTGCCGTACGTCCTGCCGCTCGACCTCCTTGAGGACCCGGGCGAGCGCGGCGAAGTCGTCGTCCCGGTGCGGCAGGGTCAGGCAGTGAGGGACGGCCGTCCACGGCGGCCGACGCCCGGGGTGCTACCGGCGGCCCCCGCCCAGGATGTCCCCCAGCCCGCCCGCCGCCGCGTCGCCGCCCTTCCGGGCGGCGGCGCGCTTCGTCATGACCGCGAGGACCACGGGGACCAGGATGTCGACCGCCCGGGTCATCGTGGCGGGCGGGATGCCGGTCTTCTTCGCGATCGCGTTCGCCGCCGGGCGGGCCAGCCTGCCCAGGACGCCGGCCATGAGGCCGCCGGCCGCCAGGCCGCCGAAGGAGGCGACGCCCTGGAGCGGGGGCTCGGCCGAGGTCACCTCGTCGACGGCGGCGCGGACCTCGTCCGCACTGGAGGGTTCGGCCGCCGCCAGGCGCAGTTCGCCGGAGAGCTCGGCCACCGAACCGCCCACGACCTCCTGCGCCCCGTCGGTGTCCGTGCCGAGCAGTCCGGCGATCTCCTGGAGCCTGTCGTCGCCGAGCTCGCTCAGGACGTCGTCCTGGAAGGAATCACTCATGCCGGAAACGCTACGACCTGCCCCGTTCGTCGGCACGCCGAGAAGGAGGGGGATCCGGGAGGCCGGGACCGGCGTCCGGATGTCCCCGGCCGGTGGCCGACACCCCGGCGGGGTGTCCGAGGCCTTCGCTACGGTCGGGGCATGTCCAATGAGGGTCGCGGGCCGGGTCCCGCGGTGGTCGAGGGTGTTCTGGAGCGGATCACCTATGCCAATGAGGAGAACGGGTACACGGTCGCCCGGGTCGACACCGGCCGCGGGGCCGGGGACCTGCTCACGGTGGTCGGTTCCCTGCTGGGGGCGCAGCCGGGGGAGTCGCTGCGGATGGAGGGGCGTTGGGGCTCCCATCCGCAGTACGGCAAGCAGTTCACCGTCGACAACTACACGACCGTGCTGCCCGCGACGATCCAGGGCATCCGGCGCTATCTCGGCTCGGGGCTGATCAAGGGCATCGGCCCCGTCTTCGCCGACCGCATCACCCAGCACTTCGGTCTGGACACCCTCCGGATCCTGGAGGAGGCCATCGGCCGGCTGATCGAGGTCCCGGGTCTGGGCCCCAAGCGCACGAAGAACATCGGCGCGGCCTGGGAGGAGCAGAAGGCGATCAAGGAGGTGATGGTCTTCCTCCAGGGCGTCGGTGTCTCCACCTCCATCGCGGTCCGGATCTACAAGAAGTACGGGGACGCCTCGATCTCCGTCGTGCGGAACCAGCCCTACCGGCTCGCCTCCGACGTCTGGGGCATCGGCTTCCTCACCGCGGACAAGATCGCCCAGGCGGTGGGCATACCGCACGACAGTCCCGACCGGGTGAAGGCCGGTCTCCAGTACGCGCTGTCGCAGTCGGGCGACCAGGGGCACTGCTTCCTCCCCGAGGAGAGGTTGATCGCGGACGCGGTGAAGCTCCTCCAGGTCGACACCGGTCTTGTCATCGAGTGCCTCGCCGAACTGGCCGAGGATCCCGAGGGGGTCGTACGGGAGACCGTCCCCGGGCCGGAGGGGACGCCCGTGACCGCCGTGTACCTGATCCCGTTCCACCGGGCCGAGCTCTCGCTCGCCGGGCAGCTCCGGCGGCTGCTGAGGACGGAGGAGGACCGGATGCCGGCCTTCCGGGACGTGGCCTGGGACAAGGCCCTCGCCTGGCTCGCCGAGCGGACGGGGGCCTCCCTGGCGCCCGAGCAGGAGGAGGCCGTGCGGCTGGCCCTCACCCGCAAGGTCGCCGTGCTCACCGGCGGTCCCGGCTGCGGCAAGTCGTTCACGGTCCGCTCCATCGTGGAGCTGGCCCGTGCCAAGAAGGCCAAGGTCGTCCTCGCCGCCCCCACCGGGCGGGCCGCCAAGCGCCTCGCCGAGCTGACCGGCACCGAGGCGTCGACCGTGCACCGGCTTCTGGAGCTCAAGCCGGGCGGCGACGCGGCCTACGACCGGGACCGGCCGCTCGACGCCGACCTGGTGGTGGTCGACGAGGCCTCCATGCTCGACCTGCTCCTCGCGAACAAGCTGGTGAAGGCGGTGGCGCCGGGGGCCCATCTGCTGCTCGTGGGCGATGTGGACCAGCTGCCCTCGGTCGGCGCGGGCGAGGTCCTCGGTGATCTGCTCGCTCCGGGAAGCCCCGTGCCGGCGGTCCGGCTGACCCGGATCTTCCGGCAGGCCCAGGAGTCCGGTGTCGTCGTCAACGCGCACCGGATCAACGCCGGCACCCCGCCGAGGACCGAGGGCCTGCCGGACTTCTTCCTCTTCGCGGAGGAGGAGACCGAGGACGCCGCCCGGGTCGCCGTGGACGTGGCGGCCCGCCGGATTCCGGCCAAGTTCGGTCTCGACCCGCGCCGTGACGTCCAGGTCCTCGCCCCCATGCACCGCGGCCCGGCCGGCGCCGGCTCGCTCAACGGACTCCTGCAGCAGGCCCTCACCCCGGCCCGCCCGGACCTTCCGGAGAAGAGGTTCGGCGGCCGGGTCTTCCGGGTCGGCGACAAGGTCACCCAGATCAGGAACAACTACGAGAAGGGGGCCAACGGGGTCTTCAACGGCACGGTCGGCGTCGTCACGGCGCTGGACGTCGAGGAGCAGCGGCTGACCGTGCGGACGGACGAGGACGAGGAGGTGCCGTACGACTTCGACGAGCTGGACGAACTCGCCCACGCGTACGCGGTCACCATCCACCGTTCGCAGGGCAGCGAGTATCCGGCCGTGGTGATCCCGGTCACGACGAGTGCCTGGATGATGCTTCAGCGGAACCTGCTCTACACGGCGGTGACCCGGGCCAAGAAGCTCGTCGTCCTGGTCGGCTCCCGCCGGGCGATCGCCCAGGCGGTCCGTACGGTCTCCGCAGGCAGGCGCTTTACCGCACTCGCGTTTCGGCTCACAGGGACGGCCCTCGTGTGAAAGATCACGGAGGACTACCGGAACCGGGGCGAAGGGGGCAGGATATGAAGGTTGGCGGCACTGAGTGCCGCCGATTGGCCCAATGGTCGACCCCGAGTGCACTCTCCTGAGCCAAATGGGGGATGGTAGAGACAGTCAGGGCACCTCGAAGAAGAGGCACTACGTCGGTGAGGGATGACGTGAGCGACAACTCTGTAGTACTGCGGTACGCGGACGGTGAATACACCTACCCGGTGGTCGAGAGCACCGTCGGCGACAAGGGCTTCGACATCGGGAAACTCCGAGCCCAGACCGGTCTGGTCACCCTGGACAGCGGATACGGCAACACCGCCGCCTATAAATCCGCGATCACCTACCTCGACGGTGAGCAGGGGATCCTGCGGTACCGCGGTTACCCCATCGAGCAGCTGGCCGAGCGCTCCACCTTCCTTGAGGTGGCGTACCTGCTGATCAACGGTGAGCTGCCCAAGGTCGACGAGCTGGCGACCTTCAAGAACGAGATCACGCAGCACACGCTGGTCCACGAGGACGTCAAGAACTTCTTCCGTGGTTTCCCGCGGGACGCCCACCCGATGGCGATGCTGTCCTCGGTGGTCTCCGCGCTGTCCACCTTCTACCAGGACAGCCACAACCCGTTCGACGAGGAGCAGCGGCACCTCTCCACGATCCGGCTGCTCGCCAAGCTGCCGACGATCGCGGCATACGCGTACAAGAAGTCGATCGGTCACCCGTTCGTCTACCCGCGTAACGACCTCGGGTACGTCGAGAACTTCCTGCGCATGACCTTCTCGGTCCCGGCGCAGGAGTACGACCTGGACCCGGTCGTCGTCAACGCGCTCGACAAGCTGCTGATCCTGCACGCGGACCACGAGCAGAACTGCTCGACCTCCACCGTGCGTCTGGTCGGCTCCTCGCAGGCGAACATGTTCGCCTCGATCTCCGCCGGCATCTCGGCCCTGTGGGGCCCCCTGCACGGTGGCGCCAACCAGTCGGTCCTGGAGATGCTCGAAGGCATCAAGGCCAACGGCGGCGATGTCGACTCCTTCATCCGCAAGGTGAAGAACAAGGAGGACGGCGTCCGCCTGATGGGCTTCGGCCACCGGGTGTACAAGTCCTTCGACCCGCGCGCCAAGATCATCAAGGCGGCGGCGCACGATGTCCTCTCGGCCCTCGGCAAGTCCGACGAGCTGCTGGACATCGCGCTCAAGCTGGAGGAGCACGCGCTCTCCGACGAGTACTTCGTCTCGCGCAACCTCTACCCGAACGTGGACTTCTACACGGGCCTGATCTACCGCGCCATGGGCTTCCCGACCGAGATGTTCACCGTGCTCTTCGCGCTCGGCCGGCTCCCCGGCTGGATCGCCCAGTGGCACGAGATGATCAAGGAGCCCGGCTCCCGCATCGGCCGCCCGCGCCAGATCTACACGGGCGAGGTTCTCCGCGACTTCGTCCCGGTCGAGGCGCGCTAGCCGCTTCGCCGGAGAAGCGAGAAGCGCCCCGCTACCGATCCCCCCACGGGTCGGTAGTCGGGGCGCTTCCCATATCCCGGTGCGGATTCCCCCCACGGGATCCGGGCCGGGCGTCTGCCGTGTCAGCAGAAGCTACGCGGGTCGGGCGCGACGCGGTCTGCCGGGGTACGTACGGGAGGGCCGCTCAAAGCTCCCCGGTGCACGTGCCCCGGCCAACGCTTGCCTGGAACATCCCCCAAGACATTCCATGAACGTCCCCCAAGACGTTCTTCGGCATCGCCCACTTAGACTCGCGAACAGCCCAGATGGTTACCCCCCAATATCTGTGATCTAGGTCTCCTTGTGAAGGTCCTGTGCGTCACGTGTAGGTGAATTCAGGCGAAGCGCCGTAGACGAAGGCTGTTGGATACGACGAAGACGGACGAAAAGGCCATGGCGAGACCGGCGATCATCGGGTTGAGAAGCCCGGCCGCCGCGAGCGGCAGCGCCGCCAGGTTGTAGCCGAAGGCCCAGCCGAGGTTGCCCTTGATCGTCGCCAGGGTCCGGCGCGAGAGCCGGATCGCGTCCGCCGCGACCCGCAGGTCGCCCCGCACCAGGGTCAGATCGCTCGCCTCGATGGCCGCGTCCGTGCCCGTCCCCATCGCCAGACCCAGATCGGCGGTGGCCAGGGCGGCCGCGTCGTTCACCCCGTCGCCGACCATCGCGACCGTCCGGCCCTCCGCTCGGAGCCGCCGGACGACCTCGGCCTTCTCCTCCGGCAGCACCTCCGCGATCACCTCGTCGATGCCGACCTCGGCGGCCACGGCCTCCGCCGCGGCCCGGTGGTCCCCGGTGAGCAGGACCGGCCGCAGTCCGAGGCCGCGCAGCAGGGCGACGGCCTCGGCGCTGGTCTCCTTGACGGTGTCCGCGACGGTCAGGGTGCCGCGGGCGACCCCGTCCCAGGCGACGTGGACGTCGCCGGGCCCGGCCCCCGCGGGGACCTCGACGCCCTCCGAGCTCAGCAGGGCGGCGCGTCCGACGAGGACCAGGCGGCCGTCGACGGAGCCGCGCACGCCGAGCCCGGGGACGTTCTCGAAGGTCTTCGGTACGGGCAGCTCCCCGCAGCGGCCGGCGGCGGCGGTCGCGACCGCGCGGGCCACCGGGTGCTCGGAGGAGTGCTCCAGGGCCCCCGCGAGCCGCAGGAGACCGTTCTCGTCGACGCCCGCGCCCTCGTACACGCGCACCGACCGCAGGGACATCCGGCCCGTGGTGACGGTGCCCGTCTTGTCGAGGACGACGGTGTCGACGCGGCGGGTGGATTCGAGGACCTCGGGGCCCTTGATGAGGATGCCGAGCTGGGCGCCGCGGCCGGTGCCGACCATGAGGGCGGTCGGGGTGGCGAGGCCGAGGGCGCAGGGGCAGGCGATGATCAGGACGGCGACGGCGGCGGTGAAGGAGGCCGTCGGGTCGTCGGTGACGAGCAGCCAGGTGACGAGGGTGGCGAGCGCGATCAGCAGCACCACCGGTACGAAGACGGCGGAGACCCGGTCGGCGAGCCGCTGCACCTCCGCCTTGCCGTTCTGGGCGTCCTCGACGAGCTTCGCCATGCGGGCGAGCTGAGTGTCGGCGCCGACCCGGGTGGCCCGGACGACGAGCCGGCCGGAGACGTTGACGCAGCCGCCGGTGACCGCGCTGCCCTCGGTGACGTCGAGCGGCAGCGATTCACCGGTGAGCAGGGAGGCGTCGACGGCGGACGCGCCCTCGGCGACGGTGCCGTCGGTGGCGATCTTCTCCCCGGGGCGCACGACGAAGAGGTCTCCGGCCCGCAGCGCGGCGACCGGGATCCGTACCTCGGTGCCCCTGCGCAGGACGGCCACGTCCTTGGCGCCGAGTTCCAGCAGGGCCCGCAGTGCCGCGCCGGCCTTCCGCTTGGCGCGGGCCTCCAGATAGCGGCCGAGCAGGATGAAGGTGATCACCCCCGCCGCGACCTCAAGATAGACGGCGGAGGAGGCGGTGGAGCGGTCCACGGTCAGGTCGAAGCCGTGCCGCATGCCGGGCATGCCCGCGTCGCCGAGGAAGAGGGCCCAGAGCGACCAGCCGAAGGCGGCGAGGGTGCCGACCGAGACGAGGGTGTCCATGGTGGCGGCGCCGTGCCGGAGGTTGGTCCAGGCGGCCCGGTGGAAGGGCAGTCCGCCCCAGACGACGACGGGGGAGGCGAGGGTGAGGGAGAGCCACTGCCAGTTGTCGAACTGGAGCGCGGGGACCATGGCGAGCAGGACGACGGGCGTGGCGAGGAGCGCGGAGACGAGGAGCCGCTGCCGGAGGGCGGCGAGCTCGGGGTCCCGCGCGGGGGTTCCGGACCGGGTCCCGGCCGGCGTGTCCGCCGCGGGCTCCGGGAGGGGTTCCGGCTCGGGCGGCGGGGGCTCCTCGGCGGTGTAGCCGGTCTTGACGACGGTGGCGATCAGCGCCTCGACGCCGACCCCCGGCGGGTGCTCGATCCGCGCCTTCTCCGTGGCGTAGTTGACGGTCGCGATCACTCCGTCCATCCGGTTGAGCTTCTTCTCGACGCGGGCCGCGCAGGAGGCGCAGGTCATCCCCCCGATCGTCAGCTCGGTGACGGTCGGGGCCGGAGGGGTTTCGGTGACGCTGGAGGTCATGTGCCGTTCCAAAGGAGAGCAGGGCCGTACCGTTAACGGTACGGCCCTGCGCGGTGTCCGCGGGGGAGCGGTCAGACCAGCTCGTAGCCGGCCTCGTCGACGGCGGCGCGCACGGCCTCCTCGTCGAGCGGGGCGGCGGAGACGACGGTCACCTGCCCGGTGGCGGCGACGGCCGTGACGGAGGAGACCCCGGGCAGCTCGGAGATCTCGCCGGAGACCGCGCCCTCGCAGTGGCCGCAGGTCATGCCCTTGACCTGGTAGACGGTGGTGAGGTCGGTCTTCGTCTCTGCGGTCATGGCGCTCTCCTCGTGGGTTCAGGACCGTACATGCGCAGTTTATACCCCTAGGGGGTATAAATTCCAGTCGAGGCGCACCCGTTTCCGACCGGAGCCTATGGTAAACACCCGATATGTCGCATTCGGGGACCACGCTCATCCTGATCATGGCGATCGCCGTCCTGGCGCCGCTGCTCGCCTACGGAGTCGGCCGCAAACTCCCCGTCCCCCTCGTCATCTTCGAGATCCTGCTCGGCATCCTCGTCGGCCCCGACGTCCTGGACTGGGCCCACACCGACGCGCTGATCGACGGACTCTCCGAACTCGGCCTCACCATGCTGATCTTCCTCGCGGGGTACGAGATCGAGTTCGGCAAGGTCCGCGGCGACACCCTCCGGCGCTCCGTGCGGGCCTGGCTGATCGCCCTCGTGCTCGGACTCGCCACCGGCGTCCTGCTCGGCGGCGGATACACCAAGGGCGTCTTCATCGGAGTGGCGCTCACCAGCACCGCGCTCGGCACCGTCCTGCCCGTGCTCCGCGACGCCGGCGACCTCCACGGACGCTTCGGCTCGGTCGTCATGGCCTTCGGCGCGGTCGGCGAGTTCGGCCCGATCATCGCGATGGCGCTGCTGCTCAGCGGGCGGGGCGCGGGCGAGTCGACCGTGCTCCTCGCGGTGTTCGCCGCGCTCACCGCCGGGGCCGTCTACTGGGCGCTGCGCCCGCGCCCGCCCTGGTTCTCCCGGATCATCGCCAAGACCCTGCACACCAGCGGGCAGTTCGCGGTCCGCTTCGTCTTCCTGCTGCTCGCCGTGATGCTGGGCGCCTCGCAGGCCCTCGGGCTCGACATCCTGCTCGGCGCCTTCGCCGCCGGGCTCATCACCCGGCTGGTGCTGACCGGGGCCGCACCCGAGGCGGGGCCGCAGATCCTGGAGAAGATCGAGGGGGTCGGCTTCGGCTTCCTCGTCCCGGTCTTCTTCGTCGTCACCGGGATCGAGTTCGACCTGGCCTCGCTCCTCGACGGCGGCCGGACCCTGCTCCTGCTCCCGGTCTTCCTGCTGCTCTTCCTGGTGGTGCGCGGCGGACCGATCTGGTTCCTCGCCCCGCGCGACCTCGACCGGAAGGACCGGGGCGGGCTCGTGCTCTACGGCTCCACCGCGCTGCCGCTGGTCGTCGCGATCACGACCATCGGCGTGGACGACAAGGCGATGACGGCCGGCGAGGCGGCGGCGCTCGTCGGGGCCGGCATGGTCTCGGTCCTCGCCTTCCCGCTGATCGCGCTGAAGTCGCGGTCGGGGGCGAAGGCGCGCCCCGTCGAGGGGATCAGCGGTTCGGAGTCGTGGTGACCGGAGTCGCGGCGGGCGCGGGGGCGGAGGCGGGTGCGAGGGGTGCCGTCTCGCCGGTCAGCGGGGAGAGGTAGCGCAGGAGGAGGGTCTTCAGCTCGGCGATCGTCGCGTCCCGCTCGGGGCCCTCGGGCGCCGCGAGGACGAGGTCCAGGCCGCCCTTGAAGGTCGCGAAGGTCATGTCGGCCACGCGGGCGCGGTCCGCTTCGGGCAGTGCGGGGGCGTAGTGGGCGATGACCTCCCGTACGCGGGCGAGGAGCGAGGCGTGCAGGGCGTCGTGCTCCTCGGCGATCCGGCCGGGCACCTCGGATCCGTGCATCAGCGCCAGGAAGACGGGGTTCGCGCAGTTGAACTCGATCATCGGGTCGACCACGGCGTCGAGCAGTCCGGGCAGCGGCAGCGCGAGGTTCTCCTCCGTGAACGCCTGGCCGTGGGCCTCCCGCATCTCGTGCAGGAGGCGGTCGCCGAGCTCGATCGCGATGGCCTCCTTGTTCGGGAAGTACTGGTAGAGCGTGCCGGGCGAGACATGGGCCTCACGGGCGATCGCGTTGGTGCTGGACGCCGTGTAGCCGTTCGCGCAGAAGACGTTCGCGGCGGCCTGGAGCAGCTGCGCGATGCGGCGCTCGCCACGGGCCTGACGGCGGCGCGGCTTCGGCTCTTCGGACCTGTCCTCGGACATGGCTGTCCCCAGCTTTCCTCAACACGTTTGACAAACGCGAGAGGTCGCTCGCATTCTTGAGAAACGCGAGTGATCACTCGTGTTTGCCAGTCTATGGCAATGGGCGCCCCATGTGACCTGCCGGGAAGCGAGCACAGGGGGTCAGGTGAAGGGGACACCTCGTCATGGCCGAAGTCAAGAAATCAGCACCCGGCGGGGGCGGACACGGGGCCGAAACCCCAGGTCGGGCCGGGCGGTCGGCCGGAGCACCGGGGGGCGGATGGACGCGGTTCGTGACCGCCCGCCCGCGGCTCACCCTCCTCGTCGCCCTCGTCCTCACCGCCCTCGCCGTCCTGGCCGGCGGCGGGGTCGCCGACCGGATGGGCAGCGGCGGCTGGGAGGACCCGGCCGCCGAATCCACGTACGCGACCGCGGCCCTCGAAGACCGGTTCCCCGGCTCCCAGCCCAATCTGCTCCTGCTCGTCGACGCCGGAGCGGCCGGAGCCGACGCCCCCGCGGTCGTCGCCGAGGCCCGGCGGCTCGCCGAGCGGCTCGACGCCGAACCGGGTGTCGACGGCGTCGGCTCCTACTGGTCCACCGGCTCGCCCGCCCTCCGCTCCGAGGACGGCCGGAAGGCCGTGATCGCCGCCCGTATCGCCGGCGAGGAGAAGGACGCCGCCGCCGTCCTCGACCGCATCGCCCCCGAGTACCGGGGGACGCACGGCCCCGTCGAGGTCTCCCTCGGCGGCGGCCTCGCGGTCCGCCACGAGATGCAGACGGTCATCCAGGAGGACCTGCTGCGGGCCGAACTCATCGCCCTGCCCCTCACCCTCGTCCTGCTCGTCATGGTCTTCGGCAGCGCCGTCGCCGCGCTGCTGCCGCTCGGCGTCGGCATCGTCGCCATCCTCGGCACCAACGCCGCCCTGCGGGGCATCACCGAGTTCACGGACGTCTCCGTCTTCGCGCAGAACCTGACGACGGCCCTCGGACTCGGACTCGCCATCGACTACGCCCTGTTCGTCGTCCGCCGCTACCGCGAGGAACTCGCCACCGGGGCCGACACGTACACCGCCGTCCGCGCCACCCTGCGCACCGCAGGGCGGACCGTGCTCTTCTCCGCCCTCACCGTCGCCGTCTCGCTCGCCGCGATGCTGGTCTTCCCGCAGTACTTCCTGCGCTCCTTCGCGTACGCCGGGATCGCCGTGGTCCTGCTCGCCGCGGCCGCGGCCCTCACCCTGCTCCCGGCGGCCCTCGTCCTGCTGGGCGACCGGGTCAACGCACTCGACCTGCGCAAGCTCCTCCGCCGGGGCCGGGCACCCCGGGAGACCGCCGCCGAGGGCGCCGGCGACGGAGCGGGCTGGGGACGGGTCGCCGCGCTCGTGATGCGCCGGGCGCCGGTCTTCGCGGTTCTCACCACCGCCGGGCTCGTCCTCCTCGGACTGCCCTTCCTCGGCGTGAAGCTCGGCACCGCCGACGACCGCCAGCTCCCCGCCACCGCCTCCTCCCGGGTCGTCCAGGACCAGCTGCGGGACGGCTTCCCCGGAAACCCCGGCGGCGGGATCACCGTCCTCGCCGAGGGCAAGGCCACCCCCGCGCAGTACGCGGCCTACCGGGAGCGGATCGGCGCCCTCGACGGTGTCGCCCGCGCCGACGGGCCGGTGACCGCGCCCGGCGGACACGCCTACTTCACCGTCGTGCCCGAGGGCGAGACCGTCGGCCCCGACGCCCAGCGGGCCGTGGCCGAACTGCGCGCCGCACCCGCCCCGTTCGAGACCTCCGTCACCGGACAGGCCGCCGTCCTGGTCGACTCCAAGGGCGCCCTCGCCGAGCGGCTGCCGTGGGCGGCGGGCATCATCGTCCTCGTCACCCTGCTCCTGGTCTTCCTGCTCACCGGCAGCGTGCTCATCCCGGTCCAGGCCGTCGTCCTCAACGCCCTCAGCCTCACGGCGATGTTCGGCGCGGTGGTCTGGGTCTTCCAGGACGGGCACCTCGCGGGACTCCTCGGCTTCACCCCCACCGGGGACATCGAGACCACCCTGCCCGTGCTCATGTTCTGCGTGGCCTTCGGGCTCTCCATGGACTACGGCGTGTTCCTGCTGTCCCGCATCAAGGAGGAGTACGACCTCACCGGCGACCACGAGCACTCGGTCCGCTTCGGGCTGCGCCGCACCGGCGGGCTCATCACCGCCGCCGCCGTGATCCTGGCCGTCGTCATGGTCGCCATCGGCACCTCACGCGTCACCAACACCAAGATGCTCGGCCTCGGCATCGCCCTCGCCGTCCTGATGGACGCCATGGTCGTCCGCAGCCTCCTCGTGCCCTCCGTGATGAAGCTGACCGGCCGCCTCACCTGGTGGGCCCCGGGCCCGCTGCGGCGCCTCCACGACCGCTTCGGAATCAGCGAGTCGGACGCGTACAACCCTGGGGGGAGTTCGGGTGTCGAAGAGGTGTCAGAGGAGGTGCGGGAGACCGCTTCCTCGCTTCAATGAGCGTGATGCATGGGGGAATTCGTGGCACGTATGCGTGCGGGCCTGGTCCTGGCGACGGTCCTCGTCGCCGGGATCGCACCGGTGGCGTTCGGGGGAGCGGCGGCGGTCGCCGCACCGGTGACGGTCCGGGCGGGAAGCACCGCCGAGCCGGGCACGGTGGTGCAGGACGGGGGCCGGCTGGCCGTGCCGGCGGGGGACAACCCGCCGGCGGTCCTGCGGCTGAAGGTCACGCTCCCGCAGGGTGTGACCGGTCCGGTGACGGCGCGGCTGGGTCTGCCCGTCCCCTACCTCCCGGGTGGCGGCACACCCCCGCGGCTCGCCGCGAGGCTCCGCACCACCGCCTCGGCGGACGGCGTCGCTCTCGGACCGCTCGGGTGGCGGACGCCGGACGAGGAGACGGAGCCCGGAGAGCACTCGGTCCTGCTCGATCTGCCCGCGGTCGACACGGAGGACGGCACACTGACGTACGAGCTCGCGATCGGCGCGGAGTCCCGGCTCTCCGAGATCGGCTCCATCGATGGCGACTTCACGGTGAAGGACGTGTCCGGAACCGTGGCGGCTCACGGGCGGGTCCTCCTCGACTTCGTCGCGGGCACCCCTGAGCCGTACTACCGCGGTGCGGTCCACGCCCGGGACCGGGACGGCGTCCTCTGGCGGTACGAGGGGACGGGGAAGCCCGAGGGGCCACTGAAGCCCCGCAAGCGGGTGGGCGCCGGCTGGAATGTCTACAACACGATCACCCAGCTCTCCAGGACGACGGCGTACGGCAGCGGTGACCTGGTGGCCCGGGACAAGGCGGGTGTCCTCTGGTACTACCGGGGCTCGGGCGACCCGGCGGCCCCGTTCAAGCCGCGCGTGCGGGTCGGCGGCGGCTGGAACGTGTACACGAGCCTCGCCCCCTACAGCGACGGGCTCGTCGCCAGGGACAGGAACGGCGTCCTCTGGCACTACGAGGCGACGTTCTCCGAGTCCCCGTTCAAGGCGCCCGTGCGCGTGGGCGGCGGCTGGAACGCGTACACCGCCATCAGCCGGTTCCAGGACGGACTGGTGGCCCGCGACAAGAGCGGCGTGCTGTGGAAGTACAACGCGTACAGGTCCGGGGCCGACCCCGCCGCCCCCTTCTCCCCGCGCGTGCGGGTCGGCGGCGGCTGGAACGTCTACCGCGACATCGTGGGCGCCATGGACCTCTGTGGTGCCTGGAGCGACTCCGTCGTTGCCCGTGACACGACCGGTGAGGTGTGGGTGTACAAGGGCCGGACGTCGGGCTTCGGCTTCGTCCCCGGCTCCGCCCGGACGCGGATCGGCTGGGGCTGGGACATCTACACCGCGGTGATCTGACACGCCGGGGCGACCCGACACCTCTCCAATGGGGATCCATGAGGCCCACGAGACCCACCCGTATGTTTCTGGTCGCGGCGAGCGTACTGCTCGCCGCGCTGATCCCCCCGGCCGCCGGAGGGGGGCAGGCTCTCGCCTCGCCCCTCGCGGCGGCCACCCCCGGCCCGGCCGCCGCCGACGTGGGGACGATCGTGCAGGAGGGGGGCCCGCTGGTCGTGCCCGCCGGCGAGGAGGGCCCGGTCACCACCCGGCTCACCGTCACCCTGCCGCCCGGGGCCACCGGGCCGCTGCTGCCCCAACGCCTCACGTTCGAGGGGCCCTACCGGGCCGAACCGGGCCGCCCCGGCCTCCTGTTCACCTCCACCTGCGCCGTGAACGGCGGCACGTTCGAGCCGTGCGCCTGGGACTCGCCCGACCCGGAGACCGTCGACGGCGTCTGGCTCGTCCTCGACCTGCCCGGCGCCGAGGTGCCCGCCGGATCCTCGACCGTCACCTACGGCATCACCGTCGACGTGCCCTCGGGCGCCGAGTGGCTCGGCACCCTCTCCACCACCGTCGAACTCGGCACCGGACACGGTGTCGTGGCGCGCGGAGACCTCTCCTTCCGGCTGACCACGGGCACCCCCGAGGCCTCGCGGCGCGCCTCGCTGCACGCCCGCGACCGCGACGGCGTGCTCTGGCAGTACGACGCCACCGGGAGGAACGAGCCGCTGCTCAAGGCGCGCAAGCGGGTCGGCGGCGGCTGGAACGTCTTCACCGCCCTCGCGGGCACGGGCCTCGTCGGCGGCCACGACACCTCCCTGGCGGCCAGGACCAAGGACGGCAGGCTGCTGATGTACGGCGTGGTGCGATGGGGCGAGCGGGGCGCGAACAGCGAGCCGCACGACCCGCGTCCGGCCGGCCACGGCTGGAACATCTACGACCTGATCGTCTGAGCACGACTCACGCGCACGACTCACGCGCACGGCGCCGGGCCCGGAGGAATCCGGGCCCGGCGCCGTGCGCGTGCGGGGCGGGGTCAGTCGCGGCGGCCCCGGTTGCCGGGGCGGCTGGCGACCCAGGCGCGGATCGTGTCCGCGTACCAGTAGGGCTTGCCCGACTCCACCTGGTCGGGGGCCGGCAGCAGTCCGTGCTTCCGGTAGGAGCGGACCGTGTCGGGCTGCACCTTGATGTGTGCGGCGATGTCCTTGTACGACCAGAGCCTTCTGTCCGTCATGCCTGGTACCTCCCTGCGCGCCGCGCAGCGGCGGCGGGGGTGCCGTTCGGGGGCGCTGCGGGCGTGCGTTGGCGATCACTGAGCCATTGCCCCCTGCAACGACCCCTCCAGACCGGAGGAGAGCGCCTGTCGAGCGCCTGTGACGGAAACCCCGCGTAACGGAGATATGCGTGACGACAAAGGGACGTACGTGACGAAAGTGAGGCACGGGGACATCGGTGTGTCCTCCCGCGTCGTCCCCGGTCGGAGCGGTATGCGCCGGCTACACGCCGCAGGAACGGAGGAAGCGCCGGGTACGGAGCGCGATCGGGTACGGGACGTCCGCCTCGCACGGGTACATGTCCTGCTCGACGATCGCGAACAGGTCCACGTCCAGCGCCGCCGCGGCCGCGAGCACCGGTTCGAGAGCCGGCACCCCGGACGGCGGCTCGCACATCACGCCCCGGGCCACCGCCGGACCGAACGGCACCCCCTCGGCCACCACCCCGGCCAGGACGGCCGGGTCGACCTGCTTGAGGTGGAGGTAGCCGATCCGCTCGCCGTACGTCTCGATCAGCTTGACGCTGTCCCCGCCGGCGTACGCGTAGTGCCCGGTGTCCAGGCAGAGCGAGACCGTCTCCGGGTCCGTGGCGTCGAGGAACCGCGCCACGCTCTCCTCGCCGTCGAGATGGGTGTCGGCGTGCGGATGGACGACGATCCGCAGCCCGTACCGCTCGCGCACCTCCCGGCCCAGACGCTCGGTGAGCCGCGTCAGGTCCCGCCACTGCCCGGCGGTGAGCGTCCGGTCCTCCAGCACCTCGCCCGTGCGGTCGTCCCGCCAGAAGGACGGGATGACGACGAGATGCCCCGCCCCCACGGCCTGCGCGAGGGCCGCGTTCTCGGCGACGTGCGCCCAGGTCCGGTCCCAGACGTCCGGGCCGTGGTGGAGGCCGGTGAAGACCGTCCCCGCCGAGACCCGGAGCCCGCGCCGCGCGGTCTCCTCGGTCAGGACGGCCGGATCCGTGGGCAGATAGCCGTACGGACCGAGCTCGATCCACTCGTAGCCCGCGCCGGACACCTCGTCGAGGAACCGCTGCCAGGGCACCTGTCGGGGATCGTCGGGGAACCACACCCCCCAGGAGTCCGGGGCGGAACCGATCCGGATGCGGGACGGTGTCGGGTGCGAGGACGGCTGCGGTGACGGCTTCGTCATGCCTGCCACCTTCGCCGGGGCCCGCGAGCAGCGTCAAGCATGCCGCTCCGGCCCGGTCGGGTCGTCCGAATGTCCGGACATATCGTTGACACGCCTCCGGGCGGACGACTAGACCTGGGTGCGGGAAGCCGGACGCGAGAGGTGGCGCGGGTGGAGTCGGAGCCGTACGACCTGATCACCATGGGACGCCTCGGCGTGGACCTCTATCCGCTCCAGGCCGGGGTCGGGCTCGACCGCGTCGAGACCTTCGCCAAGTTCCTCGGCGGCTCCCCGGCCAACGTCGCCGTCGCCGCCGCCCGCCTCGGCCTCCGCACCGCACTCCTCTCCCGCACCGGGGCCGACCCCTTCGGCACCTATCTGCGCCGTGAGCTGAAGGGCTTCGGGGTGGACGACCACTGGGTGACCGAGGTCGAGGAGTACCCCACCCCCGTCACCTTCTGCGCGCTCTTCCCGCCCGACGACTTCCCGCTCACCTTCTACCGCCGCCCCAAGGCCCCCGACCTGGAGATCCGTCCGGACGAGCTGGACCTCGACGCCGTCCGCGCCGCCCGGGCCTTCTGGGCGACCGGCACCGGTCTGTGCGACGAGCCGAGCCGTACCGCGACCCTGACGGCGCTGCGGGCCCGCTCCGGCCGGGAGGTGACGGTTCTCGACCTGGACTGGCGGCCGATGTTCTGGGCGGACCCGGCGGCCGCCCGCCCGTACTACGCCGAGGCGCTGCGGCACGCGACCGTCGCCGTCGGCAACCTCGACGAGTGCGAGGTCGCGACGGGGGAGCGCGAGCCCCACGCGGCCGCCCGCGCGCTGCTGGCCGCCGGAGGCGACGGCGGGCCGCGGCTCGCCGTGGTCAAGCAGGGCCCCGAGGGCGTCCTCGCGCTCGCCGCCGACGGGACGAGCGCCGAGGTGCCGCCGCTGCCGGTGGAGGTCGTCAACGGCCTCGGAGCGGGCGACGCGTTCGGCGGGGCGCTCGTCCGCGGACTGCTCGCCGGACAGGACCTCGGCACGGTCCTGCGCCACGCCAACGCCGCCGGCGCGATCGTCGCGGGCCGACTCGCCTGCTCGTCCGCCATGCCGTACGCCTCCGAGATCGCCGAGGCACTCGCCGGCGGAAGCGGCACCCTCCCCGAGAAGGGGTAGGGATCGGCCATGAACACCGACCGACCCCCGTCCCACCCGCAGCCTCCACCCCCCGGCCACCCCCCGTCCCACCGCCGGTTCCCGTCCCTCCACATCCCCGCGGGGACCGCCGCCCGGGGCCCGTACGCGCTCGACATCGACCCCGGGCGGGCCGGATGGACGTACTCCGCACTCCGGGTCCTCACCCTCGGACCGGGAGAGATCCACTCCTTCGAGAGCGGGGATTCCGAATGGGTCGTGCTTCCCCTCTCCGGTGCCTGTAGCGTGCGCGTCGACGGCGAGATCCTCGAACTCCTGGGCCGCGCGAGCGTGTTCGACGGAGTGACCGACTTCGCCTATGTACCGCGCGACGCCCACGCCCAGATCGCCTCCGGTGCGGGAGGCCGCTTCGCTTTGGCAGGAGCGAAGTGCGAGCGACGACTCCCCGCCCGCTACGGCCCCGCGCCGGAGGTTCCCGTCGAGACCCGCGGCAGCGGCAACCGCGCCCGCCAGGTGCGGAACTTCGCCTCCGCCGACGCCTTCGACTGCGACCGGCTCATCGCCGTCGAGGTCGTGACGCCCGGCGGCAACTGGTCCTCCTACCCGCCGCACAAGCACGACGAGCACCGCCCCGGCGCCGAGTCCGTCCTCGAGGAGATCTACTACTACGAGACCGAGGGCCCGGGCGGCCTCGGCTACCAGCGGATCTCGCCGTCCCGGCCCGGCGGCGCCGACCTCCTCGCCGAGGTCGGAACCGGCGACGCCGTCCTCGTCCCCGACGGCTGGCACGGCCCCTCGATCGCCCAGCCGGGTCACGCTCTCTTCTATCTCAACGTCATGGCGGGCCCCGGACCCGAGCGGGAGTGGAAGATCTGTTTCCACCCGGACCACACGGAGGGATACGCATGAGCATCCGGCTGACCGTCGCCCAGGCGCTCGTACGCTTCCTCGCCGCCCAGCACACGGAACGCGACGGGGAACGGCAGCGGCTCGTCGCCGCCACCTGGGGCATCTTCGGGCACGGCAACGTCGCCGGAATCGGCCAGGCCCTCGTCGAGAGCCCCGCGCTCATGCCCTTCCACCAGGGCCGCAACGAACAGGCCATGGTCCATGCCGCCGTCGGCTACGCCCGGCAGTCCAACCGGCTCTCCGCCCACGCCGTCACCACCTCCATCGGCCCCGGCGCCACCAACCTCGTCACCGGCGCCGCCCTCGCCACCGTCAACCGTCTCCCGGTCCTGCTCCTGCCCGGCGACACCTTCGCCGGACGCCCCGCCGACCCCGTGCTCCAGCAGCTCGAAGTCCCCTACGCGGGTGACGTGTCCGTCAACGACTGTCTGCGTCCCGTCTCGAAGTACTTCGACCGGATCGGACGCCCCGAAGCCCTGGTCCCCGCCGCGCTCGCCGCGATGCGGGTCCTCGCCGACCCCGCGGAGACCGGCGCGGTGACCCTCGCGCTGCCCCAGGACGTCCAGGCGGAGGCGTACGACTGGCCCGAGGAGTTCTTCGCCGAGCGGGTCTGGCGGATCCGCCGCCCCCGCCCCGACACCGCCGAACTCGACGCCGCCGTACGGGCGATCGGCGAGGCGAGGCGACCGCTCCTCGTCGTGGGCGGCGGGGTGAGACACAGCCGCGCCGAGGACGCCCTGCGCACCCTCGTCGAACGGACCGGCATCCCCGTCGCCACCACCCAGGCCGGCAAGGGCGCCCTGCCGTACGACCATCCCTGCGAGACCGGCGGCATCGGCCACACCGGCAGCCCCACCGCGAACGCCCTGGCCAGGACCAGCGATCTCGTCCTCGGCGTCGGCACCCGGTACACCGACTTCACCACCGCGTCCGGCACGCTCTTCCCCGGGGACGCCCGCTTCGTCAACCTCAACATCACCGGCTTCGACGCCCACAAGCAGGCCGCCCTGCCGCTCGTCGCCGACGCCCGCGAGGGGCTCACCGCCCTCGCCGAAGCACTCGGCGAGCACCCTCACGGGCGGCAGGGGACAGCGCGGTGGACCCGCGACAAGCACGAGTGGCAGGAGCGGGTCGACGCCGCGTACGCCGTCCCCGACGAGGACGCCCGCCCCACCCAGGCCCAGGTCCTCGGCGTACTCGACACTCTGGTCGACGGCAGCGACATCCTGATCAACGCCGCCGGATCCCTCCCCGGCGACCTCCACCAGCTGTGGCGGACCCGGTCGCCCGACCAGTACCACGTCGAATACGGCTACTCCTGCATGGGCTACGAGATCCCCGCCGCCCTCGGAGTGCTCCTCGCCGCACCCGGCCGGCCCGTCTGGGCGCTCGTCGGCGACGGTACGTATCTCATGAACCCCACCGAAATCGTCACCGCCGTGCAGGAACGCCTCCCCCTGCGGCTGATCGTCCTCCAGAACCACGGCTACGCCTCGATCGGCGGCCTCTCGGAGGCGGTCGGCGCCGAACGCTACGGCACCGACTACCGCCACCGGGACACGGACGGCGGATTCACCGGACCCCCGCTCCCCGTCGACCTCGGCGCCAACGCCGCCTCCCTCGGCATGCGGGTGCTGCGCCCCCGAACCGTGCGTGACCTGCGGGAAGCCCTCGCCGACACACGGAGGGCGACGGTTCCCACATGTGTCTACGTCGAGACCGAAACGCCAGACACTGTGTCGGGCCCGCCCCCGGCCGATGCGTGGTGGGATGTGCCCGTGGCCGAGACCTCGACCCGCCCGTCGGCGGTCAAGGCCCGGGAGGAGTACGACCGGCACGTCACCGCCCGACGCCGCCATCTCTGAAGGAGCATTTCGTCATGACGAACACCGTCAAGACCGTCAACCACTGGATCGGTGGCAAGACCGTCGAGGGCACGTCGGGCAACTGGGGCCCGGTCACCGACCCGGC
Organism: Streptomyces sp. NPDC017246; assembly: GCF_044331325.1. Lineage (NCBI taxonomy): Bacteria > Bacillati > Actinomycetota > Actinomycetes > Kitasatosporales > Streptomycetaceae > Streptomyces > Streptomyces sp. NPDC017246. The sequence continues at coordinate 517,933 of NZ_JBIRMW010000001.1, read as the reverse complement.
CACCGGCGCCGTGACCACGCGGGTCGCGCTCGCCTCCGTCGAGGAGGTCGACGCCGCCGTCGCCGCCGCCAAGGACGCCTGGGCGACCTGGGGCACCTCCTCGCTGGCCCAGCGCACCACCATCCTCTTCAAGTTCCGCGCACTGCTCGACGCCAACCGCGACGCGATCGCCGAGCTGATCGTCGCCGAGCACGGCAAGGTCCACTCCGACGCGCTCGGCGAGGTCGCCCGCGGCCTGGAGATCGTCGACCTGGCCTGCGGCATCACCACCCAGCTCAAGGGCGAGCTCTCCACCCAGGTGTCGAACCGGGTGGACGTGGCGTCGATCCGCCAGCCGGTGGGCGTCGTCGCGGGCATCACGCCCTTCAACTTCCCGGCCATGGTGCCGATGTGGATGTTCCCGATCGCCATCGCGACCGGCAACACCTTCATCCTCAAGCCGAGCGAGAAGGACCCCTCGCCGTCGCTGAAGATCGCCGAGCTGCTCGCCGAGGCGGGCCTCCCGGACGGTGTCTTCAACGTCCTGCACGGCGACAAGGTGGCCGTCGACCGCCTCCTGGAGCACCCGGACGTCTCCGCGATCTCCTTCGTCGGCTCGACCCCGATCGCCCGGCACATCCACACCACCGCCTCCGCCAACGGCAAGCGCGTCCAGGCGCTCGGCGGCGCGAAGAACCACATGCTGGTCCTCCCGGACGCCGACCTCGACGCGGCGGCCGACGCGGCCGTCTCGGCGGCCTACGGCTCCGCCGGCGAGCGCTGCATGGCCATCTCGGCCGTCGTGGCCGTCGGCGCCATCGGCGACGAGCTGGTGCAGAAGATCCGCGAGCGCGCCGAGAAGATCAAGATCGGCCCCGGCACCGACCCCACCTCCGAGATGGGCCCGCTCATCACGGCCGTCCACCGCGACAAGGTCGCCTCCTACGTGTACGGCGCGGCCGACGAGGGCTGCGAGGTCGTCCTCGACGGCACCGGCCTCACCGTCGAGGGCCACGAGGACGGCCACTGGATCGGCCTCTCCCTCCTGGACCACGTGCCGACCACGGCCAAGGCCTACCAGGACGAGATCTTCGGCCCGGTGCTCTGCGTGCTGCGCGCCGAGTCGTACGAGGAGGGCCTCGCCCTCATCAACGCCTCCCCGTTCGGCAACGGCACCGCGATCTTCACCCGCGACGGCGGCGCCGCCCGCCGCTTCCAGCTGGAGGTCGAGGCCGGCATGGTCGGCGTGAACGTGCCGATCCCGGTGCCGGTGGGCTACCACTCCTTCGGCGGCTGGAAGGACTCGCTCTTCGGCGACCACCACATCTACGGCAACGACGGCGTGCACTTCTACACCCGCGGCAAGGTCGTCACCACCCGCTGGCCGGACCCGTCCGACGCCCCGGCCGGCGTCGACCTGGGCTTCCCGCGCAACCACTGACAGCCGTCGGTACCGAGACCGGCCCCCGGGTGCGACACACCGCCCCCGGGGGCCGGCTCCGTGCCGGGGGGCGGCCGGCGGATACCGCGGGCGGACACCGGCGGCCGCGGGCGGATACCGCGCCCGTGGTACGCGGCCCCCGCACCGTACGACTCCAGGAGGGCGGGCAGCTCCGTCCTCGGACAGCCGAGGTCCGCGGCGGACCCGCTTAGGCTCGACACCATGCGACTCCGACTTCCCCGGTGGGCCGCGGTCACCGCCGTCCTCGCCGTTCTCGCGGGTGCCGGCACCTGGACCGCCGTCGCCTCGGACGATCCGCCGCCCGTGCACCGGGCGGACCGGATGCTCGACCTCGACGGCGCCCGGCTCGACACCTCGTACTTCACCGGCGACGGTGACGGGCGACGGCCGGCCGTCCTCCTCGGCCACGGCTTCGGCGGCTCCAAGGACGACGTCCGCGCCCAGGCCGAGCAACTCGCCCGCGACGGCTACGCCGTCCTCACCTGGTCCGCGCGCGGCTTCGGCGCCTCCACCGGCGAGATCGGCCTCAACGACCCCGACCACGAGGTGCGGGACGTCCGGAAGCTGATCGACTGGCTCGCCGCCCGGCCCGAGGTCCTCCTCGACAAGGCCGGCGACCCGCGCGTCGGCGTCACCGGCGCCTCCTACGGCGGGGCGATCTCCCTCCTCGCCGCCGGGCACGACCCCCGCGTCGACGCCATCGCCCCCCAGATCACCTACTGGAACCTCGCCGACGCGCTGTTCCCCGAGGGCGTCTTCAAGAAGCTCTGGGCCGGGATCTTCTTCTCCGCGGGGAACGGTGCGGGCGCAGGGCCGGGGTCCGCGACCGCGCCGGGCACCGGGACGGGCGACGGCACCGGGACAGACACCGGCACGGGGACCGGAAACGGCACGGGGACCGGAAACGGCCCGAAGGGCGCCACCGGCCCCGGGGCCGCGGCAGGGAAGCCCGCCGCCTGCGGACGCTTCACCGCCGAACTCTGCTCCCTCTACCAGCGCGTCGCCGTCGCCGGGAAGCCCGACGCCGCCGCCCGCGCCCTCCTGGAGGCCCGCAGCCCCTCCGCCGTCGGCACCCGCGTCAAGGTGCCCGCGCTCCTCGTCCAGGGCCAGTCCGACTCCCTCTTCACCCTGGCCCAGTCCGACGCCATGGCCCGCACCCTGACCGCCAACGGCGCCCCCGTCGCGGTCGACTGGATCGCCGGCGGCCACGACGGCGGCGACCGCGAGACCGAGCGCGTCGAGCGGCGCGTCAGCACCTGGTTCGACCGCTGGCTGAAGCGCGACACCTCCGTCGACACCGGCCCCGCGTTCCGGGTGAGCCGCACCGGCGGCGTCGACTCCACCGACGGCCGCGCCACCCTGCGCGCCGCCACCGCCGACCGCTACCCGGGACTCACCGCCGGCGCCACGACCGTCCCCCTCGCCGGGCGGCCGCAGACCTTCTCCAACCCCGCGGGGGCCGCACCGCCCGCCGTCTCGGCCGTCCCCGGCCTCGGCGGCGGAGTCGCCGGACTCTCCTCCCTCGGCGTCGGCATCTCCCTCGACTTCCCCGGCCAGCACGCCAGGTTCGACGCGAAGCCGCAGGACGAGCCGCTCCGGATCACCGGTTCACCGAGCGTCCGGGTCAAGGTGACCTCCACCGCCCCCGACGGCTCCGCCGTCCTCTTCGCCAAGGTGTACGACGTCGGGCCCGACGGCCGGCAGCAGGTGCTGCCCGCCCAGCTCGTCGCCCCCGTCCGCGTCGACGGCGCCAGGGCCGGGAAGCGCGTCACCCTCACCCTGCCCGCCGTCGACCACGAGGTGGAGGCCGGGCACCGGCTCCGGCTCGTCGTCGCCGCCACCGACCTCGGTTACGCCTCCCCGGTCGTCCCCGCCGGCTACACCGTCGCCGTCGAGAGCCCGCTGACCGTTCCCACCGCGCCCGGCCTCGACACCCAGGCCGCCGCCCTGCCCTGGTGGGTCTGGGGCCTGCCGCTCCTCGGCCTCGCCGTCGCCGCCGTGCTGCTCCTCACGGCCCGCCGCCGCGTCGCCGCCCCCGCGCCCGACCCCGGGCTCGTCTCCGTGCCGCTCCAGATCACCGGGCTCTCCAAGAAGTACAAGGGCGGCGACCGGTACAGCGTCAAGGACCTGTCCTTCCGCGTCGAGCAGGGCCAGGTGCTCGGTCTCCTCGGGCCCAACGGCGCGGGCAAGACCACCACCCTGCGCATGCTGATGGGCCTGATCACCCCCGACGAGGGCGAGATCAGGGTCTTCGGCCAGGCCATCCGGCCCGGCGCCCCGGTCCTCTCCCGGGTCGGTTCCTTCGTCGAGGGCGCCGGCTTCCTGCCGCACCTCAACGGGCGGGAGAACCTCGACCTGTACTGGAAGGCCACCGGCCGCCCCGCCGAGGACGCCCATGTCGAGGAGGCCCTGCGCATCGCGAACCTGGGCAGCGCCCTCGAACGCGCCGTCCGCACCTACTCGCAGGGCATGCGGCAGCGCCTCGCCCTGGCCCAGGCCATGCTCGGCCTGCCGGACCTGCTGATCCTGGACGAGCCCACCAACGGACTCGACCCGCCGCAGATCCGCGAGATGCGGGAGGTGATGATCCGGTACGCGGCCGGTGGCCGTACCGTCATCGTCTCCAGCCACCTCCTCGCGGAGGTCGAGCAGTCCTGCACCCATCTCGTCGTCATGGACCGGGGGCAGCTCGTGCAGGCCGGACCGGTCGCCGAGATCACCGGCTCCGGCGACACCCTCCTGGTCACGCTCGGGGAGAGCGTCCCCGACGCCCTCGTGGAGAAGATCGGCGCCCTCCCGGGCGTCACCGCGGCGACCCGCACCGACGGCGGGCTCCTCGTCCTCCTCGACGGCCTCGACCCGACCGCCCTCATCGGCGAACTCGTCGGCCTCGACGTGCCGCTGACCGGGATCGGACCGCACCGCCGCCTCGAAGACGCCTTCCTGACCCTGATCGGAGGAGGAGCCGCATGAGCCTGCTCGACACCCCCGCGGCCCCCGTGGATTCCGCCCCCGGCTACCGCGCCGGACGCACCCTGCCGCTGCGCGTCGAGGCCCTGCGCCAGTGGAAGCGGCGCCGCACCCTCGTGATGGGCGGGATCCTCGTCGCCCTGCCGTTCGTCCTGATCATCGCCTTCGCGGTCGGCGGCGAACGGGACGGCGGCGCCAACGGCCGCATCACCCTGATGGACACGGCGACCGCGTCCGGCGCCAACTTCGCCGCCACCTGCCTCTTCGTCTCGGCCGGATTCCTCCTCGTCATCCCGGTGGCGCTGTTCTGCGGGGACACCGTCGCCTCCGAGGCGAGCTGGTCCTCACTGCGCTACCTCCTGGCCGCGCCCGTACCCCGGTCACGGCTGCTCGCCTCCAAGCTGGCGGTCGCCCTCGGCTACAGCGCGGCCGCGATGGTCCTCCTCCCGCTCGTGGCCCTGGCCGCGGGCACGGTCGCCTACGGCTGGGGGCCGCTCCAGCTGCCCACCGGCGGCTCGGTGCCCGCAGGGGACGCGCTGTTCCGGATCGCCGTGGCCGTCGCCTTCGTCTTCGCCTCCCAACTGGTCACCGCGGGACTCGCCTTCTGGCTCTCGACCCGCACCGACGCGCCGCTCGGCGCCGTGGGCGGCGCCGTCGGCCTGACCATCGTCGGCAACGTCCTGGACGCCGTCACGGCGCTCGGCGACTGGCGCGAGTACCTGCCCGCGCACTGGCAGTTCGCCTGGATCGACGCGCTCCAGCCGCAGCTGGAGTGGGGCGGCATGGTGAAGGGCACGGCGATCTCGCTGACGTACGCCCTCGTCCTCTTCGCGCTCGCCTTCCGCGGCTTCGCCCGGAAGGACATCGTGTCGTAGGGGGCGTCCTGCCCCGGGGGACTCAGGGTCTTCTCACAGCCACCCCCTTCGAGCCGCTTCCGCGCCCGCGCGGAAGCGGCTCGTCGTGCCGAGGGCCGCCATCAGCTCGCCCACCCGGCGGCTGTACGTCCGCGCGGACATGCCGAGCCTGGCCGCCGCCGTCTCGTCCGTGAGTCCCGACAGGAGGGCGTCGAGCACCGGACGCAGCTGCGGCGGCAGATCGCACGGCGGAGGCGGTGGCACCGGCGCGTACGTCAGCTCCTCGGCCGTCACCCAGCAGGCGTGATGGGCCCGGGCGAGGGCCTGCACCACCACCGGGTCGCGGATCAGCAGCAGTCCGTTGTAGAGCAGCTCCAGGTCGAGCGGGACCGCGGCCACCGTCCGGTCGACGACGATCATCTTGAACGGGATCGACTCCGCCAGACGGGCCCGGCCGGGCATCCGGAGACCGCCCTCCAGCAGATGCAGGGCATGCCGCGGCACGATCCGTCTGACCTCGCCCGCCCGCTCCGCCGCGGCCCGCATGCACGCCTCCGCGAGCTCCAGGAACGGCTCGGGGATCGCGCAGCCCGCCGAGGCGACCGGGTCGTCGAAGGTCAGCAGTTCGTACCGAGTGGAAGCGGCCAGCCCGGCGAGCGCCGCGCTGATGCGCCGCGCGCCCCGGACCGGGCGCCCCGCGGGCCGCTGTCCCTCGGTCGCGGCCCGGTTCATCGCCGAACGGGCGAGCATCACGGAGCCCGCGCTCTCTGCCACCGCTGACCACCCCCGCCCGATCGATGTCCACTCCATGTACGCACGCGACTGCACACGGTGACAACCCCTGTTGAGAAGGATGGCGAATCCATGCCACCGGTTGTCTCGTCGGCCGCCGTTGCCGCATCGAGATCCATCCGCAACCCCTTCGACTGCTCCCGGCGGGCCTCTCGTTCGTCACATTCACAAGTGCCTTACCAAGAGGGGGAGATGACATGGAACGACACATCACGGGGGCGGCCCGGCGCCGCCGTGGCCGGTTCTCGGCCACGGTCGCGGGTCTGCTCGCGGCCGGACTCGCCGTCGGAGGCTGCGGCGCGGGCAATGACGGGAGCACCGCCGACCGGTCGGCCCGCGAGACCGGCCGCACCGCCCCGGCGGTCCCCGACGGCGGGGGGAGCGCGAACCGGGAGGGCGTGCGGGAGGACGGCAGGCCCTCCGCGGCGCCCGCCCCCGACTACCTCTCCACCTTCGCCCTGGACGTGGACACCGCCTCGTACGGCTACGCCCGCCGCACCCTCGCCGAGGGGCGGCTGCCCGACCCGGCGACCGTGCGGCCCGAGGAGTTCGTCAACAGCTTCCGTCCCGACTATCCGCGCCCCTCGGACAACGGCTTCAGCGTGACCCTCGACGGGGCCCGCGCCGGCCGGGACGGCTGGTCCCTGGTCCGGGTCGGTCTCGCCACCCGGGCGGCGGACGCGAAGGGCGAACGCCCGCCCGCCGCCCTCACCTTCGTCGTCGACGTCTCCGGCTCGATGGACGAGCCGGGCCGCCTCGACCTGGTCAGGGAATCCCTCGGGCTGCTCGCCGACGAGCTCCGCGACGACGACTCGATCGCGCTCGTCACCTTCAGCGACACGGCCGAGACCCGGCTGCCGATGACCCGGGTGGGGGAGGCCCGCGGCCGGATCCGCGAGGTCGTGAACTCCCTCGCGACGAGCTCCTCCACCAATGTCGAGGCGGGCGTCCGCACCGGCTACGACGTCGCCGTCGACGGCCACCGCGAGGGCGCCACCAACCGGGTCGTCCTGCTCTCCGACGCGCTCGCCAACACCGGTGCCACCGGGGCGGGGACGATCCTCGAACGCATCGACGCGGAGCGCAGGAAGTACGGGATCACCCTCTTCGGCGTCGGGGTGGGCAGCGAGTTCGGCGACGCCTTCATGGAGCGGCTCGCCGACCGGGGCGACGGGCAGACCACGTACGTCTCCACCTCCGCGCAGGCCCGCAAGGTCTTCGTCGACCAGCTGCCCGCCCATGTCGAGCTGCGCGCCCGCGACGCCAAGGCGCAGGTCTCCTTCGACCGGCGGACCGTCGAGAAGTTCCGGCTGATCGGCTACGAGAACCGGGAGGTCGCCGACGAGGACTTCCGGAACGACCACGTGGACGGCGGCGAGGTCGGCGCCGGGCACACCGTCACCGCGCTGTACACGGTGCGGACCAGGGCGGGCGCCACCGGCCCGGTGGCCACCGCCACCGTCCGCTGGCTCGACCCGGCGACCCGTGCGCCGCACGAGCGGTCCGGCACGGTCGGGACGGCCGGTCTCACCGCCGACATCTGGGGCGGTGGCCACGACAGCCTGCAACTGACGGCGATCAGCGCCTACTTCGCGGACACGCTGCGGGGCGGCGGGCTGCCGGGCGCCCCGGGGCTGCCGGCGCTCGCGGAGCGCGCCGAGTCCATCGCCGGCCGGTCGGGTTCGGCGGTGGTCGGGGAGCTGGCCGCGGCGGTGCGGCAGGCCGACGGGCTGCTCGGGCGGTCCGAGGGGCCGGGGCGGGAGCCGGGCGGGGATGCCACGCGCGAGGGCGAGTTGAGGTCGGGCGACCCGTACAGCTGACGCGGGTGGAAGGCGGCAGGGGGGCGGCCGTGGGCCGTGTGCCGGAAGTGGCGTGTGCGGGTCACGGCGGCCGTTCGCGGGTCAGAATGGCCGCATGGCCTCCCTGCTGCTCGCCCTCGCTGTCGGATGCACCGGCCTCTACGCCGGTTTCATGCTCGTCTTCCAGACCGGGATCATGCCCGCGCTCGCCCGTCTGACGGACGCCGAGTTCGTCACGGCGATGCGCCGGATCAACGAAGCCGTGCCCAGGGGCGTGTTCCTGGTCGTCTTCCTCGGGGTGATCGCCTTCCCCGCCGCCGCGTTCTTCGTCCCGGTCGACGGGCGTACGGACACCCAGAAGTGGCTGGTCCTCGGGGGGCTCGTGTGCGCGGCCCTCAATCACGCGGTCACCCTCGGCGGGAACATCCCGCTCAACAACGCGCTGGCCGCCTCGGAGGCCACGGGTGACGAGCCGGCGGCGGTCCGCGCCGCCTTCGAGAAGCGCTGGAACTCCTTCCACGGGATCCGTACGCCGCTGATCGTCGTCGCGTTCGGCCTGCTGACCGCCGCCGCCGTCCTCTAGGCCCGCGGCGGCCGCCGTCCGGCCCGCCGTCCAGCTGCCGGGGTATATGCCCGAACTGTCCTGGAGGGGCTGCTTCCGGAACCGTACCCGGCGGGCGGTTTCTGGCGTGAACTCGCGCGTGTCGCCCGCTGCGCCATCCGCAAGGACCCTGCGAAAGCGTACCTCCGAGTCCGGAAACAGTCTTCCGGCATGTGTTGGTCTGCGCCAGTGACGAAAATCTTGCGCCCTTATACTCGCACAAAGGGGGTGAATCACCCCGATATCCCGGGTTGGTATTCCGTACCCTCCGGTTTCTTATTGACATGCCTACGGGGGTCTTTTCTAATCATCGAGAGTCAACCCGCGCGCTGACACCGCACAGGCACTGAGGGGGCAAGGTGGACGTCCGGATTCTGGGGGGACTGTCGGTACGTGAGCACGGGGTGTCGATCACCCCGACATCGGCCGCGCCCCGGCAGCTCCTCGCCCTGCTCACCGCCAGCGCCGACCAGGTCGTCCCCGTGACGGTGCTCACCGAGGAACTGTGGCCGTCCGGTGCGCCACGCGGCGCCCGCGCCGAACTCCAGTCCCACATAGCCGAGTTGCGCACCCTCATCACGAGCGCGCTGCGCGGCGCCGCTCCGGCGGACCCCGGCCCCGGCTGGTCCGACCGGCGCACCGCCGACGCCATCCTCCTCTCCCAGCCCGGCGGCTACCGGCTCGACACCGGCGGCGGAGTCAACGACGTCTGGCAGTTCGAGCGCGCGGCGGGCGCCGGCTACCGCGCCATGGAGGCGGGCGACCTCCCGCGCGCCGCGCTCCGCCTCGGCGAGGCACTCGCCCTGTGGCGCGGCGAACCGTACGCGGGCGTCGCCGCCGGACCCCGGCTGCGCAGAGAGATCGAGCGCCTCGAAACCTCCCGGCTGAGCGTCCTCGACCAGTGGGTGGAAGCGCAGCTGGGCCTCGGCCGGCACGCCGACCTCGTCTCCGAGCTCTCCGGACTCGTCGCCCGCTACCGCACCAACGAACCGCTCCACGCCCACTACATGGTGGCCCTGCTGCGCTGCGGACAGCACGACGAGGCCCTCACCGTGTACGAGCGGCTGCGCCTCGCCCTGAAGGGGGAGAGCGGCATGGAACCCTCGGCGCGCCTCCGCCGCCTCCAGCGCTCGGTCCTCGCCGTACGGAACACCGCGGTCCGCCCCGCCTACGCCCCCCGCATCCCCGCCCAGTACAGCCCGGTCAGGAACCGGCTCGTACCCGCGGGTTCCGTCGGCTGACCACCTGACGGAACGGCGGTACCGCCATACGGACCCCGCCGGGAACCGTGACGTCACGGCGGGGCCGTGACGGGGAATGAAGTGCGGCAACTCACCGTTGACCGACTCCCGAAGCCGAATTAGTTTCGGCGAGCAGGACGGGTTTCCTCCCAGGTGCCCGATTTCGCTCGACCACGGGGGTATGGGGCCATGACGTTGCACGGCGCGGACGGAGCCGGTGGTGCCGACGCGCTGCTCACGGTCCTCGAACTACTCGCCCGGCAGGCCACGCCCGCCCGCTTCGACACCCTCCTCGCCGAGGCCCGGCTCACCGGACTCGCGGGCGAGGAACTCGCCCGCCTCGAACGGGCCGTCGCACTCGCCGGCGAGATACGGACCGGCCACGAGCAGGACGCCCGCCGCGAGGCCGGACTCGCCACCCTCACCGACACCGCCCGCGACCTCACCTTCTCGTACGACCTCGACAGCCTGCTGCGCGTCATCACCCGCCGCGCCCGGCGGCTCCTCGGCCTCGACCTCGCGTACGTGACCCTGCGCGGCCCGCACGGAGCCTGCTACGTCCACACCACCGAGGGCTCCCGCGCCGGTCACGGCACCGAGGGGCCGCGGCTCGCCCCCGGGCTCAGGATCGCCGAGGGATACGGACTCGGCGGCGCCGTCCAGGCCCACGGCGAGCCCGTCTGGACCGCCGACTACCTCGCCGACGAGCGCTTCGCCCCCTCCGGCTCACTCGACGCCGGCGTCCACGCCCCGGCCTTCGACGAGGCCGCCGAGGCCGCCCTGCGAGGCGAGGACCTCCACGCGATCATGGCCGCCCCGCTGCGCAGCGGCGACACCGTCATCGGCGCCCTGCACGGCGCCGACCGGCGCGTCCGCGACCACACCCCCGAGGAGATCGGACTCCTCGCCGCGCTCGCCGACCTCGCCGCCCTCGCCGTGGAGAAGGCCGGACTCCTCGACCGGACCCGGGCCGAGGTCTCCGAACTGGAAAGGGACAGCTCCCGGGTGCGCACCAGCCTCACCCGGATGCGGCACGTCAGCGAGGCCCACGGCCGCATCATGAACCTCGTCCTCGCGGGCGGAGACCTGTGCAACGTCGCCAAGGCCGCCGCCGACGCCCTCGACGCGACCGTGATGATCCGCGACCAGGGAGGCCGTCTCCTCGCCACCGCCGGAGACATACCCGGCTTCGACGAGGAGGCCGTCGCCAAGGCCTCGCTCGACGCGCACGCCCGCCGCCGCCCCGTCCTCGCCGACGACGACACCTGGGTCGCCCCCGTCATCGCCGGCTCCGAGGACCTCGGCGGCCTCGTCATCCGCGCCGCCGGCGGCCTCACCGGCGAGGACGAGCGGCTCCTCGAACTCGCCGCCCAGTCCGTCGCCTTCCTCCTCCTCATGCGGCGCTCCACCGCCGTCGCCGAAGGACCCGTACGCGACGAACTCCTCGACGACCTCATCGCCGACCCGCCGCACGCGCCGCAGCAGATAGCCCAGCGGGCCCGCCGGCTCGGCGTCGACCTGCGCAAACCGCACGTCCTCGTGCTCGCGCGGCCGGAGGGCGGCGAACAGGGCAGGGCCGTGGTGTGGGCCTCCTCGTACGCGTACCGGCTCTCCGGCCTGAAGACCGTGCAGGGCGGCTGCATCGTGCTGCTGCTCCCCGGCATCGACGCCTCCGCCGCCGCGAAGGCCGTCGCCGCCGAACTCTCCCCGCTGCTCGGCCACCCCGTCTCGGTCGCCGCCGCCGGACCGGGCTGGAGCCCGGACGGCGTCGCGCGGATGTACCAGGAGGCCGGGCGCTGCCTGGACGCGATGAGCGCGCTCGGCGGCACGGGCTCGGCCGCCTCCGTGCAGGACCTCGGCTTCCTGGGGCTGCTGCTCTCCGACGACAACGACGTGGACGGCTTCGTCGAGGCGGCGATAGGGCCCGTACTGGACTACGACGCCGAGCGGTTCACCGATCTCACCCACACCCTGGAGGCGTACTTCGCCTCCGGCGGCAGCCCGACCAACGCGGCCGAGGCGCTCCACGTCCACCCCAACACGGTCTCGCGCCGCCTGGAGCGGATCGGCGAACTCCTCGGCCCCGAATGGCAGAAGCCGGGCCAGGTCCTGGAGGTCCAGCTGGCGCTGCGCCTGCAGCGCACCCGGGAGGTGCTGGCCAGGGGACGCGTCACGGCGGACCCGACACGTCAGCTGTCGGGCCCGCCGGAGCGCGGTGTCTGAGGGCGGTACGCGGTACCCGGCAGGCCGTCCCGCCGGCCCCGCCCGTCAGCTCGCCGTACGCCCGGAGCCGTAGCCCGGGGCGTAGGACGCCTCCCAGTCGGTGGCGGCCATGACCGTCGCCGCGTGGGCCGCCGACGCCAGCGTGATGTGCCGGTGCCAGCCGCGGAACGAACGGCCCACGAAGTCCCGCAGCCCCGCCCCCTCGCCGACCTCGACGAAGTCCCGCTCCACCCGGCGGGCCAGCTTCGTCAGCCGCAGCAGGGAACCGACCGGCGAACCGGTCAGATCGCTGATCCACACCCGGGCCGGGGCACGCCGGGGGTCGTCCCACTCGCCGAGCAGCACCAGGGGCCGCATCCGCTCCCCGCCCGGCGTGGGCAGCGCCACCCGGACGGCGGTGGCGAGCGAGGTACGCGAAGTCCGCGCGCCGGCCACCGTGTCCACCCAGCTCACCGGCCTGCGCAGGCCCTTGAGCGACTCCAGGATCTGGAGCGCCGACAGCGGGCCCGCCCCGAACCCGGGCAGCGAACGGTCGGCGATCGCGAGCCGGGAGCCCGGACCGATCCGGGCCACGACCGGCACCCCGGCCCCGGCGAGCCGGGTGAGGGCCGCCCGCCCCGCACCGCCCCGGATGTCGAGCAGCACCGGCTTGCGGCTGACGTCGGACCAGCGGGCCGTGTCGAGCGCCGCGGCGACCGCGCACTCCTCCAGCGTCTCCTCGCCGGCCTCCTGGGGAACCTCCGCACGATCGCGCCGCGTGCGGTCGTTCACCCAGGGATCCGGCAGGAACAGACGCCAGTTGACGGGCACGCTCAGCTCGTCGCTCGCGAACCACACCCCGAAGGCCTGCTGGCCGTGGAAGACCTGGCCGCGCTCCGGGTCGAAGCGCCGGTCCACGCCCACCGAGTGCTCCCCGGCCTTGGGGATCGGCATGGGCCGCACCACCCAGGCCTGCGGGCAGCTGTTGCGCTCCAGGTACCGGGCGAGCGACGCCCGCATCGGCTGCCAGTCCCAGGTGGAGCTGGAGACGAAGTGGTGCAGGCTCTGCTCGGCCGCGGGACCGCCTATCTGCGCGGCGATGTTGCGGATGGACTTGCGGCCCTGCGCGGTGAGCAGGCCGTGCAGATACTGCTCGGCCTTCAGACGCTGGTCGCGGCGCGGGAAGCCGGAGAACAGCGCGGCACACAGCTCGGCGTAGACGTCCTCGCGCGAGCCGGCCGCGCCGACGGACCTGACGACGCCCAGGGGCGCGGCCGGGGGAACAGCCCCGGTGACGGCCCTGCGCTTGATTGCGACGGATGTACTCACGACACTCCTGCCCGAAGGTTGCGCAGCTCCCTCCCGCTGCTCCACCACCGTCGCCCGTACCCGCCCCCGGGGACGAGGTGTACCCGGCACCCGAATCGGCCGCCTGATGGTGGCCGGACCACCTCTCGTCGTGTCGTCGCAGGTCGCAGCGGTCTTCACGCACCCCGGACGGGCCCTCGGGGCGGCCTTCCCGAATACCCCTCGGGGGATCTGACAGACTCGCCGACCCCGCTTTGACCCGTCGCAGGGCGTGGCCGGACCATCGCAGAGCGAGGCTGCACGGGCCGGACTCCGGTTAATGCCCCAGGCCGGGGGCCGTGCCTGTGCGCCTCGCCTTGACCCGTCCCTCGTACGCTGGGGTGATGCGACTCCGCGCCGAACTCCCGGCCGTCGGGGCGGTGGCCGCCGGCGGTGCCCTCGGCGCCTCCGCCCGCTACGGCGCGGGGCTGCTCTGGCCGACCCCCGAAGGCGCCTTCCCCTGGACGACGTTCACGGTGAACGTGGTGGGCTGCGCCCTGCTGGGTGTGCTGATGATCCTGCTCACGGAGCGGCCCGCCGAGTGGTCGACCGAGCCCCCGCACCCGCTGCTCCGCCCCTTCCTCGGCACCGGGTTCTGCGGTGGGTTCACCACCTTCTCCACGTACGGCCTCGAGACGCGGCGGCTGCTGAGCGCCGGCGACCCGACGCGCGGGCTGCTCTATCTCGGCGCGACCGCGGTCACCGCGCTCGCCGCCGTCGGGGCCGGGGTCGCCGTCACCAGGGCCGCCCTCGGGAGAGGGGAGCGGGCGTGAACTGGCTGCTCGTCGTCGCCGGAGCCGCCGTCGGCGCGCCCCTGCGGTACCTCACGGACCGTGCGGCGCGGGCCCGCTTCGGACCCGGCTTCCCCTGGGGCACGTTCACGGTGAACGTCGTCGGTTCCTTTGTGCTCGGGCTGCTCACGGGGGTGGCCTCCGCCCAGCTCCACCTGCTGCTCGGCACGGGCCTGTGCGGGGCGCTGACGACGTACTCGACCTTCTCGTACGAGACGCTGAAGCTGTACGAAAACGGGGCGAAGGGGTACGCGGCGCTCAACGTCGCCGGGAGCCTGGCCGCCGGACTCGGAGCCGTATGGCTGGGAGTCCGGACGGCCGGGCTGTTCTAGGCGAGGGACCTCACCGGGGGACGGGCGGGACTCAGGCGGTGATCCAGTCGCTGGTCGCGATCACCGGCTGGACGCCGTCACGGTGGACGGTGCCCTCGATCAGGCCGTACATCCGGTCCGCCGCGAAGTACACCTCGTTGTCGTTCTCGAGGTCGAAGGGCTCCAGGTCCACCAGGAAGTGGTGCTTGTTCGGCAGGTTGAGCCGGACCTCGTTGACCGTGGAGACGTTGTCCAGGACCCGGTCGGCCATCGCGTGCAGGGTCTGCTGGAGCGAGTAGCTGTACGTCTCCGCGAACGCCTCCAGCACGTGCCGCCGCACCTTCTGGTACGAGCGGTCCCAGTCGTGCTCCTCGTCCGCCGCCGCCGGGGCCGAGTTCGCCCAGCGGGCGGTGACCTTGGTGGCGAGGATCCGGTCGTACGCCTCCTTGAGCGTCGTGTACCGGTCCTTGACGAAGCCGTGGAACTCGGAGTTCGTCGAGTTCATGACGGTGAGCTCCTTGAGGCCCGAGAGGACCTGGAGTCCGGTGTTCGCCGAGTAGGTGATCTGTGCGGTGCGGACCTCCTGGCCCTTGCGGACGAAGGAGTGCTGTTCCTTGCGGGTGGGGACGGAGATCCGCTCCCAGGCGTACTCCTCGACCCGGATCTGCGCCAGGACGTGCTTGCTCATGTGCTGCTCAGCTCCTGCGGGTACGTGGATACGGATATCCCGTACGCCCGGCGTCCAGCGCCCCCGTCGTCCCTGAGGGTCCGCTCCCCGCCGTCCGGCCCGTGAACGGCGGGCCGCCCCGGGACTGACGAGCATCCCGGTCCGTAGGTTTCGCTCGAAGATATGTCCCCTTCAGGCCACTGGCAATGGGGGAGCGGCGGGTGCCGGGAGGCCCCGCTCGTACGGGAAGCGTCAAGACGGGCATTCGCGGCGTTAGGGGCACGTCAACGGAGGCGGCGAGCGGCCGGGAGGGAGGTTTCCTCATCTCGTCCGAGAATCCGTTTCTCGTCCGAGAACCCTTTCTTCCTTCTTCCTGCATCCGGGAGCTCACGATGGCCGACGTGGCCTTCGTCGTCACCACGATCGCGGTCTTCGCGCTGGTGGCCTTCATCGCCAAGGGGGTGGCCAAGCTGTGAGTGCCGAGAACATCGTCGGTCTGCTCGTGGCCGCCGCCCTGCTTGGCTATCTCGTCCTCGCCCTCGTCAAGCCCGAGAGGTTCTGAGTACGGATATGAGTCCCGTCCTCGCTGGGATCCTCCAGCTCCTCGCGCTGATCGTCGCGCTCGGCCTGTCGTACCGGCCGCTCGGCGACCACATGGCCCGGGTCTACTCCTCCGACAGGCACCTGCGGGTCGAGAAGTGGATCTACCGGGCCATCGGCGCCAACCCGTCGGTGGAGATGCGCTGGCCGGCGTACCTGCGCGGCGTCCTGGCCTTCTCCGCCGTGAGCGTCCTGTTCCTCTATCTCCTCCAGCGGGTGCAGGGCTCGCTGCCCGGCTCGCTCGGCTTCGTGTCGATCGACCCCGACCAGGCCTTCAACACGGCCGCCTCCTTCGTGGCCAACACCAACTGGCAGTCGTACTACGGCGAACAGGCCATGGGCCATGTCGTACAGACCGGCGGCCTCGCGGTGCAGAACTTCGTGTCGGCGGCGGTGGGCATCGCGGTCGCCGTCGCCCTGGTCCGCGGCTTCGCCCGGTCCCGTACCGGAGAACTGGGCAACTTCTGGGCCGACCTGGTCCGGGGCGTCGTCCGCATCCTGCTCCCGATCTCCGTGATCGGCGCGCTGGTGCTGGTCGCCTGCGGTGCGATCCAGAACTTCGCCGGCATCCACGAGGTCGGCCAGTTCACGGGCGGGTCGCAGCAGTGGAACGGCGGGGCGGTCGCCTCGCAGGAGGTCATCAAGGAGCTGGGCACCAACGGCGGCGGCTACTTCAACGCCAACTCGGCCCACCCCTTCGAGAACCCCGACGGGCTCTCCAACCTCTTCGAGATCTATCTGATCCTGCTCATCCCCTTCGCGCTGACCCGCACCTTCGGCCGCATGGCCGGCTCGCTCAGGCAGGGGTACGCGATCCTCGGCGCGATGGCCACCATCTGGCTCGGCTTCACCGCGCTGATGATGTGGACCGAGTTCGCCCACCACGGGCCGGCGTTCGACCTGGCCGGCGGCGCCATGGAGGGCAAGGAGACCCGCTTCGGGATCGGCGGCTCGTCGCTCTTCGCGGTCGCCACCACGCTGACCTCCACGGGAGCCGTGAACTCCTTCCACTCCTCGTACACCGGCTTCGGCGGCGGCATCACGATGCTGGGCATGCAGCTCGGCGAGATCGCGCCCGGCGGTGTCGGCTCCGGCCTCTACGGCATGCTGATCATGGCGGTCATCGCCGTGTTCATCGCCGGCCTGATGGTCGGCCGCACCCCGGAGTACCTGGGCAAGAAGATCGGCACCCGCCAGATCACGTTCGCGGCCTGCTACCTCCTCGTCACCCCCGCCCTCGTCCTCGGCTTCACGGCGGTCGCGATGGCCCTGGACACCCCGGCGCACTCCATGACGAACTCCGGCGCGCACGGCTTCTCCGAGATCCTCTACGCCTACACCTCGGGCGCCAACAACAACGGCTCGGCCTTCGCCGGTCTCAACGCGGACACCCAGTGGTTCAACTCGACCATCGGCCTCGCGATGCTGCTCGGCCGGTTCCTCCCCATGGTGTTCGTCCTCGCGCTCGCCGGCTCGCTCGCCGAGCAGACACCCGTACCGGAGACGGCGGGCACCCTGCGCACCGAGAAACCGCTGTTCACCGGCCTCCTCGTCGGCACCATCATGATCATCGCCGGTCTCACCTACTTCCCGGCCCTCGCGCTGGGACCGCTCGCCGAAGGGCTCGCAGCATGAGCACCATCACTCCCACCCGGCCCCCGGAGGCGGGGGCGCCCGACGGCCGTCCGGCCGGGACCGGACGCGTCGGCGGTGGACTGTTCGACCCGAGGCAGCTGGTGAAGTCCTTCCCGGACGCCCTCCGCAAGCTCGACCCCCGGATCATGGTCAAGTCCCCCGTCATGTTCGTGGTGCTGATCGGGTCGCTGGTCACCACCGCGCTGGCCGTGACGAACCCCGGCGACCTGTTCGGCTGGGCGATCACCGCCTGGCTCTGGCTCACCACGGTCTTCGCCAACCTGGCGGAGGCCGTGGCCGAGGGCCGAGGCAAGGCACAGGCCGACACCCTGCGCAGGGCCAGGACCGACACCGTCGCCCGCCGGATCACCACGACCGGCGAGGAGGAGGTGCCCGGCACCGAGCTCCGCGTCGGCGACCTGGTGGTCTGCGAGGCCGGCGACATCATCCCCGGCGACGGAGACGTCGTCGAGGGCGTCGCGAGCGTGGACGAGTCCGCGATCACGGGCGAATCGGCCCCGGTCATCCGTGAGTCGGGCGGCGACCGGTGCGCGGTGACGGGCGGCACGAAGGTGCTGTCCGACCGGATCGTCGTCAAGATCACGACCAAGCCCGGCGAGACCTTCATCGACCGGATGATCGGCCTCGTCGAGGGCGCCGCCCGGCAGAAGACCCCCAACGAGATCGCGCTCAACATCCTGCTCGCCTCGCTGACCATCGTCTTCCTGCTCGCCGTCGTCACCCTCAAGCCCTTCGCGATCTACGCGGGAGCCGACGAGCAGACCTCCCTCATCGTCCTCACGGCCCTGCTCGTCTGCCTGATCCCGACCACGATCGGCGCGCTGCTCTCCGCGATCGGCATCGCCGGCATGGACCGGCTCGTCCAGCGCAATGTGCTCGCGATGTCGGGCCGCGCGGTCGAAGCCGCCGGTGACGTGTCGACCCTGCTGCTCGACAAGACCGGCACGA
This sequence comes from Streptomyces sp. NPDC017246, assembly GCF_044331325.1. Taxonomy (NCBI): domain Bacteria; kingdom Bacillati; phylum Actinomycetota; class Actinomycetes; order Kitasatosporales; family Streptomycetaceae; genus Streptomyces; species Streptomyces sp. NPDC017246. The sequence continues at coordinate 499,713 of NZ_JBIRMW010000001.1, read as the reverse complement.
TCACCCTGGGCAACCGGCAGGCCTCGGAATTCGTCCCCGTCGCCGGGACCACGGAGGCCGAACTGGCGGACGCCGCCCAGCTGTCGTCCCTCGCCGACGAGACCCCGGAGGGCCGCTCGATCGTGGTCCTGGCGAAGGAGAGGTACGGGCTGCGCGAGCGCCGCCGGAACGAACTCGCCGGCGCCGAGTGGATCGAGTTCACCGCCCAGACCCGGATGTCGGGCGTCGACGTGGACGGAGAGAAGGTACGCAAGGGCGCGACCGGTTCGGTCGTGGCATGGGTGGAGGAGCGGGGCGGCCGTGTCTCCGAGGACACGCAGACGCTCACCGACCGGATCTCCCAGGCCGGCGGCACCCCGCTGCTCGTGGCCCTGGAGGACGGCGAGGGCGCCCGGGTCCTGGGCGTCGTCCACCTCAAGGACGTCGTGAAGGAGGGCATGCGGGAGCGGTTCGACGAACTGCGCCGCATGGGCATCCGTACGGTCATGATCACCGGCGACAACCCGCTGACCGCGAAGGCCATCGCCGAGGAGGCGGGCGTCGACGACTTCCTCGCCGAGGCGACGCCCGAGGACAAGATGGCGCTCATCAAGCGGGAGCAGGCCGGCGGAAAGCTCGTCGCGATGACCGGCGACGGCACGAACGACGCCCCCGCGCTCGCGCAGGCGGACGTCGGCGTGGCGATGAACACGGGCACGTCGGCCGCGAAGGAGGCCGGCAACATGGTCGACCTCGACTCCGACCCGACCAAGCTCATCGAGATCGTCGAGATCGGCAAGCAACTCCTCATCACCCGAGGAGCGTTGACGACCTTCTCGATCGCCAACGACGTGGCGAAGTACTTCGCGATCATCCCCGCGATGTTCGCCGTCGCCCACCCGTCGCTCGACAGGCTCAACATCATGGGCCTGTCCTCGCCCGAGTCCGCGATCCTCTCGGCCGTGGTCTTCAACGCGCTGATCATCGTCGCGCTCGTGCCCCTCGCCCTGAAGGGCGTGCGCTACCGGCCGTCCGGCGCGGACTCGATGCTCCGGCGGAACCTGGGGATCTACGGCCTCGGCGGCCTGATCGCCCCCTTCGTCGGCATCAAGATCATCGACCTGGTCCTCTCCCTCATCCCCGGAATCGGCTGACGCGCATGAACAACTCCGTAGGAAACACCGGACGCCTGCTCTGGGCGGGCCTCCGCGCCCTCCTCGTCCTGACCGTCGTGTGCGGCGTCCTCTACCCGCTCGCCGTCACCGGCATCGCCCAAGCCGCCTTCCCCGCACGGGCGAACGGCTCCGAGGTCACCGACGCGAGCGGCAGGGTCGTCGGCTCCGAACTGATCGGCCAGCGATACGACCTGCCGCTGAAGGAGGGCGAGGAGGCGGCGGCCCCGGACCTGAGGTGGTTCCAGCCGCGCCCCTCCAACGGCCTGGGCTCCAACAGCGTCAACACCCGGTACTCGATCATCCTCTCCGGCGCCACGAACCGCTCGGGCGACAACGCGGAGCTGATCCAGTGGGTCACGGACGCGAAGGCGGCCGTGGTCGAGGACAACTCCACGGCCACGTACACGGTGAAGCCGTCGGACGTCCCCGCCGACGCCGTCACCTCCTCCGGCTCCGGCCTGGACCCGCACATCTCCCCGGAGTACGCGAAGCTCCAGGTCCACCGCATCGCCGAGAAGAACGGCCTCGACGTCGCGGCGGTCGACACGCTGGTCGCCGACCACACCGACACCCGCGTCCTCGGCTTCATCGGCGAGCCCCGCGTCAACGTCCTCCGGCTCAACATCGCGCTGAGGGCGCTGGTGGCGGCGAAGGGCTGAGCCGCGACCGGCGGACGGCGGGCCGGGCGTCGACGGGCGTTCGTCGACAGCCGGCTCGTCACTGGGCTGTCGTCAGCGGGCCCCGGGAAGCACCCGGGTCTCGGCCACCGGCAGCCCCTTGACCCACCAGTGGTCGTACCGGCCGTAGACCCGGGGGTCCCGGGCCGCGAGGAAGCCGCCGAGCGCCGCGGCCTCGCCCGCGAGTTCCTCCCACACCCGGGCGGACAGCGGGTGGAAGGCCGAGGCCTCGACGCCTCCCTCGACGGGGCGCCAGACGCCGGCCACGTACCCGTCGACGAGCAGCGTCGGCAGGGTGTCGCCGTTCACACGGATCACGTGCTTGCGGTACTCGGCCGGGATGACACGGCTGCGGTCCGCGTAGGCCAGCAGGACGCTGTCCCACATCGCCATCAGCCGGGGCGGAGCCGGAACGTCCCCGTCGGGCAGCGGCGCCCCCGGCACGTCGTAGAGCACCGTCCCCTCGGGCCCCTCCAGGTGCTCCAGTTCGCCGTCGAGCAGCCGTACCGCCTCGCGCACCTTGCCCCGCGGCGCCAGCGTGAACTGCGCCATGTCGGGTACGGACGCGGGTCCGAAGCCCTCCAGATAGCGCCGGATCAGCACGGCGAGTCCCGCCGTCGACGCCTCCGGGTCGCCGAGCACCGGCAGCGGCCCGCTCGCCGTCACGAACGCCTGCGCCGCCCCGAACGACCACGGCGGCCCCGTCGGCGCGTGCCACAGCGGCGCGTACTGGCGCATCATCCGCCAGACGACGGCCTCCACCGGCCCGCCCCGCGCCTCCTCCAGACGCTCCCGCATCTGGGCACCGGTCCGCGCCTCCCCGGCGTACTCCAGGAGCGCGGGCAGCAGCGCGTCGGCGTCGGCCGCCGTGAACCCCGCGGCCTTGAACCGGGGATCGTGGAGCCGCGAGCCGCGCAGGGTCGGCTCCATGCCCTCCCGGAAGGCCCGGTAGTCCTCGGCGTGCACCAGGTGCAGCGTGAGCCGCATCAGGGTCGATCTGACCAACTCGTAGCTCTCCAGGGCCTTGTCGAGGCGGGCCGGGTCGAAGTCCACGACGCGGTTCCACAACGCCACGTAGGGCGAACCCGGTTGCTGGGCCTGCAGGGCCACCACCCGCCGCACGGCGTCCTCGACACCGATCGTCGCCCGGTCGAGCAGCAACTGCCTTGAAAGAGTGGAGCGGTTGAGTCCGCGCGCGGTGATCGCCATGGTGCGATTCTCCCTCCCCGAGGCCACGAACACACACCGTAGGGTCGTGGCCATGGGGGCTCTGTCGACACACACATCCGTACGACCGCAGGTGCAGGCATCGGGGGCGGCGCCACGCGCGCGTACGGCGGTCCTCCGGCCGGCACCGGTCGTCCCGCGAGGTGGCGCGGAGACCGAGTCGCACCGGCGCGGCATCGCCCTCACCGTGCTCTGCCTCGTCGTCTGCTGCGGCCTGGGACTGCAGTCGTGGACGGCCATGCGGCTCACCGGTTTCGACCTCGGCATATTCGACCAGGCGGTCCGCGCGTACGCGCACGCCGAGCTGCCGAGGTCGTCGATCAAGAACGTCCACCACGAGTTCCCGCCCGGATTCTCCCTCCTCGGCGACCACTTCACCCCGGCGCTCGCCCTGCTCGCGCCGCTGTACTGGGTGTGGGACGACCCGAGGGTCCTCGTCCTCGCGCAGGCCGCGCTGTTCGCCGCCGGCGTGCCGGTGGTCCGGCGCATCGCACGGCACTGCTTCACGGGCGCGGCGCCGCGCACCGTAGAGAGGGCGGCGGATCTCGGCGGCCTGGTGTACGCACTGGGGTGGCCGCTCCTCACCTCCGCGTACAACGGCTTCCACGAGGTGGCCTTCGCGGTGCCGTTCACCCTGCTCATGCTGGAACGCGGCCTCGCCCACCGGTACGGCGCGGCGGCCTGCTGGGCGGCCCTGCTGTGTACGGCCAAGGAGGACATGGGACTGGTCGTCGGCGCCTTCGGCCTGGTCCTGGCGGTACGGGCCCACCGCTCCGGCCACCGGACGGGCAGGACCACCGGGCTCGCGCTCGCCCTGGCCGGGCCGCTGGTGTCCGCCCTCGTGATCTGCTGGTTCCTGCCGGCGATGGGCGGCCCCGAGGGCTACTACTGGTCGTACGGGAGCCTCGGCGCCGACCCGGGCGCCGCCCTGGCCCGTGTCCTCACCGAGCCGTGGGTCCTCGTCCAGGTCGCCGTCACCCCGACCGTGAAGGTCGCCATGGTGGCCTGGATCCTGGGCACCCTGGCCCTGCTCCCGCTGGGCTCCCCGACCTTCCTGCTCGCCGTACCCCTCCTCGCGGAACGGGTCCTCTCGGACAACCCCAACCACTGGCCGGTGATCAACCACTACGACGCCTTCCTGTGGCCGATCCTCCTGACGGCGGCGCTCGAGACGCTGGGGCGTCCGCACGGGCAGAGCCCGTGGTCCCGCCGCCTGTTCCGCCCGCCGTCCCTCCCGTGGGCGGTCACCGTGGGGATCGTCCTCTCCTCGGCGGCGTCCGTCGGCCTGGGCCTGATCCTCTTCGTCCAGCCGGGCGCGTGGCGGGCCCCGGCCGACAGGAACGCCCTCGCGGCGGCGGCGGAACTCATCCCGGACGGAGCCACGGTGGAGGCGGACAACGCCGTCGCGCCCCGGCTCACCGCCCGGACACGGGTGGTCATAGCGGACGCGACCCCACGGGGCGCCGACTGGGTCCTCCTCCGGGTGTGGGGCCGGACGTTCCCCTTCGCCTCGCTCGAAGACCAACAGCGGCGCGTGGCCCTCCTCCTGGCCCACGGCTACACGGAGGTCCGGCACCAGGAGGGTGCGGTCCTCCTCCACCGCACGACCCGGACCCCGATCCCCGGCATGCGTCTCCCGGGCGCGCACAGCACGCCGATCCGGGAGGCCGTACCCGGGGACGTGGGCACCAGCCTCTTCCTGCGGTAGCCGCACAAGGCGCGGGCGCGTTCTGGACGCCGCCGGTTCACCGAACCCACCTCCGGGGGACACGCGGTTCTCACCCGCCCTCGTGACCATCGCCGCATGACCTTCACCTTCCGGGCCGCGCGCCCGGCCGCCGCCGGTTCCGCCGTCGCCCTCGCCGTCGCCGTCGCGCTCCTCTCCCCGACCTCGCCCGCGTACGCCGCGAGCAACGCCGTCCCGACGTACGAGGTGAAGATCAACCTCACCGCTGCCGCGCTCGACGCCTCCCACGCCCCGAGCGCGGCGGTCAAGTCGGCGTTCGGCATCACCGGTTCGGCCAAGGCCCGCTCGTACAGCTACTACGACACCGACGCCCTGGCGCTCGACGCCGAGGGATGGAGCGTCCGCCTCCGCCACAAGGACGGCTCCTCCTTCGAGGAGACCTACAAGAAGCGCTTCCCCGTCACCGGCGGGAACATCGACGCCGCGCTCACCACGGCCAACGCCGCCGGCTTCGACAGCGGCGACACCAACTACGAGGCCGAGGTCGACTGGGGCTACGCCAAGCAGACGCTCAGCTTCAGCAACGAGAAGAGCCGCAGCGCCAAGGGCTACTCGGGCACCTCGCTGCCGACGAGCACCACCGGCCGCGGCTGGCTGGTCGGCGACATCCCCGGCAAGCTGGAGGACTGGCGCAGCGCCGCCTGGGGCACGAACACCCTCCAGGCCTCCCGCGCGCACGGCCCGGTGACCGCGAAGGTGTACGGCGGAGCCTGGGGCGCCTCGGACGACGCGAGCGTCGAGGTGCTGCCGGTGGTCGGCGCGGGCGGGACGGGCACGGAGTACGTGGTCGAGCTGTCGTTCAAGACCGACTCGTACGCCGACGCGGCCGAGCTGCACGGGGACGCGATCGACGTCGCCGAGGCCAACGGCTGGCTGTACCACGGGGACATCCTCAAGACGCAGCTGATCCTCGACCGCTACTGAGCGCGGGTCCTGCACCGGGCGCGGGTCCTGCCCCGAGCGCAGGCCCCGTCCCGAGCCACCCGTTCACCCAGGACTCCCCTCGTCGTCGTCCACACGATGCCCACCGTTGTGGCCGGAATTGGACCATGAGGCGCCCCCACGGGCGACATCCATGTGTTCAAAGGGAGTTCAGATGAATCCGCGCCTCCTGCGCCGGCCTGCCGTCGTGGTACTGCCGCTGTCCACCGCGCTCGCGCTCTCGGTGGTCATGGGTACGGCCGAGGCGGAGCCGGCGCGGCACGGCTCCGCCGCCCGGGTCGTCTCCACCTCGACCCTGCCGGACATCCCGCTGGCCGGCTTCAGCAACGGCCTGCTCCCCGGCAGTGTCGACGACGACCGGGACGTCGACCTGGGAGGCATCGGCAGCGACCTGTACCCGGCCGAGCGGCGGGGCGAGTACTGGACGGTCACCGACCGGGGCCCCAACGGCCAGATAGCGGTGGGCAAGGACAAGCGGCGCACCTTCCCGGTCCCCGGCTTCGACCCGGCGATCGTGAAGGTCCGCACGGTCGGCGGCCGGATCCAGGTCGTGAAGTCGATCCCGCTCACCACCGCGTCGGGCGCCCCGGTCACCGGCCTGCCGAACCAGCCGGGCCGCGACGAGGCCCCGTACGACTACAACGCCACGACCCCGCTCGCGTACAACCCGAACGGCCTCGACACCGAGGGTCTCGTACGGGACCGGGACGGCAGCTTCTGGCTGGTGGACGAGTACGGCCCCTCGCTGGTGCACGTCTCCGCGAAGGGCCGGGTCCTCGCCCGCCACGTCCCCAAGGGCCTCGGCCTGACCGGCGCGGACTACCCGGTGATCGAGTCGCTGCCGGGGGTCTTCCTCAAGCGCAAGATCAACCGCGGCTTCGAGGGCCTCGCGCTGCTCCCCGACGGCGACCTGGTCATGGCCCTGCAGAGCCCGCTGCTCAACCCCGACAAGGCCACGGGCGAGGAGTCCCGCACGACGAGGCTGCTGCGCTTCTCGACCCGCGAGAACCGGGTCACGGCCGAGTACGCCTACGGCTTCGACCCGGTCGGCGTCGTCGAGCCCGGCCAGACGAAGACGTCCGAACTGAAGATCTCCTCGATCGTGGCGCTCGGCGGCGACCGCCTCCTGGTCCAGGAGCGCACCGACAAGTCCTCCCGCGCCTACGAGGTACGCCTCCGCCGCGGCGCCGACATCCTCGGCTCCCCCTGGGACACCACGGCCACCCCCACCCTGGAACAGGCCACCGACGCCCCGCTCCTGAGCAAGCGCCTGGTGGTCGACTTCAACACCGTCGCGGGAGTCCCCGGCAAGGTCGAGGGCATCGCCCTGGAAGGCTCCTCCACCCTGGTCCTCGTCAACGACAACGACTTCGGCATGACGGACGGCCCCGAGGCCTTCGACACGAACGGCCGCCTGGTCGACAGCACCATCGAAACCACCCTGGTCCGCGTAAGGCTCCCCCGCCCCCTCCGCTGACCGCCAGGACACCCAGGCCCCCTCGGCACCAGAGCCCCGCCGAGGGGGCTTCGCGCTGCCCCGACCAGCAAAAAGACCCTCCCGAAGGAGGGTCAATCGCGGAGCGCCCCCGGCAGGACTCGAACCTGCGGCCAAGTGCTTAGAAGGCACCTGCTCTATCCACTGAGCTACGGGGGCCGGGTGGTGGCCGTGTGGCCAGGAGCCCCTTTTGGGTGGGGTGTGGCCTGTCGGGACAAGGATAGGGCTCCGATCGCCTTGGCCCGGTTGCTTCACCTGCGTGGCACGATGTGGAGGTTCGGTGAAGCGGAACGATAATCGCAGGCAGGTGCGATTCGCGCAGCGCTTTTCGCGTCGCTCGGGGCGGGTGTTGTGCACTCGTTATGCCTGAGCTTCCGGTCGCCACCCCTCTCTTCGGCGCGCAGGGCCGCAATAGGCTTCAAAAACACTCATAAATTGGGCATTCTTCGCATGTGGTGACCTTGGACGAACGGCCTCAGCTGATCGACGCACTCTCCGCCCTGCGCGACCGTGTCGCCGCCGTGCGTCTCCCCCTGCCCCTTCCCGACACGCCACGCGCCCGGCAGACCAGAGCCGAGCTGCTCGCCCAGCTCGACGACTACCTGGTCCCCAGGCTCAAAGATCCCGACGCCCCGCTCCTCGCCGTCGTCGGCGGTTCCACCGGGGCCGGCAAGTCCACGCTCGTCAACTCCCTTGTGGGACGGCGCGTCAGCGAGTCGGGTGTGCTCCGGCCCACCACTCGTACACCTGTGCTCGTCTGCCACCCCGAGGACCACCACTGGTTCGCCGGAATGCGCGTCCTCCCTCAGCTCACCCGCGTCTGGCTGCCCCAGGCCGACGAGGACCACCCCGCCGACGAGCCGCCCCCCGAGGAGAACGCCCTGCGCGTCGAGACGGCCTCCTCCATGCCCCGCGGCCTCGCCCTCCTCGACGCGCCCGACATCGACTCCCTCGTCGTCGAGAACCGGCTCCTCGCCTCCGAGTTGATCTGCGCCGCCGACATCTGGGTGATGGTCACCACCGCGTCGCGGTACGCCGACGCCGTGCCCTGGCACCTCCTCCGTACCGCCAAGGAGTACGACGCCACCCTCGTCACCGTCCTCGACCGCGTCCCCCACCAGGTCATCGGCGAGGTCTCCCGCCAGTACGAGGCCCTGCTCGACAAGGCGGGCCTCGGCGACGTGCCCCGCTTCACCATCCCCGAACTCCCCGAGTCCGCCGACGGCGGCAGCGGGCTGCTCCCCGACTCCGCCGTCGCCGCCCTGCGCGGCTGGCTCGCCCACCGCGCCCAGGACCCCGCCGCCCGCCAGCAGGCCGCCGACCGGACCGCCACCGGCGTCATCGACTCCCTCGACGCCCGGCTCCCCGAGCTCGCCGGCGCGGTCGCCGCGCAGTACGCCGCCGCCGTCCGCCTCGGCGGCGCCGTCGAGGCCGCCTACGGCGAACAGGCCAAGCGGGTCCGCAAGGAGCTGGGCCGGGGCGCCGTCCTCGCCGGGGACGCCCGCACCCGCTGGCGCGGCTACCCCCGCGACAGCACCGCCGACGAACTCCTCGACGCGATCGTCGAGTCCCTCGCCGCCCTCCTCCACTGCGCCGTCTCCGCCGCCGAGGAGAAGGTCCGGGACAGCTGGCGCCGCGAACCCGCCTCCGAGGCCCTCGGTCCCGTGCGGACCGGCGGCGACCGCGAGACGGGGGAGCGGATCGGCGTGGAGGTACGGCGCTGGCGCCGCGTCCTCGAAGAACTGGCCGAGGAGGAGGTGCGGACCGTGGAGCGCCCCTCCACCTCCCGTACGGCCGTCCCCGAGGCCGACACCGTCGCCGCCCTCCTCGCCGCCGCCCTCCTCGGCGGCCGGCGCACCCGGCCCGCGGGCGAACGCCTCGCCGAACTCCTCGGTGCCCAGGCCGCCCTGCGGCTGCGCGACAAGGGCGGCGAACTCGTCCTCTCGTACGTCGACCGTGTCCTGCGCGCCGAACGCGACCGGCGCCTCGCGCCCCTCGAAGCGCTCGACGTGACCCCCGAGCCGCAGGCGGAGCTGATCGCCGCGCTCTCCGTACTGCAGAAGGAGAAGTGACGTGGTGGATGTCGACGGCGAGGCCGATCCCGGTGGGGACGGCGGCACGAGGCGGCGGGGCGACGGGGCTCGCGAGGGCGAGGACGGGCGGGGGAGACGCCTGGGCCGGGAGAGGGAGGACGGGCCGGACCTCGGTCGGGAGAAAGGGCCGGACCTCGGCCGCGAGGAGGACGGCGACCGCGTCCCCTGGGACGACGGACTGATCGCGCGCCGCGCCGGCCGGCGGGCCGTCGTCGTCGCCGACTCCCGCGCCGAGGAGACGGACCCGCGGGAGGAGGACAACCTGCCGCCCCTCGGCGGGCACTACGGCGGCCCCCTGCGCAGCCGCCTCGACGCCCTCCACGAGCTCGTCGGGCTCTCCCGTACACGGGTCGAGAGCGAGGCCCTCGCCGAGGCCGGGCGGGTGCTCGACGAGGCCGCCGCCCGCCAGCGGCTCTCCTCCCGGCACACCGTGATCGCGATCGCCGGCGCCACCGGCAGCGGCAAGTCCACGCTCTTCAACGCCCTCGCCGGAGTCCCCGTCTCCGAGACCGGACTCCGCCGCCCCACCACCTCCGCACCCATCGCGCTCAGCTGGTCCGAGGGCGCCGCCGGGCTGCTCGACCGGCTCGCCGTCCCCGGCCGGCTGCGCCGCCGCCCCCTCGCGGGCGGCGCCGCCGACACCGAGCTCCAGGGACTCGTCCTCATCGACCTGCCCGACCACGACTCGGCGGTCACCGCCCACCGCGACCAGGTCGACCGGGTCCTCGGCCTCGTCGACGCCGTCATCTGGGTCGTCGACCCCGAGAAGTACGCGGACGCCGCCCTCCACGAGCGCTACCTCCGGCCGCTCGCCGGGCACGCCGAGGTCACCTTCGTCGTCCTCAACCAGATCGACCGGCTCGGTACGGAGGCCGCCGACCTGGTCCTCGACGACCTGCGCCGCCTCCTCGACGAGGACGGTGTCGCGCTCGGCGAGCACGGCGAGCCCGGCGCCACCGTTCTCGCCGTCTCCGCGCTGACCGGCGAGGGCGTCCCCGAACTGCGGGACATGGTCGCCGCATTCGTCCAGGAACGCACCGCCCCCGAACGCCGGCTCGCCGCCGACGTCGACGCGGCCGCGGCCCGGCTGCGGCCCGCCTATCTCGCCGACGGACGGCCCGGACTCGACGAACGGGCCCGGGAGGCCTTCACGGACCGGCTCGCGGTCGCCGTCGGCGCCCAGGCCGCGGGCGAGGCCGCCGAACGGGTCTGGCGCCGGGGCGCCATCCGCGCCTGCGGCACCCCCTGGCTACGGCTCTACCGCTGGTACGAGCGGATCCGCGAGCACGGCTCCACCGACCCCCACCTCGCCGGCCCGGTCGAGGAGGAGCTGACGGCACGCCAGCGGGTGGAGCAGGCCGTACGGGTCGTCGCCGACGAGGCGTCGCGCGGACTTCCGACGCCCTGGGCACAGGCGGTGCGCGAGGCGGCGGCGCGCGGGGCGGAGGGGCTCCCCGAGGCCCTGGACGAGCTGACGGTCACCATCGGCGACGCGGCGGCCCGGCCTCCCCGGCCCGCCTGGTGGCCCGCCGCCGTCCTCGCCCAGGTCGTCATGACGCTCCTGCAGATCTTCGGAGCGCTCTGGCTGATGGGGCAGATCGTCGGCGTCGTCGAACCGGGGCTGCTCCCGCCGGTCCTGGTGATGCTCGGCGGCATCATCGGCGGACCGCTCGTCGAATGGGCCTGCGAGGGAGCGGTCAAGGGCCCGGCCAGGCGCTACGGGCAGGAGGCCGAACGGCGCCTGCGCGAGGCGGCGGCGGCCTGCGGCCGGGCCCGGGTGCTCGACCCGGTGGCCGCGGAGCTGATGCGCTACCGGGAGGTGCGCGAGCAGTACGCGACGGTGGTCGGTACGCGGCCTTCGGCGCGGATCGTCGGCGGGGGCCGCGGCGGTGTGGGCCGACTGGGTGCGACGCGGGCGGGGGTTCGGGGGAGGTAACTCGGCTGTGGGGTGGCGGGGTGGCGGGGCGATGGGATGGGGGATGGGGGGGGCGCCGGGGCGCCGCGCCTGGGTGCCTGCCCCTCCGGTTCACGCTTCCGGTACGCCTCCGGTTCACGCCCCCGGTTCGTCCTTCCGGTTCACCCTCCCGAGTGGGGGAGTTGTCCACTTTTCCGTCTCTGTCCACAGCCCCCGGCGAGATCTTCTCCGCCGTCCCACGATGGTGCGGACCGGTCGCGGACCGGTTGCGAAACGGAAGAAGACAGCAGACCGAACGCAGGGTGGGGGACGGGATCATGAACGACACGACGGTGACGCTCGTCGGCAATGTGGCGACGGCGGTGGAGTACCGGGACACGGCCACGGGCGGGGTGGCCAGGTTCCGCTTCGCGGTGTCGGCGCGCCGCTGGGACCGGGAGAAGGGGCTCTGGTCCGACGGGCCGACCAGCTTCTACACGGTGTCGGCCTGGCGCTCGCTCGGGGCCAATCTCGCGGCCTCGGTGTCCGTCGGGGAACCGCTCGTGGTGCACGGCCGCTTGAGGGTGCGTGAGGACGAGCGGGACGGGCAGCGCAAGACGTTCGTGGACGTGGCGGCGCTGGCGGTGGGCCACGATCTGAGCAGGGGGACGGCGGCCTTCCGGCGCGCGGTGAGGTCGGATCCGAGGGCCGATTCCCGGCCCGACCCCAGGTCAGAGCCCTGGTCGGAGCCCCGGTTCGAGCCCGGTCCGGACTCCGTGTCAGATGCGGGGGCGGGGTCGGGGACACTGTCGGACGGCAGGCGGGGTGCGGGGCCGGTGCTCGGCCCCGCGTCGGAGCCGGACCCGTGGGCGACGGCGGCCGCGGACGCCGTGGCCGAGGAGACAACCCGGTTGGTGACCGTTCCCTGACCTTGAGTTGTGGCGATTTGTCGACCAACTCGCCCTGCCCGATAACGATTCCGATTCGGAATGGTTATCTGACCGTATGGCCGGGCACCGGGGGGTTCCGCATCCCTAGGATTCCCGGGTACTCATGTGGCACGTGAGCCCATCGGGTCTGTGATCTGCTGGCGTGCGCTCCCCCCACGCGAATCAACATGTTCGTGGAGCGACTCGCCCGGAGGGGAAAGCAATGTATTCAGTACGTGGCCGAGGCGCTGCCCGCCTCGCCGCCGCCGCCCTCGTTTCCGGCCTTGTCATGGCCGGTGCGATAGCGACCGCCGGTCCTGCGCTTGCCGAGGACGGTGCCCCGGGCACCGGCGGCGTGACGGCGAAGCTCGGCGGCATGACCGACCGTGACGATGTCAAGATCGTCGAGAAGGACGGCTCGCACTGGGGCGTCAAGGGCGGTCTCTTCAAGATGCAGGTCGAGGGCGGGGGAACTCTCCAGACCTACTGCATCGACCTCCGGACGCCGGCCAAGCACGACTTCGACTACAAGGAAGTCGGCTGGGACGAGTCCTCCCTGCACAACAACGAGAACGCCGGAAAGATCCTCTGGGTCCTCGAGAACGGCTACCCGAAGCTCTCCGCCGAGGAGCTCGGCAAGAAGCTCGACGTCGACCTGTCGAAGAACGAGGCCGCCGCAGCCACCCAGGCCGCGATCTGGACCCTGTCCGACAACGTGACGGCGACGCCGAAGAGCCCGGACGCGCAGAAGCTCACCGAGCAGCTGCTGAAGGACGCGGTCAAGCTCGAGGAGCCGAAGGCCTCCCTCTCGCTCTCCCCGTCCTCGGTCGCGGGCAAGGCCGGTGACCGGCTCGGCCCGATCACCGTCTCCACCAACGCCCAGATCGCCAAGCTGGCGACCGCCCCGGGCACCCCGGACGGCGTCAAGATCGTGGACAAGGACGGCAAGCCCGTCACCGAGGCCAAGAACGGCGACCAGGTCTACTTCGACGTTCCCGCCGGCACCGCCGACGGCGCGGCCGAGCTGACCGCCGAAGCCACCACCAAGGTCTCCCTGGGCCGCGCGTTCGTCTCCATCGACGGCCCGTCGCAGACCCTGATCCTGGCCGGCTCCAGCGACTCCACCGTCACCGCGAAGGCCTCGGCCACGTGGGCGAAGAAGGGTGCTGTCCCGGCCGTCACGGTCGCCAAGGACTGCGCCAAGGGCGGCCTGGAGATCATCGCCTCCAACAAGGGCGACGAGGCCTGGACCTTCGACCTGAAGGGCACCTCCTACTCCATCGCCCCCGGTGAGACGAAGACCGTGACGGTCCCGCTCGCCGAGGACGAGGCGTACAAGTTCACCATCACCGGCCCGAACGGCTTCGAAGAGACCTTCGAGGGCGTCCTGGACTGCAAGACGGCCACCCCCGGCCCGAAGCCGTCCGAGACCCCCACCACGGAGCCCTCGACCGAGCCCTCCCCGTCGACCTCCGGTCCCACGACCGGTGACACCACGGGCGGCACCGGCACCACCGGCTCCACCACGACCGGTGGCGGCGACCTCGCCGAGACCGGCAGCTCCAACGCCACTCCGATGATCGCCGGCATCGCCGCCGCGCTCGTCGTGGTCGGCGGCGGCGCGGTGTTCTTCCTCCGCAAGAAGAAGGCCGCCGGCGCCTGAGGCCGGGCCCCCGGTGCCGGCCCCGCCGGCACCGGGACGCCAGACCTCGCCGAGTGATCCGCGTCACATCGGGATCACCGCGTGAGACCCGCACGACCCCGGACCGCATCCGCGTCCGGGGTCGTCGCACGTCCGGGCCCCGATTCCGCCCCCTACCGCCCGGTACGCCGCCGCCGGGGCCCCTTCGGAGCCTCCGCCCGCGCCTTACCGGTTTCCGCCCGGGGGCGCCGGTCAGGCAAGATGGGTGTATCTGCCCACTCACTCCTTGCCGGACGGTTTCTCTTGGCTGAGTACATCTACACGATGCGCAAGACGCGCAAGGCGCACGGCGACAAGGTCATCCTCGATGACGTGACGCTGAGCTTCCTGCCGGGCGCGAAGATCGGTGTGGTCGGCCCGAACGGTGCCGGTAAGTCCACCGTTCTCAAGATCATGGCTGGCCTCGAGCAGCCGTCCAACGGTGACGCGTTCCTGTCGCCCGGTTTCACCGTCGGCATCCTCATGCAGGAGCCGAAGCTCGACGAGTCGAAGACCGTCCTGGAGAACGTGCAGGACGGCGCCGCCGAGCAGATGGGCAAGCTCAAGCGCTTCAACGAGGTGGCCGAGCTCATGGCCACCGACTACAGCGACGCCCTGATGGAGGAGATGGGCAAGCTCCAGGAGGACCTGGACCACTCCAACGCCTGGGACCTCGACGCCCAGCTGGAGCAGGCCATGGACGCCCTGGGCTGCCCGCCCGGCGACTGGCCGGTCGTCAACCTCTCCGGTGGCGAGAAGCGGCGTGTCGCGCTCTGCAAGCTCCTCATCGAGGCCCCGGACCTGCTCCTCCTCGACGAGCCCACCAACCACCTCGACGCCGAGTCGGTGAACTGGCTGGAGCAGCACCTCTCGAAGTACTCCGGCGCCGTCGTCGCGGTCACCCACGACCGCTACTTCCTGAACAACGTCGCCGAGTGGATCCTGGAGCTCGACCGCGGTCGCGCGATCCCCTACGAGGGCAACTACTCCACCTACCTCGACAAGAAGGCCACCCGCCTCAAGGTCGAGGGCAAGAAGGACGAGAAGCGCGCCAAGCGCCTCAAGGAAGAGCTGGAGTGGGTGCGGTCCAACGCCAAGGGGCGTCAGACCAAGTCCAAGGCCCGTCTCGCCCGCTACGAGGAGATGGCGGCCGAGGCCGACAAGATGCGGAAGCTGGACTTCGACGAGATCCAGATCCCGCCGGGCCCGCGTCTGGGCTCCATCGTCGTCGAGGTCGAGAACCTCTCCAAGGCCTTCGGCGACAAGGTCCTCATCGACGACCTGTCCTTCACGCTCCCGCGTAACGGCATCGTCGGTGTCATCGGCCCGAACGGCGCCGGCAAGACCACGCTCTTCAAGATGCTGCAGGGCCTGGAGACCCCGGACTCCGGCTCCGTCAAGGTCGGCGAGACCGTCAAGATCTCGTACGTCGACCAGACCCGCGCCAACATCGACCCGAAGAAGACGCTGTGGGCCGTCGTCTCCGACGAGCTCGACTACATCAACGTGGGTCACGTCGAGATGCCGTCGCGGGCGTACGTCTCCGCGTTCGGCTTCAAGGGTCCGGACCAGCAGAAGCCGGCCGGTGTCCTCTCCGGTGGTGAGCGCAACCGTCTGAACCTCGCGCTCACCCTCAAGCAGGGCGGCAACCTGCTGCTCCTCGACGAGCCCACCAACGACCTCGACGTCGAGACCCTGTCGTCGCTGGAGAACGCCCTCCTGGAGTTCCCCGGCGCCGCGGTCGTGATCTCCCACGACCGGTGGTTCCTGGACCGGGTGGCCACCCACATCCTCGCCTACGAGGGCGAGTCCAAGTGGTACTGGTTCGAGGGCAACTTCGAGTCGTACGAGAAGAACAAGATCGAGCGGCTCGGCCCGGACGCGGCCCGTCCGCACCGTGCCACGTACAAGAAGCTGACCCGAGGCTGAGCGTGCGCCACATCTACAGCTGTCCCCTGCGCTGGTCGGACATGGACGCCTTCGGGCACGTCAACAACGTCGTCTTCCTGCGGTACCTGGAAGAGGCGCGGATCGACTTCATGTTCCGGCTCGCGCCGGGGGACGGTTCCCCCTCGTTCTCCGGCGGGTCCGTCGTGGCCCGGCACGAGATCGACTACATGCGGCCGCTGGTCCACCGGCACGAGCCGGTGACCATCGAGTCCTGGGTGACGAAGATAGGCGCGGCGTCGCTGACGATCGCGTACGAGATCAAGGACCCCGAGGTCACGTACGTACGGGCGTCCACGGTCGTCGTGCCCTTCGACCTGGAGGCGCAGCGACCGCGCCGGATCTCCGCCGAGGAGCGCGAGTTCCTCCAGGAGTACGTCGACGACGGGATGACGTCCGCAGCATGACCGTGCTCGCGCCGCTGCACTTCGCAGACGCCAGGGAGGCGGCGGCCCTCGCCGCCTTCCTGACCCGGCTGGTCCACTACGACCGGGCCGCCGCCGTCCGCCTCCAGGCGGGCGGCGGAGCGCTGGCCGTCTTCGGCCGGCCGCCGTCCTTCGAGGCGCTCGCGATCCGCACGGCGCGACTCGTCGACGCCGTGGACCTCGATGTCACCGTCTCCGCCGGCGAACTCCTCGAAGGCATCGAGGAGTCGGCGGGCAAGGCGGTCGTCCCCGACTCCGTGACCGGACCGCCCTGGACGGGTGTCCTCCCGCCGCGGGCCGGCTGGCGGCCCGTCGCCGGGCTGCCGGGCGCCGCCGAGATGCGGGGCGCGGTCGCCGCGGCCGTCGCCGAGTTCCGGGCGCGGGACGAGGAGCTGCCCGAGGAGCGGCGCACCAGGGCCGAGCGCGAGCGCATCGGCCGCGAGATCTGGTCCAGGACCCTCGGCCCCACCGGACTGCCGCTGCGGGCGGTGCACGCGGCGCAGTCCCTCGGCTTCCTGCCGCCCGCGGACGCCGATGCCCCGGTCGCCCTCTTCGCCTCCGGGCCCTGGCTGCGGCTCCGTACCCCGTACGGCTCGATCGCCCTCCGTACGGTGTCCATGTCGCTGACCGTCACCCCCGGTCCCTCCGTGTGACGGCCGCCGTAGTCGAGGTCGACGGGCCGCTCACCGGCGACGAGCTCAACGTCCTCTTCCACGCGGCCTGGCCCGGGCACCAGGACGCCGACTTCGGTCCGGTCCTCGCCCGCGGTCTCCTCCGTGTCACCGCCCGGCGGGCCGGGAGGCTCGTCGGGTACGTGAACGTCGTCGGCGACGGTGGCGTGCACGCCTTCCTCCTCGACACCACCGTCCACCCCGACGAGCGTCGGCAGGGGCTCGGCGTCACCCTCGTCCGCGCCGCCGCCGAGGCCGCCCGGCAGCGCGGCGCGCACTGGCTGCACGTGGACTTCGAACCCCACCTCACCGCCTTCCACGAGCGGTGCGGCTTCCGGCCCACGGCCGCCGGACTCATGGCCCTGAACGCGCCTCCCGGTCCCGTCGGCCCGCCCGGCTGAACCGCCGCGCCCCCGCCGTCGCGACGGCGAGCAGCAGCACGGCGAGGAACCCCTGGCCCCACGGCGGGGCGGAGCCCTCCACCGCCGGTGCCACCCGCCGCCGCGGATCGTAGGCGACCCGGACCTCCCCGCCGTCCGGGGCGACCCGGCGGTCCTCCGACAGCTCGGCGGGATAGCCGCCCGGACAGCGCAGGGTGTGGCGGTACACCGTCCGCTCGCCGCCGCCCTCGCCGACCGACACGTGCCGTTCCTCGTGGACCTTCACGACGGCACAGTCCGCGACCGCCCCTCGCGAGGCGGTCCGATCGGCGACGGCCACCGTCAGGAGCAGCGCGCCGACCAGCGCGAGTGCGCCCCAGAGGCCCATGACCCCGTCGACGAGCAGGTAGTACGCGACCGCCGCGCCGAGGATCACCGCCCCGCCGACCGAGACCGCGACCGTGGTGGACGGCGCCGAGGCGGAGCCGAAGGACCAGGCGGACCAGGCGTAGACAGCGACCGCGCAGACCGCGGGCAGGACCGCGGCCGTCCAGCTCCCCGTGCCCCCGGGGCTTCCCGTACGCCCGGAACGCCCCGTACCCGTAGATGACATGGACATCACCCCCTGGTGGCTGGGACGTCCGGACGCGCCTCCCGGTTGCTCAGCGCTCCGCGTCGTCCGGCCACACCCCGATGTGGTCCTGTTCGAGCTCCAGGGCCACCCGGTGCTCCATACCGAGCGACTGCGTGTAATCGGCCGGGAGCTGGAGCCGGCCCGCGCGGTCGAGCATCGCGTACTCCCGCGCCACCAGCGACTCCATGCCCTGCTCGTCGACCTCCGTGCGACGCAGGACCTCCGAGGAGGTGCGGCCGTCGCGGATGGCGACCGTACGGCGCACCTCGGAGGCGACCGCCTGGTCGTGGGTGACGATCACGATCGTCGTGCCCAGCTCCTCGTTGGCGCGGCGGAAGGCCGCGAAGACCTGCTCGCCGGTGGCCGAGTCCAGCTCGCCCGTCGGCTCGTCGGCGAGGAGCACGGAGGGGTTGTTGGCGAGGGCGACCGCGATGGCCACCCGCTGCTGCTGGCCGCCGGAGAGCTGGTGCGGCCGCCGGTCGCGGGCGTCCGCGATCCCCAGCATCGAGAGAAGCTCCTCGGCCCGATCCGCCTTCTGCTTCGAACGGCCCCTCAACTGCATCGGGAGGGCCACGTTCTGGGCCGCCGTCAGATAGGGGAGGAGGTTGCGGGCGGTCTGCTGCCAGACGAAGCCGACGACCTCGCGGCGGTAGCGGAGCCGCGCCTTGCCGTCCATGGCGAGGAGGTCGCAGCCGGCGACCCGGGCCGCGCCGGCGGTCGGCACGTCCAGGCCCGCGAGGATGTTCATGAGCGTCGACTTGCCGGAGCCCGAGGCGCCGACCAGAGCCATCAACTCGCCCTCCTTCACCAGGAGGTCGAGCCCCTGGAGGGCCTGCACCTCCACCCCGTCCGTGGTGAAGATCCGGACCAGCCGGTCGCAGGCGATGAGCGCGTCATGACCGTACGAGGGCCGGTCGCGGTGCGCGGTCGCCCGCCGCTCCAGCTCCTCCAGGGTGGTGGTGTCCGAAGCGGTCCCCGGCGCACCGGCCCGGCTCGACGTGTCGGTCTTCGTCATCGTGCGTCTCCTGCCCTGAGTTCCTTGATCGAGCCCCTGCGTCCCGCCCACCAGGCCTGTCCCGCCGCCGCCACCGCCGTGATCAGGACGACCGCGATCGCGGGCACCACCAGCGACCACGGGTCGGCCCGCAGCGGAGCGCTGTCCAGCGTCGCGAACCCCGGTGTCGTGGCCAGCGCCAGCCGGAACAGGTCGATGCCCGGGGCGAGCAGCGGCACCGTCGCCCAGCCGACCAGCATGCCGCCGAGCGCCGCGAGGACCGCCTGCGGGAGCGCTTCGAGGCCGAGCAGCCGCCGCCCCTGCCGGCGGGTCAGTCCCATGGTCCGCAGCCGGGCGAGGAGCGTGGTCCGCTCCGGCGCGCTCTGCATCAGCGAGAGCAGCACGGCCACCACGGCGAACCCGGCACCCGCGCCGATCGCGCCGAGGTACATCCGCTCGGCGCCCGACTGGAGCGGCGAGTCCACATAGGTGGCCCGCTCCTCGGTGCGCATCGACACCAGCAGGGCGGCGGACTTCGCCTTCACCACGGCCCGCAGCGCGGCGCCGTCCTCCGGGCCCGTGACGAGCAGGGCCGTGTTCGCCCGGTGGGTGAGGTCGGCGGCGTTGACGAGGAGGAAGTCGGCGCCCTGCAGGGCCGGGGTGTTCGACCGGACCGCGACGACCTTCACCCGGAACACTCCGGCGGCCGTCACGATCTCCTGCGGCGAGCCGCCGAGCCGCTCGGCGACCGACGGCGAGGCGATCGCGGGCAGCACCCGCTCCGTGTCCGCGGCGACCTCCTTGCCGCCCTTCCCCGTGGACGCGAGCAGCGCCGCGGGGAACGGGCCGAAACCGGTCCGCTGCGCGAGCCGGGTGTACGAGTCCGGTTCGACGCCCACGAGCGCCGAGCTCATCGGCGGGGCGGAGGCGCCCTCGTGGGACGGCAGGGACACGCCGTACTCGATCTGCAGCGGCGCCGTGTCCCGTACCCCCGCCGTGTCGCGCACCGCCTCGACGAGGCCGGCCGGCAGCGGGGTCCACTCGACCGAGCCGTCGATCCGGGCGTCCGCGCCGGTCGCGAGGAGCGCGGCCCGGTCGCGGGCGTCGGCGACGCCGGCCAGGACCGAGCCGCCGAAGGCCGCCGTGGTCAGGGCGAGGACGAGTGCGAGCAGGGGCAGGGTGCCCGCCGAGGACGTGCGTCCGGCGCGGGCCAGGGCCAGCGGGCCGACGGCCCCGCGCAGCCGGCGGGCCGGGCGGCCCAGCCAGCGCAGCGGCAGTGGATAGATCCGTACGAGGACCATGGCGGCGATCAGGCCGACGAGCACCGGGGCGGCGCTCACCAGATGGTCCCCGGAGTCGCCGGTGCCCCGGAGCCGCAGCGAGGCGACCGCGCCCACGGCGAGGACCAGCAGGGTGAGTTCGAGGACCGTGCGGCGCCGGGAGGGGCGGGCGGTGAGCAGGTCGTCGCGCCCGCCGTGCAGCCGCGGGCGCCGGTGCAGGACGACGGCCCGCAGCGGCAGGACCAGCATCGCGAGCAGGGCGACGGCGGAGGCGGCGAGGACCGAGGGGAGCAGGGGGAGGCCGCCGGACCCGCCGTCCGGGCCTCGCACCGTGGTCACGGCCAGTCCCAGCGCGAGCGCCGCGGCCGGTACGGCGACCGCCGAGGTCTCGCCGAGCAGCCGCAGGCCGATGCCGGTGAGCGAGGCGCCCCGGGAACGGATCAGGGCGAGTTCGCTGTCGCGGCGGGCGACGAAGAGGCCGCCGGTCATGGCGAGGACGACCGCGGCGACCGCGCCGATCCCGAAGACGGCGACGGCCACGACCGGAGTGATCGCCTCGCGCATCGAGCCGTACGAGTCGACGATCGAGTCGAGGTCGGTGGTCAGCGCACCGGCGTCCCCCAGGACCTTGCGCATCCTGACCAGGTCGGGTCCGCCGGTCGCCGAGTCGAGCGCGGCGGTGATCCGGTCGGTGTCGCGCCCGGTGAGATGCCCGGAGACGGGCAGGAAGCGGAAGAAGATCTCCGGATCGCCGAGGGTGTTGAGCACGGCGGGCGCCGAGGCGGGGGAGAGGAGCAGGGCCCCCTGCCAGTAGTACTTGATCTCCTGGCCGACGAGCGGGGCGAGCACCGGGGTGCGGAGCAGCGGCTCCACGGCCCAGTACGGGCTCTCGGGGCCGCGCGGCTCCACGATCCCGGTGATCGTGAGGGCGATCGGCTCCGCGCTGAGCCGGCCGGGCACGTGGACGACGGAACCGGGCTTCAGACGCAGCGACTCGGCGGTCTTCGCGGTCACGACCGCCTCCGGCCGCTCGGCCGTGCCCGCGGGGAGCCGGCCCTTGCGCAGCGTGGTGTGACCGTTCAGGTCGGACGGGGAGGAGAGCACGAGCTCGGGGGAGATGCCGTCCGGTCGGGGCAGCCACGGGTCGAGCCCCTCGACCCGCTTGACCGTACGGACGCCGTGGACGGTCTCCTTCGGGTCGGTCCGCAGCGGCTCGGGCAGCAGGCTCCGGAGCTCGTCGCGCTGTCTCCCGAGGACCGAGGGGGAGACGTCCGCGTCGCGTGCCGACACCGGCAGCGCGGCGGTCACTTCGAGGACGCTGTTCCGGGGGGCGGCCGTCGTGATGTCGTGCCGCAGGCCTTCGGTCTCGTAGGCGTCCACGGCGCGGGGCAGCGCGGCCGCGAGATAGGCGGTGACGAGGACGAGCAGCGCGAGGGAGGCCGCGGCCCAGGGCGCGGTCCGCAGCCGGGTCCGCACCCAGGGCGCCACGGCGCGGGCGGGTTTGTCGGACCGGGACGACCGGGACCGGGGCATGTCGGGGGCCTTCCTGCGTACGGCGGGTGTGTCGGGGTTCTCCCTGCTCAGGTCGGGGTGCTCCCCGCTCGGGTCCGGGCGCTTCCCGTTCGGCTCGGGGTTCGCCCCGCTCGGGTCCGGGCTCTGCCCGCCCGCCTCGGGGTTCGCCTCGTTCGGGTCCGGGTTCTGCCCGGCCGTGCCGGACATCAGTTCTCCCCCTGGTGGCGGAGCGTCACGGCCGGGTCGGTGCGCCGCAGGGCGATCGCGGCGACCATCGCCAGCGGCAGCGCGGCGACGCCGGCGAGCAGGAGGGCCACCTGGCCGAGGGGCAGTTCGACCAGGACCGGAGGTACGGGCCGGGTGGCCTGGCCGGTCAGGACCACGAGCGGGACGACGGCTCTCACGAGGACGGCGCCGAGACCGATGCCCACGAGCAGACCGATGGCGATGAGGAGCCCCTGTTCGGCGGCGATCAGCCGGGCGAGGCGGCGGCGCGGTGCGCCCAGCGCCCGCAGGACGCCGAACTCGGCGGACCGTTCCCGCATCGCGCCGGCCGAGCCGACCGCGAAGCCGACGGCGGCGAGCGCGGCGGCGGCGGCAGCGACGGCCATGAGCGCGGCGTTGGGGCCGGCCCCGAGCGGGTCGCCGAGCAGCTCGGCGGCGGCCTCGTCGCGTACGAGGACCTGGGCGGGGTCGGCGTTGGGCCGGGCCCGCAGGGCCCTGGCGACGTCGTCGGCCCGGCCGGGTTCGACGGTCAGCCACCACTCGGTGGCCGCGACGCTCATGCCGTCGTCGGTGGACAGGTACTGGTTGACGGAGGCCAGGTCCAGGAGGATCGCGCCGCCGTCCTCGGGGGTGGCGGCGGGACCGGTCGCGGAGCCGGCCCGGCCGCCCGGGCCGGTGGTGGGCAGTTCCTCGACGACCTGTTCGACGGCGACGGCGACGCGGCGGCCGCCGAGGGCGACCTCGATCAGGTCGCCGGGCTCGGCGCCGGTCGCCGTCATGAAGGTCCCGGTGGCCACGGCGGACAACTGGCGGGGTGCCTTCGGACCGGGGGCGTTCATCTTCAGGTTGAACTCCTCGGTGGCCCAGTAGGGGACGTCGAGGGGTGCGCCGGTGACGGCGAAGGTGAGGGCGAACGGGGCGGGCCGGCCGCCCGGCTTCGCGGCGCCGGGGACGCCGGAGGTGGGGGTCTCGGTCAGGGCCTCGGCCTCGGACTGCTCGAAGGAGTGCGCCCAGGAGGTGAGGACCCGGCCGGGGGCGTGGACCTTCTCGCCGCCGTCCGCGCCGACGACGCCGAACCGCTCGACGTGCAGGGTCTGGGTGCCCTTCGCGCCGTCGGCGACCGTACCGGTGAACTCCAGCCCGATGAGGGTGAGCAGGCCGGCCGAGCCACCGGTGCCGTCGCCGCCGGATCCCGCGGTCAGGGCGCCGAGGTCGAGCGTCAGCCGGTGCGTCCGGCCGTCGTCGGGCAGCGGACCCAGGGTCTGCCGGTAGGGGACGCCGTTCGGGTCCTCCAGGACGGCGGTGACCCGGGCGGCGCCCTTCGGCTCGGCGAGCCGCAGGTCGGCGGTGAGCGTCCGGGTGCCGGCGGGCAGCGGGAGGCCGGGGCGGGTGGCGGCCTCGGGGGCCAGCGGGGAGACGAGGGAGCGGACGGGGACCTCGGCGAGGTCGGGGCGGAGCAGCAGACCGTCGGCGGCGTTACGGGTGTCCACGGCCAGCACGGTCGCGTTCTTCCCGGCCACGTCCATGGTGGTGCGGTGCACCGGTGCCACCGCGCGGACGCCGGGCACCCTGCCCAGCTGTTCGGTCTCGGTGGGCTCGCCGGGGCCGGCGCCCAGGACACGGACGGCCGAGCCGACACGGAAGTCGGCCTGGTCGCGCTGCGAACGCTCCCACGAGCCGCTCTGTCCGATGGCCAGCATGCCCATCGCCACGGCGAGGACGAGCAGCAGGACCGGGCCGGCGCCGCGCAGCGGCCGACGGCTGAACTGCCAGCCGGCGAGGGCGGCGGAGAGGCCGCGCCCGCCCGCCGCGCGCCGCTCCGCCAGCTTGGCGGCGGGCGGCAGCAGACGCAGCGTCAGGACGGTGCCGGCGAGCAGGGCGAGGGCGGGCGCGGCGACGAGCACCGGGTCGACGGAGCCGCCGCCGTCCCCGTCCGCGCCGAGGGTGCCCCCCGCGGCGGCGGGCCGCTGCAACTGCCAGTAGGCGACGGCGGCGACGGCGAGCAGTCCGAGGTCCGCGCCGGCCCGTACGGGGCCGGGGAGCGAGGCCGAGCGGGCCTTGCGCAGGGAGACGCCGGAGCCGTCCCCGGCGGCGAGGGCGGGTGCGACGACGGCCGCGGCGCAGCACAGGGCCACGGCGGCGGCGACCAGCCACACCTGGAGCGAGGGGGTCGTGTCGAGCCGTACGCCGAGGGCGGAGAGCGCGGACCGCTCGGCGAAGAGCCGGGTCAGGGGTCCCGACAGGAGCGGGGCGGCGATCGCGGCCGGCAGGGCGAGCAGCAGCGCCTCGGCGGCGGCGAGACCGGCGATGCGGCGCCGCGAACCGCCACGGGCCCGCAGCAGCGCCGTCTCGCCGGAACGCTCGGTGCTGAGCAGCCGGGCGACGAGCAGCAGCGCGTACGCGGCGAGGATCACCAGCTGGACGGCGACGATCAGCAGCGTGGAGCGGGAGACGAGCAGGGACCGCTGGGTCTGCTCCAGGACGGTCGGGAGTGCGGTGGACGCGCTGATCGTCGTACCGAAGCGGTCGGTGGCACCGGCCAGGGCCTTCGGGCCCTCGGTCGCGGTGGCGCGCAGGGCGTCGATGCGGTCGGTGGTGAAGCCGGTGAAGTCGGCGGAGCCGAGCCAGGACATCTCACCGGAGCTGAGCGCCCCGGAGGCGACGACGGCCGGGTCGACGAGGAGCGGGCCGTACGTCGTGAACGCGACGGTCCGGACACCGCGCCCGCCCGCCGGATCCAGCTGCCAGTACAGGTCGGCGGTGTCGACGGGCCGGTAGACGCCGGTGATCCGGGCCTTCAGCCTGCGGTTGTCGAGCCGGTCGGTCAGGTCGAGTACGGTCCCGGGGCCGATCCGCAGCCGTCGTGCCGCCTCCTCGGGCACCGCCGTCTCGACGACACCGGCCGTCCGGGTGGCCGAGGGCCAGGCGCCCTTGGCGAGGGAGAGCCGCGAGCGGTCGAGCGCGGCGAAGTGGGTGAGGTCGGGGTCGCCCTTACGGGCGGCGGGCGGCTGGAGACTCCGGGGCAGGGCGTACGGCCCCGAGCGTTCGAGGCGCCGTACGGTCACGGGCAGCCCGTCGAAGGTCTTCCGCATCCCCTCCTGGACGGCCTCCTCGGCACTGGCCCGCCTGGCGGCGGGCACCTGCCCGCTCACCAGCAGCGACGCGGCGGCGGCCGACCGGCCCCGCAGCCCGGCCTGGAGCGCGGCGTCCCCGATCGCCCCGGAGAACGAGGCGAGGGTGGCGAGCACCGAGGTCGTCAGGAGCACGGCGAGCAGCGCCGCGGAGAGCAGCAGCCGGTGCGCCCTGACACGCAGAAATACGAACCCCGTCACCCATCCCCCTGGCCACCCTGATCACGGTGCGCACGTCGAACATGTTCCGAACGCTCCCGAAACTTCTCTCGGATGCTTTCAGAGTGCATGTGCCGCTGGAAACCGCTTGCGGGCCCACCTTGATGCGATCGTGACCGTTATTCGGGGTTCCGGCTCCGGAATGTGTCCGTCCATGCCGGGCGGGACGGCGCGGGGGCGCGAAAAGGGCGGCGGGGGAGGGTGAAGGGAGGAGGAAGGGAGGGAAGAGGGGAAGGGGAGGGAGAGGGGAGTGAAGGGCCGTCAGCCGGCCGTGTTCACCATCGTGGCCGCCGCGTACGTCAGGTAGCGCCACAGTTCCCGCTCGTGCTCGGGGGCCAGGGCGAGCTCGTCCAGGGCCGCGCGCATGTGGAGGAGCCAGGCGTCGTGGGCCGCCTGGTCCACGGTGAACGGTGCGTGGCGCATCCGGAGGCGGGGGTGGCCCCGGTGGTCGCTGTAGGTACGCGGGCCGCCCCAGTACTGCATCAGGAAGAGCGCG
Source organism: Streptomyces sp. NPDC017246 (assembly GCF_044331325.1). Taxonomy (NCBI): domain Bacteria; kingdom Bacillati; phylum Actinomycetota; class Actinomycetes; order Kitasatosporales; family Streptomycetaceae; genus Streptomyces; species Streptomyces sp. NPDC017246. Next base: position 473,960 of record NZ_JBIRMW010000001.1, on the reverse strand, counting down.
AGACGCTCCTCGGCCGGGCCGAGGTCCTCCTCCGGGTACATCGGGCGCAGCAGCGGGTCCTCCGCGACTCCCTCGTAGAAGCGGCGGACCAGACGGCGGAAGGTCTCCTCGCCGCCGACCTGCTCGTAGAAGGTCTGCTCCTGCACTGTTTCCCCGGGAATCTCGTTCACCGTTCCATCGTCTCAGATGCCCCGCCCTAGGACTTGAGGCCCAGGACCGCTCGCCGGGGCCGCCGGGCGGCGGGAGAGTGGAGGCATGGGTGAGCTGCGGGACGAGTTCGCCGAGGCCGGAGCGCGGGCGCGACGGGCCCTCGTGCGGATGGTCGAGGCGGACGGCGAGCTGACCGATCCCGCCTGGCGGGAGGCCTTCGCCGAGGTCCCGCGCCATCTCTTCGTCCCGTACTACTACGTCCCCGGGACCGGCGGCTACGAGCGGCTCTGGTCCGGCGACCCCGATCCCGTCCGGCGGGACCGCTGGCTGAGCGGGGCCTACGAGGACACCGCGATCGCCACCCGGGTACGGGACGGGGAACTGGTCTCCTCCGCCAGCCAGCCCTCCCTGATGGCGCTGATGCTCCAGGCCCTGGACGTCCGCGAGGGCGACGACGTCCTGGAGATCGGCGCCGGGACCGGCTATCACGCGGCCCTGCTCTGCCACCGCCTCGGCGAGGAGCACGTCACCACCGTCGACCTGGACGAGGAGATCGCCGAGTCCGCCAGGACCCATCTGGCCGCCGCCGGGTACCGGCCGACGGTGATCGCCGCCGACGGCGCCCGCGGCTGCCCCGGGGGCGCGCCCTACGACCGGATCGTGGCGACGTGCGCGGTGCCCTCGGTCCCGTACCCCTGGCTCGCCCAGTGCGGGACCGGCGCCCTCGTCCTGACCCCGCTCTCCACCGGGCTCCTGCTGCTGCGGGTGCACGACGCCACCCACGCGGAGGGACGGTTCCTGGAGACGTCGGCGTACTTCGTGGCGCTCCGGGGCGTCGCCGGCCGGGTCCCGCGCCACGGCCCCGCCGGGGACGAGCGCTTCCGCTTCTTCTGGGGCCTGGTGGACCGGGCCCTGGACAGGAACGAAGCGCTCTCGCTCTGGCTGCGCGAGGGGCGGCCGGAACGGGAGCGCTTCGGTGTGACGGTCAGCGGCGACCGGCAGTGGGCCTGGCTGGACGACCCGGCGGGGCCGTACGCCTGGCCCCTGGCCGGTGCCTGAGGCGGCTGCTCAGCCCCGGCGGATCGTGATCGTCGTCCAGGCGCCGACGTGCACCCGGTCGCCCTCCTGGAGCGGGACCGGGACGTAGGGCTGGATCGGCTCCTCGCCGCCGTTGATCGTGGTGCCGTTGGTGGAGTTCTGGTCCACCACCGCCCACGAGCCGTCCGGCTGCTGCACCAGCACGGCGTGCTGGTGCGAGACGCCCGGGTCCTCCGGCGGCACCGACAGGTCGATGTCGGGGGACTCGCCGGTGGAGTGCCGGCGGCGGCCGATGGAGATCTGGTTGCCCTGGAGCGGCAGGTGCTTGTCCGGCGAGTACGCGGGCAGGTTCAGGCCCCCGGCCTCGGGACCGCTGCGCTGCATCATCGCCATGAAGTAGTCACGGTCCGGGCCGATGACCGCGGTCCACGACAGCGGCTGCTGCGGCGGCTGGTACTGCTGCTGCGGGGGCGGCGGCGCCTGCTGCTGGTACTGCCCCTGCCCCTGCCCCTGGTGCTGTTGGGGCGGCGGAGCCATGTGCTGCGGGGGCCCCTGGTGCTGCGGGGCCTGCGGCGGCTGGTGCTGCTGCGGGGGCGCCTGGTGCTGGGACGGCGGCGGAAGGAGCCAGTCGTCGTCCGCGCGGGGCTGCGGCGGCGCGGGCGGCGCCGGGGCCTGGGCCGGAGCGGCCGGGGCCTGGAGGTACGCCGGAGGCTGCTGCTGCGCGGGAGGCTGCTGCGCCGACGGGCGCTGCGGCGGTGCCTGGTGGTGCGTGGGGTCGCCGCCCAGCGGCTCGGCCGGGCGGTTCACCTGCGAGGGCCGCGAACCCTGGTAGTCGAACGGGTCGTGCGGCTGCTGCTGCCCCTGCGGGGGCGGCGGCGTGGACTGGAAGCCCGGCGGCAGGTTCAGACCGGGCGGCGGGCCCTGCTGGCGCTGCGGGGACGGGACGTTCTGCGGGGCCACCGGCGTGTAGGAGGTGGCCGTGTTCGTGAGGAAGTTCCAGCGGCACTCCTCACAGAACGGCGCCATGTGCTCGCGCGGGGTACGGCACTGCGGGCAGAGCTCCGCCTGGGCCGTCGCGTTCGGGTCGCCGCCGGCGCCGAAGCCACCGGAAGCGGGGGGCGGAGCACCGTGGCCGCCGGGACCACCCGGGCCGCCGTAGCCACCGGGCGCGCCGGGGCCGCCGTAACCACCGGGGCCGTCGGGGTTGCGGTAGCCGCCGGGGCCCTCGGGGTTGCCGTAGCCGCCGGGCGCACCGGGGCCGTCGGGCGAGCCGTAGCGGCCGGGGCCTTCGGGGGAGCCGGGCGGCGGGCCCGTCGGGGGCTGGCCGGGGCCACCGGGGCCGGGATATCCGTACGCGGGGGGCGGCGGCGGGGGAGGCGGCGGTACGGCACCCGTCGGCGCACCCGCCCCGGCCATGCGATGGCCGCAGACCTCGCACCAGTCGTCGGAGACCGACTGGTGTCCGTTCGGGCAGGTAGGCATGTCGGTGCTTCCCCCTCTCGTCGTCCGGCCCGCTGGCCGGGCTACCTCTTGACGCGAACGGTCTTGGTGGAGCGGGTTTCGAGTGTCATCTCGTCCGCTTCCGCGACCTTCGCCTTCAAACGCACAGTACCGGTCGCCGCATCGACGACGTCGACCACCTTCGAAAGCAGTTTCGCCGTATCCGCGTTGCCGGAGGCCGCCGCGAGCTGCACGGCGCGGCCCAATTTGGCCGTCGCGCCGTCGCGATCGCCCGATTTGCGGGCATCGAGCCCCTGCTGGATGACGTCCGCGAGCTCGGCCTGGCCCGTGTAGTGCGCGACCTGCGGGTTGATCGAGGTCGACATCGCCAGGTCGTCGGTCCACACCGCCCGTACCAGTCCTTGGGACAGCGGCCGCGGGTCGCCGCCCAGCGGGTCCGGCGCGAGGAGGGAGACCCGGGCGGCGAGCATCTCCTGGCCGACCACGGCCTGCGGCACCCGCACGCTCACGTGGTAGTCGCGGGACTCGTCGCCCCACGAGCCCGTCGGGTAGTCCCCGGCGCGGGGCCCGGCCTCCGTGCGCCGTCCGGTCAGGTCCTCGACCGTCGGCGCCACCTGCTTCACGAAGGCGATCTCCACCCCGACCGGCGTCCACAGGCGCAGGGCGACGTCCGCCACGCCCTTACCCATCGCCTTCTCCATCATCGTGGTGAAGTCGACGGCGAGGGAGGCCGGGTCGGCGACGATGTCGGCGGTGCCGAGGAGCGCCGAGGCGATCCCGGTGACCTCCTTGACCTCCCAGTCGGTGCCCACCCCCCGCGCGTCGCAGGTGAAGCGGCCCGCGCAGGCGTCGAGCGCGGCCCGCAGCTCCTCCGGCGACTCGTGCTCGTTGCGGCCGTCGGTGAGCAGGATGCCGTGCCGGATGCTGAGCTCGGTGGAGGAGAGCAGCCGGTCCGCGAGGCGCAGCCAGGTGCCGATCGCCGTGCCGCCGCCCGCGCTCAGCCGGCGCAGCGACTCCTTGGCCTCGGCCCGGGTGCGGGCGTCGGCGACGGCGAGGCGGCCGTTCCCCGGGTAGACCTCCTTCGCCACGTGCGTACCCGCGACGACGGCGAAGGCGGTGCCGTCGCGCAGGGTGTCGACGGCGGCGGCGGTCGCCTCCCGGGCGCCCCGCATCTTGGTGGAGGGGTAGTCCATCGAGCCGGAGCAGTCGACCATGATCACGACACCGGCCGCGCCGGCGCCCCCCGGGGCGAACAGCCGCTGATCAGTGGTGCCGCCCCCGGTGGAGGTGACCGTGACGATCGCGCTCACGTCCCGGCCGCCCTCGGGCAGGAACTCGTTCTGGTAGACGTCCACCGAGAACTGCGGCACGGTCGACTTGGAGAAGTTCGCCATCTGTTACGGCTCCTCGGACAACAGCGGTGAAGGGACGGGGATCGGCGACCGCTCAGGCGGATCCTGCCCCTTGGGGTTCGACGGTGAACGGCACGAGCGCGACCGTGATGTTGTCGTGGCCTCCGCCGTCCAGGGCGTGACCGACCAGCACCTGGGCGCTGTGCAGCGGGCGGTCCGACGCGTCGGCCGGGACGACCCGCGCCATGTCCTCGGCGCCCTCCGCGTAGTTCCACAGGCCGTCGGTGCAGACCACCACCACACCGGACCGGTCCGGCTTGAACGCGGCCGTGTGCGGCTCCAGTTCGTACGCGTCGGCGCCGAGCCAGCCGGTGATCGCGTGCGCCCGCTCGTCCGCGTACGCCTCCGCCTCGTTCATCAGGCCCGCCGCGACCATCTGCGCGGCCCACGAGTCGTCCTCGGTGAGCCGGGCGGCCGGGGTGGCCCGGTCGTCCGGCACCCAGTAGACCCGGCTGTCGCCGACCCAGCCCACGATCAGCAGGCCGTCGGCGACGACGGAGCCGACGATGGTGCAGGCCGGGGCGTTGCGATGGCGGTGCGGATCGTGCTCCGCCCCGTCCTGGCCGGGCTCCTCCGCGAGGGAGTTGACGGCCTCGGCGGCGGCCACGATGGCCTCGTGCATGGCCTGCTGAGGGTGGGTGCCCCGGGGCAGCGCGGCGAGCAGCGAGGCGCCGGCCGCCTCGGCGGCGGCGGCGGAGGCCTCGTCGGGCCGGGTCGCCGAGGACACGCCGTCGCAGACGATGGCGAGGGTGGCGGGGGAGCCGTCGGGGAGCGTGGTCGCCGAGACGGCGAACGCGTCCTCGTTACGGTGATGGCGCAGCCCCCGGTCACTGACGGCGGCGACGCTGCCGAGCTCCCGCTCCATGTGGTCGCGCTCGCGGGGCTGCGCGTGTCCGCAGTTCTCGCAGTAGCCGTCGGTGTCCACCCGGCCGGCCCGGCAGGCCACGCACAGGGCGGAACCGGCGGCCGGGGCGGAGACGGCGGCCGGTGCGGGCGCGGGTGCGGGTGCGGGTGCGGGCGCGGGTGCGGCGGGCGCGGCCGCAGCCGGTGCCTGAGCCGCGGCCGCGACCGGTGCCTGAGCCGCGGCCGCTGCCGTCGGGGCCGGAGCCGCCGGGGCCGGGTCCGCCCGTACCGCCGTGCGCGGGTCCGGGGCGGCCAGCTCGAAGTCCCCGCTGCCCGTCGTGGTCTCCCCGGCGGCGACGGGCGGCACGGGCGGCCCGTCCGTGCGGACCGCCATCGTGGGCAGATCACGGCCACCGGAGTCGGTGCCCGGGAGGTCGCCCGGGTGCTGGGTCAGGGTGGACAGCGAACCGGCGTCCCGGGGAGGGGCGTCCGGCCAGGCCACGGGGGCGCCGATGGCCACGGTGGGGCGGTCCGGCTCGACACCGGCGACCGGCACGGCCGTCAGGTCGTGGCCGCAGGCCCCGCAGAACCGGTCACCCGGCTCAAGGGGTTCCGTGCAGTCAGGGCAGGCGGTGAGACCGTGCGACGGCTTCGGCTTCTGGGACATCCTCACACCCACGTCCGGGGACGGAAGCGGTTGGCCCGCTCCACCAGTTCGATCCTCTCCTCGCCCTGCTGGGCGAGCCGGGCCAGTACCCGGTAGGAGCGTTCGAGGCCGAAGCGCAGTCCGCGCTCGTCCAGTTCACTCCCGAGCAGCAGCACGCCGCCGCCCTCTTCCGCACCGGGACTCCCGGAGAGTACCCAGTCGAGGGCCGTCCCGAGGACCTCCGTCGACAACCGTTCCCGTCGCACCGCGTCCAGACCGAAGCCCTGGAGCGCGGAGACCTGCGCGGCGGCCGCCGTCAGATCGGCGCCGAGCGGCTCCCACGCCGGGCGCCGCCGCAGCCGCGCCCGCACGGTCGCCACCCGGGCCGCCGTGTAGTGGATCGAGGCCTCCGGCACGGATTCCAGGGTCCGTACGGCTCCGGTGCGGTCGCCCGCCGCGAGCTGCACCCGGGCGAGCCCGAAGGCCGCGCTGACGAAGCTCGGGTCGGTGGCCCACACCAGGCGGTAGTACTCGGCGGCGTTGTCCAGCTGGCCGAGGACCTCGGCGCAGATCCCGAGGGCCAGCTTCGGCGACGGCTCGCCGGGGAATGCGTCGTACACCGCGTCGAAGGCGAGCGCCGCGTGCTCGTGGTCACCGGTGACCAGGGAGGTGACTCCCCGGTACCAGACGACCCGCCAGTCGTCCGGGTCCCGCTCCTCCAGACCGGCCAGGGTCCGGACGGCGGACGGCAGGTCGCGCAGCTCCAGCTGGGCCCGCAGCGTGCGCAGCCGCAGCTCCGCGGAGGGCGCGGGCGCGGCCTGGAGCGCGGCGAGCAGTTCACCGGGCGCGGCGGCGGCCAGACCGGCGAGGAAGCCGGCGTTGGGGTCGCTCGTGTCGACGCGCGGCACGGGCAGCGCGAGCGCTGTGCCGGGCGCGTCGAGCGGCGCGAGCAGCTCCCCGAGCCCGGGCCCCCCGGCGGAGGGCCCCGCACCGGTCGGTCCCGTGCCTGGCCCGGCGGAGGGCCGCGCACCCGGAACCGCACCCGGAACCGCACCCGGCAGCGCGGGCTGCCTGCGGCCCCTGCGGGCCCCGAGCAGCGACACGTCCTCCGTCAGCTCGGCGAACAGGGTCGTGTCCGTGACCCGTACCTCCGTGCCGAACAGCGTCGAGAGCGCCGGACGCGGCCGCCCCGACTGCAACGCCACCACCTCCCGCAGCACACCCGTCAGCTGCTCCGCCATCTCCTGCGCGGAGGCGAACCGGCGCGCCGGGTCCGGGTCGGTCGCGCGGACCAGGAAGCGGTAGAAGGACTCGTACGTCCGGAAGACCGTGATGTTGTCCGGGTCGGGCAGCGAGTCCACGAAGACGTTCGTGTAGCCCTGGAAGTCGAAGGCCATCACCGCGAGCGTGCGCGCCACCGTATACAGGTCGCTCGCCACCGAGGGGCCGACCTCGGCCACCTCCGGCGCCTGGTAGCCGACCGTGCCGTAGATCGCGGACTCGTCGTCGTCCATCCGCCGGACCGCGCCCATGTCGATGAGCTTCAGCTGGTCCTCGGACTGGATGGCGTTGTCGACCTTGAAGTCGCAGTACAGCAGGTTCCGGCTGTGCAGGTGCCCCAGCGCCTCCAGCGCCTCGATGCCGTACGCGCAGGCCTGCTCGACCGGCAGCGGATCGCGCCGGCCGTCCGGGGTGCGCCGGTCGTTCGCGATCTCCTTGAGCGACTTGCCGCCGACGTACTCCATGACGATGTAGCCGTCCATGGAGCCGGTGCGCTGGTCGAGATGCTCGACGAAGTTGTAGATGCGGACGATGTTGGAGTGCTCGATCTCGGCGAGGAAGCGGCGCTCGGAGATCGCGGCGGCCATGGCGTCCTGGTCGCCGGTGTCGAGGAGGCCCTTGAGGACGACCCACCGGTCGGAGACGGCCCGGTCGACGGCGAGGTAGACCCAGCCGAGACCGCCGTGCGCGAGGCAGCCCGCGACCTCGTACTGGCCGTGGACGATGTCGCCGCCGCGCAGCTTCGGCACGAAGGAGTAGGGGTGCCCGCACTTGGTGCAGAAACCCTCCGTGCGGCCCGGCCGCTCGCCCCGCGAACGGCCCACCGGGGCACCGCAGTCGGAGCGGGAGCAGAATCGCTTCCGCTCGGGAACCTCGGGGTTCTCCATCACCGCGCCGCGCGGATCGGGACGCGGCACCTCCGGGATCGACACCAGACCCGCGCCCAGCCGGTTCCTGGCGGACTGCCCGGTCGACGTCCCCGAGCTGCGCACCGACACCGAGCGGGACGTGGAGGCCCCGGAGAGCGAGCGCGAGAGCCGCCCGGAGACCGAACGCCGGGAGGTGGACGAGCGCGACGAGGCCCGCGAGGACGCCCGCGAACTGCTCCGCGAGGAGCTGGAGTCCGGACCGCCGACACCGCCCGTGCCCGTACCCCTGCCGGGCACGGCCATCCCCGTCGGCGTCGAGCCGATGAGCCCGCCGGGCGCGACCACCGGGGCGAGCCCACAGGTGTCGCAGTACAGCTCGCCGCCTCCCATGTCCTCGTACGAACCCTCGCACGAAGGACGCTGACAGCTCCCCACGCCCGTCTCCCCGCTCACCACTGTTCCCCGCTCACCACTGTCGTCCTCCCGCGTCTCTCGGGCCGGACAGTACGTCCGCCGCCGCCTGCTGGTAGCGCAGCACGGCCTGTTCCGCGACCCGCAGATCGCAGGGCGCGCTCCACAGCATCCGGCGGGCCGCGTCGTACCGCTCCATGAGCAGCGGGTCCTCCGCCGCGCCCAGCCGCGCCACCTTCGCCTTGTACGCGTCGAGCCGGCCGCGCAGCTCGGCCCGGACCGCGAGCGGTGCCGTGACCGCGGTCAGCGACTCCCGGGCCCGCATCAGCTCGTCCTCCGCCTCCCGCTCCAGGGACTCCAGGAGCGGGGAGAGCCGGTGCCACTGGGCGTGCCTGCGGTAGTCGGCGGCGGCCGCGAGCCGCTCCTGGAGGACGATCGGCGGCCCGCTGACGGCCGGCACCTCGGAGGCGGCGATCTTCGCCAGGACCTCGCCGCGCGCGGCCCGCGCCTCGGCGAGCGTACGGTCCGCGCGCGAGAGCACGTCACGCAGCCGGAGCAGCCGGTCCTCGGAGTCCTGCCGGACCGCGAGCACCGCCTCGATCTCCCGCCGGATGTCCTCAAGGGCCAGCGCGGCCCGGTCGTACCGCTCGGTGTCGGGGCGGCCCCCGCCGGGCGCCGAACTCCCCACCGCCGGACGCCAGAAGGTCAGCGGGTCGGTCACCACCTGGGAGCGGAGCGCGGTCAGCTCGGCGGTGATGTCCTCGAGTTCGTCGCCGGCCGGGTGCTCCCCGGGCCGTACACCGACGGAGTGGGCGAGCGAACGCGTCCGGCCCAGCTCGGCGGCGAGAAGGTCTATCCGGGCGGGCAGCGCCGACCAGACGGCGTCGGCGGTGACCACCATGTCGAGCGAGGACGCGTACAGCTCGTTCATCCGCCGGACGAGGCCCTCCAGCGTGAACCGCTCGGTGAGCAGCCCCTGCTCACCCGCCCCGCCCGCGACGAGGACGCTCTCGCCGCGCAGCCGGTCGGTCAGCTCCACGAGTTCCTCGCGGCCGGGCCAGCGGCGCCGGGAGCGCACCTCACGGGCGTCCCGCAGGGCTCCGGTGTACACGTCGAAGCAGGTCCAGAGCAGGGTGATGGTCCGCTCGGTCGCCACCCAGCGGTCCCGGGTCGCGCCGGTCAGCTCGGCCCCTTCGAGCAGTCTCCGGCCCGCGTGGTCCTGGAGCGCGAGGAGCGAGTCCTCGACCGCCTTGTGCTCGGCGCCGAGCCGCGCCAGCGCACGGTCCACCTCGTCCCGGTCCATCACCGGCCCAGGGGGTCCCGTGACGCCCATCGATCACCTCTTCCTCTCCGTGTACAGGGCTCATGCGTACGGGGCTGTCCGTACGGGGGCGTGTACGGGGCTACTTGTACAGCGGAGGGGGCGGCCCGGTTATCCCGGGCAGGTCCTTCTCCAGCCAGTTCTTGTACGCCTGCTGCCAGGGGCCCTGCCGGTAGCGCACGAGGACCTGGTTGACCCGGCGGACCAGGTCGTCGTTGCCGAGCTTGGCGGCCACTCCGTAGAACTCGGTGGTGAACGGCGTGCCCTTGAGCTCGACCGCGGGGTCCTGCGCGGCCTGGCCGGCCGCCAGGGCGTTGTCGGTGACGACCGCGTCGACCTCGCCCATCTGGAGCCTGGCCAGGCAGTCCAGCTGGTTGGGGACGGTCAGCAGGTCCTTGTCGTCCTTGGTGCCGTCGCCCTCGTCCTTGAAGAGCGCGCCGAAGGACTTCTCCTCCAGGGCCTCGTAGGCCGTGGAGCCCTCGGCGGTGCAGACCCGCTTGCCGCGCAGCGAGGCGTCGTAGCCGGTGATGTCCTTGGCGAGCTTCGGTGCGAGGACCTGCTGGCCCGCCTGGAAGTAGGCGGTGGAGAAGGCGACCTGCTGGATCCGCTTGCAGTTGATCGTCATGGTGCGCACGACGAGGTCGACCTTGCCGCTGTCGAGGGCGGCGATCCGCTGGTTGGTGGGGATGGCCCGGAAGATGACGGCGTTCTCGCTGCCCAGGATGTCCTTGGCGACGGCCCGTGCCAGATCGATGTCGAAGCCTTCGAGGGCGCGGGTCTCCGGGTTCCGGTAGCCCCAGCGGTAGCTGGACTGGTCGACGCCGACGACGAGCTTCCCGCGCTTCCTGATCGCCTCGATCGTCGGTCCGTCCGCCGACGAGGGGGTGAGGGAGGCCCAGGGCTTCTCGCAGGTGTCCGCCTTGATCTGGACCCCGGTGCCGACGCCGGTGCCGTGGGTCCCGGGCGCGGCCGCCGCCCCGCCGTCGTGGGCCAGCGGAAGCAGGGTGAGCGAGGCGGTGAGCCCGCAGGCCACGGCCATGGCGGCCACTCCGCCCCAGCCCCGGAACCGCAGCGCCGTCCGCCGCACCAGCGGGTACGTGCCGTTCGGCATCCCGCCCCCTCTCACCGGTACTCCGACAGTCTGCGGTTGATGCCGAGCACGGCGCCCGCCGCGCCCAGGATCCCGAGGGCCGCCGCGCCCAGCGGCAGCGCCGTCAGCGCGTCCCGGGCGTCGGCCGCGGAGCGGGTGAACTCGGTCTGCTCGTGCGCGAGGGCGCGCTCCAGGGCCGCGTCGACTTGGTCGAAAGACTGCCCCGTCGACTGCCCCGACTCCTTCGAGCCGACGATCCGGCCGAGGGCGCCGTCGTAGTCGCCGGCCTCGTCCTTGGCGCGGGCGTCCTTGTGGCGCTGCTTCCATTCGGCGGTGCGGGCGGCGGCCTCGTCGACCGGGCCGCGGCCGGCGTCGTCGTCGGCCCACCCCCGTGCCGTGGCGAGCGCGTCCGTGAGGGCGCCCATGCTCGACGTGTACTCGGCCTCGTACTTGTCGTTCTTGCCGTCCTCGGTGAGGACGGCGCCCCGGGCGACCAGCGTCAGGTTCTCGTTGGCGCGGGCCGTGAGCGAGCTGATCCGGGCGGAGTTGAGGACCTGGAGGGACTCCTGCCCGTGCACGCGCGCGCTGTCGAGTCCGGTGCGCGCGATCGTGTGCGCGGCGAGCAGCCAGAGCACGACGACCACCGCGGCGGCGCTGGCGGCGAGCAGTCCGTGGTTGAAGACCCGGTGCGTCCTGGTGTAGTTGCGGCGCTGGGCCCAGACGAGGACGGCGAGGGTGAGCAGACCGAGGCCGAGCGAGAGGAACGGCCAGGTGCGGGCCGACTCGTCGTCCTCCTGGAGGTGCACCGTCTCGGCCGCGTACAGCCGCTCGGCGGCGGGGAGCAGGGTGCTGGTCATCTGCTGGCTGGCGTACCGCAGATAGGCCCCGCCCAGCGGCAGGCCCTGCCGGTTGGCGGCCCGGGCCCGCTCGATCAGGCCCGTGTAGCGCGGGAGCTGTTCGTTGAGCGTGGCGATCTCGCGGGCCGACTCGCCCGAACCGTCGGTGCTCGCGGCGGCCTTGACGAGCAGCCGCGCGGCGGTGGCGATGTCCCGGTCGTACCGCTTGCGGGACTCCTCGGGCTCCAGGGTGCCCGCGAGGAAGCCGCTGGCGGCCGTGGTGTCGGCGTCGGCGAGGGAGCGGTAGATCGCGGCGGCGTCGGCGGACAGCGGCTGGCTGCGGCTGACGACGTCGTCGGCGGCGGTGGCCCGGTCGTCGACCTGGAGGGCGGTGACGGCTCCGAACGCGACGACGAGCAGTGCGAGGACGGCCCCCAGGATCTGGAGCCGGCCGGGCTCGGTCGTCGTGGCGACCCGCAGGCGCTCCCGTCCCACGGCCCAGGCCCCACGCCCCGCGGGCGGGGCGGCGCCGGGCACGGGCGACGGCTGCGCGGGCACGCCGGCCGGGCGTGCGGGCGCGGGCGCCGTGCCCTGTGCCGCCGGTGCGGCGGGCGCGTTCGGCGGGTGTGTCACGTGACCTCCCCCTGTGGTCGCAGACTTCGGCCGGTCCGGCCTGCAGTATGGCCTCAGGGGGCCGTCCGCACACCGGGATTGACCCGATCTTGTTCCTATCGTGCCGCATGCCCCCGGCACATCCCCGGGCGAACCCCTCACTCTGAATACGTCGCCGGGCCGTGATCGGTTCCGTTCCGGACGTCGCTCGAACAGGTGAACACGACTGCGGGGCGCCTCCCCGGACAGAGGAAGCGCCCCGCGAACCGTCTTGTTCAGGCCCCGTAGTGCCGCCGCAGCAGAGCCGTCGCCGCCGGAGCCGCCGCCACCTCGTCCAGGGCGAGCAGCCCCGCCCCGAGGACCGGCGGCGCCGTCACGAAGCCGATGACGGCCTTCGGCGCCCGCTCGGCGAGGAGTTCGCGGATCCGCTCCTCCAGCTGCGGGTGACGCGCGGCGAGCACGCTGCCGCCCAGCATCACCGGAGCCGCCTCGTCCAGCAGGCCGAGCCGGCCGAGCGCGACCGCCGACAGCGCCACGACCTCCTCGGCGAGCCGGTGGACCAGCGAGAGCGCGACCGGGTCGCCCGCCGCGCTCACCCGGAACAGGACGGGCGTCAGCTCGTGCCGCCGCACCAGGGGCACGAGCCCCAGGTGCAGCGCCTCGATCAGCGCGTACATCGTCTCCAGACCGAAGTGCGCGGGCAGCGCGCGCGCCAGCTCGGACGGCGCGCCGCGCCCGTCCTCGGCGCGCGCCGCGGACCAGAGCGCCTCCTCGGCCATGGCGCTGCCGCCGCCCCAGTCCCCGGAGATCTTCCCGATCGCCGGGAAGCGGGCGGTCCGCCCGTCGGGGGTCATCCCGACGCAGTTGATCCCCGCCCCGCACACCACCGCGACCCCGCGGGGCTCGTCGAGCCCGGCTCGCAGGATGGCGAAGGTGTCGTTGTGCACCCGCACCGACCGGCTCCAGCCCCTGGCGAGGAGCGCGGCCTGCAGGGCCGTCTCCTCGACGGGCAGGTCGGCGTTGGCGAGACAGGCCGTGACATGGGCGAACGCGGGGGAGCGGCCGGCGCCGCCGGCCTCCTCCCAGGCCCGCCCGACGATCTCCGCCAGGGTGTCGACGGCCGTCGGCACCCCCACCACCGGCGGCTGGAACCCGCCGCCGCGGGCCGCGCCCAGGACGGTGCCGCCCCGGGAGAGGACCGCGACGTCGGTCTTGCTGTTCCCCGCGTCGATCGCGAGGAGGACGCCGTCCAGGTTCACGCCCACGCGAGGTGCTCCCGGTTGTGCGCGATCAGCCGGTCGGTGAGCCCGTCGGCGTACGCGTACTGCCCCACCAGCGGATGGGCGAGCAGCGCCTTGAACACCCGGTCCCGGCCACCGCGCAGCGCCGCTTCGAGCGCCAGGTCCTCGTAGGCCGTGACGTTCGCGATCAGACCGGCGTACAGCGGGTCCACCGGCGCGACCGGCAGCGGCGCCGCCCCGTGCGCGCCGACCGCGGCCTGCGTCTCGATGACGGCGTCGTCCGGCAGGAACGGCAGCGTGCCGTTGTTGTACGTGTTGACCACCTGGTACGGCGAGCCTCCGCCGCCCAGCAGGGAGGCGGCAAGGTCCACGGCCGCCTCCGAGTAGAAGGCGCCGCCGCGCTTGGCGAGCAGGGCCGGCTTCTCGTCGAGCGCCGGGTCCCCGTACATGTCCAGGAGTTCCTTCTCCATGGCGGCGACCTCGGCGGCCCGCGAGGGCTTCGTGCCGAGCTCCCGGACGACCTCGTCGTGCGCGTAGAAGTAGCGCAGGTAGTACGAGGGGACGACACCGAGCCGGTCCAGGACCGGGCGCGGCAGCCGCAGGTCGTCGGCGATCGCGTCGCCGTGCTCGGCGAGCAGCCGGGGCAGCACGTTCTCGCCCTCGGGCCCCCCGAGGCGTACCGCGCGCTCCCAGGTCAGGTGGTTGAGCCCGACGTGGTCGAGGTGGACCTCGGACGGGGTCACACCGAGGAGCGCGGCGAACTTCCGCTGGAAGCCGATGGCGACGTTGCACAGGCCGACGGCCTTGTGCCCGGCCTGGAGCAGCGCGCGCGTGACGATGCCGACGGGGTTGGTGAAGTCGATGATCCAGGCGTCCGGGTTGGTGCGCCGGACCCGCTCGGCGATGTCCAGGACCACCGGGACCGTCCGGAGCGCCTTGGCGAGACCGCCGGCGCCGGTGGTCTCCTGGCCGACGCAGCCGCATTCCAGCGGCCAGGTCTCGTCCTGCTGACGGGCGGCCTGTCCGCCGACGCGCAGCTGGAGCAGGACGGCGTCGGCGCCCTCGACCCCGGCGTCGAGGTCGGTGGTGGTGACGATCTTCCCCGCGTGGTCCTGCTTGGCGAAGATGCGGCGGGCGAGGCCGCCGACCAGCTCCAGCCGCTCGGCGGCCGGGTCGACGAGGACGAGTTCGGTGATGGGCAGGGTGTCGCGCAGCCGCGCGAAGCCGTCGATCAGTTCGGGGGTGTAGGTGGAACCGCCCCCCACGACAGTGAGCTTCATGGTGTGATTCAGCCCTTCACTCCGGTCAGTGTGACTCCCTCGACGAACGCCTTCTGGGCGAAGAAGAAGACGAGGATCACAGGGGCCATGACCAGGACGGTCGCGGCCATGGTCAGATTCCAGTCGGTGTGGTGCGCGCCCTTGAAGGACTCCAGGCCGTAACTGAGCGTCCAGGCGCCCGGGTTCTCGGAGGCGTAGATCTGCGGCCCGAAGTAGTCGTTCCAGCAGTAGAAGAACTGGAAGAGGGCGACGGCGGCGATGCCGGGCTTCGCCATCGGGAGGACGACCCGGATCAGGGTGCGGAACTCGCCGCACCCGTCGATCTTCGCGGCCTCGATGTACTCGTTCGGGATGGTCAGCAGGAACTGGCGCAGCAGGAAGATGGCGAAGGCGTCGCCGAAGGCCATCGGGACGATGAGCGGCCACAGCGTGCCGGAGAGGTCCATCTGCTGGGCCCAGAACAGGTACATGGGGATGATCACGACCTGCGGCGGCAGCATCATCATCGAGATGACCAGCAGCAGCGACAGGTGCCGGCCGCGGAAGCGGAACTTGGCGAGCGCGTACGCCACGGGTATCGAGGACACCACGACGAGGACGGTGCCGAGCCCCGCGTACAGCAGCGAGTTCTTCCACCAGGTGAGGAAGCCGGGCGTCTCGAGGACCCGGACGTAGTTGTCCCAGTGCCAGGAGTTCGGCGTCAGGTCCCGGGTGAGCGCCTGCTGGTCGCTCATCAGGGAGGTCAGGAGGACGAAGACGAACGGGAGCACGAAGAACAGGGCCGCGGCGATGCCGAGCGAGTGCACGGCGATCCAGTGCAGCAGCGATCTGCGGCGGGCCTTCTTCTCGGCGGGGCTCGCCGAGGGACGGGCGGGAGCGGTTGTGGTCGTCATGTGTCAGTCACCCGAGCCGATCAGGCCGCCGCGCCGGCGCATCAGGAGCGCGGTGAAGGCCATGGAGAAGGCGAAGAGCACCAGCGCCACGACGCAGGCGGCGCCGTAGTTGAACTGGCTGAAGCCGAGGTTGTAGACCAGCTGCGGGAGGGTCAGCGTGGAGTCGTCCGGGTAGCCGGGGACGAAGACCTCGCCGGAGCCGCCCATCTTCCCCGAGGCGACCTTCGCGGCCACGATCGGCTGTGTGTAGTACTGCATCGCGCCGATGACCCCGGTGACGACCGCGAAGAGCACGATCGGCGAGATGTTCGGCAGGGTGATGAAGCGGAACCGCTGCCAGGGGGACGCGCCGTCGAGTTCGGCGGCCTCGTACTGCTCCTTCGGCACGTCGAGCAGGGCGGCCATGAAGATGACCATGAGGTCGCCGACGCCCCACACGGCGAGGACGGTCAGCGCGGGCTTGGACCAGTCGGCGTCGTTGAACCAGGAGGGGGCGGGGAGGCCGACCGCCTCCAGGAGCGAGTTGACCGGGCCGGTGCCGGGGTTGAGCAGGAAGACGAAGGCCAGTGTGGCGGCCACCGGCGGCGCCAGGTACGGCAGGTAGAAGAGGGTGCGGTAGACGCCGGCCCCGTTCTTGATCTTGGTGATCAGCAGGCCGACGCCGAGGCCGAACAGCACCCGGCAGGCGACCATGACGACGCCGAGCCAGAGGGTGTTCCGCAGGGCCGGCCAGAACTGGGGGAAGTCGGTGAAGACGTACGTCCAGTTCTCCACGCCCCGCCATTCCGGCGGGTTGAGGCCGTCGTACCTCATGAAGGAGAAGTACAGCGTGGAGAGGAGCGGATAGGCGAAGAAGAAGCCGAATCCGATCAGCCAGGGCGCCATGAACGCCAGGGTGAGGAGGGCGTTGCGCCGGCGCCTCGACCGCAGCGTGTTCCGTCCTCCGGGGGAGGGGGCGGCCGGGGCGGCCGCCTCCTTCGCGGGCAGGGTGTCCGTGCTCATGGGTGGGTTCCGGCCGTCACTTCGCCGCTGCGATGTCGCGGTCGATCTGGGCCGCGGTGTCGGCGAGGCCCTTCTTCAGGTCCGGGACCTGGCCCTTCTCGTACTGCTGGGCGAACTTCTGGATGGTGTCCTGGTAGGCGGAGCCGTTGACCGCGCCGTCCGACGTGGTGGACGCGGGGTGCCGGGCGATGTCCAGGAAGGTCTTGAAGCGCGGGTCGAACTTCAGGTTCGGGGACTTCAGCGCCTCCAGCGTGGAGGGCACGTTGCCGATGTCGTTGGCGAAGCCGACCACGGCGTCCGTGTCCGTGGTCATGTACTTGACCAGCTCCCAGGCCGCGTTCTGCTTCTTGCTCTGCGGGGCGATGCCCATGATCGTGCCGGAGAGGTAGCCCTTGCCGTACTCGGCGATCTCGTCGTCGGCGACGGGCAGCGGGGCGACGCCGATCTCGAAGCCGACGTTCGCGGCCTTGGCGAACTTCAGCCGCCACTCGCCGTCCAGCTGCATCGCGACCTGGCCGGTCTGGAAGGGGTGCTTCGCGCCCCACTCGTCGCCGAAGGTCGTGCGGTACTTGTCGAGCTTCGCGAAGCCGCCGAGGCTGTCGACCAGCGACTTCTGGTACGTCATCATCTCGGCGAAGGCCGGATCCTTGCCGATGTTCGACTTGCCGTCCTGGTCGAAGTACGTGTGGTCCCACTGCGACATGTAGTGCGAGACGACGGTCTCGTAGCCGAGGTAGGTCGGCATGAAGCCGAGCCGCTCGTAGGAGTCGCCCTTGGTCTTGGTGAGCGTCTTGGCGACCTTGGCGAACTCGGACCAGGTCTTCGGCGGGGCGTTCGGGTCGAGGCCGGCCGCCTTGAACGCGTCCTTGTTGTAGAAGAGGCCGTACGCGTCGGAGAGCAGCGGCAGGCTGCACCGCCTGCCCTCGAACTGGGTGTACTCCTGGAGGACCTTCGGGAAGGTCTTGTCGAGGTCCAGCTTCGACTTCTCGATGAAGGGCTTCAGGTCCGCGAGGGCGCCCGAGGCGCAGAACTTGCCGACGTTGGCCGTCGTGAAGGAGGAGACGACGTCCGGGCCCTTCGACCCGCCCGCGCGCAGCGCCTGGCCCAGCTTGTCGTCGTTGATGCCGCCGATGACCTTCACCTTGATGTTCGGGTGGGTCTTCTCGAAGCGGGCGATGTTGGCCGTGATGGCCTTCACCTCGGCGGGGTCCGACCAGCCGTGCCAGAAGGTGATGGTGGTCTCGGCCTTGGGGTCGTCGGAGGCCGCGTTGTTCGCGGAGCCCGTACAGGCGGAGGCGAAGAGGGCGATCGAGGCGGTGGCGGCGAGCGCGGCGACTGCTCTGCGCGGACGTACGGGCATGACGGTGTCTCCCTGTGGCGAAGGGGGGGGATTGGGGCGGGGTGGGACGGTCGTGGGTCAGCGCGAGGTGTCGAAGACCTCGTCGCGTGTGGTGGCGAGGGCGCTTTCGAGTGCGCCGCGCAGCACGGGATGCCGGGGGACGGCGCTGAGGACGAGCCGTGGCCGGGAGGCGGCGAGGTCGGCGAGCTGGGACTGCACGCGGGCGCGCAGGGGTTCGCCGCCGGCGACGAGGGCGGCGCCGGACAGCACGATCAGCTCGGGGTCGAGGACCGCGACGATCGAGGCGAGTCCGGTGGCGACGCGCTCGGCGTACCGGTCGAGCAGCTCCTCGTACCGGGGGTCGTCGCCGTGTGCCTCGACGGCATGGGCGAGCAGCCCGCTCGCGACCGGTACGTAGGGCTGCTCGGGGGTCTCGATCCCGGCGGCGCGGGCGATCCGGGGCACGGCCTGGACGCCCGCGAGCTCCTGGAAGCCGCCGGAGTTGGCCTTGGTGACCTGTCGTACGAGCGGGGTGCCGGGCACGGGCAGGAAGCCGACCTCGCCGGCGCCGCCGGTGAAGCCGCGGTGGAGTCGCCCGCCGAGGACGAGGGCGGCGCCGAGGCCCTCCTCGTTCCACAGCAGGGCGAAGTCCGCGTGGCCGCGGGCGGCGCCGACGCGCTGTTCGGCGACGGCGACGAGGTTGACGTCGTTCTCGTACTCGAACGGCATGGGCAGGACGGCGGCCAGCTCCTCCAGCAGGGTGGGGGAGTGCCAGCCGGGCAGGTGGGAGGCGTACCGCAGGCGCCCGGTGGCCGGGTCGAAGGCGCCGGGGGTGCCGATGACCAGGCGCCGGACGTCCTCGCGGGTGATCCCGGCGGCCTTGACCGCCCCGTCGAGGGCGTCGGTGACCTGGCGGACGACGCCGGAGGACGCGCGGCCGGGGGTGCGGAGCTCGTACTCGCCGACGATCTCGCCCGTGATGTCGGCGACGGCGGCGTGGATGCGGGACTGGTTGACGTCGAGTCCCGCGGCGTACGCGGCGCGCGCGTTCACCGCGTAGAGCTGGGCGTTCGGTCCTGGCCGGCCCTCGGTGGTGCCGGTGGCGACGACGAGCCCGGCCGCTTCGAGGCGGGCGAGCAGCTGGGAGGCGGTCGGCTTGGACAGGCCGGTGAGCTTGCCGATCCGGGTCCGCGAGAGGGGGCCGTGCTCCAGGAGCAGGTCCAGGGCGGCGCGGTCGTTCATGGCGCGCAGGACACGCGGCGTGCCGGGGGTTCCCGGGGTCGTACCGGCCATGAGGTCGCACCTGCCCTCGTACGGTGAATCACTGTTAGGAAAGTTTCCTATTCGGTGGGAGGAAAATAAGGCGGCCGTCACCGGGGCGTCAATACCCGGGCACGCGAGACGCCCCCGAAGGCAACCAAAGCGTTACCCGCGGGGGCGCCGTACGCGCGTGTCGTTACTTGTGGAGGTCCGGCCTCGGCAGCGGGGTCGCCGCCGCGGACTGCGGCGAGGTCGCCGACGAGAAGGCCGACGGGGCCGCCATGCCCGCGGTCGGATCGGCGGCCGACTCCTCGGCCTGCGCCGGGAGCCCGCCGACGATCCGGATACCGGCCTCGTCCAGGCCCCGCTTGATGCGCCAGCGCAGCTCGCGCTCCACCCCGAGCGCCTTCCCCGGCATCGTCTTCGCCGAGACCCGGACGGTCATCGAGTCGAGCAGCACCTCGTTCAGACCGAGCACCTCCACCGGACCCCACAGGCGCTCGTTCCACGGCTCTTCCTTCGCCATGGACTCCGCGGCCTCGGTGATCACGGACCGCACCCGCTCCAGGTCCTCCGTCGGCCGGACCGTCACGTCCACGCCCGCCGTCGCCCAGCCCTGGCTGAGGTTTCCTATCCGCTTGATCTCGCCGTTGCGCACGTACCAGATCTCGCCGTCCACACCGCGCAGCTTGGTCACCCGCAGGCCGACCTCCACGACCTCGCCGGAGGCCACACCGGCGTCGACCGAGTCACCCACGCCGTACTGGTCCTCCAGGATCATGAAGACGCCCGAAAGGAAGTCCGTCACCAGGTTCCGGGCGCCGAAACCGATCGCCACACCGGCCACACCGGCGGAGGCGAGCAACGGCGCCAGATCGATCTTGAAGGCGCCCAGGATCATCAGCCCGGCCGTGCCCAGGATCAGGAACGACGCCACCGAACGCAGCACCGAGCCGATCGCCTCCGAGCGCTGCCGCCGGCGCTCGGTGTTGACGAGGAGGCCGCCCAGGGCCGTCCCCTCCACCGCCTGCGCCGAACGGTTCATCCGCTCGATCAGCTTCGTCAGGGCGCGGCGGACCGCCATCCGGAGGAGCAGCGCGACGATCAGGATCAGCAGGATGCGCAGACCGGTGTTCAGCCAGGTGGACCAGTTCTCCTCCACCCAGCTCGCCGCGTTCGTCGCCTTCTCCGCGGCCTCGTCCAAGGTCACCGGAAGGGGCTCGGGTTCGGTGGCAGCCGCAAGGGCGGACCAGGACACGGGACAACCTCCAGGCATCGCGGACGCAGGCCTTCCACAGTAACGGGGCGTCGGACATGGTCCCGTAGCCCTGTTCGAGGGAGAGACGGACCTCACCCGGGAAAAGAGAAGGGAGACATGCCGATGTGGTCGAGAACACGCCGGGCCCGTCACCCCGATCCCGGTACGTGGTGGCGTTCCGACCAGGCATGAGGAGAGACTGAGAGCAGTTCGTCCCGGCGCGAGCCACGCGCCGCCGGCGTCATAGGAGGCATCCGTGCCGCATGTCCTGGTCCTCAACGCGTCGTACGAGCCGCTCGGCGTCGTACCGCTCCGCCGCGCACTCGTCCTCGTCCTGGAGAACAAGGCTCTCTGCCTCGAGGAATCCGGCGCCTTCCTGCACAGCGAGACCCAAGTCGTCCCCGCGCCCAGCGTGGTGCGACTGAAGCGCTTCGTGCGGGTCCCCTACCGGGGGCCCGTTCCCTTGACCCGCAGAGCCCTCTTCGCCCGTGACGGCGGGCGCTGCATGTACTGCGGGGCCGTCGCGACCAGCGTCGACCACGTCATCCCGCGCAGCCGCGGGGGTACGCACGCCTGGGAGAACGTGGTGGCGGCCTGCCGCCGCTGCAACCACGTCAAGGCCGACCGGCACCTGCGTGAGATCGGCTGGCGGCTGCGCCACCAACCGGCCCCGCCGACCGGCCTGGCCTGGCGGATCATCGGGACCGGACACCGGGACCCCCGCTGGCTGCCGTACCTCCAGCCGTACGGAGCCGAGGATGTGATGGCCCGGATCGACTCCGTCGCCGACGCCCCCGTGAGGGCGCTGACGACGGGTTGAGCCGGGCCTTTCGTGTACGCGGGGCGGTTTTACGGCACGGGAGCGGCACGGGAGCGGCACATCCCTCAGGGGGCGGGCCGCTCCTCCGGCGCGCCCGCACCGGGGCCGGGCGGCTGTGACGGCTCCGACGGCGTGGCCTCCCGGGTCTCCTCCGAGGGCTTCTCCACGGGCTTGTCCACGGGCTTGTCCACGGGCGGGTCGGCGGGCTTCTCCGGCGGGGCCACGGCATAGGTCTCCACCGACCAGAGCGAGTAGCCGTACCGGGTCGCCCGCGTCTCCCCCTGCACCCGCAGGAAGCGGGTGTCCGCCGCGTCCATCCGGACCGACTCCCGGCCGCCCCGGCCCTCGGCGACGGTCGCCGCCGTACGCCAGACCCGCCCGTCGGCCGAGACCTGGACCCGGTAGCGGGAGGCGTACGCGTCCTGCCAGTGCAGCACCACCTGCCCTATCCGGGCCGGCTCGGGGAGCTCCAGCTGCCACCAGGCGCCGTCCTCCGCCGGGGAGGACCAGCGGGTGGCCGGATCGCCGTCCACCGCCGAGGCGGCCGGGAAGTCCCCCGTCTCGTCGCCCGAGGAGGAGGCCGTCGCGGCCCGCGCCAGATCCGGCCCCGCCGTACGGGGGAAGGCACGCACGGTCAGCACCCGCTCCTCGCCCGCGAAGGACACCGGCACCCGGTACGCGCCCGCGGGCACGTCCGGCGCCACCGACACCTTCAGCGGGACGGTCGTCCGCGCACCGCGCTCGACCACCGCCTGCTTCGGCAGCTCGACCGTGATGCCCTTCGGCGCCTTCGCCGTCAGCGGCCCGCGCACCTCGCCCGCGCGCCGGCCCGACAGCTCCACGTCCACCCGCTGCGCCGGGCCGCCGATCTCCGCGTCCGTCTCCGCCCGGGCCAGGTCGAGTCCGGCGCGCGGCCCGTCGGCGAACCAGGGCACGAGCGAGCGCACCTCCGGCGCCGGCCCGTCGCCGCTCCACACGACCCGCAGCGCCTCGGCCCGCAGCCCCTTGAGTTCGGCCTGTGTCCAGCCGGACGCCGACAGCGGACCGAGCGGCCGCCAGCCCTCGCCCCGGACGTACGCCTCCACGCGCGCGTCGCCGCCCGCACCCGCCCCGGGCTCGGTCATCACCGTCAGGGCCTCGACGGGCCGCGCCCGGTCGAGCCGCACGGTGTACGAGCCGGTGCCGCGGTCGGCGGGGGCGGCCGGGGGCCGGTCGGCGCCGGTCCAGGCCGTCGCCCGGTCCACCGCGCGCGCGAGGAACGGGTCGAGCACACCCGTGCCGACCGTCACCGGGCTCGCCCCGAGGTCCTTCCGCAGCCCTTCGAGGCTCCACTGCGCCCGCCAGGCCGCCGCGCCGTCGCCCGCCGTCTGGGCGAGCAGCATGTCGACCGCCGTCTCGCCCGCAAGGCCGTACCGGGAGAGCTGCTCCAGCCAGGGGCCGGTCTCGTCGTCGAGGGTGCCGTCGGCGGTGGCGGCGAGCCGTCCGGGGGCCTCGCGCATCACGGTGAAGGCGGCCCGCAGTTCGCGCGCCGCCTTCTCGCGCCGCGCGTCCGCGCCGGGGCCCGTGGTCGTACGGGAGGCCCAGAAGGCCGTCAGGAGCGGCTTCAGATAGGCCGATTCGCCCGCCGGGTCGAGGACCGAGGAGGAGCCGTTCCCGGCGAGCGCCCGCAGTGCCTCCCGGGCGGCCGGCTCCGGGCCCGCGAGGTCGTCGACGGCCGCCTGCCAGGACTCCCGGGGCCGGTAGCCGCGCGGGTTCCACGCATAGTCGGCGGTGGTGAAGAGCGGGACGCGGGAGGCCGCGGGCTGCTCCATGGCGTGGGCGAGGAAGGCGGCGGAACCGGCGGCCACGGCCGGCTCCCGGCCCGTGGCGGGGCCGAGGAACAGCCGGTCCTGCGCGTAGTCGTTCACCGGGTAGTTGTCCATGGTGACCAGCGGGTGGCGCAGGGCGCCGCGGGCCGCCGCGAGCTCGCCGCCGGTGATCGTGCGCGGTACGACGCCGACACCGGTCCACGCGACCCGGACGTCCGTGTCGAGGGCCTCGCCGAGCTTCGTGCGGTACGCGGTCGCGCCGTCCTGGTAGTACTCCGTCGGCATCACCGTCAGCGGCTCGGCGTCCGGCCGCCGTTCGGCGAGATGCCGGGCGAGCGTGTTCGCCACGCGCGCGTGGGCGGCGGCAGCCGCCTCGGGGCCGTTCCCGAAGGTGTCGGCGTCCCGGTCGCAGTGCCACTCGTCGTACGAGGCGTCCTGGAACTGGAGCTGGAAGGAGCGCACGCCCAGCTCCCACATCGCGTCGATCTTCCGTGTCAGCGCGGCCATGTCGCCGGCCGAGGTCAGACACATGGACTGGGCGGGCGCCACGGCCCAGCCGAGCGTCACGTGGTTGGCGCGGGCCCGTTCCGCGAGCGCGCGGAACTCCTGCTGCTGCGCGGCCGGGTAGGGCTCACGCCACTGCGCCCCGCGATACGGGTCGTCGCCGGGCGCGTACAGATAGCGGTTCTGCTTGGTCCGGCCCAGGAAGTCGATCTGGGCGAGCCGCTGTTCCGCGGTCCAGGGGCGTCCGTAGAAGCCCTCGGTGATCCCGCGCTCGGCCGTGCCCGGCCAGTCGCGGACGACGACGCCGGGGATCTCCCGGCCGGTGCCGAGGAGCTGACGCAGCGTCTGCGTGGCGTGGAACAGGCCGTCCTCGCCCACCCCGTCCAGGACGACCGTGTCGCGTCCCCGGAGGCGGCCCGTCGCGAGCCGGTAGCCACCGCGGGGCAGATCGAAGCGGTCGGGTACGCGCAGGGCGCTCAGCGCGTCCTCTGCGGCCTCGCCGGAGGGCCCCGAGACCCGGAAGACCGTCCCCCGGCCCGGGAGCCCGGTGTGGACGGTCCGTACCCCGGCGGCCCGCAGCAGCCCGCGCAGGGCGGCGAGGGCGTACGGATCGGCGTCCTCGTCCGCGAGCAGCGTCACCTCGTCCCCGAGCCGTACGGAGGGCCCGGCGGCGGTCAGGGACTGCGGGCGCGGCCAGACGGGCGGCACGCGCGTGGTGGCCGCGTCCGCCGTGGCGGGGGAGGGGGGCGCCGGTGTCACCGGGGCGGACGGGTCCTCCGGGGCCGTCGGCGCCGTCGGTGCCGTCGGGGCGAACGGCGCCGCCTTCGGGAGCGCCTGCGCCGAGCCCGGCACCGCCCCGCCGAGGAGGCCGCCGATGACGGCGGCGGCGACGGCCGTCGCGGTGCGCTTCCTGCCCCCCAGGTGCACGGGGTCTCCCTTCGGCCGGGCCCGGCCGCTCCGCCGGATGGTAACGAGTGGGTCACGAGCCCACCACCCGTCGCACTGAGGTGTCAATGCGCGTGGCCGATGTGTCGGCTTTGCCCGGCGAGCCGTCGGCGAGGTGACGTCACTTCGCCACTTTCCGCCGGTAAAACGAGGTGCGGTGGGTAGGTCTCAGTCGTTACCCAGGTCCCACCTGTCGAGACGAATCGGGAGACCCCCGTGACCACGACCGCCCCGCACCTCGGACGGATACGGATTCCTCAGCAGTCGGCCCCCGTCGGCGAACCGCTGACCAGCGAACCGCCGCTCCCCGACGCCGCCCCTCTCACCAGCGAACCGCCTCTGACGGTCGCGACCCCCCTCACCAGCGAACCCACCGCCCCAGGAAGTGCGGGCGGCGCGGAGTCCCCCGGAGTGTGAAGTGACCCTGGCCCGTCTCGCCGCCCGTCACGGCGTCGCCACCGCATACCGCCCCTCCGAAGGCGTCACCGTGCCCGTGCCGGACACGACCGTGGTGGCCGTCCTCGGCGCCCTCGGCGTGGACGCGGCCACACCGGAAGCGCTCGCCGCCTCCCTCGACGCCGCCGACCGGGCCGACCGGGAGCGCCTGTTGCCCCCGACCCTGGTCCGTTGGCGCGGCGGGGAACCCGTACGCCCGCCCGCGGACCTGCCGCCCGGCACCCGGCTCCGGGTCACCACCGAGGACGGCGCCGTCGTCACCGGCCGGGACTGGGAGCCGCTGCCCCTCGGCGTCCACACGGTCGAGGCGCGGACCCCCGACGGGCGCGCGGCCACGGCCACCCTGATCGTGAGCCCCCCGCGCGTGCCCGGGCCCGAGCGCCGCGCCTACGGGCTGCTCGTCCAGCTCTACTCGCTGCTCTCCACCCGCTCCTGGGGCATGGGCGACCTCGGCGACCTGCGCGAACTCGCCACCTGGGCGGGCCGCACCCACGGCGCCGGGTTCGTCCAGGTCAACCCGCTCCACGCGGGCGTGCCCGGGGCTCCGAGCGACCCCTCCCCGTACCGCCCCTCATCCCGCCGCTTCCCGGACCCCGTCCATCTGCGGATCGAGGAGATCCCCGAGTACGCCCTGGTCGGCCCCGAGCACCGCGAGGAGCTCGACCGGATCCTCGCCGAGGCCGCCGAACTGCGCGAACGGGTCCTCGGCAAGGGCGCCGCGATCGACCGGGACGCGGTGTGGGAGGTCAAGCGGCGCGCCCTCGAACTCGTCGTCGGGAGCGTGGAACTCGGCCCCGGGCGGCGCGCCGACTTCCACGACTTCCTCGCCGCGCGGGGCCGCGCCCTGGAGGACCACGCCACCTACCAGGCCCTCGCGGAGCGGCACGGTCACCACTGGCGCGACTGGCCGGGGGAACTGCGCGGCCCGCGCGCGGCGGAGGCCGTCGTGCGCGACGATCCCGCCCTCGCCGCCCGGGTCGACTTCCACTGCCGGCTCGCCTGGCTGACGGACCGGCAGCTGGCCGACGCCGCCGCGGCCGCCCGTGGGGCCGGGATGGAGGTCGGGATCGTCCACGACCTGGCGGTCGGCGTCCACCCGGAGGGCTCCGACGCCTGGGCCCAGCAGGAGGCCTTCGCGGCCGGCATGTCCGTCGGCGCCCCGCCCGACGCCTTCAACTCCCGCGGCCAGGACTGGGGCCTGCCGCCCTGGCGCCCCGACGCCCTCGCCGCCGCGGGCTACGCCCCGTACCGCGGGCTCCTGCGCGAACTCCTGCGCCACGCGGGCGCGCTGCGCATCGACCATGTGATGGGCCTGTTCCGGCTCTGGTGGGTGCCGGAGGGCCTCGAACCCACCGCGGGCACCTACGTCCGGTACGACGCCGAGGCCATGCTCGCCGTCCTCGTCCTGGAGGCCCACCGCGCCGGGGCCCTCGTCATCGGCGAGGACCTCGGCACGGTCGAGCCGGGCGTCCGGGAGGAGCTGGCCGGGCGCGGGGTGTTCGGCACCTCCGTGCTCTGGTTCGAGCGGGACTGGGCGGGCACCGGCCGCCCGGTGCCCGCGGGCGACTGGCGCGCCGACTGCGTGGCCACCGCCACCACCCACGACCTGCCCCCGACCGCGGCCCGGCTCTCCGGCGACCAAGTCGCCCTGCGGCACCGGCTCGGCCTGCTCTCCGGCGAACTGGAGCGCGAGCGGGCGGCGGACGCGGCCGAGACCACCGAGTGGCTGGGCCTGTTCCAGCGGCTCGGGCTGCTCCCGGAGGGCCCGGGGGACGAGGAGGCCGAGATCAGGGCCGTCCACCGGTTCCTGCTCGGCACGCCGGCCCGCATGGTGGGGGTGTGGCTGCCGGACGCGGTGGGCGACCGCAGACCGCAGAACCTGCCGGGCACCTGGGACGAGTACCCCAACTGGCGGCTGCCGCTCGCCGACGCGGACGGCCAGCCGCTCACCCTGGAGCGGCTCGCCGCCTCGCCCCGGGCGCACGCCCTGCTGCGTGAGCTCCATGCCCGTACGGCGGGCCGCGACGCCCGTACGGCACCCCCGGGCGCGCGGTCCGATTAGGTGTTCGCTACGTTTGCACCGTGGACAAGAAGAACGCACTGCGCGCCGGCTCGCTCGCGGCCGGTACGACGCTGATGATGCTGCTCATGTCGTCCCCCGCGCTCGCGCTCACCCGCGACGACGGCGACGACCCGGCCCCCAAGCTGGAGGTCATCGAGACCCTCGGTCTGTTCGTGGCCGCACCGCTGGTGCTTTTCCTGGTCATCGTCGGCCTGGTGATGGTGCTCGACAAGTCCAAGAAGGCCTGACCGCCTCCTCCTCCGCTTCGCCGAGGGCGCCGCACGGTATCCACCGTGCGGCGCCCTCGCGTGCGTCCAGGGGTTTCACGCGGTGGTCGCGAGCAGCCTGCGCAGCAGCCCGGTCAGCTGCTCCGCCTCCTCGGCGGTGAGCGCGCCCTCGAGGGCCGCCCGCTGCTCCGCGAGGCCGGCCCCGACCGCTTGGTCCACCAGCTCCCTGCCGCGCTCGCTGAGGGTGACCCGCAGCCCGCGCCGGTCGTTCGGGTCGGGGCTGCGGGTGAGCAGCCCGGCCTTCTCCAGCTTGTCGAGCCGGCCGGTCATTCCGCCGGTGGTGATCATCAGCGTCGCGGTCAGTTCGCGGGGTGAGAGCGTGTACGGCTCTCCGGAGCGGCGCAGGGTCGCGAGCACGTCGAACTCGCCGAGAGCCATGCCGTAGGGCGAGTACGCCTTGTCCACCCTGCCGCGCATGGCGTTGGACAGTCGGTAGATCCGCCCGAAGACCGCCATGGGGACGGTGTCCAGGTCCGGGCGGACGGCTGCCCACTGGTCGGCGATGGCGTCGACGGCGTCGTGGGCGGGGGTCTGCGTTTCCATCGTCCCAGTGTTCCCCTCTCTCCTCCTCGATGGCAACCAAGCCACTTGTAAGTAAGTAGCTTAGTGGTAAGTTAATTATCGCCAAGCCAGTTCGGTGCGCGCAGCACCGGCACTCGCCGCACGCATCGAGGGGGAAACCGTCATGTCCCGCAAGGCCGCCGTCGTCGCCCTGACCGCCCTCGCCCCGATCTCCTGGGGCTCCACCTACTTCGTCACCACGGAGTTCCTGCCGCCCGACCGGCCGCTCTTCACCGGCCTGATGCGCGCCCTGCCCGCCGGACTCCTGCTCCTGGCGGTCACCCGCAAGCTCCCGCAGGGTGCCT
This sequence comes from Streptomyces sp. NPDC017246, assembly GCF_044331325.1. Classification (NCBI taxonomy): domain Bacteria; kingdom Bacillati; phylum Actinomycetota; class Actinomycetes; order Kitasatosporales; family Streptomycetaceae; genus Streptomyces; species Streptomyces sp. NPDC017246. The sequence continues at coordinate 445,969 of NZ_JBIRMW010000001.1, read as the reverse complement.
GGTGGTGGAAGTCGGCCGTCCTCGGGGCCCTCAACATCGGCGCCTTCTTCCCCCTGCTCTTCCTCGCCGCCTACCGGCTCCCCGGCGGTGTCGCCGCCGTCGTCGGCTCGGTCGGCCCGCTCTTCGTGGTCGGCCTCGCCGCCCTCTTCCTGGGCGACAAGCCCACGGTGAAGTCCCTGGTCACCGCCGTCGCCGCCGCCCTGGGCGTCAGTCTCGTGGTCCTCAAGGCCGGGGCCGCGCTCGACCTCGTCGGCGTGGTCGCCGGACTGCTCTCCGCCCTCTCGATGTCGGCGGGCGTCGTCTTCACCAAGCGCTGGGGCCGTCCGGCGGGTGTCGGCGCCCTCGCGCTCACCGGCTGGCAGCTCACCGCCGGCGGCCTGGTCATCCTGCCGATCGCCTTCCTGATCGAGGGCGCCCCGCCGGCCCTGACCGGCGCGAACCTGGCCGGCTACGCCTACCTCGCCCTCGGCAACACCGCGATCTCGTACTTCCTCTGGTTCCGCGGCATCGAGCGGCTGGGTGCCTCCTCGGCCACCCTCCTCGGCCCGCTCTCGCCGCTCACCGCCGCGATCATCGGCTGGGCCGCGCTCGGTCAGGCGCTCGGCCCGGTGCAGGTGCTCGGCATGGTGATCGCCTTCGGCGCGACCCTGGCGGGCCAGCTGAGCCCCCGCGCTCCCCGGCTGCCCGCCTCGAAGGAGCCGGCTCGGGGGACCGCCACCGAATCGTTCAGCTCAGCTGAAAAGAACGGTCAGGAAGTTTCGATGGACCTGGAGGATTCGGGAGTGCGACGGTAGGCGCCATGAGCGCCATGAGCCCGATCACCGCCCGCCACCCGACCACCACCTCCACCGCGACCACCACCCCCGCCACCACGACCCCCGCCACCGCGACCCCCGCCACCACCCGGAAGCCGGCGCCCGCCCGAGGCGCCGGCCTCGGCGTGCTTCTCGCCCTGCTCGCCACCGTCGTCTGGTCCGGCAGCTTCGTGGCCGCCCGCGCCCTGCACGACACCGTCCCGCCCGTCCAGGCCGCCTTCTGGCGCTGGATCGTGGCGATCCTCGTCGTCACCCCCTTCGCCGCCCGGGCCACCTGGCGGCAGCGCCGTCTGATCCGCCGTCACGCGGGCTTCGTCGCCCTCGCCTCGCTGCTGGGCATCACCGTCTACAACACCCTGGTCAACCAGGCCGGACTCACCACCTCCGCAGGGAACATGGGCATGATCATGGCCGCGTCCCCCGTGGTCATGGCGGTGTACGAGCGGTTCGGCGGCGCCCGGCTCGGGGCCCGGCGCGTGACCGGCATGGTGATCGCCTGCGCCGGGGTGCTGCTCCTGGTCGGCAAGGGGACGGTTCCGTCCCGGCTCGGCGCCGGCGATCTGTGGATGTTCGCCGCGGCGCTCAGCTTCGCCTCGTACAGCGCCCTGCTCAAGCGCCGCCCGGACGGACTCGGCGGGGTGGTCTTCCTCTACGCGACCTTTCTCCTCGGCGCCCTGATGCTGCTTCCGGTGTACGCGGCCGACCTCGCGGCCCGCGGCGGCTTCGAGCCCACCGCCGGCACCGTCGGCCCGCTCGTCTACGTCGGCGTCCTCTCCTCCGCCCTCGCCTTCTTCGCCTGGAACAGGGCCGTCTCCCTCATCGGCGCCGCCCGCGCGGGGATCGTCTACTACCTCCAGCCGGTCTGTGTCGCCGTCCTGTCGTACGCCCTGCTCGGCGAGGAACTCGGCGTCCTCGGCGGCCTCTGCACGGCCCTGATCCTGGGCGGGGTCGCCCTGGCCTCGGCCACCGGAGAGCGCAGGGCCGGATAGGTTGCGCCCCATGACCGAGTGGGACATCAAGAAGCTCCAGATCCTCCGCACCCTCCGTGACCGCGGCACCGTCACCGCGACGGCCGAGGCCCTGCTCATGACCCCCTCGGCCGTGTCGCAGCAGCTCACCAATCTCGCCAAGCAGCTCGGCGTGCGGCTCCTGGAGGCGCAGGGGCGCCGGGTCCGACTCACCGACGCCGCCCATCTGGTGCTGCGGCACGCCGAGGTGGTCTTCGCGCAGCTGGAGCGCGCCGACGCCGAGCTCGACGGATATCTGCGCGGCGAGGCGGGGCAGGTGCGGGTGGCGGCGTTCTCGACGTCCGTGCCCGCGCTCCTCGTGCCCGCCGTACGGCAGCTGCGGAGCGCCCACCCCGGGCTCGACGTCCGGATCCGGGAGGCGGAGGCGGCGGAGGCGTACGAGCTGCTCTCGGCCGGAGAGGTCGATCTCGCGCTCTCGCTCGCCGCCCACGCGCCCTCGGCGCGCGACCCCAAGTTCAGCCGGGTGCCGCTGCTCGCCGATCCGCTCGACGTGGCGCTGCCCGCCGGGCACCCGCAGGCCGACGCGCCGGGACTGCGGCTCGCCGACCTCGCGGCCGAGCCGTGGATCTTCGGCGGCTCGGGGCCCTGGTCGGAGATCACCACCGCCGCCTGCGAGGCGGCCGGTTTCGTGCCCGAGCAGGCCCACAGCGCCTCCGGCTGGACGGCGATCCTCGCCATGGTCGAGGCCGGGATGGGGATCGCCCTGGTGCCCCGGATGGCCTCCGCCGAGCGCCGGGGCGGCACCGGGGTCGTCATGCGCGTCCTCGCCGCCGACCAGCCGCGCCGCCATGTCGTCGCGGCGGTACGGCGCGGGGCGGAGGAGGGGCCGGCGGTGGCGCGGGTGCTCGCCGCGCTCCGGCAGGCGGCGGCCCACCGCGAAACCGTTCAGAAGAACTGAACAGGCCTGTCGAAAACATTCGATGGACCCACCAGGTCTCCCGGGCGCACAGTCGAGCCATGACCTTCGAGCCGAGCCAGGACCCGCACGCCAACGACGCCGCCCCCTACTCCGGCGGAGACCCCTACGCCGACTACCGCACCGGTGACTTCCCCTTCACCGAGCTGGTCGACCTCGCCGACCGCAGGCTCGGCGCCGGGGTCGTCGCCGCGAACGACGAGTTCTTCGCCGAGCGGGAGAACCTCCTCGTCCGCGAGCGGGCCGTCTTCGACCCGGAGCACTTCGGTCACAAGGGCAAGATCATGGACGGCTGGGAGACCCGCCGACGCCGCGGCGCCGACGCCGAGAACGTCTTCCCCGCCCCGGAGGACCACGACTGGGCGATCGTCCGGCTCGGCGCCCCCGGCGTGATCCGCGGGATCATCGTCGACACCGCCCACTTCCGCGGCAACTACCCGCAGCGGGTGAGCATCCAGGCCACCTCGGTGGAGGGCTCGCCGAGCCCCCGGGAGCTGCTCGACGCCGCCTGGGAGGAGCTGGTCCCGCCGACCCCCGTCCGGGGCCACGCCGCCAACGGCTTCACGATCACCGCCGAGCGCCGCTGGACCCACCTCCGGGTCTGCCAGCACCCCGACGGCGGCATCGCCCGCCTCCGCGTCCACGGCGAGGTCGTGCCCGACCCCGAGTGGCTGGAGCTGCTCGGCACCCTCGACCTGATCTCCGTGCTCAACGGCGGTTCGTACGAGGACGCCTCGGACAAGTTCTACTCCTCGCCGACCCAGATCATCCTGCCCGGCACCTCCCGCAAGATGGACGACGGCTGGGAGAACCGCCGCCGCCGGGTGCGCGGCACCAACGACTGGGTGCGCTTCCGGCTCACCGCCCAGGGCGCCGTCCGCGCCGTCGAGATCGACACCGCCTACCTCAAGGGCAACTCGGCCGGCTGGATCGCGCTCCAGGGCCGTAACGGCGACACGGGCGAGTGGTTCGAGATCATCCCCCGGACCAGGCTCCAGCCCGACACCCTCCACCGCTTCAAGCCGCCCGCCCAGGCCGTCGTCACCCACGTCCGCCTCGACGCCTTCCCCGACGGCGGCGTCGCCCGGATGCGGCTGCACGGAGCGCTCACGGAACAGGGAGCGGCCGATCTCCGCGCCCGGTTCACGGCGCTCGGCGGCTGACCCCCGGACTTCCGCCCGGCGGCGCGGCAGCGCGCCGACGCCCGCCCGCCGGGCGGACCTCAACGGCCGGCTCCCGAAGATCGTTACGCGTCATGACGATCAGTACGCTGATCCGAATGACCCACCTTCGAAGAACCGCCCTGCGCTGGGGAGTTCGGCTCACCGCCGTCCTGGCGCTGCTCGCCGGCACGGTGACCGCGGCCGCGGCCGACACCGTGGACCCGGTCACCGCGCCGCCGGTGCGCACCCTCACGTACAACGTCTGCGGCCAGTCCTCCGCCTGCCGGAGCGCGCTGGAACTCCCCGACTGGACCGCCAAGGTACGGGACCAGGTCCTGGACTGGGACGCGGACGCCGTCATGCTCCAGGAGCTCTGCTTCGGGCAGTGGGACGCGCTGCGCACCGCGCTGGCCGGCCACGGCTACACCCCCGTGTGGACGAGCACCAAGCCCGCCACCTCCGGCTGCGCCCACTGGTCCACCACCGACACCGGCTTCGGCCAGGGCCTGTTCGTCAAGGCCCCGGCCGTCCAGAAGTACACGGCCCAGCTCACGGTGCCCACCGGGGAGGAGGCGCGCTCGGTGCTCTGCGCCCGCGCCCCCGTCGACGGCCGCACCACCCTGCTGTGCACCACCCACCTCGCCCAGTACATCCGCCCGGACAACGGCGCCTCCCAGGTGATGGCCCACATCGACACCTGGGCGGCCGGAATCCCGGTGATCCTCGGCGGCGACCTCAACGCGGGCCCCGGTGCGACGTACGACGCGACGCTGGACCCGATCCGCAACGGCACGCCCGGCACCGGCCCCTTCGCCGAAGCCGACGAGAACGACCGCGACCACTTCACCGCCGCGTGCCTCGAGGCCGACGTCGCCACCTGCCACTCGGGCGCGCCGACCACCGCCGAGGGCATGAAGTTCGACCATGTCTTCCTCAGCTCCCGCGACTTCCACACGGTGCGCGCCGACGCGATCGAACCCGAGCCCCTGGGCACGCCCCCGCTCTCCGACCACAAGCTGCTGCGCGCCGCCGCCCACCCCGAGACCCGGGCGGGCTCCGGCACCGGGGGCGACCTCACCGGCGACGGCCGCCCGGACTTCCTGGCCGCCAAGGACGACGGCAACCTTCGCCTCTACTCCGGCATCGGCGGCGGCGGGGTCGGCGTCCAGCGCCAGACCGGCACCGGCGGCTGGGCCGACGCGGTGATCAGCCACCGCGGCGACTGGACCGGCGACGGCCGTGAGGACGTCGTCGCCCGGATCGGCGGCACCCTCTGGGTCTATCCCAACACCGGGAGCGGCGAGCTCGGCCCCCGCATCGCCATGGGCGGCCGGCCGACCGGCTGGACGGACGGCGTCACCCCGGTCAGTGTCGGGGACGTCGACGGCGACGGACTGCCGGACGTCGTCGCCAGGAGCGTCACCGGGCTGTGGCTGCACCGCGGCGCGGCCCCCGTCGACGGTGTGCCCACCTTCGCCCCCCGTGCCGCCGTCAAGATCGGCAAGCCGGAGTGGGCGGGGTACGACGTGCTCGCCCCGGGCGATGCCGACCGCGACCGCCGGGCCGATCTCTGGGCCCGCGACCGTGCCACCGGCGCCGTCAAGGAGTACCGCTCCGCGGGCACCCAGGAGCTCGTCGAGGTCCGCACCCTCGACGGCGGCCCGCTGACGCCGGCCGACCGGCGCCTGGTCGTGACGTCCGGCGACGTGAACGGCGACGGCTCGCCGGACCTGTGGACGACCAGGACCGCGGGCACCGCCGAGAACCTGGAGTTCCTGCCGGGCGGCCCGACCGGGTTCGGCGCGCCGGTCACCATCGGCACCGGCGGCTGGCAGTGGATGAAGGCCCTGGGCTGACCCTCGGGGCCGCCGGTCCGTGGATGAAGACCCCGGGCCGATCCTCTGGACCGCCCCCCGGTACGACGAAGGGGCTCCGGACCGACATGGTTCGGAGCCCCTCCGCCGCTCACCCGTCGGCCTACTTGGCCGCGGCCGCGGCCGCGTCCGCCGCCTGCGCGCGGAGTGCGCGCTCGACGCCCGCGCGGCACTCCGTCACCAGACGCCGCAGCGCCGGGGCCGGGTTGTGCTCGGAGATCCAGGCGTCCGTCGCCTCCAGCGTCTCCTGCGAGACCTGGAGCGTCGGGTAGAGGCCGACCACGATCTGCTGCACGATCTCGTGGCTGCGGGTCTCCGAGACGCCCTTGATCGACGCGAAGTACTTCGCCGTGTACGGGGCGAGCAGCTCGCGCTGATCGGTCTGGACGAAGCCGCCGATGACGGCCTCCTGCACGGCGTTCGCCAGCTTGTCCTCCTCGACGACCGCGGTCCAGGCCTCCGCCTTCGCCGCCTCCGTCGGGCGGGCCGCGCGCGCGGTCGCCGCGTGGCGCTCGCCCGCGGCCGTGCGGTCGCGCTCCAGCTCGGCCTCGATCTCCGTCTCGTCGTAGACGCCGGTCGCCGCGAGCCGCTGCACGAAGGCCCAGCGCAGCTCGGTGTCGACCGCTAGGCCCTCGATCGTCTCGCGGCCCTCCAGGAGGGCGGCCAGCAGGTCGAGCTGCTGCGGGGTGCGGGAGGTCGCCGCGAAGGCGCGCGCCCACGCCAGCTGGTGGTCGCCGGCCGGCTCGGCCGCCCGCAGGTGCGCCAGCGTCGCTTCGGTCCAGCGGGTCAGGCCGGCCTCGCGCCACTCCGGCGCCGCGTACAGGTCGAGGGCCGCCTTGACCTGGCCCTGGAGCGACTGGACCATGCCGATGTCGGATTCCTTGGCGACACCGGAGAGCACGAGCTCCAGGTAGTCGCGGGTGGCCAGTTCGCCGTCGCGGGTCATGTCCCAGGCCGAGGCCCAGCACAGGGCGCGCGGCAGCGACTCGGCGAAGTCGCCGAGGTGCGCGGTGACGTTCTTCAGGGACACCTCGTCGAGGCGGACCTTGGCGTACGACAGGTCGTCGTCGTTGAGGAGGACGACCGCCGGGCGGGGCTTGCCCACGAACTGCGGTACGGCGGTCAGCCCGGCGGCCTCGATGTCGAGTTCGAGGCGCTCGGTGCGGACCAGCTTGCCGGTCTCGTCCAGCTCGTAGAAGCCGATGGCGATCCGGTGCGGGCGGAGGACGGCCTCGCCCTTGGCGCCGGCGGGCAGGGCCGGGGCCTCCTGCCGGACGGCGAAGGAGGTGATGGCGCCGTTCTCGTCGGTCTCGATCGCCGGGCGGAGGATGTTGATGCCGGCGGTCTCCAGCCATGCCTTCGACCAGGTCTTCAGGTCGCGGCCGGAGGTCTCCTCGAGCGCGCCGAGGAGGTCGGAGAGGCGGGTGTTGCCGAAGGCGTGGGCCTGGAAGTAGGCCTGGACGCCCTTGAAGAACTCGTCCTGGCCGACGTAGGCCACGAGCTGCTTCAGGACGCTCGCGCCCTTGGCGTACGTGATCCCGTCGAAGTTGACGAGCACGTCCTCCAGGTCGTTGATCTCGGCCATGATCGGGTGCGTGGAGGGCAGCTGGTCCTGGCGGTAGGCCCAGGTCTTCTCCGCGTTGGCGAAGGTCGTCCAGGCGTTGGGCCAGCGGGTGCCCGCCACCGAGGCCTGGCAGGCGACGGAGGTGTAGGTGGCGAACGACTCGTTCAGCCAGAGGTCGTTCCACCACTCCATGGTCACGAGGTCGCCGAACCACATGTGGGCGAGCTCGTGCAGGATCGTCTCGGCGCGCCGCTCGTACGCCGCGTCCGTCACCTTGGAGCGGAAGACGTACTGGTCGCGGATGGTGACCGCGCCCGCGTTCTCCATCGCGCCCGCGTTGAACTCCGGCACGAAGAGCTGGTCGTACTTCGCGAACGGGTAGTCGTACGCGAACTTCTCCTGGAACCAGTCGAAGCCCTGGCGCGTGACGTCGAAGATGTGGTCCGCGTCGAGGAACTCGGCGAGCGACGGACGGCAGTAGATGCCCAGCGGGACCGTCTGCCCGTCCTTCTCGTACGACGAGTGCACCGAGTGGTACGGGCCGACGATCAGCGCGGTGATGTACGTGGAGATCCGCGGCGTCGGCTCGAAGACCCAGACGTCGTCCTTGGGCTCCGGCGTCGGCGAGTTGGAGATCACCGACCAGCCGTTCGGCGCCTTCACCGTGAACTGGAAGGTCGCCTTGAGGTCGGGCTGCTCGAACGAGGCGAAGACGCGACGCGCGTCCGGCACCTCGAACTGCGTGTACAGATAGGCCTGGTCGTCGACCGGGTCGACGAACCGGTGCAGACCCTCACCGGTGTTGGTGTACGCGCAGTCGGCGACGACCTTGAGCTCGTTGCGGCCCTCGACGAGGTGGGGCAGCGCGATCCGCGAGTCGCGGAAGACGACGGCGACGTCGAGCACACGGTCGTTCAGGATCACCTCGTGCACGGCGGGCGCGACGAGGTCGATGAAGGTCGAGGCACCGGCCTCGGCGGAATCGAAGCGGACGGTGGTGACGGACCGGTAGGTGCCGCCCTCCTGCGCACCGGAGAGGTCCAGTTCGACCTCGTACGCGTCCACGGTCAGCAGCTTCGCCCGCTGCTGCGCCTCTTCACGGGTCAGGTTTGTGCCAGGCACCCGGTCAACTCCTCGGTTTCGTGACGTTTGGGCCATCCTTCCACGGGCCGGCTCGGCGGCGCACGGAACATTTTCCGGCCCGTCGCCGCAGCTCCGCGCCCCGGGCACGCCGAAGGGGCGGCTCCCCGCAACGGGTCGCCGCCCCTCCTGGGGGTCGTACGGGTCAGCCCTTGAGCTCGGCCGCGACCAGCTCCGCGATCTGCACGGCGTTCAGCGCCGCGCCCTTGCGCAGGTTGTCGTTGGAGAGGAAGAGCGCCAGACCGTTGTCGACGGTCTCGTCCACACGGATACGGCCCACGTACGAGGCGTCCTTGCCGGCCGCCTGGAGCGGGGTCGGGATCTCGGAGAGCACGACCCCCTCGGCGTCCTTGAGCAGCTCGTAGGCGCGCTCGACGCTGATCGGGCGCTCGAAGCGGACGTTCACCTGGAGGGAGTGGCCGGAGAAGACCGGGACGCGCACGCAGGTGCCCGAGACCTTGAGCCCGGGGATCTCCAGGATCTTGCGGGACTCGTTGCGGAGCTTCTGCTCCTCGTCGGTCTCGAAGGAGCCGTCGTCCACGATCGAGCCGGCCAGCGGGACCACGTTGAACGCGATCGGACGCTTGTAGACGGCGGGCTCGGGGAACTCGACGGCCTCGCCGTCGAACGCCAGCTGATCGGCGGTCTCGGCCACGGCACAGGCCTGCGTGCGCAGCTCGGCGACACCGGCCACGCCCGAGCCGGAGACGGCCTGGTAGGTGGTGGCGATCAGCGCGGTGAGGCCGGCCTCCTGGTGGAGCGGCTTGAGGACCGGCATGGCGGCCATCGTGGTGCAGTTCGGGTTGGCGATGATGCCCTTGGGGCGGTCCTTGATCGCGTGCGGGTTGACCTCGGAGACGACCAGCGGGACCTCGGGGTCGCGGCGCCAGGCGGAGGAGTTGTCGATCACGACGGCGCCCTGGGAGGCGACCTTCTCGGCGAGGGCCTTGGAGGTGGCGCCGCCGGCGGAGAAGAGCACGATGTCCAGGCCGGTGTAGTCGGCCGTGGAGGCGTCCTCGACCGTGACACCGTCCACGACGGTGCCGGCGGAGCGGGCGGAGGCGAAGAGCCGCAGCTCGTCGAGCGGGAACTCGCGCTCGGCCAGGATGCTGCGCATGACTGTGCCGACCTGACCGGTGGCTCCGACGATTCCGACCTTCACGGGGACTCCTCCGTACGTATGTGCAGGCTGCTGCCGGTCCATGATGCGTATGTCCCGTGCCACCTTGTCCAATCCATTGTCCAAGGGTCGGGACACGAAAGGGGCGGGCCCCGGTTCCGGGACCCGCCCCTCACTCACCTGGTGCTACAGGGTGTCACGGGGTGACCGCGCCGATCACGACGCTGCCGGTGCCCGCGACGGTGCCGCGGCTGTTGACCAGCTGCACCTCGCCGAAGAACTGGCGTCCCTCGGGAGCGGCGCCGGCGACCAGGACCTCGGCCGCCACCGGGGCGGACGCGCCGTTGGCCAGCTTGACCGGCTTCGAGCCGTCGACCTTCACGGTGCCGAGCGCGGACGAGTAGTACACGTCCTTGTAGTCGTACGTGGTGCCGCCCGCGGCCTGGACCGAGTAGCCGTCGATGACGACGGTGTACGTGCCCGCGGCCGGCTTCAGCAGGGAGACGGACTCCTCCGAGTCGCCGTCCGCCGACTGGCCGACCTGCTTGCCGTTCAGGAGAACGGTGAGGTCGAGGTCGGCGGCCCGGTCGGAGGTGTTGCCGATCCCGATGTCGAGCCGCTCCACGCCCTCGCCGACGGTGACGGTCCGGGTGTGCGTCTCGTGGTGCTGGATGGTCGGCGTCTCGGTCTTCTGCGAGCCGAGGGAGCCGCCCTTGAGCGTGCCCTCGATGCCCGCGAAGCGGTTGGTGACCGTCCACTGGACCGCGGCCGGGGTGCCGATCTTCGCCTCGGGAACCGTCTGCACGGCCGGGTCGAAGTCGGCGCCGAGGACGGAGACGCCCAGGGTGTACGGGTTGTCCAGGTCCGGCGACGTACGGCGGGACTCGACCTCGATCTCCCAGACGCCGGGCGTCGGGTCCGCGTAGGACCGCAGGTCCGGGCGGCAGGTGTTGGCCGGGTTGTAGTGCGGGTAGCACATGGTGGTGGCGCTGTCCTCGATGCCCACGCCGACCGGGTGGATCGAGATGAACCGGGTCTGGCTCTTCTCCTTCAGCCCGCTCAGCGCGACCTCCAGCGTCTTGGCGCCCGCGGGCACGGTGACGAAGTAGGACGTGCTGCTGTTGCGCTGCACCGAGCCGGTGGCGGAGAAGCCGTAGCCCGGGGAGACCAGGTCGTTCGCGACGATCGAGGTGGCGAGGATCTGCTTGTCGACGCCCTCGGTGCGCTCGTCGTCGGCCTCCAGGATGACGCTGTGCGCACCGGCGGTGGCGGCGCGGGCCTGGAGCTTGACGGTGACCGGCTTGTTCAGCGGCAGGTCGATCTCGTCGTCGCCGAGGATGCGGAAGGTGCCGTCGTTGTACTTGAGGTCCAGCTCGTGCTCGATCGGCCGGTTCGGGCCGCTCGTGCGCGTGATGGTGACGTCGTAGACGCGCTTCTGGCCGACCTTGAGGCCGCCCTCACGGTCGTACACACCGGTGCCGGTGTGCGGGGCCGGGAAGATCAGCGTGTCGACCGGGGCCTCGACCTTGTAGTCGTGCGCCGTGGCGCCGTCCTTGATCGACTCCCAGGCCTCCTCGATGTCCATGAGGCCGGCGCCCTGCTCGTGCGCGGCGACACCGGGGATGCGCTGCGCGGTGGAGGTCAGGGCGGTCCGCAGGGTGAGCGGGGAGAGCTTGATGCCCCGCTGCTTCGCGGCCGAGATCAGCAGCGCGCTCGCGCCCGCCGCCTGCGGCGAGGACATCGAGGTGCCGTTGAGCATGCCGTAACCGGCGGGCAGCGTGTAGCCCGACTCGGGGACGCCGGCGCCCGGCAGCCAGGTCGGGATGGTGTTCACGGCCGAGCCGGGGGCGGTGATCGTCGGGGTGAAGCCGCCGTCCTCGCGCGGGCCGCGCGAGGAGAAGGGGAACATTGCGTACTTCTTGGTGACGGCCGAGCCGTAGTTGGCGGCCCAGGTCTCCTTGGAGACGGCCGCGCCGACCGAGAGGACCTTGTCGGCCAGGCCGGGGTCGCCGATCGTGTTGATGCCGGGGCCCTCGTTGCCGGCCGAGATGACCAGCTGGACGCCGTACTGGTCGATCAGGCGGGTGTAGAGGCGCGAGCGGACGTTGTCGCCGTCGTTCTGCTGCGGCAGGCCGCCGATCGACATGTTGACGATGTCGACGCCGCGGTTGACGACGAGGTCCGTCATGCCCTCGGTGAGGGCGGTGTTGGTGCAGCCGCCGGTCCAGGTGCACGCGCGTGCGGAGACGATCTTCGCGCCGGGGGCGGCGCCGCTCATCCGGCCGCCGAAGAGGCCGTTGGCGGCGGTGATGCCGGCCACGTGGGTGCCGTGCGAGGACTCGACGAGACCGATGTTGACGAAGTCGGCCTTCTTGCCGACCCAGTCGCCGCCGATCGGGTCCATCGGGACGTCCTTGCGGATCTCCACGACGAACGGGGTCTTCTCGACGACCTCGGTGGCCGGGTTGTCGGTGCCGAAGTACCCGATCTGGAAACCGGCCTTGTACGGCTTCATCGGCGCGTTGTCCGTGAAGTCGTTGTTCTGGTCGGTGTCCACGCGGACGGTTCCGGCGGCCGGGTCGTACAGCATGCCGAAGACGTCGGTGGTGTCGCCGTCCCGGTTGATGTCGCCCTTCGGGTCGCCGCCCGCGGTGACCGCCTCGGTGAAGCGGCTGAACTGGTACGAGCCCGCCGGGGCCGTCCAGCTCTGCGTGGAGGCGGTGAAGACGGGGCCGGTGACCGGGGTGATCTGGGCGCGCCAGGTGGCGTCGCTCTCGGTCAGCGGGTCGGTGGCGGTGACCCAGTCGACGATCTTGCGCTCGCCGGTGGTGGTCTTCTGCAGGGCCGGGTGGCCCAGGTCGACACCGGAGTCCAGGATGCCGATGGTCACACCGCGGCCGTCGGCCTTCGGGTGATCCTTGACGAAGTCGACCGCGCCCGTCTCGTGGGAGGGGTTGTACGGGTTCTTCGCCGGCGTGTCGCGGCCCGGGGCCGGGTACGTCGTGGTGACGGTGGTGCCGGTGACGGCACCCGTCGCGGCGCCCGCGTCCGGCGTCGGGTCGTCCAGGGGGATCTCGGCCTGGAGGTCGACGGACTGGACGGAGGAGAGCTTCGTGGCGGCCTTGATGGCGGCCTCGGCCTTGGCGGTCGGCAGGGTGGCGCGGACGTAGCCGAGCGCGTCCTGCTGCTTGCCGACCGAGGCGCCGGCGACGGCGTCCAGCTGGGCGGCGACCTGCTCGGTGGCACCGGGGGCGGTGGCGACGAGGACGGTCACGTTCTTCTGGCCGCCGACCTGCGCCTCGGTGAGCCGCTGGGCGTCGATGGCGCCGAGCTTGTCGGCGGAGTCCGAGGCCTTGACCGGGGGAGTGACCGCCGGGTCGTCGGCGGCGAGCACGGGCGCGGAGCCGGTCGCGACGAGCGCGGCGACGAGTCCCGCGGCGGCCGCGATGCGCGCCGCACGTCTGTGCCCGTGTGCCGAGCGCCCGGGTATGGCGCTCCCAGTTTCGGGTGTGGTCATGAGCATCCCTGTTTGTGAAAGAAGAGGGTCCGGATATCGGTGCCGGAAGACCGCTCAGCCTTTCGCAAATGACAGGGGTTTGTGGAGAGTTGCCGGTGACCGGGTTTACGCCGCGGCACAAACCCGCCAGCGCGCCCGTTGCGTCATCGGGGACGAAACCACCCCAACCGGGATGTCAGCTCTCCTTCGTCCGGGCGTAGTGGCGCGAGGCCTTGGCGCGGTTGCCGCAGATCGCCATCGAGCACCAGCGGCGCGTGCCGTTCCGCGAGGTGTCGAAGAAGTGCAGGATGCACGCCTCGTGGGCGCAGGCCCGGATGCGGTCCGGGGCGCTGCGCAGCAGATCGAGGTAGTCGCGGGCGGCCGTCCAGCCGGGACCCCAGGCGGGGTCCGTGAACTCGGGTCGCTCGCCGGGGCCGTCGGCGGTGAGCGTGGCCCGGATGCGGCCGTGGCCGAGGACGGCGTCGACGCGGGCGGTGGCGGACGGGTCGCCGGGCCGGTCGACGAGCGCGGCGAGCGCGTCCCGGGCGGCGAGGGTGTGGCGCAGGGTGGTGGCGTCGGCGGCGAACCGCTCCTCCAGGCCGTTGGCGGTGAGCCAGACGGCGAGCCCCTCGACCCCGGTGAGCAGGTCCTGGCGGACGCCCTCCTCGTTCCAGCGCGTGTTGAGGAGGTCCAGGGAGACGGGCTCGCCGGTGAGCGGCCGTGGGTCGATGGCGGTCATGGCGGTGAACCCTCCTCGGTGAACTAACCCCTCAAGAGTACGTGAGCGGTTGACGCCCTCCGCGTCTAACCTCTAAAGTCGAATTAAGAGGTTAGCCCAAGGTGGGCCGGCCACGCCAGGGAGAGAACCGCCATGACCGCGATCGGCACGCTCGCCACCCACCACGTCGGCCTCAACGTCACCGACCTCGACCGCTCGCTCGCCTTCTACGGCGAGGTCCTCGGCTTCGAGGCCCTCGGCAAGGGCGAGGAGGGGGACAGCCGCTTCGCCTTCCTCGGACAGGACGGCCGACTGGTCCTCACCCTCTGGCAGCAGGCCGACGACTCCTACGCCCCCGCCCGCGCCGGCCTCCACCACCTCGCCTTCGAGGCGGAGTCCCTCGACCGCGTCCGGGCCGCCGAGGCCGCGCTCACCGCCCGCGGCGCCGCCTTCGCGTACGAGGGCGTCGTGGCCCACCGCGAGGGCGCGGCCTCCGGCGGCATCTTCTTCCACGACCCCGACGGCACCCGCCTGGAGATCTCGGTCCCCCGGGGCACGGAGGGCGCCGAGGCCCCCTCGGAGTCGGCCCCCACCTGCGGCTTCTTCTAGCCGGACAGCCGGACAGCCGGACAGCCGGACAGCGGTGCGGGCGTGGGCACGACCCGGAACACCCCCGCGCCGGGGCCCGCACCCCGCCCCGTACCCGAAGGAGGACCCGATGAGCACCCGGTCCACGCACCCCGTCCCCGCCTACCACGAAGGCTCCCTCACCGTGCAGACCCGCCTCGGCGTCCAGGACCTCGCCGAGCACGTGGGCCGCTCCATCACCCCCGGCATCCGCCCCGTCGCCGCCGCCTTCCTGGAGGCCCAGCCGATGCTGATGATCGGCGCGGCGGACCTCGCGGGCCGCGTCTGGGCCGCCCTCCTCACCGGCACGCCCGGCTTCGCCCGCGCCACCGGCCCGCACAGCGTCTCGGTCGCCGGCGGCGTCCCCGCCCACGACCCGCTCGCCGGCGCGATCACCGCCGAGGGCACCCCCGTCGGCACCCTCGCCCTCGATCCCCGCACCCGTCGCCGGATGCGCCTCAACGGCATCGCCCGCCCCAGTGCGCGCGGCTTCACGATCGAGGCCGAACAGGTCTTCTCCAACTGCCCGAAATACCTCCAGAAGCGGGAGTGGTACGGCTCCGATCCCGCCCGCTCCGAGACCGGCGCCGTGCGGCACGGCGAGGTGCTGAGCCCCGACCAGGTGCGCCGCGTCCGTGCCGCCGACACCTTCTTCGTGGCCAGCGCCGCCCCCGACGGCGTGGACACCAGCCATCGCGGCGGCAACCCCGGTTTCGTCCGGGTCGACGCGCCCCGGGAGCTCAGCTGGCGCGACTACCCCGGCAACGCGATGTTCCTGACCCTGGGCAACCTGGAGGCGGACGGCCGGGCCGGTCTGCTCTTCCTCGACTGGGAGACCGGGACGACCCTGCAGCTCAGCGGCCTCGCCCACACCGAGTACGGTCCCGAGGGACGCGTCACCCGCTTCCGTATCGAGCGCACGGCCGAGACCCCGGCCGGCAGCCCTCTGCGCTGGTCGGCCCCGGAGTACTCACCGGCCAACCCGATCGCGGCCTGACCGCCACGGCGCCGTACCCCGTACGCCTCCGCCCGCCCGACGACACCCCGAGGACCCCGTGACCACCACCCCGGCCCCCGACACCACCCTGCCCGTCACCGGAACCGCGACGGTTGCGCCCCCGGGCCCCGCCGGAACCACCCCGGCCGCCGGCACCCCAGCCGGCACTCCAGTCGGCAATGCTCCCGGAGCCGCCCCCGCCCGCCGTCCGGGACCGCCCCCGCGTCCCCGCCCCCGGATCCTGCTCCTCTCCACCGCCGGCAGTGTCGCCGCGCTCCTCATCCTGGTCGCCGTCGGGACCGTCCTCGACCAGCCCCTGCTCATCCCGCCGCTCGCCGCGAGCATGGCCCTGGTCGCGGGCGCCCCCGACCTGCCGCTCTCCCAGCCGCGCTCGGTCGTCGGCGGTCAGCTGCTCTCCGCCCTCACCGGCTTCGCCGTCCTCGCGGCGGCCGGTCCCGGCTTCTGGACCGCCGCCGTCGCGGGCGGCCTCGCCCTGGGCGTGATGATGCTGGCCCGTACCCCGCACTCGCCCGCCGCGGCGACCGCCGTGATCGTGGCCCTCCAGTCCCCGCCGTTCTGGTTGTTTCTCGGCCTTCTCGCCCTCGCCTGTGCCGTCCTGGTCGCCGTCGGTCTCGGGGCGGCCCGTGCGACGGGCCGGACGTACCCCACGTACTGGTTCTAACCTCGGCTCATGAAGCAGGAGTTGAGGGTGGCGGCCTACGCCGTGTGCGTACGGGACGGGCAGGTGCTGCTGGCCCGCTGGGTGGCTGGCGACGGCACCAGGCGGTGGACCCTGCCGGGCGGCGGCATGGACCACGGCGAGGAGCCGGTGCGGACCGTGGTCCGCGAGGTGGAGGAGGAGACGGGCTACCTCACCGAACCCACCGCCCTTCTCGGCATCGACTCCATCCGCCGTTCGTGGCTGCGCCGCCTCGCGGGCCCCGGAGACTTCCAGGGGCTGCGGATCATCTACGAGGTGCAGGTCACCGGGGGTGCGCTGCGCAACGAGACCGGCGGTTCCACGGATCTCGCCGCCTGGTACCCGCTCGACGCCGTCCCCGGTCTGGAACGCGTGGAACTCGTCGACATCGGCCTCGACCTGTGGCGCGAGCGGCCCCCGGTCGGCCGCTCCCGGCTCGCCGATCCGTCGAACGGCTGAAAAGCGCTCAACCGGCGCAACCCGCTCAACCACCCCGCGGGCCCCGCGGTCCTCCCCGCCGACCGCAGTACACGCACAGCAGAATCACAGGGGAGCCCGCATGTCAGCCGTACGCACGACCCGCACCGTCCTCGCCGCCGCCCTGGTCGCGGGGCTCACCGCGACGGCCCTCGCCACCCCCGCCCTCGCCGCCGCACCGGCGAAGCGGGACCACGCGGCCACCCAGCAGGCGCTCCGGGCCGCGGTCGACGCCGGTGTCCCCGGTGTCGTCGCCCAGGCGCGGGACGGACGGGGCGGCTGGACCGGCACCGCCGGCGAGCGCCGGGGGAACGACCGCTTCCGGGTCGGCTCCATCACCAAGACCTTCGTCGCCACCGTCCTCCTCCAGCTCCAGGCCGAGGGCCGGCTCGACCTCGACGACCCGGTCGAGAAGTGGCTGCCCGGTGTCGTCCGGGGCAACGGCCACGACGGCCGCGAGATCAGCGTCCGCCAGCTGCTCAACCACACCAGCGGCGTCTACAGCGTCACCGCCGACCCCGGCTTCCAGGCGAAGATCTTCGGCCCCGGCTTCCTGGAGCACCGCTACGACCGCTGGACCCCGCGGCAGCTCGTCGACATCGCCATGACCCACGCGCCGGACTTCGCCCCCGGCACCGACTGGAACTACTCCAACACCAACTACGTGCTCGCCGGCATGGTGATCGAGAAGGTCACCGGCCGCCCCTACGGCAAGGCGGTCGAGAACCGCATCATCAAGCCGCTCAAACTCCGCGCCACGAGTGTCCCCGGCACCGACGTGACGATGCCGAACCCGAGCTCCCCCGCCTGGTCCACCCTCTCCGCCGATCCGGGCGCGCCGGTCCACGACGTCAGCGAGCTCAGCCCCACCATCGCCTCCGCGGCCGGCGAGATGATCTCCGACTCGCGCGACCTGCAGACCTTCTACCGTGCGCTGCTCACGGGCCGCCTGCTCCCGAAGGCCGAGCAGCGGGAGCTGACCACCACGGTGGCCGCCGGCCGGATGGACCCCTCGATCCGGTACGGCCTCGGAGTGATGCAGATCCGGCTGAGCTGCGGCAAGGAGGTCTGGGGTCACGGCGGCGGCATCCACGGCTCCTCCTCCGAGGCCGTGACCACCAAGGACGGCCGGCACTCGCTCGCCCTGAACTTCAACGCCGACTGGACGGGCGACAGCATGTCGGTCGTGGAGGCCGAGTACTGCGGCACGGCCCCCAAGGAGTAGCCCCCGGCAGGCCGCCTCACCGCGGCAGGACGACGACGTACGCGGCGGGCTGCCGGTCGGGCGCGGCCATCAGGGCCGTACGCACCACGGTGGCCTGCTGGTCCATCGCCTCGCGCAGCTTGCGCGGGGTGAGGTGGACGACCGTGATGCCGAGCCGCTCCAGGTGCTCCCGCTTGCGGGTGTACTCGGACCAGAGCGCGTCGTCCTCTTGTCGCGGCGCCCGGGTGTCCAGCTCGACGGCGACCGCCTGGTCGGGCCAGTAGGCGTCCACCCCGCCCAGGTGGGGGCCGCCCGGCAGCCGCAGGTCCACGTTCCACAGCGGGTCCGGCAGGGCGAACTCGCGCACCATCTCGTACAGCCGCTCCTCGGAGAGCGAGCGCCCCTCGGCGAGCAGCGCGTCCACCGCGTCCACCACGTGTGGCCGGGTGAGCAGCCGCGCGCGGCTCAACTCGCGTACCACCGAGCCCGGTTCGCAGTGCCCGCCGCGGACCGCCTCGGTGAGCAGCCGGCGTACGGTCTCCGCGTCCGTGAGCCCGGACACCGCGTCGGCGACGGCGCGGGCCACCGGGGCGACGGGGACTCCGGTCAGCTCGGCCGGCTCGGGGGACTCGACGGCGCGCACCACCCGCACCCAGCCGGTCGAGCGCAGCCGCCGGGTGCGCGGCACCAGGACGTCGATCCGGTCCAGGGTGGTGAGCGGGGGAGCGGAGGAGAAGCGGTGCAGGGTCAGGGCGGCGAGGCCGGTGATCATCGCGTCGGGGCCCTGCGGGGGGACGGCCCCCGTCCTGCGGGCGTAGAGCAGTGCGGCGTGCAGCCGGTCCTCGCTGGTGGGCGGCCCCGGCTGGAGGAGGAAGACGCCGGGAAGGAGCTGCTGCCAGGCGCCGGGTCGGCAGCGGGCCGCGACCTCACCGGCGGGGATGCCCTGGGCCCTCAACTGGTCGGCGGACGCCAGGCGTTGCGTACCCGTGGTGCGGGGGGCGACGGGGAGGGGGAGGGGGGTGATGGGGGTGTTGTGGTTCATGCCGGGGGTCTTCCGCCCCCGAAGGCTCCCCTAACCTCTGTTACACGCTCGTCGACAATTGGGGACAAGCTCGCCCTAAAGTACGCGCGTTCGAGTGCCGATGAAGGGCGCGCGCAAGAGGTCCGGAAAGCCCGACGGGGGCCGCGGGCCGAAGCCCGCGCCCCCCGTCGTCGGTGGGTGTCTCAGGCGGCCAGGCGGTCGCAGGCCTGCGCCCGCAGCGCCCGCGCCAGGTCGTCGCGCGACTCGAGGACCAGGCGGCGCAGCGCCGGCGCGGCCGTCTCGTGCGCCGACAGCCAGGCGTCCGTGGCGGCCAGCGTCGCCTCGTCGTCCTGGAGCCCGGGGAACAGGCCCCGGACGACGTCCATGCCGATCTGGATCGACCGCTCGGCCCACAGCCGCTCGATCACGGCGAAGTACTTCTCGGTGTACGGGGCGATCAGCTCACGCTGCGAGGGCTGGACGAAGCCCGCGATGGTCGCCTCGACCAGCGCGTTCGACAGGGTGTCCGACTCGACGACCTGCGCCCAGGCCTGCGCCTTGACGGCCGCCGAGGGCCGCGAGGCCAGGCAGCGGATCTGGTGGCGCTTGCCGGTCGCGGTGTCGTCCCGGGCCAGCTCCTCGCCGATCCGCGCCTCGTCCGCGCGGCCGTGCACGGCCAGCGGCGAGAGCAGCGACCAGCGCAACTCCTGGTCGACGTCGAGCCCGTCGATCCTCGCCGTGCCGTCGAGCAGCCCCTCCAGGAGCTGGAGGTCGGCCTCGGAGGAGGCCGTCGCGGCGAAGAAGCGCGCCCAGGTCAACTGGTGCTCGCTGCCCGGCTCGGCCACCCGCAGCTCGCGCAGGGCGCCCTCGGCGGCCTGCCGCCCGCCCTCCTCGCGCCACTCGGGGGCCGCGTAGAGCGTGACCGCCGACTTGGCCCAGGCGTGCACCATCTGGAGGACGCCGATGTCGGTCTCGCGGCCCGCGAAGGCCAGCACGACGGCGACGAAGTCCCGGGCGGGCATCAGCCCGTCGCGGGTCAGGCTCCACAGCGCCGACCAGCAGAGGGCGCGGGCGAGCGGGTCGGTGATGTCGCCGAGGTGCGCGCGCAGGGTGGCGAGCGAGCCCTCGTCGAAGCGGACCTTGCAGTAGGTGAGGTCGTCGTCGTTGACGAGGACGAGGTCGGGCTTCTCCTCGCCCGCCAGGTCGTCGACGACGGTCCGGGACCCGGTGATGTCGGCCTCGGCCCGCGCGTACCGGACGAGCTCCCCGTCGGAGAGCCGGTAGAGGCCGACGGCGGCGCGGTGCGGGCGGAGCTCGTCGCCCTCCTGGAGGACGGCGAGCTCGGTGATCCGGCCCTCCGCGTCGTAGGTGACGGCCGGCGTCAGGGTGTTCACGCCGGAGGTCTGCAGCCAGGACTTCGCCCAGGCCTTCATGTCGCGGCCCGAGGTCTCCTCCAGGATCGTGAGGAGGTCGGCGAGCCGCGTGTTCCCGTAGGCGTGGCGCTTGAAGTAGCGGCGCGCGCCCTCCAGGAACGCGTCCCGGCCCGCGTAGGCGACCAGCTGCTTGAGCACCGACGCGCCCTTGGCGTACGTGATGCCGTCGAAGTTGAGCTTGGCGGCCTCCAGGTCACGGATGTCGGCCGTGATCGGATGCGTGGACGGCAGCTGGTCGGCGCGGTACGCCCAGGCCTTGCGGTTGTTGGCGAAGGTCACCCAGCTGTTGGTGAAGCGGGTCGCCTCGGCCAGCGAGAACGAGCCCATGAAGTCCGCGAAGGACTCCTTCAGCCACAGGTCGTCCCACCACACCATGGTGACGAGGTCGCCGAACCACATGTGGGCCATCTCGTGCAGGATGACGTTGGCCCGGCGCTCGTACGCCGCCTGCGTCACCTTGCCCCGGTAGATGTACTCCTCGCGGAAGGTCACCATGCCCGGGTTCTCCATCGCGCCGAGGTTGTACTCGGGGACGAAGGCCTGGTCGTACTTCCCGAAGGGGTACGGGTAGTCGAAGTTGTCGTGGAAGAAGTCGAAGCCCTGCTTGGTGATCAGGAAGACGTCGTCCGCGTCGAAGTGCTTGGCGAGGCCCTTGCGGCACATCGCGCCGAGCGGGATCTCCAGCTCGGTCCCGTCGGCCAGCGTGCGCGTGTACGTGTCCGTGACGTAGTGGTACGGGCCCGCGACGACACAGGTGATGTACGTGGAGATCGGCGCCGTCACGGCGAACCGCCACACGCCCTCGGCGTCCTGCTCGCCCGCGCCGTTCGACCAGACCGTCCAGCCCTCGGGCGCGGTCACCGAGAAGAGGTGCGGGGCCTTGAGGTCGGGCTGCTCGAAGGTGGCGTACACCCGGCGGGCGTCGGCCGGCTCGTACTGCGTGTAGAGGTAGACCTCGCCGTCTTCCGGGTCGACGAAGCGGTGCATGCCCTCGCCGGTCCGGCTGTAGGCGCACCGCGCGTCCACCACGAGGGTGTTCTCGTCGGCGAGGCCGTCGAGCGCGATCCGTGTGCCGTCGAAGACGACCGCCGGGTCGAGGGAGCGCCCGTTGAGGGTGACCGCGGTCACGGAGGGGGCGATCAGGTCCGCGAACGTGCTCGTGCCCTCGCCGGTGCGGCGGAAGCGGATCGTGGTCTCCGAGCGGAAGGTGCGCACCGCCTCGTCGGAGTCGCCGACCGCGGAACGCAGGTCGAGGACGACCTCGTACCCGTCGACGGACAGCAGCGCTGCCCGCTCGTGGGCCTCGTCGCGGGACAGATTCTCACCGGGCACGGTCACTCCTTCGTGGCGCGTTCGAAACAGCACCGATCCTCCCATGTGCAGCTGTCACCCGAGACACGGGAATGCCGTCGGGCGTCCGAGGGTTCCCTCCTTTCGGCGCACCACCGTCTTCTTTCCGCCTTTTCTTTTCCGCCACGGCCGTACCGAGGAGTGACATGTCCGAGAGCAGGACCATCGCCGACTTCTACTTCGATCCGCTGTGCCCCTGGGCCTGGATGACCTCCCGCTGGATGCTGGAGGTGGAGCAGGTCCGCCCGGTCGACGTGCGCTGGAAGGTCATGAGCCTGGCCGTGCTGAACGAGAACCGGCTCGACGAGGTCCCGGTCGAGTACCGGGAGATGCTGGAGACCAAGGCCTGGGGCCCCGTCCGGGTCGTCGTCGCCGCCCAGCAGCTGCACGGCGACGAGGTCGTCGGCAAGCTCTACACGGCGCTCGGCACCCGTTTCCACAACAACGGCGAGGGCCCGACCCGCGAGGCGATCGTCGGCGCCCTGACCGATGTCGGTCTGCCCGAGGACCTGGTCGAGTACGCCGACAAGGACACGTACGACACCGAGCTGCGCGCCTCCCACACGGAGGGCATAGAGAAGGTCGGCCAGGACGTCGGCACCCCGGTCATCGCGGTGCCGGGCCCGGACGGCGACGAGGTCGCCTTCTTCGGTCCCGTCGTCACCCCGACCCCGCGCGGCGAGGCGGCGGCCCGGCTGTGGGACGGCACCCTGCTCGTGGCGTCGACGCCGGGCTTCTACGAGATCAAGCGCACCCGGACGGCGGACCCCAGCTTCCACTAGTCCGCGCGCGAGCGAACGGCCCCCGCGGTTCACGTCACCGCGGGGGCCGTCCTCTTTTCCGCCTGCCCCGTGAAGGTTGAGAAGACGATCACGAGCAGGACGTTCCTCAGAAGCCGATGAGCGGGGTACGCCCCTTGGCGTCGGCGTAGCGCCTGCTCACGTCCTGCCAGTTGACGACCTGCCACATGGCCTCGATGAAGTCCACCTTCTGGTTCTTGTACTGCAGGTAGAAGGCGTGCTCCCAGGCGTCGAAGACCAGGACCGGGACCGAGCCCTGGCCGACGTTGCCCTGGTGGTCGTAGACCTGCTCGACGATGAGCCGGCCGCTGATCGGCTCGTACGCGAGGACACCCCAGCCGGAGCCCTGGGTGGTCGCGGAGGCCTTGGTCAGCTGGGCCTTGAACTTGGCGAAGGAGCCGAAGGACTCGGTGATCGCGTCGGCGAGGTCGCCGACGCCGTCGGCGGCCAGCGGCTCGCCGCCGCCCCCGTCCTTCGGGCTGCCCATGTTGTTCCAGTAGATGGAGTGGAGGATGTGGCCGGAGAGGTGGAAGGCCAGGTTCTTCTCCAGGCCGTTGATCGCGCCCCACTGGTCCTTGTCGCGCGCCTCCTCCAGCTGCTCCAGGGTGTCGTTCGCTCCCTTGACGTACGCGGCGTGGTGCTTGTCGTGGTGCAGCTCGATGATCTGCGGATTGATCACCGGATCCAGCGCCGCGTAGTCGTACGGCAGCTCCGGAAGTGTGTAGATCGCCATTGCCGAGCCCTTCGCCTGACCTCTTGTTGCAAGCTATATGCAAGTGCAGGCTAACAGTAGGTGCGGCCGAAGTTGATCAGACCTCGGTCCTGGGCCGGTCCCGGGTCCGCCGTCGGAAACGGCGCCGCCGTCGGAAACGGCGCCGCGCCCCGCCGAGCGTGAGCTCGACGGGGCGCGGCGCCGGGACGGCGTGGGTGGGGGACTCAGGCCTCCTCGGCCACCCGGCCCCGCAGCTTCTGGCGGGCGAAGCCGACCACGGCGAGCACCAGCGTCAGGGCGCCCGTCCAGTACAACTGCACCCGCGTGCCCTCCTCGCGGGCCATCAGGAAGAAGATCGTCGCCATGCCGGCGAGCGCCACCCAGGTCAGCACCGGGAAGGCCCACATCCTCACGACCAGCTTCTCGGGCGCCTCGCGCTCGGTGCGGCGGCGCAGCACCAGCTGGGAGGCGGCGATGAAGAACCAGACGACCAGGATGATCGCGCCGATCGTGTTGAGCAGCCAGACGAAGATGTCGTCCGGGCGCCAGTAGCTCAGCAGCACACAGGCGAAGCCGAAGACGGAGGAGACGAGCACCGCCGGACGGGGGACCCCGCCGAAGGTGCGGCCGAGGGCCTTCGGGCCCTGACCGCGCGAGACGAGCGAACCGGCCATCCGGGAGGCGCCGTAGATGTTGGCGTTCATCGCCGACAGCAGGGCGACGAGCACGACCACGTTCATGATCTCGCCGGCCGCCGGGATGCCCAGGTGGTCGAGGGTCGCGACGTACGGACCCTTCTCGACGACCGCCTTGTCGTCCCACGGGACCAGGGTGACGATGACCGCCATCGAACCGATGTAGAAGAGCGCGATCCGCCACATCGCCGTCCGCACGGCCTTGGCGACGCCCTGCACCGGGTGCTCGGACTCGGCCGCCGCGATGGTGACCGTCTCCAGGCCGCCGTACGCGAACACCGAGGCGAGCAGACCCACGATCAGGCCCTCGGAACCGTGCGGGAAGAAGCCGCCGTCGCCGGTGAGGTTCGTGGAACCGGGGGCGTCCGCGCCCGGCAGGACGCCGACGATCGCGAGGACGCCGATGCCGAGGAAGAGGACGATCGCGCCGACCTTGAGCGCGGCGAACCAGAACTCGAACTCGCCGAAGTTCTTCACGGCCGCCAGGTTGGTGACGCAGAAGACCAGCATGAAGAGCGCGACCCAGGCCCACTCGGGGCTGCCGGGGAACCAGCCGGTCATGATCTTCGCGGCGCCGATGCCCTCGAGACCGACGGCGACGCAGAGCAGGAACCAGAAGGCCCAGCCGGCGGTGAAGCCGGCCCAGGGGCCGAAGGCCCGCTCGGCGTGCACGGAGAAGGAGCCGGAGGCCGGGTTCGCCGCGGACATCTCGCCGAGCATGCGCATCACCAGCATCACGAGGATGCCGGAGATCGCATAGGCGATCACGATGGACGGTCCGGCGGCGGCGATGCCGGCGCCGGAGCCGACGAAGAGCCCGGCGCCGATGACGCCACCGAGGGCGATCATCGAGAGATGGCGCTGCTTGAGGCCGTGGGTGAGGCCCTCGGCGGATGCGGTCGCGCCGTCCTTGCGGTCGGCCGGCGCGGGCGCGGTGGTCCGAGACATGGGCGAACCCTGTTCACTAGCTGAGACGGGGGAGGGAGCCCACAGTCTGGGCGGGCACACCGCTCACAGGGAACCGGAGTCCGCTATACGGGCACGACCTTCACACAATGTGAAGGATCAATTCCGATTCGTACGCGGCTCCCGCAGCCAGGCCACCAGGAGCACCGCCCCCGTCGCCGCCCCCGACCACAGCACCTGGGGCCGGGCAGCGTGGTCCGACAGCATCAGGACCAGCACCGCGCCCATCGCGGCGAGCGCCACCCAGGTGAGCCAGGGGAAGCCCCACATCCGCAGCGTCAGCGTCTCCGGCGCCTCCCGCTCGATCCGCCGTCGCAGCCGCAGCTGCGAGACCGCGATCAGCGCCCAGACGAAGAGCAGCACCGCGCCGACGGCGTTGAGCATGTAGAGGAAGACCGAGTCCGGCCACTTCAGATTGAGCAGCACGGAGACGAACCCGAAGGCCACCGAGGCGAGCACCGCCCGGCGCGGCACCCCTCCGCCGGAGACCCGGAGCAGCCCCTTCGGGGCCTCCCCGCGCTCCGCGAGCGAGAACACCATCCGCGAGGAGCCGTACAGGTTGGCGTTGAGCGCCGAGAGCAGCGCCACGAACACCACCACGTTCATGATCTGGCCCGCCGCCGGCACGCCGATCGAGTCCAGGACCGCCACGTACGGCGACTCGCCCGGCTTCATCGAGGTCCACGGCAGCAGCGTCACGATGACCAGCATCGAGCCCACATAGAAGAGGAGGATCCGCCAGACCGCGCTGCGCACCGCGCGCGCCACGTTCCGCGCCGGGTCGTCGGACTCGGCCGCCGCGATCGTGACGACCTCCAGGCCGCCGAAGGCGAAGACCACCGCGAGGACCCCGGAGATCACCCCCGACCAGCCGTTGGGCAGGAAGCCGCCCTGGCCGGTCAGGTTCGTCAGCCCCACCGGGTCGGTGTCGGGCAGCAGGCCCACGATCGCGAGCACGCCGAGCACCAGGAAGAGGACGATCGCACCGACCTTGAGCGCCGCGAACCAGAACTCGAACTCGCCGAAGTTCTTCACCGCCGCGAGGTTGGCGAGGGTGAACACGATCATGAAGATCAGCACCCAGCCCCACTGCGGGACCCCCGGCACCCAGCCGTTCGCGATACGCGCCGCACCCGTCGCCTCCACCGCGAGGACCACGACGAGCAGGAACCAGTACAGCCAGCCCACCGAGAAGCCGGCCCACCGGCCGAGGGCCCGCTCGGCATGGACGGAGAAGGCCCCGGACGCGGGCATCGCCGCCGACATCTCGCCCAGCATCCGCATCACCAGCATCGCGAGCGCGCCGGCGATCAGATACGAGACCACGATGCCGGGTCCGGCGACGGCGATGCCCGCCCCCGAGCCGACGAACAGCCCGGCGCCGATCACGCCGCCCAGGCCGAGCATCGTCAGATGACGCTGCTTCAGGCCGTGGGAGAGGGGCTCCGGTTCGGAGGCGGGGGAGTCGTGCATGTGGAGGCTCGTGCTCTCTGACGGTTTATGGAGACCCCACAGTCTCTCCAGTGAACGACCTCCGGCGCAAAAGGGACCTCCATGCAGGACTTCCCAGTGACAAGCGTCACGTGGCGAGATGTGTGAGCGGCGGGGTTTGTTCGGTCTCCACGAAGCACTCGACCGTCGCTTTGTCGGCGGCTGACGGTGATCGAGCGTTCACTCCTGGCATACCGTCAACCTGTCCCACCCACCCTCACCCCCGCGGAGTACCGATGAGCACCGCCGCCGCCCCCGTCCGTTCCCTCCGGGCGGGCACCGTCCTCGCCGACCTGCTCCCGGCGAGCCGCACCCGCGACATCGCCCTGGTCGTCGGCGGCGCCGCCCTCACCGGCCTCGCCGCGCAGCTCTCGGTCCCGGTCCCCGGCTCCCCGGTCCCCGTCTCCGGCCAGACCTTCGCCGCGCTGCTCGTCGGCACCGCGCTCGGCGCCCGCCGCGGCTTCCTCGCCCTGGCCCTGTACGCGGTGGCGGGCATGGCGGGCGTGCCGTGGTTCGCGCAGGCCTCCTCGGGATACGCGATGCCGTCCTTCGGCTACGTCCTCGGCATGCTCCTCGCCTCGACCGTCGTCGGCGCGCTCGCCCGCCGCGGCGCCGACCGCTCAGTGCTCCGCACCGCCGGAGCGATGGTCCTCGGCTCCGCGATCATCTACGCGGTCGGCGTGCCCTACCTGGCCCTCGCCACCGGGATGAGCCTCGGCCAGGCCGTCGCCGCCGGCCTCACCCCGTTCCTCATCGGTGACGCGCTCAAGGCGGCGCTCGCCATGGGCGCCCTGCCGACCGCCTGGAAGCTGGTCGGCCGCAAGGGCTGAGCCCTTCCGCGCAGACGAAGAGGGCCCGTCGTTCCCCGAGGAACGGCGGGCCCTCTCGCGTGGGACGCCCTGGCGTCGGAGCGCTAGACGAGCTCGGAGTCCCGCTTCGGGGACTTCACGAACCGGTCCTTGACCAGCGCGATCGCGATGACCAGCGCGGCCACCAGCAGCGAGAGCACGACCTGCTCACGGGCGCTGCCGCCGTCGTAGATCATGTAGCCGAGGACGAAGACGATCATGGCGATCGTCGCCCAGGTCAGGTACGGGAAGAGCCACATCTTCACGACCAGCTTCTCCGGCGTCTCGCGCAGGATGATGCCGCGCATCCGCAGCTGGGTCACACAGATGACCAGCCAGACGAAGAGCGCCACCGCGCCGGAGGAGTTGAGCAGGAAGGCGAAGACGGTGTCCGGCCACTTGTAGTTGAAGAAGACCGCGACGAAGCCGAAGACGACCGAGCCGAGGATCGCCGCCGTGGGCACGCCCCGCTTGTTGACCTTGGCGAAGGCCTTGGGCGCGTCGCCGCGCCGGCCGAGCGAGAAGGCCATGCGGGAGGCCGTGTAGAGACCCGAGTTCAGGCAGGAGAGCACGGCCGTCAGGACGATCACGTTCATGATCTGACCGGCGTGCGCGATGCCGATGGAGTCGAGGGCGGCGACGTACGAGCCCTTCTCGACGATCGACTTGTCGTTCCACGGCAGCAGGGTCAGGACGATGAAGATCGAGCCCAGGTAGAAGACGCCGATCCGCCAGATCACGCTGTTGGTGGCCTTGGTGACCGCCTTCTGCGGGTTCTCGGACTCGCCGGCGGCCAGGGTGACGATCTCACTGCCCATGAAGGAGAAGACGACCATCAGCACACCGGTGAGGATCGCTCCCGCGCCCATCGGGAAGAAGCCCCCGCTGTCGGTGAGATGCGCGAATCCGGCGCCCGGGTTGTCCGAGCCGGGCAGCACGCCGAAGACGGCGAGCATGCCGATGACGACGAAGGCGCCGATGGCGACGACCTTGATGCCGGCGAACCAGAACTCGAACTCGCCGTAGGAGGCGACCGAGCCGAGGTTGGTGGCGGTGAGCACCACCATCACGATGAGCGCCCAGCCCCACTGCGGGACGGCCGGGATCCAGCTCTCCAGGATCTTGGCGCCCGCGGTCGCCTCGACGGCGAGGACGACGACCCAGAAGAACCAGTAGAGCCAGCCGATGCTGAAGCCGGCCCAGCGGCCGAGGGCCCGGTCGGCGTAGGCGGAGAAGGAGCCGGAGGACGGCCGGGCGGCGGCCATCTCGCCGAGCATCCGCATGACGAAGACGACCATGGCGCCGACGAGCGCGTAGGACAGCAGGATCGCGGGACCGGCGGCGGCGATGCCGGAGCCGGAGCCGACGAAGAGGCCGGCACCGATGACGCCGCCGATGGCGATCATCGAGAGGTGACGGTTCTTGAGACCGGCCTTGAGGCCGTCGGAGGAGTGCGGTGCCCCGGGGGTACCGGTCTCCTCGCCGTCCTTCGTCAGGGTCGGTTGCGTGTTCATGAACGCTTCCTTGCGTGTGGGGGGCGCTCGGGTCGCGAGCCCGAGCATTGAACCCTGTGAACGGGGATGATCGGAAGGCCTCATTCCGGATTGTTGTGCGGGCCACGGCGCGAGAGTCGAAGGTCCGTACCAGGCCGGGCGAAGGTCCCGACCCCGATGCCTGCTACCCGGTCCCCGACATGCCACACTCGGCTTCATGCGCGTCTACATCGGTTCCGACCACGCCGGCTTTGAACTCAAGAACCACCTCGTCGAGTGGCTCACGGCACACGGCCACGAGCCCGTCGACTGCGGTCCCCACATCTACGACGCCCTGGACGACTACCCGCCGTTCTGCCTGCGTGCCGCCGAGAAGACGGCCGCGGACCCGGACGGCCTGGGCATCGTCATCGGCGGTTCGGGCAACGGCGAGCAGATCGCCGCGAACAAGGTGAAGGGGGTGCGCGCCGCCCTCGCCTGGAGCGAGCAGACCGCCGCCCTCGGCCGCGAGCACAACAACGCCAACGTGATCTCCGTCGGCGGCCGGATGCACACGCGGGAAGAGGCGACCAAGTTCGTCGAGATCTTCCTCGCGACCCCGTACTCCGGTGACGAGCGTCACACCCGCCGGATCGACATGCTCACCGCGTACGAGAACACCGGCGAGCTCCCCCCGATCCCGGCCCACCACCCGCAGGAGCCGACCGCCTGATGCCCGAAGGGCACACGATCCACCGACTGGCCGCCGACCACCGGGAACGGTTCGGCGGCCGGTCCGCACGTGTCTCCAGCCCGCAGGGCAAGTTCACCGACTCGGCGGCGCTCCTCGACGGCACGGTGCTCGACACCACCGAGGCCCACGGCAAGCACCTCTTCCTCGGCTTCGCCGGCACGGGCTGGGTCCACATCCACCTCGGCCTCTTCGGCAAGGTGAACTTCGGCGACGCCCCCGCCCCGCCGCCCACGGACACGGTCCGGCTGCGCCTCGCGAACCCGGAGTCGTACGTCGACCTGCGCGGCCCCACCACGTGCACCCTGATCACGGACGCCGAGAAGCGGGCGATACACGACCGGCTGGGCCCGGACCCGCTCCGCGCGGCCGACGACCCCGACAAGGCCTGGCGCCGGATCTCCAAGTCCCGCACCACGATCGCCGCCCTGCTCATGGACCAGAAGGTCATCGCCGGCGTCGGCAACGTCTACCGCGCCGAGGTCCTCTTCCGGCACGGCATCGACCCCTACCGCGCCGGC
Organism: Streptomyces sp. NPDC017246; assembly: GCF_044331325.1. NCBI lineage: Bacteria > Bacillati > Actinomycetota > Actinomycetes > Kitasatosporales > Streptomycetaceae > Streptomyces > Streptomyces sp. NPDC017246. Next base: position 416,070 of record NZ_JBIRMW010000001.1, on the reverse strand, counting down.
CGGGACCTGACGCGCCGGGAATGGGACGCGATCTGGTCGGACCTCGCCGCGCTGATGCGCGAGGGCGTCCGCCTCAACCGCATCGACACCGTCCGCCCCGAGCACACGCCGGAGGCGATGGGCCGCCCGCCGCGCGTCGACGACCACGGCGGCGAGGTGTACGTCTACCGCAGGACCCACCAGCCCTGCCTGGTCTGCGGCGACGAGATCCGCACCGCCGACCTCGCCGCCCGCAACCTCTTCTGGTGCCCCGGCTGCCAGACCCGCTAGAACCCGTGCGGCAGCCACGGGGCCACCGGGGACCCGAAGGCGACCGACGCCTCGACCAGCGCGCCCTCCCGCAGCTCCCGCACCCGCCCGGCCGACGCCAGCGACATCAGCGGGACTCCGCCCAGGTACGCCGCGCCCAGCTCCCGTACGGACAGCGCGAGGTCCGCCGGATCCGAGGTCCGGACACAGGTCGCGCCCTTGGCGTCACCCGTCAGCCGCCAACGCCCCTCGTTCCAGGGACAGAAGGCGTCCTCGACCTCGAACACCACGTCCACCGGCGCCTGGTACGCCCGCGCCTCCAGGGCCGCGCCCACCTCCACCAGACGCACATGCAGCACGTCCCGCAGCGTCGGGGCGCAGCGCCGCACATCGCTCACCAGGTGCTGCCAGGCGTCGTCCACCGGACGGCTGTGGATCCGTACCTCCCTGGTCAGGTCCACCGAACAGAGGAAGCGCCACAGCGCAGCCTCCGCCACCGCGTCGCGCCCCATCAGCTGATGCACCGCGACCGACCCGTCGGCACCCGTGGTCGACCACTCCGGCTTGATCGCGTACTGCGCGAACCCCACGACCTCCCCGGCCCGTTCGGCGAGCACGCACAGCCGCGGCGAGGAACCCTCCCGCTGCGCCGGCGGGTCGATCAGCGCCAGCCGCTCCCACTGGGGCAGCCGGGCGATCATCCCCGGCCGGCCGGGCACCAGCTTCGCGTACACCGCCTCGCACACGGCGGACGACTCCGTCGGATCCGCCAGCCGCAGGGTCACCCCGTCCGTGCCCTCCGGCACCGAGAGCCGCACCCGGGTCGTGTCGATCGTCGCCCGCGCCGCGAACGTGGCGACGCCGTAGCCGAACCGCCCGTAGATCTCCGGCTCCGAGGCCGTCAGCACCGCGAGTGACTCGCCCGCGGCCCGCAGATCGTCAAGCTGGCGCCGCATCATCGAGGTCAGGATCCCGCGCCGGCGGTGCGTCCCCGCCACGCTCACCATCGTCACCCCGCCCGCCGGCACCGACGCCCCGCCCGGCACCGTGAGCCGGAACGAGAACGCGCCCGCCGTCCCCACACACAGATCGCCGTCCCACGCGCCCATGAAGCGGTCGAATTCGGTCAGATCGCGCCACAGGGTCCGTTCCTCCGGGGCCTCCGCCACACCCCCGAACGCCAGCTCCAGGACCTCGTACCAGCGGTCCCACTCGGTCGGGTCGAGAACCCGCAGTTCAGTAGTCATATGCCATCGATATCAGCGGCGCCCGCCCGGGGCGACCCGATTTCACGCACATTGTCACCGGGGTACCCCTGCGCGATGTCGGACGGGATGGATAGGGTCCAGGCCAATGGGACACCGCGCCGGAGTGAACACGTACGCGGCCCGCATGCGCCGACGCGCCCGCCGGGCCCGCATCGCCCTGCGCAAGTCCGGCGTCGACTACTTCCGCGGGGACGGCTCCGACTGGCTCGCCTTCGCCGGACTCCTCCTGATGATTCCGGCCATCGCCTGCGGCACCCTCCTCGACCCGGTCTGGTGCGCACCCGCCGCCCTGGTCCTGCCCATCGTGGCCGGCGGTCTGCTGCTGCGCCCCGCCAGCCTCCTCGGTCTGTACGCGGCCGCCGCGGGCGCCCTCATCGTCGAGTCCGTCGTCCTCGGCCCGTACACCCAGGGCCCCGCCCGGGTCACCCCCGGCACCGTCCTGGTCGTCGCCGCCTGCGGTCTCTTCGGGCTCCTCATCGCCCAGTTCCGGGCCCGGGTCGGCGTGCCCTGGCGGCGCGGCGGCACCATGCTCTTCGACCTGCGCGAACGCATCCGCGTCCAGAGCGCCCTGCCCCGGCTCCCCCAGGGCTGGCACCGCGAGATGGCACTGCGCCCGGCCGGCGGCCAGTCCTTCTCGGGAGACTTCGTCGTCGCCGCCCGCACCCACGGCGGCCGCACCCTGGAGATCGTCCTCACCGACGTGTCCGGCAAGGGCATGGACGCGGCCTCCCGCTCCCTGCTGCTCTCCGGCGCCTTCGGCGGACTCCTCGGCTCACTCCCGCCCGACGGCTTCCTCCCCGCGGCCAACGGCTATCTGCTGCGCCAGAACTGGGACGAGGGCTTCGCCACCTCCATCCATCTCGTCCTCGACCTGGACTCCGGGGACTACGAGCTCTTCTCCGCCGGCCACCTCCCCGCCCTCCAGCTCCACGCGGGCAGCGGCCGCTGGGAGGAGAAGGCCGCCGACGGCCCCCTGCTCGGCGTCTACGACGGCGCCGAGTTCCACCCGGTGAAGGGCTCGCTGCGCCCCGGCGACGTCCTCATGCTCTTCACCGACGGCCTGGTCGAGGCCGCCGACCGGGACATCGCCGAGGGCATCGACCGCCTCACCGGCGAGGCCGACCGCTGCGTGGCCGAGGGCTTCGAGGGCGTCGCCTGGCACCTGATCGAGGCCGTCGCCAAGGACGTCAACGACGACCGCGCCCTGCTCCTGCTCTCCCGCCCGGTCTGACCTCCCCACGGGCCCCGAGCCCCGCCGTGACGCCCCCGCGACGTGATCTTCTCCACGACGATTCGTCACCAGGCAGCGGGGGCAGGGGGGTTGGTGGCACGATGGAGACAGCGGGGGGTGGACACGGGCTCCCTGGTGGGCAAGGCGGACCGACCAAGGGTGTGATCAGTTGTGGCCATTTCACTGTCTGTGGTGTTGCTGTTGGCAATCATCCTGGTGGTGCTGATCCGCGGGGGGAGCCTCAAGGGCGGCCCGGCCGTCGTCGCCGTGCTCTTCGGCTTCTTCCTCGCCTCCACCGGCATGGCCGACGACATCCAGCGCTTCCTCGACTCGATAACGCAGACGGTCGCCTCGATCAAGTTCTGAGCCGACCGTCTCCCGGTCGGGCGCGGGGAGGGCCTCAGGAGGCCTTCGAGGCCGCCTGCTTCGTCCCGTCGCCGCCACCGGGCGCCGTCGCGGGCTCGGCCGCCGACGACTTCGCCGTCCCCTTGGCGGGCCCGGTCTCGGCGGAACCGGTCACCTTGGACTTGGCCGGCTTGGCCGTCGCCGGCTTCGCGGTCTTGGTGGGCTTGGACGGCTTGGACGGCTTGGCGGCCTCGGGCTTGGCCGACTTGGCGGCCGCCGGCTTGGCCGCCGACGACTTCGCGGGCTTCGCCGCCTTGGGCTTGACCGCCTTCCCGGCCGCCGACTTCGCCGACTTCGCGGTCCTGGCCGCCGCAGGCTTCGCCGGCTTCGCCGACTTCGAAGGCTTCGCCGACTTCGCGGCGACCCGCTCGGCGGCCGCACCCTTCTTGGGCCGGCCCGTCGACCAGGTGAGCTCGATCTCCAGCTCGATCTCCCCGTCCTCGACCTCCAGCTCCACCTCGCAGCGGAGCTCGTCGGGGATCCGCAGGCTCAGCGTCCCCGCCCCCAGCTTCAGATCGGCCTCTCCACCCTTCCGCAGGGCGTTGGCGAGCACCATGAGCTGCTCGGCCGCCTCGACGCGGGACAGTGAACGCTCCTGCTCGAACTTCAGGTCCTTCATGAACTGCCTCCGATGCGACGCTGCGGCGGGGAGGGGCGGCAGCGAGAGGGGACTGATCTCAGCCCAGTCTGCGTGCGCCCGCCCGACCCGGCATCTCGGGCCCGGAAACGCCTCGGGGCCGGTCCTGGAGAAGACTTCTCCGGACCGGCCCCGAGGGTGTGGAGCGGGTGACGGGAATCGAACCCGCGTAGCTAGTTTGGAAGACTAGTGCTCTACCATTGAGCTACACCCGCACAGCATCGCGCCGCAGGTCACGAGGACCGCGGCACGAAGAGCATGGTAGCGGTTCCCGGGCCGTTCGTGCACACCCCGAAAACAAAGGGCGCCGCACAGTCCCCGTCCATGTACCCTACGTGTCGCACCGACGGGGTGTGGCGCAGCTTGGTAGCGCGTCCGCTTTGGGAGCGGAAGGCCGTGGGTTCAAATCCCGCCACCCCGACCATGACGATCACGTGCCCACCTTGCGCGCTCTTGATCACGTTGTGGGCGTCATCCCGCTTGCGGTTACTATGCAAGCTGCGTGCCCGTGTGTCTTTCTGACCGGGCCGACCCGCCGGAACCGCTCCAAGCGGTACCGGTGGATTCCAGGAATCAGCCACAAGGAGACCGAACCGTGAAGAGCGCCGTGGAGACCCTGAACCCGACTCGGGTTCGGCTCACTGTCGAGGTGCCCTTCGAGGAGCTCAAGGACAGCCTCGACGCGGCGTACAAGAAGATCAACCAGCAGGTCACGGTCAAGGGCTTCCGTAAGGGCAAGATCCCTGCTCGCGTGATCGACCAGCGGTTCGGCCGCGGCGCCGTGCTGGAAGAGGCCGTCAACGACGCGCTCCCGAAGTTCTACACCGAGGCCGTGAACGAGGCCGAGGTCAACCCGCTCGGCCAGCCCGAGGTCGACATCACCGAGCTGAAGGACGGCGAGCTGCTGGCCTTCACCGCCGAGGTCGACATCCGCCCGGCGCTCGAGATCCCGGACTACTCCGGCATCGAGGTCACCGTCGACGCGGTCGAGGTCACCGACGAGGACGTCGAGAAGTCCGTGGAGCAGCTCCGTGAGCGCTTCGCCTCGACCTCCACGGTCGAGCGTGCCGCCCAGGACGGCGACGTCGTCACGATCGACCTCGAGGCCAAGGTCGACGGCGAGATCCTCCCCGACGGTGTCGCCGACGGTGTCTCGTACACCATCGGTTCCGGCGAGCTGCTCGACGGCATCGACGAGGCCGTCAAGGGCCTGGAGGCCGGTGGCGAGGCCACCTTCACCTCGCAGCTGAAGGGCGGCTCCGCCGAGGGCAAGGACGCGGAGGTCACCGTCAAGGTCACCACCGTCGCCGCCCGTGAGCTTCCCGAGCTGAACGACGAGTTCGCGCAGATGGCGTCGGAGTTCGACACCCTCGACGAGCTCAAGGCCGACAGCCTCAAGCGCCTCGAGAACATGAAGCAGTTCGACCAGGCCACCCAGGCCCAGGAGCGCGTCCTCGACGAGCTCCTCAAGCTGGTCGAGGTCCCGATGCCCGAGAAGCTTCTCGAGGACGAGATCAACACCCGCAAGCACAACCTGGAGCACCACCAGCTCGGCCAGATGGGCCTCGACCTCGCGAAGTACCTGGAGATCCAGGGCAAGACCGAGGAAGAGTTCCTGGCCGAGACCAAGGAGCAGGCCGAGAAGGGCATCAAGACGCAGTTCATCCTCGATGAGCTCGTCAACAAGGAGAAGCTCGAGGTCTCCCGCGAGGAGCTCACCGAGCACCTGTTCCGCCGTGCCGCCTCCTCCGGCATGAGCCCGGACCAGTTCGCCCAGGCCGTGGCCGAGGGTGGCCAGGTGCCGATGCTCGTCGGCGAGGTCGCCCGCGGCAAGGCCCTCGCGGTCGTCGTCGAGGCCGCCAAGGTCGTCGACACCAACGGCGAGGTCGTCGACCTCTCGGACGACGAGGACGAGGTCGAGGCCGCCGCCGAGGCCGTCGAGGCCGTCACCGGCGAGGCCGAGGTCTCCGAGGACAAGTAAGGGGCCCCCGCCCCGCGCGGACCCTGTTCCACGGGCCCGTACGCACTCCTGTGCGTACGGGCCCGTGGACGTACGAGGACCCCCTTACGCGCCCCCAACTACCTTGCGCTCCCAGCGAACAGTTCGGGAACCGGGATGGCGTTGTCCTACCTGCGCGTTAGGGTCCATGAATACGAGGGCAGTGCCCTCCGAACGAGACGCTGAGACGGCCCTGGCCGTCGGAGACGAGCAGGTGGATACGTGACGAATCTGAAGCCTTACGCCGCGGGTGAGCCGTCCATCGGTGGCGGCCTCGGCGACCATGTCTACAACCGGCTGCTCGGCGAGCGCATCATCTTCCTCGGCCAGCAGGTCGACGACGAGATCGCCAACAAGATCACCGCTCAGATGCTCCTCCTGGCCGCCGAGCCGGAGAAGGACATCTTCCTGTACATCAACAGCCCCGGCGGCTCGGTGACGGCCGGCATGGCGGTCTACGACACCATGCAGTTCATCCCGAACGACGTCGTCACCATCGGTATGGGCATGGCGGCCTCCATGGGCCAGTTCCTGCTCACCGCCGGTGCCCCCGGCAAGCGCTTCGCGCTGCCGAACACCGACATCCTGATGCACCAGGGCTCCGCCGGTATCGGTGGCACCGCCTCCGACATCAAGATCCAGGCCGAGTACCTCCTTCGTACGAAGAAGCGCATGGCCGAGATCACCGCGCAGCACTCCGGCCAGACCGTCGAGGCGATCATCCGCGACGGCGACCGCGACCGCTGGTTCACCGCGGACGAGGCCAAGAGCTACGGCCTCATCGACGACATCATCACGCATGCCGCGGGCGTTCCGGGCGGCGGCGGCACGGGCGCCTGAGCCCACTGCCCGCCCAGCGCCCCAGCCCACCGAACGCCACCAGGACGGTGAACACCCAGATGCAGAACAACCTCTCCGCGAGCGGCCTCTACACCGGCGCGCCGATGGACAACCGCTACGTCGTGCCGCGCTTCGTGGAGCGCACCTCGCAGGGCGTGCGCGAGTACGACCCGTACGCGAAGCTCTTCGAGGAGCGCGTGATCTTCCTCGGCGTGCAGATCGACGACGCCTCCGCCAACGACGTCATGGCGCAGCTGCTGTGCCTGGAGTCGATGGACCCGGACCGCGACATCTCGATCTACATCAACAGCCCCGGTGGCTCCTTCACCGCGCTGACGGCGATCTACGACACGATGCAGTTCGTGAAGCCGGACATCCAGACGGTCTGCATGGGCCAGGCGGCCTCCGCCGCGGCCGTGCTGCTCGCCGCCGGCACCCCCGGCAAGCGGATGGCCCTGCCGAACGCCCGCGTGCTGATCCACCAGCCGTCCGGCGGCACCGGCCGTGAGCAGCTCTCCGACCTGGAGATCGCCGCCCGCGAGATCCTGCGCATGCGCAGCCAGCTCGAGGAGATGCTGGCCAAGCACTCCTCGACGCCGATCGAGAAGATCCGCGACGACATCGAGCGCGACAAGATCCTGACGGCCGAGGACGCCCTGGCGTACGGGCTCGTCGACCAGATCGTCTCGACCCGTAAGTCCACGGCCTCCTCGGAGCGCTGACGTCCGACCTTCTCGTGGCACGGTGAGCATTCCGGGGATCATGGCGCATTCCCGTCCATGTGAACCGTGCCAAGGGGGGCCCGAACGGGGGGCCCGGCAAGGTACCGTCGAATATGAGGCACCAGGAGTCGCTGAACCAGGCGCTCCCAGGCGAAGGGGAAGCACCTCGTGGCACGCATCGGTGATGGCGGCGACCTGCTCAAGTGCTCGTTCTGCGGAAAGAGCCAGAAGCAGGTGAAGAAGCTCATCGCGGGACCCGGTGTGTACATCTGCGACGAGTGCATCGACCTCTGCAACGAGATCATCGAAGAGGAACTCGCGGAGACGAGCGAGGTGCGCTGGGAGGAACTCCCGAAGCCCCGCGAGATCTACGAGTTCCTCGAGGGTTACGTCGTCGGGCAGGAGCCCGCGAAGAAGGCCCTCTCGGTCGCGGTGTACAACCACTACAAGCGCGTTCAGGCCGGCGAGAACGGCGGCGCGCAGGGCCGGGACGACGCCATCGAGCTGGCGAAGTCCAACATTCTGCTGCTCGGCCCCACGGGCTCCGGGAAGACGCTGCTCGCGCAGACCCTGGCCCGGATGCTCAACGTCCCGTTCGCCATCGCCGACGCGACGGCGCTGACGGAGGCCGGCTATGTCGGCGAGGACGTCGAGAACATCCTGCTCAAGCTGATCCAGGCGGCCGACTACGACGTCAAGAAGGCCGAGACCGGGATCATCTACATCGACGAGATCGACAAGGTCGCCCGTAAGAGCGAAAACCCGTCGATCACGCGCGATGTCTCCGGCGAGGGCGTGCAGCAGGCCCTGCTGAAGATCCTGGAGGGCACCACGGCCTCCGTACCGCCGCAGGGCGGACGGAAGCACCCGCACCAGGAGTTCATCCAGATCGACACGACGAACGTGCTCTTCATCGTGGGCGGCGCCTTCGCCGGCCTGGAGAAGATCATCGAGTCGCGGGCGGGCGCCAAGGGCATCGGCTTCGGGGCCACGATTCGCTCCAAGCGCGAGATCGAGGCGAGCGACCAGTTCCAGGAGGTCATGCCGGAGGACCTGGTGAAGTTCGGGATGATCCCCGAGTTCATCGGCCGTCTCCCCGTCCTCACCTCCGTGCACAACCTGGACCGCGAGGCGCTCCTCCAGATCCTGGTCGAGCCGCGGAACGCACTGGTGAAGCAGTACCAGCGCCTCTTCGAACTCGACGGTGTGGAGCTGGACTTCGACCGCCCGGCCCTGGAGGCCATCGCCGACCAGGCGATCCTGCGCGGCACCGGCGCGCGTGGCCTGCGGGCCATCATGGAGGAGGTCCTCCAGTCGGTGATGTACGAGGTCCCGTCCCGCAAGGACGTGGCCCGGGTCGTCATCACCGCGGACGTCGTCCGCAACAACGTCAACCCGACGCTGGTCCCGCGCATCGTGAAGAACGACGGCAGGCACGAGAAGACCGCGTAGTCGTCCGCGCGGGACGAGACGCTCACGCCCGATGTTCCCGTCGGGCCGGACGAACGACGAATGGGGGGCGGGCCGTCGGCCCGCCCCCCATTCCGTCCGTCACGCCTTGCTGCGCGAGGCCTTGTAGTGCTGGCCTGCCAGTTCCGCGACCTGGTCCAGAGTGAAACCGGTCCCGCCGGTCACCATCGTCGACATGTCGAGGGCGTTCACGACGCCCAGCGTGCTGTAGTCCGCCCAGATGCAGGTGGGCACCTCGAAGGACTTCGGGCCGGGGGCCGTCGTCGCACCGGTGCTCTCGAACCTGATGCTCTGGCACTTCATCAGCGCGCCCTCGAAGCCGGCCGGCGTCTTGGACTCGGGGCTGCCGATGGGCGTCATCTTGACGTCCTTCATCGTGGCGGCCTGGTCCTTCTCGTAGTTCGCGAACGCGGTGTCGACCGCCTTCTCCGGGTCGGCGATCGCGCCCCACATGCCGTTCAGGCTCATGGACTTGCCCTTGAGGGGATCACTGGCGTCGCCGGACTTGTAGGAGGCGGCGACCATCTGGGGGTTCTCGATCCCCATGGCGGCGGCGTTGGCCTTCTGCTCCGAGGACATGGCGCCCTTCTTGTCGGCGCCTTCCTTCTTGAAGTCGCCGACGGCGGCAGCCGGGGTGATCTTGTAGCCCTTGGTGTCGTCGGCCACGGCACCGTTGCCGCCGCTCCCGCCCAGGACGAAGTACGCGCCCACACCGAGGGCCGCGACCACCGCGACCGCGCCGATGATCCAGCCCGCGTTGGACTTCTTCGGGGCCGGCGGGTGCGGGACGTAGCCGCCGGGGCCCTGGGGGGCGCCGTACTGCGGCTGCTGGCCGTACGGGCCGGGCTGCTGGGGCTGGGGGTAGCCGTAGGGAGGCTGCTGCGGCGGGACGCCCTGCGGGGCCTGCTGGGGGTACCCGTAACCAGGCTGGGGGGCCTGCGGCTGGCCGTACGGGCCCGGCTGCTGCGGCTGCTGGCCGTACGGGCCCGGCTGGCCGTAGGGGCCGGGCTGCTGGGGCGGCTGGCCGCCGTACGGGCCCGGCTGGTTGTAGCTCATCGACAGGTTCCCCTCACAGGATGTTTATGCCTACCGAACATCCTGGCGGAACCACGGCCCCGCCCATGCGGCGGGGGCCACACCGTTACCGAACAATCGCGTTTCAGGACCACGCCGTGACACCCCTAAACTGGCCCCGTGACCGAGAACACTCAGCAGCAGACAGCGCCCACCACCGAACTGCCGACCCAGTACGCGCCGGCCGAGGTAGAGGGGGAGCTGTACCAGCGCTGGGTGGACCGGGGGTACTTCACCGCCGACGCGACGAGCGACAAGCCGCCGTACACCATCGTCATCCCGCCGCCGAACGTCACCGGTGCGCTCCACCTGGGCCACGCCTTCCAGGTGACGCTCATGGACGCGCTGACCCGCCGCAAGCGCATGCAGGGCTTCGAGACGCTCTGGCTGCCGGGCATGGACCACGCCGGCATCGCGACCCAGAACAAGGTCGAGCAGCAGCTCGCCGAGGAGGGCAAGTCCCGCCACGACCTGGGCCGTGACGAGTTCGTCGACCGCGTCTGGCAGTGGAAGGACGAGTACGGCGGCCGGATCCTCGGCCAGCTGCGCCGTCTCGGCGCCGGTCTCGACTGGTCGCGCGAGCGCTTCACCATGGACGAGGGTCTCTCCAAGGCCGTCCAGAAGATCTTCAAGGACCTCTACGAGGACGATCTGATCTACCGCGCCGAGCGCATCATCAACTGGTGCCCGCGCTGTCTGACCGCCATCTCCGACATCGAGGTCGAGTACCAGGACGACGCCGGCGAGCTGGTCTCCATCCGGTACGGCGAGGGCGAGGACTCGCTGGTCGTCGCCACGACCCGCGCCGAGACGATGCTCGGTGACACCGCCGTCGCCGTCCACCCCGAGGACGAGCGGTACAAGCACCTGGTCGGCAAGCAGATCAAGCTGCCGCTGACCGACCGTACGATCCCGGTCGTCGCCGACGAGCACGTCGACCCGGAGTTCGGCACCGGCGCCGTCAAGGTGACCCCGGCGCACGACCCGAACGACTTCGAGATCGGCCGTCGTCACGACCTGCCGTCCCTCACCGTCATGGACGAGCACGGCGTCATCACCGTCCACGGTCCCTTCCTCGGCCTGGACCGCTTCGAGGCCCGCTCGACGATCGTCGGCGCGCTCAAGGAGCAGGGCCGGATCGTCGCCGAGAAGCGCCCGTACATGCACTCCGTCGGACACTGCTCGCGCTGCAAGACCACCGTCGAGCCGCGTCTGTCGATGCAGTGGTGGGTCAAGGTCGGCCCGCTGGCGCAGGCCGCCGGTGACGCCGTCCGCGACGGCTCCGTCGAGATCCACCCGAAGGAGCTCTCCCGGCGCTACTTCGACTGGGTCGACAACATGCACGACTGGTGCATCTCGCGCCAGCTGTGGTGGGGCCACCGCATCCCGATCTGGTACGGCCCCGAGGGCCAGGTCGTCTGCGTCGGACCCGACCAGGAGGCGCCCGGCACCGAGGCCGAGGGCTGGACCCAGGACCCCGACGTCCTGGACACCTGGTTCTCCTCCGGCCTGTGGCCGTTCTCCACGCTCGGCTGGCCGGAGAAGACCCCGGACCTGGCGAAGTTCTACTCGACCGACGTCCTGCTCACCGGCCACGACATCATCTTCTTCTGGGTCGCCCGGATGATGATGTTCGGTCTGTACGCGATGGACGGCGAGGCCCCGTTCAAGACCGTCGCCCTGACCGGTCTCGTCCGCGACGAGTTCGGCAAGAAGATGTCGAAGTCCAACCCGAACGCGGTCGACCCGCTGGACTGGATGGACGCGTACGGCTCCGACGCCGTCCGCTTCACCCTGGCCAAGGGCGCCAACCCGGGCGCCGACGTGCCGATCGGCGAGGACTGGGTCCAGGCCTCCCGGAACTTCGCCAACAAGATCTGGAACGCGACACGCTTCGCGATGATGAACGGCGCCACGATCGAGGGCCCGCTGCCGGACGCCTCCGAGATGTCCGCCACGGACCGCTGGATCCTGTCCCGCCTCAACGAGACGGTCGCCCAGGTCGACGCGTACTACGAGGACTTCCAGTTCGCCAAGCTCAGCGAGTCGCTCTACCACTTCGCGTGGGACGAGGTCTTCGCCTGGTACGTCGAGCTGTCGAAGACCACGTTCTTCGCGGGCGGCGAGGGCGCCAAGGTCTCCGGCCGGGTCCTCGGCGAGGTCCTGGACGTCATGCTGCGGTTGCTCCACCCGATCGTCCCGTTCGTCACGGACACCCTGTGGACCACCCTCACCGGCGGCGAGTCCCTGGTGATCGCCGACTGGCCGAAGGACTCCGGCTTCCGCGACAAGGCCGCGGAGCAGGAGATCGAGCTCGTCCAGCGGGTCGTCACCGAGGTCCGCCGCTTCCGCAAGGAGCAGGGCCTCCAGGACGCCCAGAAGGTCCCGGCCCGTCTCACCGTCGAGGGCACCCCGCTCGTCGCGCACGAGGCCGCCATCCGCCAGATCCTGCGCCTCCAGCCGGAGGGCGAGGGCTTCGCCGCCACCGCCACCCTGCCGGTCGCGGGCGCCACGGTCGCGCTCGACCTGTCGGGCACGATCGACGTGGCCGCGGAGCGCAAGCGCCTCGCGAAGGACCTCGCGGCCGCCGAGAAGGAGAAGGCCCAGGCGAACGGGAAGCTCGGCAACGAGGCGTTCCTGGCCAAGGCTCCGGACAACGTGGTCGACAAGATCCGTACCCGCCTCGCCAAGGCGGACGAGGACATCGCCCGCATCGAGGCCCAGCTGGCGAACCTGCCGCAGGCCTAGTACGACACGACGAAGGGGCCCCGAACCGCGACACGGTTCCGGGCCCCTTCGTCATGCCCCGAGGAATACGGACGAAGTGCCCGATCTCACATCAGACGGGACTTCAGGTCCTCGGCGTCGGGACGAAGGACCTTGGATGATGGAAGGCATGCTCCGCCTCCCCACCGTCCCCGCGCTGCGCCGTCGCGTGGACCGGTGGGCGGTCTCGCCCCGCGCCCTCGACGTCGTCGCCGCGCTCTTCGCCTTCGGCCTCATGTGCCTGGACGTACCGGGGCTCGCCCGCGCCGACAACTCCCTGACCGGAGTCACCGCGACCCTGGTCCTCGCGGGCGGGGCCGCCACCCTGGTGCTCCGGCGCCGGCTGCCCTGGGTGCCGTACCTGGTGGCGCTCGGCCTGATGGGCTGGCTGCACGAACTGACCATGATCCAGTTCGCGCTGTACTCGATCGGCCGGTACCGGGGACGGCGGGCCGCCATCGCCGCGACCCTGCTGTACGTCGGAGTCGCCTACGCCCTCTTCCAGACACCCGGCTGGCCCGCCCGGCACGGCGACACCCTGAGCGACTTCCTGAGCCTGGTCGTCCCGATCGGAGTCCTCGCCGCGGGCGTCGGCATCGCCGCCTACCGGCAGGACCTCGTCCGCGCCCTGGAGGTCCAGCGGCGCGAGGCCGTCGCCCGGGAGGCCGTCCAGGAGGAGCGGATCTCCGTCGGCCGGGACGTTCACGACCTGGTCGGCCGAGAGCTCACCGTCCTCGCGGTACGGGCCGAGGTCCTCGCCGTACGGGCCAGGGGGGAGTCCCACCGGAAGGACTTCGAGGAGCTCGCGGACACCGCCCGGCGCGCCCACCTCATGCTCAACGAGACGATCGTGCGCCGCGCCGACCGGGACGCGGCCACCCCCGGCCTGGAAGGCCTCGCCGCGCTCGCGTCGGAGAGCGAGCGGATGGGCAGCCCCGTGGAGCTGTCGGTCGCCGAGGAGGCCAAGGCGCTCTCGCCGCTGCGGCAGGCGGCCGTCCACCGGGTCGTCCGGGAGTGCCTGACCAACGCCGCCAAGCACGCGCCCGGGCTGCCGGCGACGGTGGTGATCACGGTGGAGGGCCCCGATCTGCGGATCGAGGTGCGCAACCCGCTGCCGAAGACCCCGCCGGACCCGGCCCCCGTCTCGACCGGCACCGGCCTGTTCTCCATGGAGGAACGGGTCACCAGCATGGGCGGCACGCTGAAGGCCCGCCGGGAGGACGGCTGCTACGCGGTGACGGCACTCCTCCCGGCCGGCCTGGCGCGCTGACGCGACCGGAGCCCACCGCCGGACCCTGTCGGACCGCGCCGGAGCCCGCCGCGCCGACGCCGTCGACCCCGCGCCGGCGCCGTCGACCCCCGCCCCGGTGATCGCTCAGCGCACCGTCTCCGCCTTCCCCAACACCCGCTGCAGCCCGTCGAAGTCCTCCACGCACCGCCCCGACCCCAGCACCACGCAGTCCAGCGGCCGGTCCGCGACGAAGACCGGGATGCCCGTCGCCGAGGCCATCCGCAGGTCGAGGCCCGGCAGCAGCGCGCCGCCGCCGGTCAGCACGATGCCGTGCTCCATGACGTCGCCGGAGAGTTCCGGCGGACACTCCTCCAGCGTCACCCGTACCGCCGAGATGATCGCCTCCACCGGCTCGTCGAGGGCCGTCCGGATCTCCGGCACCGTCAGTTCCACCGTCCGGGGCAGCCCGCCGACCCGCTGCCGGCCCCGCACGGTGAAGGTCCGCCCCTCCCGCTCCTCCTCGCCCGGCACCGGCCAGGCCGTGCCGATGGCCACCTTGACGTCCTCGGCGGTCCGTTCGCCGATGAGCAGCGAGTGCTCCTTGCGGACGTAGTCGGTGACGGCCGCGTCGAGGCGGTCGCCGCCCACCCGCAGCGACCGGGCCGTGACGATCCCCCCGAGCGAGATGACGGCCACCTCGGTCGTACCGCCGCCGATGTCGACGACCATCGAGCCGCGCGGGTCGGAGACCGGGAGCCCGGCGCCGATCGCCGCCGCCATCGGCTCCTCGATCAGATGGACCGCCCGCGCGCCCGCCGACAGGGAGGCGTGCACGATCGCCCGCCGTTCGACCTGGGTCACCCCGCTCGGCACACAGACCACCATCCGGGTGCGGGGCCGGCGGCCCGGCACGGCCTTGCGCACGAAGTGCCGGATCATCTCCTCGGCCGCCTCGTAGTCGCTGATCACACCGTCCCGCAGGGGACGGATCGCGGTGATCGAGCCCGGTGTGCGCCCGATGGTCTCCTTCGCCTCCGTACCGACCGCGAGCGCGTGCCGCGAGCCCTCCCGCACCGCCACCACGGACGGCTCGTTGAGCACGATGCCCTGCCCGCGCGCGTAGAGGAGTGTGTTGGCCGTGCCGAGGTCGATCCCTATGTCCATGATCGCCAAGTTTGCCCGGCCGGTACGGTGGACGGTGGACCGAAAGTCCCGAAAGGGCCGGGTCCATGGTCCTGTCGGTCGTGGTGTCGGAACCCGTCCGTAGACTGGGCCCGTGAGTGAGCCGAGCGACCAGAGCGACGACCAGTTCGACGACATCGTCGACACCGAGACCCAGCGCGACCCCGACCTGGCGGTGATCGAGGCCGGCAGCCGCACCCTGCGCACGCAGGGCGGCGCGCCCCAGGGCGACCCCGTCCCCGGCCGCCCGGAGGACCCGGAGCTGGACAAGGCGCTCCGCGAGGTCGAGACCGAGCTGTCCACCCGCTGGGGCGAGACCAAGCTGGAGCCCTCGGTCACCCGGATCGCGGCCCTGATGGACGTCCTCGGCGAGCCGCAGCGCGCGTACCCCTCGATCCACATCACCGGCACCAACGGCAAGACGTCGACGGCCCGGATGGTCGAGGCCCTGCTCGGCGCCTTCGAACTGCGCACCGGGCGGTACACCTCGCCGCACGTGCAGTCCATCACCGAGCGGATCAGCCTGGACGGCGCCCCGATCTCCGCCGAGCGGTTCATCGAGACGTACCAGGACGTCAAGCCGTACGTGGAGCTGGTCGACGCGCGCGAGGAGTACCGGCTCTCCTTCTTCGAGGTCCTCACCGGAATGGCGTACGCGGCCTTCGCCGACGCCCCGGTCGACGTGGCCGTCGTCGAGGTCGGCATGGGTGGCACCTGGGACGCGACGAACGTCATCGACGCCTCCGTCGCCGTCGTCACCCCGATCGACCTGGACCACACCGACCGGCTCGGCGGCACGACCGCCGAGATCGCCGGCGAGAAGTCCGGGATCATCAAGCAGGGCGCGACCGTGATCCTGGCCCAGCAGCCGGTGGACGCGGCGCAGGTCCTGCTGAAGAAGGCCGTCGGGGCGGACGCCACCGTCGCCCGCGAGGGCATGGAGTTCGGGATCGTCTCCCGCGAGGTCGCGGTCGGCGGCCAGCTCCTCACCCTGCGCGGCCTGGGCGGCGAGTACGACAACATCTTCCTGCCGCTGCACGGCCCCTACCAGGCGCACAACGCCGCGGTGGCGCTCGCGGCGGTCGAGGCCTTCTTCGGGATCGGCGCGGAGCACGCCCGGACCCTGGACATCGACACGGTCCGGCAGGCCTTCGCCCGGGTGGCCTCGCCCGGCCGTCTGGAGATCGTCCGCTCGTCCCCGACGGTGATCCTGGACGCCGCGCACAATCCGCACGGCGCGCGGGCGACGGCGGAGGGCGTCAGCGAGGCCTTCGGCTTCTCCCGGCTCGTCGGCGTCGTCTCCACGAGCGGCGACAAGGATGCCAAGGGGCTCCTGGAGGCCTTCGAGCCGATCTTCGCGGAGGTCGTGGTGACGGCGAACTCCAACCCCCGTGCCACCGACGTGGACGCGCTCGCCGCGGTCGCGGTCGAGGTCTTCGGCGAGGACCGGGTCGTCGTCGAGCCGCGGCTGCCCGACGCCATCGAGGCGGCCATCACCCTCGCGGAGGAAGAGGCCGAGTACGGCGGCGCGGGTGTCCTGGTGACCGGTTCGATCTTCACGGTCGGCGATGCCCGGCTGCTGCTGCGAAGGGGCTGAATCGGATGCGTACGCTCTGTTCCTCGACGCTGATCGGCGAGTTCTTCGTGATCGGCTTCGCCGGGCTCGTCGCCATGAAGGACGACAGCCTCGCGATGTCCACCGTCTGGTGGGTCTGCGGTGTCGCGATGGTCTTCTCGGTGCTGCTCTGTGGGACGGTCACCCGTCCCGGCGGTGTGCAGCTCGGCTGGGCCCTGCAGATCGGCCTGATCCTCAGCGGTTTCTTCGTCCCGACGATGTTCTTCCTCGGGGCGGTCTTCGCCGGCCTGTGGTGGGCCTCCGTTCACTATGGGCGACGGATCGACGACATCAAGGCACGGTGGGCCGAGGCCCAGGCCGCAGGGGCTTCGGCAGGGCCTGACGCTGCGTAATCGTGGGGCGTGCGGGGCCTGTAGCCTCGGAGGTCCCGCACACCGCTTTTCCGAAGGAGTTCCCCCGTGAGCCAGCGCACGCTCGTCCTGCTCAAGCCCGACGCCGTCCGCCGTGGCCTGGTCGGCGAGATCATCGGCCGTATCGAGCGCAAGGCCGGCTGGACGCTGGCGGCCCTGGAGCTGCGCGAGCTGGACCAGGAGACCCTGGAGCAGCACTACGGCGAGCACAAGGGCAAGCCCTTCTACGAGCCGCTGATGGGCTTCATGGCCTCCGGTCCCGTCGTGGCGCTCGTCGTCGAGGGCGAGCGGGTCATCGAGGGTGTCCGCCAGCTGGCGGGTCCGACCGACCCGATCGCCGCCGCGCCCGGCTCGATCCGCGGCGACTTCGGCACCATCGTCCGGGAGAACCTGATCCACGCCTCCGACTCGGAGGAGTCGGCCCTGCGCGAGCTGAAGATCTTCTTCCCCGGTCTCGTCTGAGCCGACCCGATTTCGCTGACTCGGCGTCAGCCGAACGCAGCAGCCTGTGGGGCGACCGAAGGAATTCGGTCGCCCCCAGGCATATGAACGCCGATCCCGGGAACGGATCGCCGCGTCCTACCGTCACCTGTACAAGAGGTGGACCACCGCGCGGTATCCGGGCGGGCGGCACTACGATGGAAAACTCCACGCCGCACCACCTTCAGCCACCCATTTCAGCCACCGTTTCGCCTGCCTGAGAAGCCGTCAACGCTCGCTGGGGAAGGCCCGAAGCATCCTCATGGGAAACAAGGGGAACTCAATGTCGTTCATCGGCCGTGACATGGCTATCGACCTCGGGACTGCCAACACGCTGGTGTACGTCAGGGGGCGTGGCATCGTCCTCAACGAGCCGTCCGTCGTCGCGATCAACACCAACACCGGCGGCATCCTCGCGGTGGGCTCCGAGGCGAAGAAGATGATCGGCCGGACCCCCGGCAACATCGTCGCCGTCCGGCCCCTGAAGGACGGCGTGATCGCCGACTTCGAGATCACGGAGCGGATGCTCCGCTACTTCATCCTCAAGATCCACAAGCGCCGCTACCTGGCCCGCCCGCGGGTCGTCGTCTGCGTGCCCTCCGGCATCACGGGAGTGGAGCGCCGCGCCGTGATCGAGGCCTCGACGCAGGCCGGCGCGCGCCAGGTGCACATCATCGAGGAGCCCATGGCGGCGGCCATCGGCTCGGGCCTCCCCGTCCACGAGGCCACCGGCAACATGGTCGTGGACATCGGCGGCGGCACCACCGAGGTCGCCGTCATCTCCCTCGGCGGAATCGTCACGGCACAGTCCATCCGGGTCGCCGGCGACGAGCTGGACAGCGCGATCATCCAGCACATCAAGAAGGAGTACTCGCTCCTCCTCGGTGAGCGCACGGCCGAGCAGATCAAGATCACCATCGGCTCCGCGTACGACCTCGACAAGGACGAGCACACCGAGATCCGCGGCCGCGACCTCGTCTCCGGTCTCCCGAAGACCGTGGTCATCTCCGCCGCCGAGGTCCGCAAGGCCATCGAGGAGCCGGTCAACGCGATCGTCGACGCCGTGAAGACCACCCTCGACAAGTGCCCGCCGGAGCTCTCCGGTGACGTCATGGACCGCGGCATCGTTCTCACGGGTGGCGGCGCCCTGCTGCGCGGCCTCGACGAGCGTCTCCGCCGCGAGACCGGGATGCCGATCCACATCGCCGAGGACCCGCTGGACTCGGTGGTGCTCGGTTCCGGCAAGTGCGTGGAGGAGTTCGAGGCGCTCCAGCAGGTCCTGGACGCCCAGCCGCGCCGCTAGCACCACCCGTACGGCCCCACGAGACGACAACCGCACAGGGTTTCACCCGTACAGCCGAACAACCGAACCACGAGGAAAGGCACGGCCGCCGCACGTGAGGGACACACGAGAGAGCCGGCTGCTCCTGGTGCTGCTGATCGCCATCGCGTTCGCACTGATCACGGTGGACATCCGCGGCGGTCAGGAGTCACCCGTCGACGGTGCCCGGCAGGCCGCAGCGGCGGTCTTCGGGCCGGTCGAGAACGGTGTGGCGGCCGCCGTCGATCCCATCGGCAACGCCATAGGCGCGGTCAGGGACTCCGGCGAGCGGCACACCCGGATCGCCGCCCTGGAGAAGGAGAACGCCGAGCTCAAGGCCGAGCTCGGCAGCGACGACCGCAACCGCAACCGGCTGCGCGAACTCGACTCCATGCTGAAGACCGCCGGCGCCGGGCAGTACGGCATCAAGGGCGCCCAGGTCATCGCCATAGGAGCGGCCCAGGGCTTCTCCTGGACCGTCACGATCGACGTGGGCGCCCGCGACGGCATCAAGCGGGACATGACCGTCCTCAACGGCTCCGGACTCGTCGGACGGGTCACCACCGTCGGCCCGTCCACCGCCACGGTCCTCCTCGCCAACGACCCCGACTTCACCGTCGGTACGCGCATGGAGAAGTCCGACGAGCTCGGCTTCGCCACCGGCCAGGGCGACCGGCCGCTGCTCGTGCAGCTGCTCAACGGCAAGGCCAAGGTGAAGCCGGGCGACCGGCTCGTCACCTTCGGCTCGCGCGCCGACAAGCCCTTCGTGCCCGGCGTCCCGGTCGGCGAGGTCGTCCGCGTCGACCCCGCGGGCGGCGGCCTGACCCGCAACATCTACGTCCGCCCGTACGTCGGCTTCACCAAGCTCGACATCGTCGGCGTCGTCGTCCAGGCCCCCCGCTCCGACCCGCGCGACGTGGTCCTGCCGCAGAAGCCCAAGCCCGCGCCGACCGTCACGGTCACGGTGACACCGCCGCCACCGGACGGCCGGCAGGCCGCCGACGGACAGCAGCCGAACACCGCACAGCAGGACCAGAACCCGCAGAACCAGCAGGGCCGGGACCAGGGGGACGCGACACCGTGAAGTTCAACCGCATCCTCCTCTCCGCCACCCTGATCGTGGTGGCCCTGGTCGTCCAGGTCTCCGTCCTCGCCAGGCTCCAGCTCCCCGGCGCCGTCCCCGACCTGGTCCTCCTCACCGTCGTCGGCCTCGCCCTCGTCTACGGACCCGTCAGCGGCTCGCTCATCGGCTTCACCGCCGGACTCCTCGCCGACCTGGCACCGCCCGCCGACCACGCCGCCGGCCGCTACGCCCTCGTGCTCTGCGTCATCGGCTACCTCGTCGGCCTGGCCCGCCCGGAGAACGGCCGGCTCACCTCCGCGACCGGCCCCATGGCCGTCGTCGTCGCGGCGGCCGTCGGCTCCACCCTGCTGTACGCCGGAGTGGGCGCCCTCGTCGGCGACACCGCCGCCCGCCATGTCGGCCTCGGGTCGCTGCTGTTCACCGCGGCCGTGTACGACCTGCTCCTCGCGCCCTTCACGGTGCCGCTCATCATGGCCCTGGCCAGACGCGCGGAGAACGACCCGCTCGCCGACGCCGGCGGGGGCAACGGCGCCGACGTCGCCTCCGGCTGGCTCTCCTCCGGCACCGGCCTGAGGATCGGGACCCAGCGCGGCGGCCTGCGGGTGAAGACCGCCCGGAGCCGCGCCTCACGGGCCGGACGCATCAAGGGAGTCAAGCGACTGTGACCGAGGGGGCACCGGCAGTATGAGCAACATCCCCGAGACAGGGCGGACCCCCCGGGTCCAGATCCGGCTCGTCGTCATCCAGATCCTCGTCTTCTCGCTGCTGCTGACCCTGGGGGGCCGGCTCTGGTACCTCCAGATCCGCAACGGCAAGGAGTACACGGACGAGGCGAAGAACAACCACGTCCAGCAGGTCGTGCAGCCCGCCGTGCGCGGCTCCGTCCTCGACGCCCGCGGCGTCCCGCTCGCCGACAACGAGACCCGCCTCGTGGTCTCCGCGTCCCGCACCGAGCTGATGAAGATGAAGGACCGCGGCAAGACCGTCCTGACCCGGCTCGCCGACGTCCTCGACATGAAGCCCGACGACGTCATCAACAAGATCCGGCTCTGCGACTCCAAGACCCCCAAGCCCTGCTGGAACGGTTCGCCCTACCAGCCGATCCCGGTCACGGACGAGGCCACCACCCAACAGGCCCTCCAGATCCGCGAGCGCGCCGAGGACTTCCCCGGCATCACCGCCGAACCCACCGCCGTACGCCGCTACCCGGCCCCCGGCAAGTCCCGCACCTCGCAGGTCCTCGGCTACCTCTCGCCCGTCACCGACGGGGAGATCGAGAAGGCCAAGGACACCGACTCGCCGTTCCTCCGCTCCGACCAGGTCGGCCGCTCCGGCCTGGAGCGCACCTACGACAAGGAACTGCGCGGCAAGGCCGGCGTCACCCGCTACGAGGTCGACAACCTCGGCCGCGTCATCGGCCAGGCCAAGAGCGACCCCGCCGTGCCCGGCTCCAACGTCGTCACCTCCATCGACGCCCGCGTCCAGGCGGTCGCCGAGTGGGAGCTCCACAACGCGATGGTGGAAGCCCGCAAGGTCTACGACAAGAACACCAGCGAGAACTACAAGGCCGACGCCGGCGCCGTCGTCGTCATGGAGAACAAGACCGGCCGGATCGTCGCCATGGCCTCCCAGCCCGACTACGACCCCAACGCCTGGGTCGGCGGCATCTCGGCCAAGGACTACGCGGCCCTCACCGGCAAGGACTCCAACTTCCCGCTCCTCAACCGGGCCATCCAGGGCCAGGCCGCCCCCGGCTCGATCTTCAAGGTCATCCCGACCACCGCGGCCGTCAACGCCGGATACGACTTCAACGGGCGCTACCCGTGCCCCTCCTCGTACTCCATCGGCAACCAGGTCTTCAAGAACTTCGAGTCCCAGGGCCACGGCTCCATCACCCTCGGCCAGGCCCTGGAGGTCTCCTGCGACACCGTCTACTACGCCCTCTCCCACCAGCAGTGGCAGAAGGACGGCGGGATGAAGCCGAAGAAGAACGCCAACGACTGGTTCTACAAGACGGCCCACCAGTTCGGCCTCGGCGCCGAGACCGGCATCGACCTCCCCAACGAGGTCACCGGCCGCGTCCCCGACCGGAAGTGGAAGCAGGACTTCTGGAGGGACAACAAGGACTACTGGTGCCGCATCGGCAAGAAGGGCGGCACGTACGTCCAGCAGCTCTCGTACGAGAACTGCCTCGAAGGCAACCTGATGCGCGCCGGTGACTCCGTCAACTACTCCATCGGGCAGGGCGACACCCTCGTCACCCCCATCCAGATGGCCACCATCTACGCCGCCATCGCCAACGGCGGCACCCTCTGGAACCCCACCGTCGGCAAGGCCGTCATCAGCCCCGACGGCAAGAAGGTCACCGAGATCAAGCCCAAGGCGCACGGCAAGCTCCCCATGGACACCAAGACGCAGGCCTTGATAGGGGAAGCCCTCGCGGGAGTCGCCACCCGCGGTACCGCCGCCTGGCGATTCGGCGGCTGGCCGCAGGACAAGATCCCGATGCACGCCAAGACGGGTACCGCCGAGGTCTACGGCAAGCAGACGACCTCCTGGTTCGCCACGTACACCAAGGACTACGCGATCGTCATGACGATCGCCCAGGGCGGTACGGGCTCCGGCGCCTCCGGCCCCGCCGTGCGCAACATCTACGACGCGCTCTACGGACTCGACGACGCGGGCAACCAGGACCTCAAGCGGGCCCTGCTGCCGCAGCCGCAGAAGACCCTCCCGAAGATCGAGGCCGACGGCTCCATCGACGCCCCGAAGGTCGGGCCCTACGACCCGGAGATCGGGAAGATCGACCCGAACGCGCCCCTGAGCACGCCGGACGACACACAGCAGCCCGACCCGGACAAGCCCGACCGGGCCGACCCCGACAAGCCGGACCAGCAGGAACTCGCCGGTCCGCCGGCCACCCGGCGGAGGGACTGAACCGATGACCGCACCCCACGGTTTCTCCGTCTCCCGGTACGCCCCCGAGCGCGGCACGCTCGCCAAGCTGGCCGCCCGCGACTCGGTGGTCCGCCGGCTCGACTGGCCGATCCTGCTCTCCGCGCTCGCGCTCTCCTTCATCGGGGCGCTGCTCGTCTGGTCGGCCACCCGCGGCCGCACCGAGCTCAACAACGGCGACCCGTACTACTTCCTCTTCCGGCACGTGCTCAACACCGGCATCGGCGTCGCCCTGATGATCGGCACGATCTGGCTCGGCCACCGCACCCTGCGTGGCGCGGTCCCGGTCCTCTACGGCCTCTCGATCGTGCTGATCCTCGCCGTCCTCACCCCGCTCGGCGCCACCATCAACGGCGCCCACGCGTGGATCGTCGTCGGCGGCGGCTTCTCCCTCCAGCCCAGCGAGTTCGTGAAGATCACGATCATCCTGGTCATGGCGATGCTGCTCGCCGCGAAGGTCGACGCCGGAGACCAGATCCACCCCGACCACCGCACCGTCGCCAAGGCCCTCACCCTGGCCGCGCTCCCCATGGGCATCGTCATGCTGATGCCCGACCTCGGGTCGGTCATGGTCATGGCCGTCATCGTGCTCGGCGTGCTGCTCGCCTCCGGCGCCTCCAACCGCTGGGTCCTCGGGCTGATCGGCGCCGGCGTCGGAGGCGCGGTCCTGGTCACCGCGCTCGGCATGCTCGACGAGTACCAGATCAACCGCTTCGCGGCCTTCGCCAACCCCGACCTCGACCCGGCCGGTGTCGGCTACAACACCAACCAGGCCCGCATCGCGATCGGCTCCGGCGGCCTCCTCGGCTCCGGACTCTTCAAGGGCTCCCAGACCACCGGCCAGTTCGTGCCCGAACAGCAGACGGACTTCGTCTTCACGGTGGCGGGGGAGGAGCTGGGCTTCGTCGGCGCCGGCCTGATCCTCCTGCTCCTCGGCGTCATCCTCTGGCGCGCCTGCCGGATCGCCCGCGGGACCACCGAGCTCTACGGCACGGTCGTCGCGGCCGGGATCATCGCCTGGTTCGCCTTCCAGTCCTTCGAGAACATCGGCATGACGCTCGGCATCATGCCGGTCGCGGGGCTGCCGCTGCCGTTCGTGTCCTACGGCGGCTCGTCGATGTTCGCGGTGTGGGTGGCGATCGGACTGCTCCAGTCGATCAGGGTGCAGCGGCCGATGACGGCCTGAGCCCCCTGTGCCCCTGCCGCCGCGTTCGCTTCCCGTCTAGATTCGATTCATGGCGGACACGAAGCGAGAGATCGAGCGGAAGTACGAAGCCACCTCCCGGACCGGCCTCCCGGACCTCACCCGGGCGGCCGGGGTGGCCTCGGTCACCGACGTGGGCGTCACCGAACTCGACGCCGTCTACTACGACACGCCGGATCTGCGGCTCGCCGCCGACGCGCTCACCCTGCGCCGCCGCACCGGCGGCGAGGACGCCGGCTGGCACCTGAAGTTCCCCGTCGCCTCCGGCATCCGCGACGAGATCAGAGCCCCGCTCTCGGACACGCTCCCGCGTTCCCTGGCGGGGCTCCTGCGTTCCCGGGTCCGGGACGGCGAGGTCGTCCCCGTCGTCCGCCTCCGCTCGGCGCGGGACGTCCGCCACCTCCGCGACGGCGACGGCACCCTCCTCGCCGAGGTCTCCGTGGACACCGTCCGCGCCGAACGCCTCACGGGCGAAGGGGTGACGGCCTGGACCGAGATCGAGGTCGAACTCGCCGACGACGCCGACCCGGCGATCCTCGACGCCGTCGAGAAACGCCTCAGGAAAGCCGGCATCAAGCCCTCCGCGTCCGCCTCCAAACTGGCCAGGGCCCTCGCCGAGACCGGCGCCGAACCCGAGGCGCCCCCGGCCGACGCCGGGACACCCGGCACCGCCGGAGCCACCGTCCTCGCCTACGTACGCGAACAGGTCGACGCGATCGTCGCCCACGACCCCGCCGTACGGCGTGACCTGCCCGACGCCGTGCACCAGCTGCGCGTCGCCTGCCGCCGGCTGCGCAGCGCCCTCAAGACGTACGGTCGCGTCCTCGACCGGGAGATCACCGACCCCGTCGGCGAGGAACTGAAGTGGCTCGCCGGAGAGCTCGGTGTCGCCCGCGACCAGGAGGTCCTCGACGAACGGCTGCGCGCCCGCCTCAAGGACCTGCCCCGCCCCCTCGTCCTCGGCCCGGCCAAGGCCCGGCTGCGCCGCCGGGACGCCGCGCTCGCCAGGAGCACCCGACGCCGGGCCCTCGCCGCCCTCGACTCGGCCCGTCACCTCGCCCTCCTCGACCGCCTCGACGGGCTCCTCGCCCACCCGCCCCTCCACGAGGACGCCGGCCGCGACGCCCGCGAGGTCCTCGGCCGCGCCGTCCGCAAGGACCACGACCGCCTCGCCGCCCGGATCGCGCACGCCCTCTCCCTCGACCCCGGCCATCGGCGCGACCTCGCCCTCCACGAGGCCCGCAAGGCCGCCAAGCGCGCCCGGTACGCGGCCGAGGCGGCCCGCCCCGTCCTCGGAAAGCCCGCCAGGAGGCTGGCGAAACGGGTGAAGGCCGTCCAGTCCCTGCTCGGCGAACACCAGGACGCCGTCGTCGCCCGCGGGGCCCTGCGGGAACTCGCGGTCCAGGCCCACGGGGCCGGCGAATCGGCCTTCACCTGGGGACTTCTCTTCGGACGCGAGGAGGCCGCCGCCGAGGCCGCGGAGCGGGAGCTCCCCGGCGTCTGGGCCCGGGCCTCGGCCCCGCAACTCAGGGCGGCACTGACCCGCTGAGCACCGGGGTACGCTTGAGAGTCGCCCCCCTGCCAGCTCACGAAGGTTCGAGATGTCTGCTGCCGAGTCTGTCTTCCCGCAGCTCGAAGCTCTGCTCCCGCACGTGCAGAAGCCGATTCAGTACGTCGGTGGAGAGCTGAACTCCACGGTCAAGCCGTGGGAGTCCGCCGATGTCCGCTGGGCGCTGATGTACCCGGACGCGTACGAGGTCGGTCTGCCCAACCAGGGCGTCATGATCCTCTACGAGGTGCTCAACGAGCGCGAGGGCGTCCTCGCCGAGCGCACCTACAGCGTCTGGCCGGACCTCGAAGAGCTGATGCGGGAGCACAAGGTCCCGCAGTTCACGGTCGACAGCCACCGGCCCGTCGGCGCGTTCGACGTCTTCGGCCTGAGCTTCTCCACCGAGCTCGGCTACACGAACATGCTCACCGCCCTCGACCTGGCCGGCATCCCGCTGGAGGCGAAGGACCGGACCGTCGACCACCCGATCGTGCTCGCGGGCGGCCACGCGGCCTTCAACCCCGAGCCGATCGCGGACTTCATCGACGCGGCGATCATCGGCGACGGCGAGCAGGCCGTCCTCGACATGACCGAGATCATCCGCGCCTGGAAGGCCGAGGGCCGGCCGGGCGGCCGCGAGGAGGTCCTCTTCCGCCTCTCGAAGACCGGCTCGGTGTACGTCCCGGCGTTCTACGACGTCGAGTACCTGCCGGACGGCCGCATCGGCCGCGTCGTACCCAACAGGTCCGGTGTGCCGTGGCGCGTCTCCAAGCACACCGTCATGGACCTCGACGAGTGGCCCTACCCCAAGCAGCCCCTCGTGCCGCTCGCGGAGACCGTCCACGAGCGCATGTCCGTCGAGATCTTCCGCGGCTGCACCCGCGGCTGCCGCTTCTGCCAGGCCGGCATGATCACGCGCCCCGTGCGGGAGCGAAGCATCACCGGCATCGGCGAGATGGTCGAGAAGGGTCTCAAGGCGACGGGCTTCGAGGAGGTCGGCCTCCTCTCCCTCTCCTCCGCGGACCACACCGAGATCGGTGAGATCGCCAAGGGCCTCGCCGACCGGTACACGGAGGACAAGGTGGGCCTGTCCCTCCCGTCCACCCGTGTGGACGCCTTCAACGTGGACCTGGCCAACGAGCTGACCAGGAACGGGCGTCGCTCCGGCCTCACCTTCGCCCCCGAGGGTGGCTCCGAGCGCATGCGCAAGGTCATCAACAAGATGGTCTCGGAGGAGGACCTCATCCGGACCGTCTCCACCGCGTACGGCAACGGCTGGCGCCAGGTGAAGCTGTACTTCATGTGCGGCCTGCCGACGGAGACCGACGAGGACGTCCTCCAGATCGCCGACATGGCGATGAACGTGATCGCCGAGGGCCGCAAGGTCTCCGGCCAGAACGACATCCGCTGCACCGTCTCCATCGGCGGTTTCGTCCCCAAGCCGCACACCCCCTTCCAGTGGGCCCCGCAGCTGTCGGCCGAGGAGACGGACGAGCGGCTGCGCAAGCTCCGCGACAAGATCCGCGGCGACAAGAAGTACGGCCGCTCGATCGGCTTCCGCTACCACGACGGCAAGCCCGGCATCGTCGAGGGCCTGCTCTCGCGCGGCGACCGCCGCATCGGCGCGGTCATCCGCGCGGTGTACGAGGACGGCGGCCGCTTCGACGGCTGGCGCGAGCACTTCTCGTACGACCGCTGGATGGCCTGCGCCGACAAGACGCTGCCGGCCATGGGTGTCGACGTCGCCTGGTACACGACCCGCGAGCGCACCTACGAGGAGGTCCTGCCCTGGGACCACCTGGACTCCGGTCTCGACAAGGACTGGCTGTGGGAGGACTGGCAGGACTCGCTCGACGAGACCGAGGTCGAGGACTGCCGCTGGACGCCGTGCTTCGACTGCGGTGTCTGCCCCGCGATGCAGACCGAGATCCAGGTCGGCCCGACGGGCAAGAAGCTGCTGCCGCTGTCGGTCGTGAAGTAGGGCCGTTCGGGTAACGCTCCGGCGACGGCCCGGCGTGAGGGGAAACCCTCCGCCGGGCCGTCGCGTCATTTCCGGCATGAGCATGGAGAACCCGCCGCCGCCCGCGCTGATCCGCATCCCGATCCGGATCGTCGTGCTGGTCCTCGTCCTCCCGGTCCGGATGGCCTGGGACGCCCTCGCGGCCTCGGCCCACCTCCTCGACCGCACGATCCTGCGCCCGACGGGCCGGGGCATCGCGTGGGCCCTCACGGGGGTGGGCCGGGGACTCGCGTGGGTGTTCACGGGTGTGGGGCGCGGTCTCGGGTGGGTGTTCACCGGGGTGGGGCGAGCTCTCGCCTGGGTGTGCACCGGAGTGGGGCGAGCCCTCGCCCTGGTCTTCCGTCACACGGTGACCCGCCCGGCGCGGTGGCTGTACGGGGCGGTGCTCACGCCGGTGGGGCGAGGGATCGCGTGGGTGTGCACCGGCGTGGGGCACGGCCTCGGGTGGGTGTTCACCCGGGTGGGCCTGGGCCTGGCGTGGTTCTTCACCGGTGTCGGGCGGGGGATCGCCCGGTTCCTCACCGGTCTGGGGCGGGGGATCGCCTTCGGAGCCGGCCGGCTGTGGCGGGGGCTGTCGGCCGTCGGGCGCGTGCTGGCCATGGCGGTGTTCGTCTGGCCGTGGGTGGGGCTCTGGCGGTACGTGGTCGTCCCCGTCTGCCGCTACGGGATCGCCGTACCCGCCGTCCGGCTGTACCGGCAGGTCCTCGCCCCGCTGGGCACGGGCCTCCTGTTCCTGCTGGAGAAGGGGGTGCTCGTACCGGTCGCCGCGTTCTTCCGGTACGTCCTCGTCCCGCTGCTCCGGTACGGCCTCGTCGTGCCGGTCCTCTGGTTCGACCGGTACGTGCTCACCCCGGTCGGCCAGGGGCTCGGATGGTTCTTCCCCCGGCTCGGCCACGGCCTCGCCGTCGGCACGGTCTGGCTGGCCAAGGCCGTGTTCGTGTGGCCCTGGGCGGGGCTCTGGCGCTTCGTGCTCGTGCCGGTCGTCCGGTACGGGATCGTCCGACCCCTCGCCTGGCTCTGGAACCGGGTCCTCGTGCCGGTCGCGCGGGAGGTCGGGGACGCGCTCGCCGTCTGCTGGCGGATCGCCGGCCGCCTGTCGCTCGCCGTCGGCCGCGCCCTCCGATGGGTGTTCCGGACCCTGGTCGGGCGGCCCGTGACCTGGTTCTGGCAGAGCGTCTGCACCCCTGTCGGGCACTGGGTCCGCGACAGCGTCTGGGCCCCGGCCCGCCGGGCCGCCGTCCAGGTGGGCCGGGTGGCGAAGGAGGCCCTCACCGCGGCCCGCGCCTCCGTACGCGACGCCCTCGCCACGGCCCGCGCCACCGTCCGGGAGGCCCGCCGGGACGCCTGGCGTGCCCTGGTCGGCGGAGTCCGGTCGTCCGAGCCCGGGGAACCGGAGGCGGAGCGGGCGCGTACTCTGGGTAGTACAACGAACGTCCCCGGCGCGGCGCCCGCCCCCGAGATCTCCCTGCGAAAGCGGGGGTGAACCGGGCGGGACCCCCGAGGCAACCCGTACATCTCGTGGACGGCGCCGAACGCGCCGCCCCGCACCGAGGAGAAGAACCACTGGGCAAGCGACAGCCCGAAGGCCCGCCGCCCGCACCGGCGGTGCAGCGCATCCGACTGCGCTACACCAAGCGCGGCCGCCTCCGGTTCACCAGCCACCGTGACTTCCAGCGCGCTTTCGAGCGTGCGCTGCGCCGTGCCGAGGTGCCCATGGCGTACTCGGCCGGCTTCACCCCGCACCCCAAGGTGTCGTACGCCAACGCCGCCCCGACGGGTACGGGCTCCGAGGCCGAGTACCTGGAGATCGCCCTCACCGAGACGCGCGACCCGGAGACCCTGCGGGCCCTGCTCGACGAGTCCCTCCCGGCCGGCCTCGACATCACCGACGCCGTCGAGGCCCGGACCTCGGGTCTCGCCGACCGGCTCACCGCCTCCGTGTGGGAGCTGCGTCTGGAAGGCGTCACCGTCGAGGACGCCTCGAAGGCGGCCGGGACGTTTCTCGCGGCCGAGGCGGTGGAAGTACAGCGCAAGACCAAGAACGGCGTCCGCACCTTCGACGCGCGTTCCGCGGTCACCGAGCTGACGGCAGCCGCTCCCCAGGGTGATCCCCAGGGTGATAGGCCGCTGGACAGCGCCTGTGCGATACTGCGGCTGGTTGTTCGGCACGTGACACCTGCCGTGCGACCCGACGACGTCCTGTCCGGTCTCCGAGCTGTGGCCGACCTGGCGCCGCCGGTCCCCGCTGCGGTGACCAGGCTGGCGCAGGGGCTCTTCGACGAGGAGTCCGGCACGGTGACCGACCCGCTCGCGCCCGACCGCGAGGCAGTCACGGCCGCTTCTACCACGGCCGCCGCGACCGCCTCTGCGACGGCGCCGGGTGACGGCATCGCGTAAGGAGCGGTCGTTGTAGCGCAGCCCTGGCACTCGGGAGCCACCTGGGTCGGGCCGCGCACAGACCAGGAGACTTTCGCCAGGCCGTCCGCAACAAGGGCGTACGGAACCGGCGAGCCAGACATAGAGCTCCCGTGCGGCGCCCGCGCCCCGGACGGTGGCACCGCGCCCCAGGCGCGACCGTGCCACCGGACCGGAACCAGACGCGGCGCCCGGGAGCGTGACGGGAGAACCCCGCATGCTCGAGTCCAACGAAGACACCAATGCCCCCGGTGACAAGCTGCCGCCGCGCCGCAGGCGCCGTGCCGCTTCCCGCCCCGCCGGTCCGCCGGTGACGGGCGCCACCGCCGACACCACCGAGACCACGCCGGCCGCCGAGGCCCCCGCCGTGGAGAACGCCCCGGCCGAGGCCGAGGCAGCACCCGCGCCGCGGACCCGCCGCCGCGCCACCCGCAAGGCCACCGCACCGGCCGCGGAGACCGCCGCCGTGGAGACCCCTGAGCCGGTCGTGGAGACCGCCGCGGCCGAGGCCGTCGAGGAGGCCCCCGAGGCCGCTCCCGCCCGCCCGCGCCGCCGCGCCACCCGCAAGGCCACCTCGCCGGTGACCTCCCCGGTCGTCGCCGAGGAGCCCGCCGCGGAGCCCACCGAGCAGCCCGCGGCAGCCGAGGCCGTCGTGGAGGAGGCCCCCGAGGCCGCCCCGCCGGCCCGCACCCGTCGCCGTGCCACCCGTAAGGCCACCGCTCCGGCCGGCGCTCCCGCCGCCGAGGAGACCGTGGCCGTGGCACCCGCCGCCGCTCCGGTCGCCGAGCCGGCCGTCGCGGCCGCCGAGGTGACGGAGGAGGCCGCCGCGCCCGCCCCGCGTGCCCGCCGCCGTGCCACCCGTAAGGTCACCTCGCCCGAGGCGACCGCCGAGGCGACGCCCGAGGCGTCCGCCGAGCCCGCCGCCACCGGTGAGTCGCTGCCGACGGCCGTCGTCGCGCAGATCGCCGCCGACGAGGCGGAGGTCACCGCCGCCGAGACCGCCGCCACCCGTGGCCGCGGCCGCCGCCGCGCGACCTCGCCGCAGTTCACCTCCGAGCCGGCCCCGGTCCGCGAGTCGCGCCGTGCCGCGCGCCCCTCCGTCGCCGTGTTCCAGGCCCCGGTCTTCACCGAGCCGATGTTCCAGACCCCGGAGACCGCCGCCGCGGCCGCCGCCGCCGGCGTGGTGGAGCCGGAGGACGAGGAGGAGACGGTCGAGGAGATCGAGGCCGTCGAGGCCGAGGTCGAGACCGAGGCCGAGCCCGTGGAGGCCCCCGAGCCCGCCGAGCGCGCCGAGGCCGGCTCCCGCCGTCGCCGTCGCCGCCGCGGCGAGCCCGTCCCGGCCACCGTCGCCGACGAGCCCGAGGTCGAGGCCGTCTCCGACGAGATCGAGGAGGCCGAGGAGACGGACGAGTACGAGGACCGCCCGTCCCGTCGTCGCCGTCGTGGCGGCCGTCGCCGTCGCCGCGGTGAGCTCACCGAGGTCGAGGAGGCCGAGGAGGGCGAGGAGCCGCACGCCGAGGACGAGTCCGACGACTCCGAGGAGAGCGAGGAGGAGCAGGACGACGCCGAGGGCTTCGCCGGCGGCTCCAGCAGCTCCCGCCGTCGCCGTCGCCGCCGCCGTCGCAGCGGGGACGCCTCCGCCGACGCCGAGGGCGCCGACGAGGAAGGCGTCCGTACGGTCGTCAAGGTCCGCGAGCCCCGCCCGGCCCGCGAGAAGGCCGAGCCCGGCACCGGCGTCGACGAGGTCCAGTCCATCAAGGGCTCGACCCGTCTGGAGGCCAAGAAGCAGCGCCGTCGCGAGGGCCGCGAGCAGGGCCGCCGTCGCGTCCCGATCATCACCGAGGCCGAGTTCCTGGCCCGCCGTGAGGCCGTCGAGCGCGTCATGGTCGTCCGCCAGAGCGGCGAGCGCACCCAGATCGGCGTCCTGGAAGACAACGTGCTCGTCGAGCACTACGTCAACAAGGAGCAGGCCACCTCGTACGTCGGCAACGTCTACCTGGGCAAGGTCCAGAACGTCCTGCCGTCCATGGAGGCCGCCTTCGTCGACATCGGCAAGGGCCGCAACGCCGTCCTGTACGCCGGCGAGGTCAACTTCGAGGCGCTCGGCATGGGCCACGGCCCGCGCCGCATCGAGTCCGCGCTCAAGTCCGGCCAGTCGGTCCTCGTCCAGGTGACGAAGGACCCGATCGGCCACAAGGGTGCCCGCCTGACCAGCCAGGTCTCGCTGCCCGGCCGCTACCTCGTGTACGTGCCCGAGGGCTCGATGACCGGCATCAGCCGCAAGCTCCCGGACACCGAGCGCGCCCGTCTCAAGACCATCCTCAAGAAGATCGTCCCCGAGGACGCGGGCGTCATCGTGCGCACCGCCGCCGAGGGCGCGAGCGAGGACGAGCTGCGCCGTGACGTCGAGCGTCTGCAGGCGCAGTGGGAGGACATCCAGAAGAAGGCGAAGAGCGGCAACGCTCCGACCCTGCTCTACGGCGAGCCGGACATGACCGTCCGCGTCGTCCGCGACATCTTCAACGAGGACTTCTCCAAGGTCATCGTCAGCGGTGACGACGCGTGGGAGACCATCCACGGGTACGTGCACCACGTCGCCCCCGACCTGACCGACCGCCTGTCCAAGTGGACGAGCGAGGTCGACGTCTTCGCGACGTACCGGATCGACGAGCAGCTCATGAAGGCGCTGGACCGCAAGGTCTGGCTGCCGAGCGGTGGCTCGCTGGTGATCGACAAGACCGAGGCGATGATCGTCGTCGACGTCAACACCGGCAAGTTCACCGGTCAGGGCGGCAACCTCGAAGAGACCGTGACGAGGAACAACCTCGAAGCGGCCGAGGAGATCGTGCGCCAGCTACGGCTGCGCGACCTCGGCGGCATCGTCGTCATCGACTTCATCGACATGGTCCTGGAGTCCAACCGCGACCTGGTGCTCCGTCGCCTCCTGGAGTGCCTGGGCCGGGACCGGACCAAGCACCAGGTGGCCGAGGTCACCTCGCTCGGCCTGGTCCAGATGACCCGTAAGCGGGTCGGCCAGGGCCTCCTGGAGTCCTTCTCCGAGACCTGCGTCCACTGCAACGGCCGCGGTGTCATCGTGCACATGGAGCAGCCGACCACCGCCGGTGGCGGTGGCGGCGGCAAGCGCTCGAAGAAGCGCGGCCGCGGCGGCGCCGAGCACGTCCACGAGCACGAGCACGACCACGCCGAGGCCGCGGAGACCGAGGCCGAGACCGGTGAGGTCGAGACCGAGGCCGAGGTCGCGGCCGAGCTGGCCGCCCCGGTGGCCCTGCCCGAGCCGATCGCCGCGGACGAGGAGCTGTACGGCTCCATCGCCGAGGCGGAGGCCGCCGCCACGCGTGGCCGTGGCCGCCGTCGCGCCACCCGCAGGGTGTCCGCGCCGGTCGCCGCACGGCCGGTCGTGGAGACCGAGGCCGTCGTGTTCGAGGCCAAGCCGGAGCCCGTCGCGGCCCCGGAGCCGGTCGTCGAGCCGGAGCCGGTCGTGGAGGCGGTCGTCGAGACCGTCGCCGAGCCGGTGGCCGAGGAGACCCCGGCCCCGCGCGGCCGTCGCCGTGCCACCCGCCGGGCGACCTCCCCGGTCGTCTCGACCACGGAGCCGGCCGTCGAGCCGGTCGTGGTCGAGCCGGTCGTCGAGACCGCCCCGGAGCCCGTCGTGGAGCCGGTCGCCGAGGCCGTCGCCGAGCCCGTCGTCGAGGAGGCCCCCGTGGCCGCCCCGCCGCGTGCCCGTCGCCGGGTGGTCCGCAAGGCCACCGCGCCCGCCGGTTCGCCCTCGGGCGCCGAGGAGGCGGCCGTCGTCGTGGTGACCGCGGCCCCGGCCGAGGCCGCCCCCGAGGCCGCCGAGGCGCCCGTCGAGGCCGAGCCCGCCCCCGTCAAGAAGACGGCGGCGCGCAAGACCGCGGCGAAGAAGACCACGGCCAAGAAGGTCGCGGTCAAGAAGACGGCGGCGACCAAGAAGACCGCGGCGAAGAAGACCACCACCAAGAAGGCCCCGGCCAAGAAGACGGCGGAGAAGACCGCCGCCCCGGCCCAGGACTGATCCACGGGTACGGGCCGCCGCCCCGCACACCGGGGCGGCGGCCCGTACCGAACGGGCGAATTTGACCCTCCGAGGCCGTCGCCCGTAACCTAGACCGTCGGCGTGTCTATCGACGCGTCGCGCCTCTGAGCAACTTCCCTCCCGCTCGTCGGGAGAGGCCGCTCGTCCGATTCCGGAACGCCGCGGGCCCTCGGGTCCGTGTGAGCGGCTGGCCTCAGAGGTTTCGATCCCGAGTGAGAGAGAGATCCGCGTGTACGCCATCGTGCGCAGCGGTGGTCGCCAGCACAAGGTTGCTGTCGGCGACATCGTTGAGGTTGACAAGATTTCCACTGCCAAGGTTGGCGACACGGTCGAGCTCTCGACCCTGCTCGTTGTCGACGGTGACGCTGTCACCAGCGACCCGTGGGTCCTGGCCGGCATCAAGGTCACGGCCGAGGTCGTGGACCACCACAAGGGCGCCAAGATCGACATCCTGCGCTACAAGAACAAGACCGGCTACCGCCGTCGCCAGGGTCACCGCCAGCAGTACACGGCGATCAAGGTCACCGGTATCCCCGCGGCTGCGAAGTAAGAGGGACTGAGACATGGCACACAAGAAGGGCGCATCGTCCACCCGGAACGGGCGCGACTCCAATGCCCAGCGGCTCGGCGTGAAGCGCTTCGGCGGTCAGGTCGTCAACGCGGGTGAGATCCTGATCCGCCAGCGTGGCACCCACTTCCACCCGGGCTCCGGCGTCGGCCGTGGCGGCGACGACACGCTGTTCGCCCTGCAGGCCGGTTCGGTGCAGTTCGGCACCCACCGTGGCCGCAAGGTCGTGAACATCGTTCCGGTCGCCTGATCGGATCTTTTGCGGAGGCGGACCTCACTTCCCGTACGGGGAAGCGGGTCCGCCTTTCGCGTGTTACTAGATAGACATTCCGTACGCAAGTAAATGGAGGCACAACCATGACCACCTTCGTGGACCGCGTCGAGCTGCATGTCGCCGCGGGTAACGGAGGCCACGGCTGCGCCTCCGTTCACCGGGAGAAGTTCACGCCGCTCGGCGGCCCCGACGGCGGAAACGGCGGCCGTGGCGGCGATGTGACCCTGGTCGTCGACCAGGCGGTCACCACGCTCCTCGACTACCACCACTCGCCGCACCGCAAGGCCACCAACGGCCAGCCCGGCGCCGGCGACAACCGCTCCGGCAAGGACGGCCAGGACCTCGTCCTGACCGTGCCCGACGGCACCGTCGTCCTCGACAAGGACGGCAACGTCCTCGCCGACCTCGTCGGCCAGGGCACCGTCTTCGTCGCGGGCCAGGGCGGCCGCGGCGGCCTCGGCAACGCCGCGCTGTCCTCCGCGCGGCGCAAGGCCCCCGGCTTCGCGCTCCTCGGCGAGCCCGGCGAGGCGCGGGACATCGTCCTGGAGCTGAAGACCGTCGCCGACGTGGCGCTCGTCGGCTACCCGAGCGCCGGCAAGTCCTCGCTCATCTCCGTCCTGTCGGCCGCCAAGCCGAAGATCGCGGACTACCCCTTCACCACCCTGGTGCCGAACCTGGGCGTCGTGACGGCCGGCTCGACCGTCTACACGATCGCCGACGTCCCGGGCCTGATCCCGGGCGCCAGCCAGGGCCGCGGCCTGGGCCTGGAGTTCCTCCGCCACGTCGAGCGCTGCTCGGTCCTCGTGCACGTCCTGGACACCGCGACGCTGGAGTCCGACCGCGACCCGGTCTCCGACCTCGACGTCATCGAGGAGGAGCTGCGGCAGTACGGCGGCCTCGACGACCGGCCCCGCATCGTCGTCCTCAACAAGATCGACATCCCGGACGGCCAGGACCTCGCGGACATGATCCGCCCGGACCTGGAGGAGCGCGGCTACCAGGTGTTCGAGGTCTCCGCCGTCGCCCGTCTGGGCCTCAAGGAGCTCTCCTTCGCGCTCGCCGGCATCGTCGGCGAGGCGCGCGCGGCCAAGCCGAAGGAGGAGGCGACCCGTGTCGTCATCCGCCCGAAGGCCGTCGACGACGCGGGCTTCACCATCGTGTACGACGAGGCCGAGGACGTGTACCGGGTGCGCGGCGAGAAGCCGGAGCGCTGGGTCCGCCAGACCGACTTCAACAACGACGAGGCCGTCGGCTACCTGGCCGACCGCCTCAACCGCCTCGGCGTCGAGGACAGGCTGATGAAGGCCGGTGCCCGCGCGGGCGACGGCGTCGCGATCGGCTCCCTGGAGAACGCGGTCGTCTTCGACTGGGAGCCCTCGATGATGGCCGGCGCCGAGATGCTCGGCCGCCGCGGGGAGGACCACCGCCTCGAAGCCCCGCGTCCGGCGGCCCAGCGCCGTCGGGACCGCGACGCGGAGCGCAGCGACCCGCAGCGCGAGTTCGACGAGTTCGACCCCTTCTAGCGGGACCGGGCGGCGCGCCGTTCCGTCGGACGGAGTCCGGCGCGGCCGTCCCCGTCTTTCACCGGCCGGGCACCCTGGGTGCCCGGCCGGTCTCGTCGGTTCTCCGGCATCCGGGGGCCGTACGGGGGCCACGTAGGATTCACGGGTGAGTGAGAGCCCCCGGCCGCAGGCCCCCGCGCGTGTCAGTGTCGTCGTCATCGCGTACAACGACGCGGCGCACGTCGGCGACGCCGTCCGTTCCGCGCTCGCCCAGGGCGAGGCGGTCGGTGAGGTCCTCGTCGTCGACGACGCCTCCGGGGACACGACGCCCGAGGTGCTCGCCGGGTTCGCGGGCGAGCCGAGGGTCAGGCCGCTGATCCGGACGGAGAACAGCGGCGGCTGCGGCACCCCCCGCAACGACGGCATGGACGCCGCCGCCCACCCCTACGTCCTCTTCCTCGACAGCGACGACCTGCTGCTGCCCGGCGCCGTCGACGGGCTGCTCGCCGTCGCCACCGAGCGGCACGCGGACGTCGTCGCCGGGATCTGTGTGCGGCGCGAGCTCCCCGAGGGCCGGGAGACGGTCTGGGCGCCCACGCTGTACGACGTGTCCCAGGGCGCCACGCTCCCCGGCACCGTCCTCGACGGCGTCGAGAAGAACCCCGAGTTCGTCCTCGACACCCTCTCCGTCAACAAGCTCTACCGGCGCGACTTCCTCGACCGGCACGCCATCCGCTTCCCCGACGGCGCCTTCCACTACGAGGACTTCGTCTTCAGCGCCCGGGTCCAGGCCGCCGCCCCGCGGCTCGCCGTCACCGACGTGCCCGTGTACGTGTGGCACGTGCGACGTCAGGCCGCGACCCTGTCGATCTCGCTGCGCCGCGCCTCCCTGGCCAACTGGGAGCACCGCATCGCCGCGCACGCCGCCGTCGTCGAGGTGTTCCGTACGGCGGAACGGCCCGCGCTCGCCCGCGCGGCGCAGACGAAGTTCCTCGACTACGACCTCCCCATGTATCTGCGCGAGCTGCCGCAGCGCACCGCCGCCTACCGGGCCGGCTGGTGGACGGTCACCCGCGCCCATCTGGCCGGGTTCGAGGCCGCCGCGGTCGGCGAGGCCGCGGTGCCGTCGCGCTGGCTGCACGCCGCGTTCACGGCGCTCCCCGCCGTCCCCGAGGGGCGGGAGCTGACCCGGTTCGTCGAGCTGTCCGCGCCCCTGCCCCGGCTCGTCCCGCCGTACCCGCGTACCGAGGACGGCGCGCCGGTGCTGGCCGCCGCCCCCGCCGACGTACCGCTGGACGGTCTCGCGGAGCTCGCGCCCGCCGGGCTCCCGGTGGCCGTGGACGGTGAGGTGACCGTCGGCGCGTCGACCGCGCTGACCCTGACCGTGCACGATCTGTACGGGCGTGTCGCCGCACTCGGCCCCGTCGCCGTGCGTGTCGCGTTCACCGAGCGGGTCTCGGCGGACGAACTGTCGGCCGACGCGCCGCTGCTCCCCGCGGACGAGGGCTGGACGGCGACCGTGACACTCCCCACCTCCAAGCTGCTCCGCGCGGGCCGGCTCGCCGCCTGGTCGCTCCACGCCGAGCTGCGGTACGCCGACGGATCGACCGGAAACGCCGAGGTCAGGGCCCCGCAGGGGTTTGCGGGCCGGCGTGGCATGGTCCTCGGGCGACTGGGCCGGGTGCTGCTCGTCCAGGTCGTCGCCTCGGCGCGCCGCGGGCTCGTCCTGCGCTTCGCGGGCGGCGCGGTCGGCGCACGTCAGGTCATGTCCGGCCGCTTCAAGAGGCTGTTTGCGATGCGGTGAACATCACCGAAGGCCCGGGAGAGCAGGTATGGAACAATTCCTCCTGCCGGGTAATCTTTCCGGTCGCCGGGTGGCGCTCGTCGAACACAGCGGGGCGGCACCCTTCACCACTGAAGGCAGTAGTGCGCCATTGACCATGGCGCAGGCAGCGCCGCGCCTGGCCGGAACGCGTGCCAGATGTTGCCGCACGCACTTGTGAGAGGACTTGGATGCCGACTAGCGACGTCCCTGATGTGAGCGTCGTCGTCATCGTCTACAACGATGAGGAACGGCTCCCGCGAGCGGTTCGGTCACTTCTCGACCAGACCCTGAACAACCTCGAAGTGATCATCGCCGACGACTGTTCGACCGATGGCACCGAGCGCGTCGCGCGCGCCCTGGAGGCATCCGACCCGCGCGTGCGCTATGTGCGTCTGGAGCAGAACAGCGGCGGCTGCAGCGCGCCCCGCAACCGCGGCATCGCGGTCGCGCGCGCCCCGTACGTCATGTTCCTGGACAGTGACGACGAGCTGCCGCGGCACGCCTGCAAGAGCCTGCTCCTCGTCGCCGAGGAGACCGGCGTCGACTTCGTCACCGGTGAGGTGACCCGGCTGTTCGAGGAGACGAACACCACCGGCCTCTGGTACCCGCACCTCTTCACCGAGAAGCGGGTCGTGAACGGCATCGCCGAGCGCCCCGAGTACTTCTTCGACCACCTGTCGACGAACAAGCTCTACCGGACCGCGTTCATCCGGGACAACGAGCTCACCTTCCCCGAGGGCATCCACTACGAGGACCAGCTGTTCTCCGCGCAGGCGTTCTCGCTCGCGGAGACCTTCGCCGTCGTCCCGTGGTCGGTCTACACCTGGCGCCTCGCCCCGGAGAGCGTCTCCATCTCCTCCAGCCGCCACAAGATCCAGAACGTCGCGGACCGCATCGGTGTGGCCCGGCTCATCGACACCTGGTTCGAGGAGAACGGCCACGCGGGGCTGCGTGCGGAGAAGGACTACAAGTTCCTCCGCCACGACTTCCGTCTGTACCTGGGCGACCTGCCGTTCCGTGATCTCGAATGGATCGCCGAGTTCGCCGAGGTGGTGAACCCGTACCTGGACGAGATCTCCGACGAGACCTACGCCCGGCTCTCCCGTGAGGAGCGCATCTGCATCCACCTGCTGCGCACCGGCCGCCTGGAGGACCTCCAGATCGCCGCCCGCCAGCTGGGCCGGCCGCAGCTCGCCCCGCGCTTCGCCACGGACGAGGGCGAGGCCAGCTACTGGGGCGCCGTCGCCCCCGCCGACGACGCGAGCCGCAGCGAGCTGGACATCAGCGAGTGGTACATGCGCGAGCAGGTGCTCGCCACCGGCCGCATCCGGCACGAGCTGACCTCCGTGTCGATGCGGGGCCCGGTCCTGCACCTGGAGATCCGCACGTACGACCCGGCCGGTCTGATCACCGAGGGCACCAAGGCCTCGGTGAAGCTGGCCGCCCACAAGACGCCGCTCACGGTGCCGCTGACGCTGCGGCCGGAGGGCGACGGCCAGTACGTCTCCGAGGCCGCGCTCGACTTCCGCAAGGTGCCCGTCGGCAAGGTCGGCGTGGCGACCCGCCGCCACCCGGTGGTCGCCCTGGAGCGCGACGGCGCCCGCCGCACGGACATCCTGCTGGCCGAGCACGACCAGCCCGACTTCCGTGCCACCGTCACCTACCACACGTTCGGCATCCACCACCTGCGCGTCAAGGCGGAGCAGAAGGGTGCCGGCCGCCTCGAGGTGACCTGGCAGCGGTCCGGCGTCCTGAAGTCGCTCGAACCGCTCGGCCCCATGGCCCGCAAGGCCAAGGGCAAGGTCGGCAAGGTCAGGAAGATCCTCGTCGGCAACGAGGGCAAGGCCACCGCGTACGACGCCGTGGCCAAGCTCCCGCGCAAGCGCAGCCTCGCCGTGTTCGAGGCGATGGAGGGCCGCGGCTACGCCGACAGCCCGCGCTACATCTACGAGGAGCTCAAGCGCCGCAACCTCCCGATCGACGTGGTCTGGGCGTACTCCGGCGACCGCTCGTCCTTCCCGAAGGACGTCACGCTCGTCCGTCGCGGCAGCTTCGCGTACGGGCGTGCGCTGGCCCGGGCCACCTACTGGGTCGACTCGCACAACCTGCCGTATCTGTACCCGAAGCCCAAGGGCACCCGGTACCTGCAGACCTGGCACGGCCAGACCTTCAAGGCGATGGGCTTCGACGTGCCCTCGCTGCGGGGCGCGTCGGAGATCGAGAAGGGGCGCTTCCGCTCCGCCGTGGGCCGCTGGGACGCGCTCGTCTGCCCGAGCGCCGAGTTCGAGAAGACCTTCGTCCCCGCCTTCGAGGTGTCGGCCGACCTGATCCGCTCCGGCTACCCGCGCAAC
Source organism: Streptomyces sp. NPDC017246 (assembly GCF_044331325.1). Taxonomy (NCBI): domain Bacteria; kingdom Bacillati; phylum Actinomycetota; class Actinomycetes; order Kitasatosporales; family Streptomycetaceae; genus Streptomyces; species Streptomyces sp. NPDC017246. The sequence goes on along the minus strand of NZ_JBIRMW010000001.1, from coordinate 375,387 downwards.
GACGTGCTGGTGCGCTGGGCCGAGCCCGAGCAGCAGGCCAGGGCCGCCGCCGTCCGCGAGGCCCTGAACATCCCGGCCGAGAAGAAGGTCCTGCTGTACGCCCCGACCTTCCGTGACGCGGCCCGCCGCACCGGCCAGTCGGTGCGCGTGGACTTCGAGGCGCTGGCCCCGCACCTGTCCGACGAGTGGATCATCGTCGTACGGACCCACCCGTACGACCGGTTCAAGATCGCCCCGGAGCTGGGTCACTTCCTCCGCGACGGCTCCTCGTACGCCGACATCAACGATGTGATGCTGGCCTCGGACGCGGTCCTCACGGACTACTCCTCGCTGATGTTCGACTACGCCAACACCGGCCGGCCGATAGTCCTCTACACGGACGACTACGAGGCGTACAAGGGCGGCGACCGCGGCACGTACTACGACCTCGAAGAGATCGCGCCCGGACCGATGGTGACGACCACCGAGGACCTCGCCGCCGCCGTGCGGGACCTGGAGGGCACCCAGGAGCGCCACGCGCAGCGGTACGCGCGCTTCCAGGAAATGTTCTGCTCGTACGAGACCGGCCACGCCAGCAAGATGGTGGTCGATGCTTTTTTCGAAGGCGGCACCCATGACTGAGGCCTCCCCTGTCCGCAACGTGTTCTTCGTCGGCATCGACGTCGACTCGATGGGCGGATCCCAGCGGGTGCTGCACACCCTCGCCCAGGGCATGGGGGAGCGCGGTCACCGTGTCGAGCTGATCGGCATCCGGCCCAGCCCGGAGCCGTTCCCGTACAACGCCACGCGTTCCTACGGACACACGACGCTCTACCCGGCCCCCTCCGAGCCCAAGCCGCCCGTGCGCACGGTCGGCGACCGGATGAGCCTGGCGCGGCGTGCCGAGGCCCGGCGCGCCCGGTCCGACCGCGACAACGCGCGGGCGGAGTTCGAGCGGAAGCTCGCCGAGGTCGAGGACGGCTACATCGTCTTCGGCTCGCCGTGGGCGGTCGACTGGGTCATGCCGCTGAAGTGGGGCCACCTCAAGGGCATCGGGCAGTACCACGAGTCCTTCGCGCAGGCGAAGCGGAGCGCCAACCTCGGCCTGATCCGGCGTCACTACCCGGTGCTGGAGCAGACCCTGGTGCTCTCCGAGGGCGACGCGGTCGAGTTCGTGAACCAGCGCGTGCCGAACGTGCGGGTCATGCCGAACCCGCTGCCGTTCTTCCCCGACGAGCTCGCCCCGCTCGACACCCGCAAGATCGGCGCGGTCGGCCGGCTCGACCCGATCAAGCGGTACGACCGGATGATCGAGGCCTTCGCGGAGGCCCACAAGGGCCGCGACGGCTGGGAGCTGCACCTCTTCGGCGAGGGTCCGCTGGAGGAAGAGCTCCGGATGCGCGCCGAGGACCTCGGCGTCGCCGACCAGGTCGTCTTCCGGGGCACGGCGCAGGACATGGCCGCCGCCTACCGCGAGCTGTCCGTCGTCGCGATCAGCAGTGAGCGCGAGGGCCGCCCGATGGCGCTGGCCGAGGCCGCCGCCTGCGGTGTGCCGTGTGTGAGCTTCGACGTCTCCGGCGGTGTCCGGGAGCTCGTCGCGGACGGTGTCTCCGGCACCCTGGTGCCGCCGGCCGACGTGCCGGCGCTCGCCGCCGCGCTCGGTGAGCTGATGGACGACGGCGCGATGCGCCAGCGGTACGGCAAGGCCGGGCGTGAGCACGTCGCGCACCTGGCGCTGCCGCACGTGCTGGACCAGTGGGAGGCGGCGTTCGAGGAGATCGAGCGCTAGACCCTCCGGGACACGCCCGTGTCGCGGAAGCGTGCGGCGGAGGCCTGCGGCCGACCCGTGCGGCGGAAGCGTGTGAAAGAAGCGTGTGGGGGAGGCCCCGCCGAGACCTCGGTCACGGCGGGGCCTCCCCTTTTCCCGGGCCCCGGGGACGTCCCCGGGGGGTGGCTACACTGTCGGAATGACCTGGCTCATCACCGGCGGCGCCGGTTACATCGGTTCCCACGTCGTCAAAGCAATGCTCGAAGGCGGCGAGCGCGTCGTCGTCGTCGACGACCTCAGCACCGGCAACCCGGCGCGCATCCCCGAGGGCGTCGTCCTGGAGCAGGGCACGGTCCTCGACCGCGAGTTCCTCGACCGGGTGCTGAGCGAGCACCGGATCAAGGGCATCGTCCACCTGGCCGGCAAGAAGCAGGTCGGCGAGTCCGTCGAGAAGCCGCTGTACTACTACCACGAGAACGTGACGGGCCTGCAGATCATCCTCGCCGCGGCCGCCGCGGCGGGAGTGAAGAGCTTCCTCTTCTCCTCCTCCGCCTCCGTCTACGGCATGCCCGACGTGGACCTCGTCACCGAGGACACCGAGTGCCTGCCGCTCAGCCCGTACGGCGAGACCAAGCTCGTCGGCGAGTGGATGGCGCGCGCCGTCGGCCAGGCCCACGGCGTCTCCACGGCCTGCCTGCGGTACTTCAACGTGGCGGGCGCGGCCAAGCCCGAGCTCGCCGACACCGGTGTCTTCAACCTGGTGCCGATGGTCTTCGAGCGCCTCGACGCCGGCGAGTCCCCGCGCATCTTCGGTGACGACTACCCGACGCCCGACGGCACCTGCATCCGCGACTACATCCACGTCGCCGACATCGCGGACGCGCACGTGGCCGCGGCCCGTGCGCTCGTCGCGGCGGGCGAGGCCGGCGACACGGCCGCGCTGACCCTGAACATCGGGCGCGGCGAGGGCGTGTCGGTGCGCGAGATGGTGAACCTGATCAACGAGATCACCGGTCACACCGTCGAGCCCCTGGTCACCCCGCGCCGTCCGGGCGACCCGGCCCGTGTGGTCGCCTCGGCCGAGCGCATCGAGTCGGAGCTCGGCTGGAAGGCGCAGCACGACGTCCGCTCCATGATCGGCTCCGCCTGGGAGGGCTGGATCGCCAACCGCGTGACGGTCTGATCCCCCTCGGATCCCGTCCGGCCTCGTCGTCGGCCGGAAGCGGGGTGTCCCCCCTGCGGGGCACCCCGCTTCCGCATGCCCTCCGACGTCCGTCTCAGGGCCGGTGGACGCGGTCCACGCGGTAGTACTTCGCCGTGCACTGCGCCGCCCAGTCCCGCGCGTACGTGGACGCGAAGAGGGGTTCGGTGAGGCCGCCGATGAGGAGCGGCCCGTAGGCGACGTCCCGGGCGCCCGCCGCCACCTCCTGCCGGATGCGGGCGTTCTGCCGGTCCCAGGCGGCCGCGCGTACCACCGTGTCCGTGGTCAGCGTGTAGACCGGCTGCACCAGGGCGGCCGCACTGCCGACGGCGACCGCGCCGGCCGTCACGAGCGCGGCGGCGCGGCCGGCGGGGCGGCCGGGCGTCAGGAGGCGCCGCCCGAGCAGGTGGCCGCCCCAGGCCCCGTACGCGCAGAGGACGAGCAGCAGCGGCAGGAGGAAGCTCGTCCAGGTGCGGCCGTACGTCCAGCCGACGTCTCCGTAGCCGCTGCGCAGTCCGAGGACGACGGCCAGGCTGGCGAGGGCGATCAGCGGCAGCGGCAGGAGCACCACCACACGGAACAGCGTGCGCGGGGGGAGTGCCGGGCCCGAGGAGGCCCGGCGGTCGGCACGGTCCCGGGGAGGCCGGGGGGCGTCGCCGTCCGGGGGAGTCCCGCCGTCGTTCCCGGGAGGCGGGCCGTCGTTCCGGGGGGTGCCGCCGTCGACGGGGGTCCGGCCTTCGTTCCGGGGGGTGCCGCCGTCGACGGGGGTCCGGCCTTCGTTCCGGGGGGTGCCGCCGTCGACGGGGGTCCGGCCGTCGTCCTGCCGGGGGCCGGTGCCGTTCGGGGCGAGGCCCTCCCGGCGCGGGCCGGTGGCCGCGAGGGCCAGGCCGAGCAGTACGCCGACGGCGACGGCCCCCAGGTACGCCCACTGGCCGCCGACCGTCTGCCAGAGGCGCCACCAGTCGTGGAAGGTCTCACCGATCTGCGCCGCCGACATCGGCTCCTGCGGATTCTGGGCCCGCCGCCAGCGCGCGCCCGGCGAGGTGTAGAGCAGGGTGAGGCCCCCGAGGAGCCCGAGGCAGGCCGCCGCGCACCAGGTGGAGACGTACCGGGTCCGCGCCCAGCCGAGCCGGGGCAGACAGAGAACGCCCACGGTGACCGCGAACAGACCGCCCACCAGTGTGAACGGCTCGCTCAGCATGCCGAGCGCCGCCCCGATCAGCAGCGCCGATCCCACGGCGGCGGTCCTGGCCCACCGCAGGCCGCTGCGCGCGGCCCGGACGGCGACGAGCACGGTCCAGAGGCCGATCACGCTCGGCAGGGTGTGGGAGATGGTGGCCGGTGCCCAGAGCAGTACCTGGTACGAGCGGGTGCCGGCGAAGAACAGCAGCGCGGAGACGAGCGCCGCCGCGGCCACGAGGAGCACGGCGGGCGGCTCGGCGGGCCCGCCGCCCGGCCGGGTCGCTCGGCGCAGGGAGCGCAGGGCCGCACGGCCGAGCAGGAACAGGCCGCTGACGAGCGCGACCACGAGGAGGGCGGGCAGCAGCTTCGGACCCCGCATGCCGTCGGAGTAGAGCAGCCCGGTCACGAAGGCGTTGGTGACACGCCCGTTCTGGGTTCGGTAGAAGTCCGCGGTGATGCCGAGGGCCCCCATGTCCCGGGCCTTCCAGAGGGCGCACCAGTCGTCGGACGTGGGGCGCACGTACAGACCGAGGAAGGCGCCGACCGCGAGCAGCGCCCCGGAGCCCGCGGCGACGACGAACGCGACCCACGGGAGCGCCCGTCGCAGTCCGCCCCAGGTGCCGGTGTCCAGTCCGTCGCCGTCCGCCATCCGTGCATCACCGCGCTCCGAGAGGGTCGTCCTACTCACCGGTCATCGCTCCAGGTGGCCGAGGTCCGTGCGCCCGCGGCCATGACACGGCGGCGCCGGGACAGGGCGGCGCCAGGACGTGGCGGTGCCATGGGGCGGCGACGCGTGACGTGGCGGCGCCGTGGCGCGGCTGTCGCCAGGGCGCTGTCACTACGGGGCTCAATGGGTGACAAAAGGGTAAGAATGCCACCTATATCACTATCTGCCCCGCATGCTTTGCTGCATGGACGACATGCCGACCGGGGCTGGTCACTCGGGCGACGCCGGACGGTCACCGCCGCTCCGTACCCTGACCGCGCTGCTCGAAGGAGAGTTCGGTGGCGGTCCCTCAGGACGTACTCTCGCCCATCCCTCTGGAGTGACCGTTCATGACCAGGCTTTCCGTCGTCGTCCCCTGCTTCAACGAGGAGGACGTCGTCGAACGCTTCGACGCGCGGATGCGCCAGGTGCTCGACACCCTTCCGGTCGGATACGAGATCTGTTACGTCGACGACGGAAGCTCCGACGGAACGCTGGGCAAGCTGCGCGAGATCGCCGCCCGGCACCCGCACCGGACCCAGTACGCCTCCTTCAGCCGCAACTTCGGCAAGGAGGCCGCCATGCTCGCCGGCCTGCGCAAGTCCACCGGCGACGCCGTGGTCATCATGGACGCCGACCTCCAGCACCCGCCCGAGCTCCTCGCACGCATGCTGGACCTGCACCACCAGGGCCACGACCAGGTCATGGCCCGCCGGACCCGCGAAGGGGACAAGAGGCTCCGCTCCGCGTTCAGCCGTATGTACTACCGGGCCGTCAACCGCTGGGTCGACGTGGAACTCACCGACGGAGTCGGCGACTTCCGTCTCCTCTCCCGACCCGCCGTCGACGCGCTGCTCTCACTGCCCGAGTACAACCGCTTCTCCAAGGGGCTCTTCTCCTGGATCGGCTTCGACACCGTCACCTTCGACTACCAGAACGCCGCACGCGAGGGCGGTGAGACGAAGTGGAAGTTCAGCTCCCTGATCAACTACGGCATGGACGGGCTGATCTCCTTCAACAACCGCCCGCTGCGCATCGCCCTCTGGCTCGGGATGATGCTGAGCGGACTCGCCGCCGTGTACGCGATCTGGATCACCGCCGCCGCCCTCACCCAGGGCGTCACCGCCCCCGGATACGTCACCCTGGTCGCGATCATCGTGGGACTCGGGGGCGTGCAGATGGTGATGCTGGGGCTGATCGGGGAGTACATCGGCCGTATCTACTACGAGACCAAGCGCCGACCGCACTTCCTCGTGAAGGAGACCCACCGCTCCTTCGGACGCGGAGCCGCCGAACACGCCGCCGCCGCCCGGGTCCGTGTCGCGGCCACCGAGGGGGAGCACTGATGGCGACGGCATCCGGCACGGCGCGGCGCGGCCGGCTCGCCGAGATATTCCGCTTCGCCCTGGTCGGAGGCGTCAACACCGGCACCTTCTTCGGGTGTTACCTGCTGCTGCACCCCTGGCTGCCGTACTTCGCCGCCTACTCCCTCGCCTTCCTCCTCAGCATGATCGGCTCCTTCTTCCTCAACACCTACTTCACCTACCGCACCCGGCCGACCTGGAAGAAGTTCGCCCTCTTCCCCCTCACCAACGTCACCAACTACCTGGTGCAGAGCGTCGGTCTGTACGCGCTCGTCACCTGGGCCGGAATGGACGACAGAATCGCGCCACTCGTCGCGGCCGTCGTCGCGATCCCGTTCACCTACCTCATCTCCCAGCGGATCCTGGTGCCCCGGGGCGCCGGACAGGACCCCGCGGCCTCCGGTCCAGGGAGCGAAACGGACGAGCGGCAGCCGTCCCCGCTCGCGTAGATTGCCTGGCAGCCGCGGCGGGCTCCACGCGGCGCGCGGGACAGCCGAGTGAGGACGACGCAGGTGGCGACGCAGGTGACGGGACAGACGGACGTGGCAAGGCAGTACGTGACGGAGGCCCGCAGGATCGTCGTCAAGGTCGGCTCCTCCTCGCTGACCACCGCCTCCGGAGGCCTCGACGCCGACCGCGTCGACGCCCTCGTCGATGTGCTCGCCAAGGTCCGCAGCGGCGGCGAGAAGGAGATCGTCCTCGTCTCCTCCGGCGCGATCGCCGCGGGACTCGCACCGCTCGGCCTCACCCGCCGCCCCAAGGACCTCGCCCGCCAGCAGGCCGCCGCCAGCGTCGGCCAGGGGCTCCTCGTCGCCCGGTACACCGCCTCCTTCGCCCGCTACGGCGTCCGCGTCGGCCAGGTCCTCCTCACCACCGACGACACCAGCCGGCGCGCCCACTACCGCAACGCCTACCGGACCCTCGACCAGCTCCTCGCCATGGGTGCCCTGCCGGTCGTCAACGAGAACGACACCGTCGCGACGGACGAGATCCGCTTCGGCGACAACGACCGGCTGGCCGCCCTCGTCGCCCATCTCGTCCGCGCCGACCTGCTCGTCCTGCTCTCCGACGTCGACGGCCTCTACGACGGGGACCCGTCCAAGCCCGGTACGTCGAGGATCGCGCAGGTCACAGGCCCCACGGACATCGCCCACGTCGAGATCGGCGCGGCGGGCAAGGCGGGGGTCGGCACCGGCGGCATGGTCACCAAGGTCGAGGCCGCCCGGATCGCCGCCGCCGCCGGAATCCCCGTGGTCCTCACCTCCGCGAGCCGCGCCGCCGACGCCCTCGCCGGCCGCGACACCGGCACGTACTTCCACCGCACCGGCCGCCGCTCCGCCGACCGGCTCCTCTGGCTCGCCCACGCCTCCACCCCGCAGGGCTCCCTCACCCTCGACGACGGAGCCGTACGCGCGGTCGTCGACGGCAAGAAGTCCCTGCTCGCGGCCGGTGTCGCGGGAGTCGAGGGCGACTTCGTGGCCGGCGATCCCGTCGAACTGCGCGACACGGCGGGCCGGGCCGTCGCCCGCGGCCTCGTCAACTTCGACGCCAAGGAGATGCCCCGGATGCTCGGTCGCTCCACCCACGCGCTCGCCAAGGAGCTCGGACCCGAGTACGAGCGCGAGGTCGTCCACCGGGACGACCTGGTCGTCATCCGCTGACCCTCGCGCCCCTCCCGAAACGGCTGAAAGTGCGGCCATCCGGAAGGGACGTTTACCAAAACCGCCCCAAGTGCCGCCTCGGGCTGGTCAACTTTGTCTCGGGGGTAAGAGCAGGGCGGGGTACAGCACCACACGCATCACACAGGAGGCCGCCGGTGAGACGAGCGCGCCCAGGGGCACCGCCCCGAGGGACTGCCGAACGCGCCCTGACCAGTGTCGAGGCCGGAGCCGACTTCGACGAGGCACGGGACAGGTCCACGGAGAGAAAGACCGAGACCACCACCGAGACACGCGAGGTTCGCGAGGCACGTGAGGCACGCGCCAAGGAACAGCCCGTGTCCAAACTCTGGCACATCACCCTCAGCGTGTCGGGTGTGGAGTCGCCGCTGAAGGAGGTGCGACGCGGGCTCGAACAGCTGGCCCACGACCACCCCTTCCTGCTGACCAGCCGCTATGCCAACGACCATGCCGAAATCCGGTACTGGGAGGAGGCGCGCGACCTGCACGACGCCGCGGCCGTCGCCCTGCGCCTGTGGGGCGAGCACCGGCAGACCGCCAAGCTGCCGCCGTGGGAGATCGTCGGCCTCGAGGTCATCGACCGCGAGACCTACCACCAGCGCATCGCGGAGGGCTACGGCCCGCCGCCGGCGGCACCGGTCGGCGTCCACCCGTACTGAGCGGGACCTTCGGGACGCCCGTCCCGCACGCTGTCCCGGAACAGCGCGGGCACGTCTCGGAGTGCGGGATACGTGAGGGATGTCCGCAGGGGTGCCAGTACCCTGCGGGCATGACCTCGCTCACGCCCCTCGACAACCTCTCCCCGGTCACCCGGGCCGCCTACCGGGCCCGTGGCGCCGCCGCCGAAATCGCGCCACTCCCGCGCGCGGCCAAGGACGACGCCCTGCTCGCGATCGCGGACGCCCTCGAAGTCCGCACCGCGGAAATCGTCGAGGCCAACGCCGAGGACATCGCCAAGGCCCGCGCGGCCGGGACCAGCGAGGCGATCATCGACCGGCTCACTCTCACCCCCGAGCGCATCCGGGCCATCGCCGCCGACGTCCGCGACGTGGCCGCGCTGCCCGACCCGGTCGGCGAGGTCGTCCGCGGCTCGACCCTCCCCAACGGCATCGACCTGCGCCAGGTCCGCGTACCGCTCGGTGTCGTCGGCATCATCTACGAGGCCCGCCCCAACGTCACCGTCGACGCCGCCGCCCTCTGCCTCAAGTCCGGCAACGCCGTTCTGCTCCGGGGCTCGTCCTCGGCGTACGCCTCCAACAGCGCCCTGGTGAAGGTCCTGCGCGACGCCGTCGGCGGCGCCGGGCTGCCCGCCGACGCCGTCCAGCTCGTCCCCGGCGAGTCCCGCGAATCGGTCCGCGAGCTGATGCGCGCCCGCGGCCTCGTCGACGTCCTCATCCCGCGCGGCGGCGCCTCCCTGATCAGGACCGTCGTCGAGGAGTCCACCGTCCCGGTCATCGAGACCGGCACCGGCAACTGCCACGTCTACGTCGACGCCCAGACCGACCTCGACATGGCCGTCGAGATCCTGATCAACTCCAAGGCCCACCGGGTCAGCGTCTGCAACGCGGCCGAGACCCTCCTCGTCCACCAGGACGTCGCCGCCGCCTTCCTCCCCAGGGCCCTCGACGCCCTCGCGGAGGCCGGCGTCACCGTCCACGCCGACGAGCGGGTCCTCGCCCACGCGGAGGGCTCCAAGGCCACCGTCGTACCGGCCACGCCCGAGGACTGGGAGACCGAGTACCTCTCGTACGACATCGCCGCCGCCGTCGTCGACTCCCTCGACAAGGCCGTGGAGCACATCCGGACCTGGTCCTCCGGCCACACCGAGGCGATCGTCACGACCTCGCAGGCCGCGGCGCGCCGCTTCACCCAGCTGGTCGACTCCACCACGGTGACGGTGAACGCCTCCACCCGGTTCACGGACGGCGGACAGTTCGGCTTCGGCGCGGAGATCGGCATCTCCACCCAGAAGCTGCACGCCAGGGGCCCCATGGGCCTTCCGGAGCTGACCTCGACCAAGTACATCGTCACCGGCGACGGTCACATCCGGTAACCGATCCATTCGGTACGGGCGGGGAGGGTTCCCCCACTCCCTGCCCAAAACCCCCTTCCCGGTCTACTCTGAATCCGTGCCGGACGACGTGGGGGGCACGCCGTTCCCGAACGGCGAGGACCCTGAGGACTCTGTCGACCGCGGAGGCGCCGACGAGGTCTACGCCGACGTGGTGTTCGACGAGGACTTCGTGCGGGCCGCGACCATCCACGAGCCGAGCGCCGTCGAGCGGCTCCTCGCCGCCGCCCAGGCCCGTGCCGAGGCCGAGGCGGCCCGCGCCCGCACCGGAGGCGGATCGTCCGACGAGGACCTCTACGAGGGGCTCCACGACCCCTCCGGGCTCACCTACGAGCCCGACGACATCGGCGACGACGCCAGCCCCTACGGCCGCCACGGCGGCGCCCTGCGCCCCTACCGGGGCAGCGCCCGCTGGCACCGGCCCGTCGCCTGGCTCCTCGCCCTCGTCATGGGCGTCGGCATGGTCGCCCTGGCCTTCAGCGCCGTCTACCGGGGCGCGGCGGCCAGCCGCCAGGACCAGGTCCCGCCGCCGGCCACCACCGGTGTCGACACGCCCAATCCGAACCCCGCCCCGCCCGCCGCCCACGCGCCCGCGGCACGGTCGGCGTCCCCCAAGTAGCGGCCGGCGTCCACCCCGACGGCGGAATTCTTCCGACTTTGTCGTGTACCTGGGCGTTTATCGAAGCCTCCGCGGACCTACCCTGAAGGTATGGCAGGGCGTGGCGACCCGCCTGAGGGGACGCCCGAGGGTCTCCCCGGCGGTGAGGACGAATACCGATCCGTCGTCTTCGACGAGGCGTTCGTCCGTGCTGCCCACCTTCAGGAGTTCTCGGCCCGGGAACGGATGGGCGAGCACGCCCAGGCCGTCCGCAACCGCCCGTCCCCCTGGGAGGGCCGCAGCAGCTCCCGTCAGGCCATCCTGCTGGTCCTGCTGATCCTCCTGGCCTTCGGCACCGCCATCTACCTCGGCGTCCGCAACCCGTACCAGCCCCCCGTCGACCAGCGGGCCGAACCGCTGCGGACCACGGTGGTCGCCCTCGCGCCGCAGGGCCCGGTGCCGGGCGGCGTGCCCGACCGGCTCTTCGACCACAGCCCCGTCGCCGAGTACCGCACCGGGGCGGCCGGCATCAACCTGCCGGTCGCCGGACGCACCACCCACTTCGCCGAGAGTCAGGTCGTCGCCGCCCTGAGCATCGCCAAGGAGTATCTGGTGGCCTCCTCCCTGGAGCCCGACGTCCTGTCCGGGGCGACCGTGCGGCCCGCGCGCCTGCTGATCGACCCCGACCAGCTGGCACAGTTCGACCGGAGCGTCGAGGCACCGGCCGACGACGGCCGGCACGCGCTCGCCGGCTGGCTGGTCCGCTTCGACCCTCGGCAGGTCGTCCTCGCGGATCCCGGCGCCCGCGTCCAGGGCACCCTCCGCTTCGAGGAGACCGGCCCCGACACCCTGGACGTCATCGCGGACCACACGTACACCTACGCCGTCCGCGCGGCCGGTCAGGGCGCGGGACCCGTCGGCGCGGCGTCCCTCTTCACCGTCCACCGCGAGGTGCACTTCCGCCTCGACCGGGAGGACCTGCGCATGCACCGGGCCGAGCTGGTGACCAGCACCGTCGAGGCGGGCCCGCAGGCGTGCGGCGCCGACACCACGGGCTCCCTGAAGCCGCTGCTCGCGGGAGAGCGGGCCCCCGAGGCGGGCGGGCCGGTGGTCACCGACCCGTACGCCACGGGCCGTCCCGCCGCCCCCTCGCTGTGCGGAGCGCTGGCACCGAGCGCCCAGCCGTCGCTCTGACGGTCCTGGTCGCGGCCCTGGCCACCCCGGGATCCCGGTCCCCGCGGTTCCGCTCAGCGGCGGCTTCGACGGTTCGGCTCAACGCCGGCTTCGACGGTTCGGCTCAGCTCTGGTTCCGGCCGTCCCCGGTGCCCTTGTCCGGGCCGCCCTTGTCGTCGCCGGCCGTCCCGCCGTCGTCCGACTTCTTCGGGCCCTGGGCGGCGTTGAAGCGGTCGCGCAGCTTCCCGCCCAGGTCGCCCGCCAGGTCCCCGGCGCCCCCGGCTATGTCGCCGACCAGCTTCATCAGCGGATCCTTGCTGGTCCGCACCGTGTCGGCGTAGTGCCCCGCGGACTCGCGGAAGGAGTCCGTGACCGAGGTGTCCTTGTCCTCCGAGCGCTTCGGGTAGTGGCCGTCCATGATCCGCTGGAAGTCGCGGTTCTCGGACCACTTCTTCAGCTCGGCCGCCCGGACGGTGGTGAAGGGGTGCGTGCGCGGCAGCACGTTGAGGATCTTCAGGACCGAGTCCCGCAGGTCCCCGGCCTTCTCGTACTCGTCGGCCTGGGCGAGGAACGCGTCCACGTTCATCTCGTGGAGGTGGTTGCCTCCGGCGATCTTCATCAGGCCGCGCATCGAGGCCTGCACGTCCTGGCCGACGAGGAGTCCGGCCCGGTCGGCGGAGAGCTCCGACTTGCGGAACCACTCGCGCAGGGCGGTCACGATGGCCATGATCGCGACGTTCCCCAGCGGGATCCAGGCGACCTTGAGGGCCAGCCCGGTGAGGAAGAGCAGCACGGTGCGGTACACGGAGTGCCCGGAGAGGGCGTGGCCGACCTCGTGGCCGACGACCGCCCGCATCTCCTCCTCGTCGAGGAGCTCCACGAGACCGGTGGTGACGACGATGATCGGCTCGTCCAGGCCGATGCACATCGCGTTGGGCTTCGGGTCCTGCGTCACGTACATCGGCGGGACCTTCTCCAGGTCCAGGATGTAACAGGCGTCCCGCAGCATGTCGTTGAGATGGCTGAACTGCGCGTCGCTCACCCGGACGGAGTCCGAGAGGAAGAGCAGTCGCAGACTGCGCTCCGGCAGAAGTCCGCTGAGCGCCTTGAAGACCGTGTCGAAGCCGCTGAGCTTGCGCAGCGCCACCAGCGCCGAGCGGTCGGCCGGATGCTCGTAGGCCCGCGAGGAGATGCCGGGGAACCGCTTCCGCTGCCTGCTCGGCACGGTCCCCTGGTCGTTCTCGGTCATGGATGCCCCCTGTTCGTACGAGTCGGTGCTCGTCCCCCTGACGAACACCAGCCTAGGCGCTGGCGCTACGGTGTGCCGGGGCCTGTGGATAACTCGGGCACCGAGGACGACCGAGGAGCACGACCGACATGCCGGACACCGTCGACACCGCTGCCGCGCTGCTCGCGGCCGCCGCACAGCAGGGGCCGGGCGACACGCTCCGCATCGTCCTGCTCGTCTCGATCGTGGGCGGCCCCCTGCTCGCCTGGTTCCTGCTGCGCGGCTATCGGAGCGGCGACACCGGTGACGAGGGCCCCGGCGACGGCACCGACACCGCCGCGGGTGCCACCAAGGACCGCGACGCCAACGCCTGAGTCGGCGTGAGCCTGTCCGGACCGCCCGCATACGATGTGCGCGAAGTCTCCGCTCCCATCCCCGATCGATAGGTCTGCCGAAGATGAGCCTCCACAGCACCGCCGCCAACCTGGTCTCTCTCGCCGAGGGCGCCGAGCACGGCGGCAACCATGAAAGCCTCAGCCCCTACCTCACCGGCTTCGGCGCCTTCGGTGCCCTGATGCTGCTGCTGTGGATCACCACCCGCTTCAACCGCGACCGCTGAACCGCCGACCCTGATCCGGCGTCCGCCGCCGTGCCAGTAGGCTCTGCACGCATGGGAGAGCAGGAAATGCCTACTGGCGGGCGCGGGAAGCGCCGACTCGGCGTGATGGGCGGAACCTTCGACCCGATCCACCACGGACACCTGGTGGCGGCCAGCGAGGTCGCCGCCCTGTTCCACCTGGACGAGGTGGTCTTCGTACCGACCGGGCAGCCGTGGCAGAAGAGCGACCGGGCCGTTTCGGCGCCCGAGGACCGCTATCTGATGACGGTCATCGCGACGGCGTCCAACCCGCAGTTCTCGGTCAGCCGGATCGACATCGACCGCGGCGGAGCGACCTACACCATCGACACCCTGCGGGACCTGCGCTCCCTCAACAGCGACGCCGACCTCTTCTTCATCACCGGGGCGGACGCGCTGTCGCAGATCCTCACCTGGCGCGACGCCGAGGAGCTCTTCTCGCTCGCGCACTTCATCGGCGTCACCCGGCCGGGCCACGACCTCACCGACGACGGACTGCCCAAGGGCGGCGTCTCGCTGGTCGAGGTGCCCGCGCTCGCCATCTCCTCCACCGACTGCCGGGCGAGGGTCGCGAAGGGCGATCCCGTCTGGTACCTGGTCCCGGACGGCGTGGTGCGCTACATCGACAAGCGCCAGCTGTACCGCGGCGAGTGAGCTTCGGGGAGGGGCACCGGTGAACGATCAGCAGCATCCGTACGACCCGTACTATCCGCAGTCGCAGATCATCGGCTACGACGAGTACGGGCAGCCGGTGTACCAGCAGCCGCAGGCGCCCCAGCAGGCTCAGGGGCAGCACTACGACCCGTACGGCGGCCAGCAGCAGTCCCAGCAGCCGCAGGCGCAGCAGGGGTACGGCTACGACCCCTACGCCCAGCAGCAGTACACGGAGCAGCAGCAACAGCAGCCCCAGGGGCCGCAGTACGACCCGTACGGGCAGCAGGGCTACGCCTACCCCTCCTACGACACGGGGCAGCAGTGGGCCGCCCAGCCGGAGCCCGCCCAGGCCCCGGCTCCCGCCCAGCCCTCCACGCAGGCTCCCGCCCAGGCCGCGCCGGTCGCGGCCCCGCCCGGTGTGCCCGGTCAGCGCCCCGCGTCCGAGCGGCCCGCGCCCGCCCGGCCGGCCGATGACGAGGACCGGGACTACCGCACCGAGCAGTTCTCCTTCATCGAGGAGCCGGACGAGGACTCCGAGGACGTCATCGACTGGCTGAAATTCACCGAGAGCCGCTCGGAGCGGCGCGAGGAGGCCAGGCGCCGCGGCCGCAACAGGATCATCGCGCTCGTCGTCGTCCTCGTCCTCGCCGTCGCGGGCGGCGTCGGCTACCTCTGGTCCGCGGGCATGCTCCCCGGGTCGTCCGACGAGGGGCGGAAGGGGGGCACGGCGACCGGTCCGCAGCAGCGCGACACGATCGTCGTCCACCTCCACGACACCACGGGCGGCGGGACCTCCACCGTCCTCCTCGTGAACAACACCACCACCGGCCAGGGCACCACGGTCCTCCTCCCCGACTCCCTGGTCGTCGCCGACGACGAGGGCTCCGCGACCACCCTCGGCAAGTCCGTCGAGGACGACGGGTCCAGCGGCACCCGGGAGGCGATCGGCAACCTCCTCGGCGCCAGGATCACCGGCACCTGGCGCCTGGACACGCCGTACCTGGACACCCTCGTCGACCTCGTCAGCGGGATCGAGACGGACACCGACGCGACCGTGCCCGGCCCGAAGAAGGGTGACGAGCCGCTGGTCGAGAAGGGCGAGAAGCAGTCCCTGAACGGCCGCTCCGCCGTCGCCTACGCGACCTACCGGGCGCCCGGCGAGGCCGAGAGCAAGCAGCTCCAGCGCTTCGGCCAGGTCATGTACGCGGTGCTGCGCAAGATCTCCGACGATCCGGCGTCCGCCACGATGACCGTCGAGAGCCTCACCCAGATCTTCGACCCCTCGCTCTCCGAGAAGGACCTCGGCGCCGCCCTCGCCAAACTCGCCGAGCACGCCAAGGTCGGCGACTACAAGACGGCCCTGCTCCCGGTGGCGCAGGACGGCGCGCTGAGCGAGGACGCGAGCGACAGTGTGGTGAAGGACATCCTGGGCGGCAAGATCACCGCTCCCGAGGTGGGCGACGTGGCCCGGGTCTCGGTGCGGGACGCCTCCGGCAAGAAGGCGACCGAGGCCGCCAGGATCGTCCTGGTCAACGGCGGCTACGTCTTCGTGGGCGGTACGGAGACGGACACCCGGGAGAAGTCGCAGGTCGTCTACGGCGACGACGCCCAGAAGGCGACGGCGGTCGAGGTGGCCAAGACACTGGGCCTGCCGGCCGGCTCGGTCACCAAGGGCAAGCCCACCGGAGCGGCCGCGGTCACCGTGGTCCTGGGCCAGGACTACAAGGTGCCGGAGGCCCGGTAAACGGCGCTCCGGAAAACGTTGGCGGGGCCGTCGGCGGTCCGTGAGACCCTGGAGGGGTACTGGACCGCCGACGAAAGCCTGCTTGTGACCGCCACGGATCGTTCCATCGAACTCGTCAACGCCGCCGCTCAGGCGGCCGCCGACCGGCTCGCGCACGACATCATCGCGTACGACGTCAGCGATGTGCTGTCGATCACCGACGCCTTCCTGCTCGCCTCCGCGCCCAACGACCGCCAGGTCAAGTCGATCGTCGACGAGATCGAGGAGCGCCTGAACAAGGACCTGGGCGCCAAGCCGGTCCGCCGCGAGGGCGACCGCGACGCCCGCTGGATCCTCCTGGACTACGTCGACATCGTCGTCCACGTCCAGCACAGCGAGGAGCGTGTCTTCTACGCCCTCGAGCGCCTGTGGAAGGACTGCCCCGAGCTGCCGCTCCCCGAGGACGCGCAGAGCACCCGCGGGAAGGGCGCCGAGCACGCCGCCCTGACCGGCGTGGACCTCTCCGAGCACGCCGCCGGCCTGCCCGACGAAGTGGACGGTGAGCTGCGCTGAGCACCACCAAGGGCGGCACCGGCCGCCGTATCGTCCTCTGGCGCCACGGCCAGACCTCCTGGAACCTGGAGCGCCGATTCCAGGGTTCGACCGATATCGAGCTGACGGAGGCCGGCGTCGCTCAGGCGCGCCGTGCCGCCCGGCTGCTCGCCGCGCTCAAGCCGGACGTCATCGTGGCCTCCGACCTGAAGCGGGCGGCGGCCACCGCCGCCGAGCTTGCCGTTCTCACCGGCCACACCGTCGCTCACGACTCCGCGCTGCGCGAGACGTACGCGGGGGAGTGGCAGGGGCTGACCCACGACGAGATCGTGGCACGGTACGGCGAGCAGTACGCCGCCTGGAAGCGCGGCGAGCCCGTGCGCCGGGGCGGCGGCGAGCTGGAGACCGAGGTGGCCGACCGGGCCGCCCCGGTGGTCCTGGAGCACGTCGACAAGCTTCCGGAGGACGGAACGCTCGTCGTGGTGAGCCACGGCGGCACGATCCGGACCACCATCGGCCGGCTCCTCGGTCTGGAGTCCCAGCACTGGGAGAGCCTGGGCGGCCTCTCGAACTGCTGCTGGTCGGTGCTCGGTGAGGGCGCCCGCGGCTGGCGTCTGATGGAGCACAACGCGGGCACGCTGCCCGAGCCGGTCCTCGGCGACGACGACTGAGCCCCGTGACCGGCCTGCCGGACCCGGATTTCACTTTCCGGCAGGTCACAGGCTAAAGTTCTTCTTGTTCGCAGCGCAGAGCGCGAAGAACACGAGGGGCTATAGCTCAGTTGGTAGAGCGCCTGCATGGCATGCAGGAGGTCAGGAGTTCAATTCTCCTTAGCTCCACAATCACCGGATCCCGTCCCCAACAGGGGGCGGGATTCGTCGTTACGCCGTCTCTCTCAGCACCGCGAGCCCATGGCGGCTCGCCTCGTCGTTCGGCGTGTAGGCCACGATGCGGCACTCCGGCATCCCGTTCACCGACAGGGAGACCGAGGTCAACCGGACCTCGCCCACCCGCTCGTGACGGAAGACCTTCACCCGCGTCCCCGGCGGGACCACGTCACCGCTGCGCCACAGCCGGGCGAACTCGGGGCTGGCCTCCGCGAGAGCCCGTACGTACTCCTCCCAGGCCGGCTCGCCCACATGGCGTCCGTACGCGCCCCGCAGCTGGGCCACCATCAGCGGCAGCTCCCGCTTCCGGTCGACCACGGGGCAGGTGGGGCCGGGGACGCTGAAGAGCGCCCACAGCACGTTGCGTATGCCGAAGGGGCCGGTGTCCAGGTCGTCCCGGCCCTCCTGGAAGAAGAGCCGCTCGTACATGGCGTTGGTCGCGAGCACGTCGTACCGCGCGTTGTAGAGCACCGCCGGGTGCGGATCCAGGGCGTCGAGGATGCCCTGGATCTCCGGGCTCACCACCGCCACGTCCGCGCCGGACCTCTCCGGCGCGTACGGCACCTCGGCCAGGTGGTAGAGGTGCTCGCGCTCGGGCCGGTCGAGCCGGAGCGTACGGGCGACGGCGTCGAGCACCTGCGCGGAGGCGTTGATCGGGCGCCCCTGTTCCAGCCAGGTGTACCAGGTGACGCCCACCCCGGAGAGCTGGGCGACCTCCTCGCGCCGCAGCCCCGGCGTGCGGCGCCGGAGTCCCGGCGGCATCCCCACGTCCTCCGGTGTCACCCGGGCCCGGCGGCTGCGCAGGAACGCGGCCAGTTCCGGTCGCTTGCGTCGCTGAGTCGCTACTGATGCCACGATCGTCACACCCCCATGGTCGAGTCCCCGTGCCGCCGCTGCCAGGTGGTGTCAGTACCAGCATCAGCGGGCTCTCGTTACCCGTATCCGATCGAGGTCACGCTCGACGCATGACCTCCACCACAACACGTCCCGTACTCAGTAAAGACGGTGGCACCGACAATCGCCCCGGCCTGCTGCTGGGCGTGGTCCTCGCCGCCCAGTTCATGGCACTCCTCGACGTCTTCATCGTCAACGTCGCCGCCCCCACGATCCGCGCCGAACTCTCCGCCTCCGGAGCCGCGCTCCAGCTCGTCGTCGCCGGATACACCATCGCCTACGCGGTACTGCTGATCACCGGAGCCCGCCTCGGCCACCTGCTCGGGCACCGCCGGATGTACCTGGGAGGCCTCGCCCTCTTCACCGCGGCCTCCCTCGCCTGCGGACTCGCCGCCGACACCGGCCAGTTGATCGCCTTCCGGCTCGTGCAGGGAGCGGGCGCGGCCCTGATGATCCCTCAGGTGCTGAGCCTCATCCAGCGCAACTTCACCGGTGAGCACCGGGTCCGGGCCCTCAGCGCCTACTCCGCGGTCCTGGCGACCGGCGCCGCCGCGGGACAGGTCGTCGGGGGCGTCCTGGTGAGCGCCGACCTCTTCGGCACCGGCTGGCGGCCCGTCTTCCTCGTCAACGTCCCCATCGGGATCGCCCTGCTCGTCCTCGGCGCCCGGTTCCTGCCCCGAGACGCCCGGACCGCACCCACGCGCGCGCGTGCCCTCGACCTTCCGGGCCTCGTGCTGCTCGCCGCCGCCGTGACCCTGCTGACCGTCCCCCTGGTCCTCGGACAGGAGCAGGACTGGCCGCTGTGGTCCTGGCTCTCGCTCGGCGGATCCCTGGTGCTCCTCGCCCTCTTCGGTACGTACGAGTCCCGGCTCGCCCGGCGCGGTGGCGCCCCGCTCATCGCCCCGCGGGTGCTGCGCCTCCCCGGCATGGGGCGGGCCGTCCTGTGGATCACCGTGGCGATGGGAGTCAACGCAGGCTTCCTGTTCACCCTCACCCTGCATCTGCAGGGCGGGCTCGGCCACAGCGCCCTGCGGGCCGGACTCACCTTCGGACCCGCCGCCGTCGTCTTCGGCGTCGTCGGACTGACCTGGCGGCGCTGGCCGGCCGGACTGCGCCGCGCGCTGATCCCGGGCGGCTTCCTGCTCGCCGCCGCGGGAGCCCTCGCGGTCGGCGGGCTGCTCGCGGACGGCGGTACGGGAGGCTGGGGGCTCTTCCCGGCGCTCGGCGCGCTCGGCGCGGGCATCTCACTGGCGTTCAGCCCCGCGCTGACCGGCGCGCTGGCCTCCGTACGGCCCGAGGACGCGGCGGACGCGAGCGGACTGCTCGCCACCGTCACCCAGCTCGGTCAGCTCATCGGGGTCGCCGCGTTCGGCACCCTCTACCTCGGTGCGGTGGCCGGACCCGGAGCGGAGAACTCCGCCGACGCGCTGTGGACGACCATGCTCGCGCTGGCCGTCGCCGCGGTCGTCGGAGCGGTGGCCGGGGCGGCGCGCCGAGCACGCTGACCCTCTTGCGAGGCCATGGCAGAATCGGACGGCCGGAGGGGGACGAGGATCCGGACGGGAGGGTGGCCCAAGTGCTCGGCGACAACGGCGGGGTGTCCTATGGGTGCACGGCCTGCGGCCACAGCTGGAGCTGACTGATGGGTGCACACAGGCGGAAGTGCGACTGGTGCGGCAGCGGCACGCCCATCGTGCGGGACATGGACCCCGTCAACACAGGGTTCCAGTACTGGTGCGAGGAGTGCGCGCGGGCGCTGATCATAAAAGGCGACCCCATCGAGACGTACCGCGAGCTGGAGGGGGAGCCGATCTACGGCCGGCTCCTCGACGAGCACTGCACCCTCAAGCGGTTCTACTCCTTCGCCACGGCCTGACGCCGCAGCGTCAGCATGTACCCCACGAGCAGCGCCGTCGTCGTCAGCGGATAGATGGCGGACAGCACCATCTGACCCGCGTTCTGGTCCAGTTCGGGCCGGCCCGGGTCGTGTGGAACCCACCACAGCGCGAACGAGGCGAAGGCCAGGGCCACGGCTCCCGTCACCGGCCACACGCGCGTGGCGCGGTCCGCGAGCAGGATCAGCAGCGGCACGCACCAGACCCAGTGGTGGGACCACGAGATCGGGCTGATCATCAGCGCCGTGAACGCGCAGACCACCACCGCCACCGCCTTGTCGCCGCGCACCGCGGCCCGCACCGCGAGCGCCATCGCCAGGCCGCCCAGGGCGGCCGCGGTCACCGCCCACCACATGCCCGGGTCGTCGGTGTGCATCAGCCGGGCCAGGACCCCGCGGATCGACTGGTTGGCGGTCTCCTCGGCGAAGCCGACCCGGCCGGTCTCGAACAGGGTCTCCGTCCAGAACCGCTTCGAGTCCGCGGGGAGGGCCAGCGCCACGGCCAGCGTCGTCCCCAGGAACACCCCGGTCGCCGTCACCGCCGTACGCAGCCACTGGTTCCAGCTCCGGTCCCCGCGCCACAGCAGCAGCCCCGCGACGAGCAGCAGGACCACGAAGAGGCCCGGTGTGAGCTTCACCGCGGTCGCCAGGCCGATGCCCAGGCCCGCCCAGCGGCTGCCCCGGCGCCGGGTGAGGTCCCAGAGCACCGCCACCGCTATGAGGAGGTTGATCTGTCCGTACCGCAGGGTCGTCCACACCGGCTCGCACCACACCACGACGGCGGCGACCCACAGTGTCGTACGCCACAGGTCCGTACGGGACAGCGACGGGCGGACCAACTGGAGCGACAGCTGGACCAGCGCGACCACCAGGAGCAGATTCCCCGCGGTGGAGAGCGTCCGCATCACCGGCACGCTCACCAGGGTCAGCGGGACGAACAGCAGGGCGGCGAAGGGCGGGTAGGTCATGGCGAGGTTCGCCGACGTGGCGCGCATCGCGTACAGGTCGCCGCCGGCCCGCACCGTCTCGCCCTCGGCCCGGTAGACCATCACGTCGAGCATGTTCACGTGGGCGAGGCGTTGCGCCACCCAGAAGGCCGCGAACGAGAGCAGACAGACCGCCGCGGCGGTGGCCAGGGGCCACGGCCGGGCGCGGGTTTTGGAGAGCACGGAGACGGACACAGTCGGCGACCCTACCGGGCAGGTCAGGAGGGCCCCGAGAATCGATTTGGAGATCTGCCGGGGGGCCGGTTAATGTTCTGTCTGTCGCCGCGAGGGAAACCAAAACGGAGACGGAAAGCAAGGGGCTATAGCTCAGTTGGTAGAGCGCCTGCATGGCATGCAGGAGGTCAGGAGTTCAATTCTCCTTAGCTCCACAGAAAAGAAGCGGGTCACCCGGATCGGGTGGCCCGCTTCTTCGTGTTCGGCCCACCACGCCTTCCTCCGTCCCCACCGCGTGCCGCTCCGTGGAACGTCGGTGCGGCCCGCGCGGGCCCTGCGGTACCCTGGCGCCATGCGTGCCGTACGCCTTCTGCTTACCGAGCCGCGCTGATCAGTCCCGACGGATG
Organism: Streptomyces sp. NPDC017246; assembly: GCF_044331325.1. NCBI lineage: Bacteria > Bacillati > Actinomycetota > Actinomycetes > Kitasatosporales > Streptomycetaceae > Streptomyces > Streptomyces sp. NPDC017246. The sequence continues at coordinate 353,630 of NZ_JBIRMW010000001.1, read as the reverse complement.
ACAGACATCTGTCGGAGTCGGCGCGGCGTCCCCTCCTGTGCGAGGGGTTTTTTCATTTCACGGCAGTCCGTGGCAGTGGGCAGAGACGATCGATGGAGCTTCAAGGACCATGACCGAGATCAATACGGCCGCCGAGACGGCGGCCCCGCATCGCTACACGGCGGCCATGGCCGCCGACATCGAGGCACGCTGGCAGGACTTCTGGGACGCCGAGGGCACGTACGAGGCCCCGAACCCCACCGGTGACCTGGCGGGCGACCCCGCGATCGCCGCCCGGCCCAAGAAGTTCATCATGGACATGTTCCCGTACCCCTCGGGTGCGGGCCTGCACGTCGGCCACCCGCTCGGCTACATCGCCACGGACGTCTTCGCCCGCCACGCGCGCATGACCGGCCACAACGTGCTGCACACCCTGGGCTTCGACGCCTTCGGCCTGCCGGCCGAGCAGTACGCCGTCCAGACGGGCACGCACCCGCGCGTGTCCACCGAGGCCAACATGGAGAACATGAAGGTCCAGCTGCGCCGGCTGGGCCTGGGCCACGACAAGCGCCGGTCGTTCGCCACGATCGACCCCGAGTACTACAAGTGGACCCAGTGGATCTTCCTGCAGATCTTCAACTCCTGGTATGACGACGAGGCCGCCAAGGCCCGTCCGATCGCCGAGCTGATCGAGCAGTTCGAGAACGGCACGCGCGAGGTTCCCGGCTCCACGCGCGCGTGGAGCGAGCTGAGCGCCGCCGAGCGCTCCGACGTCCTGGGCGAGTACCGCCTGGCGTACGCCTCCGAAGCGCCCGTCAACTGGTGCCCCGGCCTGGGCACGGTCCTGGCCAACGAGGAGGTCACCGCCGACGGCCGCTCCGAGCGCGGCAACTTCCCCGTCTTCAAGTCCAAGCTGCGCCAGTGGAACATGCGGATCACCGCCTACGCGGACCGCCTGCTGGACGACCTGGACGCGCTGGACTGGCCCGAGGCCATCAAGCTGCAGCAGCGGAACTGGATCGGCCGCTCCGAGGGTGCCCGCGTCGACTTCCAGGTCGGCGAGACCGGTGCGATCACCGTGTTCACCACCCGCCAGGACACCCTGTTCGGCGCCACCTACATGGTCCTGGCGCCCGAGCACGACCTGGTCGAGAAGATCGTCCCGGCCACCTGGCCCGAGGGCACCCACGACGTGTGGACCGGCGGACACGCCACCCCGTCCGAGGCCGTCGACGCCTACCGCAAGCAGGCCGCCTCCAAGTCCGACGTCGAGCGGCAGGCCGACGCCAAGGAGAAGACCGGCGTCTTCACCGGCGCGTACGCGACCAACCCGGTCAGCGGCGAGCGGGTCCCCGTCTTCATCGCCGACTACGTCCTGATGGGCTACGGCACCGGCGCCATCATGGCCGTCCCGGCCCACGACAGCCGCGACTTCGCCTTCGCCCGCGCCTTCGAGCTGCCGATGCGCTGCGTCGTCGAGCCGAGCGACGACCGCGGCACCGACACGTCGACCTGGGACGAGGCCTTCTCCTCGTACGAGGCCAAGCTGGTCAACTCCTCGAACGAGGACATCGCGCTGGACGGCCTGGGCGTCGTCGACGCCAAGGCGAAGATCACCGCCTGGCTGGCCGACCGCGGCATCGGCGAGGGAACCGTCAACTTCCGGCTGCGCGACTGGCTGTTCAGCCGTCAGCGGTACTGGGGCGAGCCCTTCCCGATCGTCTACGACGAGGACGGCGTCGCCCACTCGCTGCCCGAGTCGATGCTGCCGCTGGAGCTGCCGGAGGTCGAGGACTACTCGCCGCGCACCTTCGACCCGAACGACGCGGACACCCGGCCGGAGACCCCGCTGTCCCGCAACGAGGACTGGGTCGACGTCACCCTGGACCTGGGCGACGGCGCCGGTCCGCGCCGCTACCGCCGCGAGACCAACACCATGCCCAACTGGGCGGGTTCCTGCTGGTACGAGCTGCGCTACCTGGACCCGCGCAACTCCGAGCAGCTGGTCGACCCGGCCGTCGAGCAGTACTGGATGGGCCCCCGCGAGGGCATGCCCACCGGTGGCGTCGACCTGTACGTCGGCGGCGCCGAGCACGCCGTGCTGCACCTGCTGTACGCGCGCTTCTGGTCCAAGATGCTGTTCGACCTGGGCCACATCTCCTCGGCCGAGCCGTTCCACAAGCTGTACAACCAGGGCATGATCCAGGCCTTCGTCTACCGGGACGCGCGCGGGATCGCCGTACCGGCGGCCGAGGTCGAGGAGCGCGACGGCGGCTTCTGGTACCAGGACGAGAAGGTCAGCCGCGTCCTGGGCAAGATGGGCAAGTCCCTGAAGAACGCCGTGACGCCGGACGAGATCTGCTCCGAGTACGGTGCCGACACCCTGCGCCTGTACGAGATGGCGATGGGCCCGCTGGACGTCTCGCGTCCCTGGGACACGCGCGCGGTGATCGGCCAGTACCGGCTGCTGCAGCGGCTGTGGCGCAACATCGTCGACGAGGCGACCGGTGAGGTCACCGTCGTCGACACCGCGCCTGACGAGGACACGCTGCGTGCCCTGCACAAGGCGATCGACGGTGTCGCGCAGGACATGGTCGCGATGCGCTTCAACACCGCCATCGCCAAGATCACCGAGCTGAACAACCACCTGACGAAGTCCGGCGGTGCGCTGTCCCGGTCGGTCGCCGAGCAGCTGGTGCTGCTGGTCGCCCCGCTGGCCCCGCACATCTCCGAGGAGCTGTGGCGCAAGCTGGGCCACGGCGAGTCGGTCGTCCACGAGGGCTTCCCGGTCGCCGACCCGGCGTACGTCGTCGACGAGACCGTGACCTGCGTCGTGCAGATCAAGGGCAAGGTCAAGGCCCGCCTGGAGGTCTCGCCGTCGATCACGGACGCCGACCTGGAGACGCTGGCGCTGGCCGACCCGCACGTCGTCACGGCGCTGGGCGGCGCGGAGATCCGCAAGGTGATCGTCCGGGCGCCCAAGCTGGTCAACATCGTCGCCGGCTAGCGGTACATAGGGGTTTCCCCTACGGGCAGGTTGGGGGTTCCGATGGAACCCTCGGCCTGCCCGTTCCGTTTACGGTGGAGGGACCACATCCGTGGGGACCGGACGGACGCCGGAGGGGCGCACATGGAAGCCGCGATTATCACGATCATGGCGCTGCTCTTCTTGTCCTTCGTGGCGCTGGGGGTCTACGTCGGCGTGAAGGCGGTCAAGGCCGCCAAGCGCGGGGTCGACCGCACTCTGGACCATGCCCGGCGCACGGTCGAGGACACGACACTGCGGGCCAAGAGCTTCGGCCAGGCCGGGGTCGCCGGCGAGCTGGCCAGACTGCGGCTCTCGCTGCGCACCTCCATGCGGGCCACGCAGGAGGCGCTGCAGGCCGGAGTCGGAGAGGACGCCTCGCTGAAGGAGTCGCTCGAACTGTTCCACCGGCTCAGCGGGCACGGGCTCGAACTGGACGGGGACCTCAAGCGCCTCGAGCACGAACCCGACCGGGCATGGGTGGCCGGGCAGCTCCCCGACCTCACCGCGCGCACCGAGCGGATCACCGGCTCGGCCGACGCGCTGCGCCGTGCCGCCCGGGACCGGGCCCTGAAGTTCGCCGAGGACGACCTGTCGGCGCTCAGCGCCCAGATCGACGTCGAGGCGGGTGCCCTGAGGCACTGGACGGAGCCGGAGGGCACGACCTCGGGGACCGTGCCGGGGACTGCCTCGGGGAGCGTTCCCGGGGCCGCGGACGGGTGGGGACGCCCTTCCGGGCAGGCCGGGCACGCGGGTCAGGCAGGCGGCGGGGAACCGTCCGCGATCACGGCGCCCGACCCCCGACGGACCGCCTACCCCTGGGAGAAGTCGGCGCGCCCGGAGACCACCACCTGACGGAGCGGTCGATCGGGACGTCGCCCCGGGCGCGAAGGCCGGGCGGGGCGCCCCGTGGTGTCCTGGTGTCCACGGTGGCGGCCGGGGCGTTCACGGAGGGGGCGGGCTGCCGTGCGGCGGCCCCGGCGGGTAACCTCCCGCTCATGTCCCGGCATGTCGCGATCGTCACCGATTCCACGGCCTATCTGCCACGCCAGACGAGGGAGCGGCACGCCATCACCACGGTTCCGCTCACCGTCGTCATCGGCGACCGCGCCCTGGAGGAGGGCACCGAGGCCTCGGCCAAGGCCCTCGCCGAGGCCCTGCAGAAGAAGCGGTCCGTCACCACCTCACGCCCGAGCCCCGAGACCTTCGCCGAGGCCTACCGCGAGGCCGCCGAGGCCGGGGCGACGGGCATCGTCTCCCTCCACCTCTCCGCCGAGATCTCCGGGACCTACGACGCGGCCGTGCTCGCCGCGAAGGACGCCCCCGTGCCCGTGCGGGTGGTGGACACCCGCATGGTCGGCATGGCGCTGGGCTTCTGCGCACTGGCGGCGGTGCAGGTCACGGAGGCGGGCGGTTCGCTCGACGAGGCCGTCGCGGCGGCCGAGAAGCGGGCCGCGGAAACCTCCGCGTACTTCTACGTCGACACCCTGGACAATCTGCGCCGGGGCGGGCGCATCGGGGCCGCGCAGGCGCTGCTCGGCTCCGCGCTCGCGGTGAAGCCGCTCCTCGAACTCGACGGCGGGCGGATCGAGCTGCGGGAGAAGGTGCGGACGGCCTCGAAGGCCATCGCCCGGCTCGAGGAGATCGCCGTGGAGCGGGCCGGCTCCGGCGCCGTCGACATCGCCGTCCACCATCTCTCCGCGCCCGAGCGGGCCGCCGCGCTCGCGGAACGGCTCGAGGAGCGGGTGCCGGGAATCGCGGAGCTGCACGTCAGCGAGGTGGGCGCGGTCATCGGCGCCCACACGGGTCCCGGACTCCTCGCGGTAGTGGTGTCGCCGCGCTGAGTCCGGTCGTCGTCGCAAGCGGGGCCCGGGTCGCAGACGGGGTCCGTGTCTCGGACGACCTCCGTGTCGCCGAGGCGGTCGCCGATGCCGTCCGTCCCTCGGGAGAGTGACGGAGTTTTCCACAGCGAGGGCCCTGTCCACGGGTCGTGAGTGAGCCCCGCACAGCACGGCGGTGACTCCTACCGTCACATGCATGACTCTTCGTACACGCATCGCATCGACCACTCCCGGCGCCCCGACCAGCGGTCCGGGCCGGGCGCCGGGCTCCGACGGGCGGAGCCGCCCCGGAGCCCGCGGCGCGCCTCCCGCGCGGGCCAGGAGGCGGACCCGGGGCGGCAGGGCTGCCACGGGTCCCGAGGCCGGAGTACGGCGGCGGGGGGACGCGCTGTTTCCGGGGGTGTCGCCGGGGGAGGCGTCGACCTGTTCCGAGGTGCCGGGGACGCCGACGGTGCCTCCTGCGCCTCCGGCGGTGGAGCGTGGATCCCCGCCCGGGGCGGGGGCGCGGCTGAGGGCCGCGCTGCGGGAGCGGACCCCTGTGTGGGTGCAGACGCGGTGCGGGCTGGAGCCGAGGGCGCTGGCCGCGCTGACGGTCGTCCTGATCGTGGCGGCGGGTCTCGCCGGCGGGTATTTCTGGACGGGGAGGCCGGAGTCGGTGCGCGCTCCCGAGCTCGTCCGTGCCGTACCGGTGGCGGCCGCACCGGCCACGCGGGGCGGGCCGGAGGCCGGGACCGGGGTGGGGGCGGCGGCGGTGTCCGGGGCGGCCGCCGGGTCGGGAGCGGGGCCGACGGCGGGTGGCGCGAGGGTGATCGTCGACGTCGGCGGCAAGGTGCGCAGGCCCGGGGTGCTGACCCTGCCGGCGGGCTCGCGGGTGGCGGACGCCCTGCGCGCCGCGGGCGGGGCGAAGCCCGACGCCGATCTCACCGGAATCAATCGGGCCCGAGTCCTCTTCGACGGTGAGCAGGTCCTCGTCGGCCTGCCGGGGACGCCGGTCGGCGGTTCGGACTCCGGTGCCGGGGGCGGGGCCGGGGGCGGTGGCCCCGGGGTGCCGCTGAGCCTCAACACGGCCACGGTGGAGCAGCTCGACACCCTGCCAGGCGTCGGGCCGGTCCTCGCCCGGCACATCGTCGACCATCGCACGGAGCACGGCGGTTTCCGGTCGGTCGGGGAGCTGCGGGAGGTCAACGGCATCGGTGAGCGGAGGTTCGCCGAGCTCGAACCGCTGGTCCGGCCATGAACCGACGCGACGGGACGGCCGAGGCGACGGACGGGGCTGCGGCCGGGAGGTCTGTCGAGGCGATGGTCGGCGGTGCGGCCGGGAGGACTGCCGATGGTGCGGACGGGGAGCGGGTGGTCCGGAAGTCCTCATGGGAGGAAGGGCCCGCCGATCTGCGGCTCGTTCCGCTCGCGGTGGCGGCCTGGGCGGCGGCGGCCTGCGCGGTGGGGGTGGCCGGGTGGTGGACGGTGGCCGGCGTCGCGGTCTGTCTGCTGGGAGCCGCCGTCCTGCTGACGCCGGCCTCGGCCCGCCGGCTCGGCGGCACGGACGCTCCGGGCGGTGCGGACGTTCCGGGCGAGGGGCCGGTACGGCGGGGGGTGTCCGGGGGGCGGTTGCGGGCGACGGCGTGTGCCGGGGTCCTGCTGTGTGCCGCCGCCGGGGCCGCCTCTGCGGGTCTGCATGCGGCGGACCTGCGGCGCGGTCCCGTACCGGCTCTGGCCCAGGAGTACGCGCGGGCGCAGCTGGAGGTGACGGTGACCTCCGATCCTCGGCTCACCCGGCCCCGGGTGCGGGGCAGCGAGACGGTCCCGGTCTCTGTCGTCCTGGACGGGGAGGTGACTCGGGTCGAGCGGTCGGACGGCACGGTCCACCGGACGCGGGCGCCGGTCCTGCTGATCGTGCCGCCGGGGGAGGGGCGGGCGGAGTGGCTGCGGCTCCTTCCCTCCACCCGGCTGGAGATCGGCGCACGGCTCGCGCCGCCTTCGAGCCCGGATGATCCCTTCGCGGCGGTGGTCAAGGTCCGAGGGGGCGGACCGCCCCGGATCATCGGCCCCCCGAGCGCGTTGCAGCGGACGGCGGGGGATCTTCGCGCCGGGCTGCGGCGGGCGACCGACGGCCTCGCCCCGGACGCGCGGGCCCTGCTGCCCGGACTGGTCGTCGGGGACACCTCGCGGATCGGGACCGAGCTGCGGCAGGCCTTCGAGGCGACCGATCTCACCCACCTGCTCGCTGTGTCGGGCAGCAATCTGTCGGTGGTGCTGCTTCTGCTCGTCGGTCGTCCCGGGCGGGCGCATCAGGTGGAGCGGGGCGGGCTCGCGCCCCGGCTGGGGCTGTCGTTGCGGGTGACCGCGGTGGCCGGGGGAGTGCTGACGCTCGCCTTCGTGGTCGTCTGCCGGCCCGATCCGAGCGTGCTGCGCGCCGCGGCCTGTGGGTTCGTCGTGCTGCTCGCGATCGGCACCGGCCGGCGGAGATCGCTGCTCCCGGCGCTGGCCGCCGCCGTTCTCGTCCTGGTGCTCTACGACCCCTGGCTCGCGCGGAGTTACGGATTCCTGCTCTCGGTCCTGGCCACCGGGGCCCTGCTGACGGTGGCCCCGCGGTGGAGCGAGGCGCTGCGGCGGCGGGGGGTGCCGGGCGGGCCGGCGGAGGCGTTGGCGGCGTGCCTGGCCGCGCAGGCGGTGTGCGCGCCCGTCGTGGTGGTCTTCGCCGCCCGGGTGAGCCTGGTCGCGATTCCGGCGAACCTGTTCGCCGAGCTCGCGGTGGCACCCGCGACGGTGCTCGGCTTCGCCGCGCTCGCCCTGGCGCCGGTCTGGACCCCGGCAGCGGAGGGCGTGGCGTGGGTGGCGGGATGGCCCGTCGGGTGGATCGCGCGGGTGGCCCGTACCGGGGCCGCTCTGCCGGGGGCGGAGCTGGCCTGGCCCGGTGGATGGTGGGGCGGCCTCGCGCTCGCCCTGCTCACGGCTCTGGTGGTGCTCGGGGTGCGCAGATTGCCGTACCGGGCGCCGGTCGGTGTGCTCGTCGCCGCGGTGCTTCTGCTCGTGGTGGTGCGGCCGGCGCCGCTGACCCGGTGGGTGAGTGGGTGGCCGCCGCCGGGCTGGGTCTTCGCGATGTGCCAGGTGGGCCAGGGGGACGCCACGGTCCTCGCGGCGGGCGGGGACGCGGCCGTCGTGGTGGACGCGGGTCCCGACCCCGTACCGGTGGACCGCTGTCTGCGTGAACTCGGGGTGCGGCGGGTTCCGTTGCTGGTGCTGACCCACTTCCACGCGGATCATGTGGCCGGGTTGCCGGGGGTGTTGCGGGGGCGGTCGGTGGGGGCGATCCAGACGACGGGGCTGGCGGAGCCGCCCGCCCAGGCGGCGTTCGTCCGGCGGACGGCGGCGGCCGCGAAGGTGCCGCTGATCCGTGCGGAGGCGGGGGAGCGGCGGAGGGCCGGGGCGCTGGAGTGGACCGTGCTCTGGCCGGAGGCCACGAAGGCGCCGACGGCCGGTTCCGGGGTGGGTTCCAGGGGGCCGGCCGGCTCCGGGGAGGAGTCCGGTGGGCCGAACGATGCCAGTGTCACGTTGCTCGTCCGGGCTGCCGGCGGGCTGACCCTGCTCCTTCTCGGTGATCTGGAGCCGCCGGCCCAGCGGGCCTTGCTGCGCGCCCATCCGGGGCTCGCGCCGGTGGATGTGCTCAAGGTGGCCCACCACGGTTCCGCGCACCAGGACCCGGCGCTGATGCGGGCCGTGCGGCCGCGGCTGGCTTTGGTGTCGACCGGGCGCGACAACCCGTACGGGCATCCCTCGCCCCGGACGGTGGAGTCGTTGAGGGCGGGTGGGGCGCGAGTGCTGCGGACCGATCGGGACGGGGCGATCGCGGTCGTGGGAGCGGGGGCCGGGCTCGTGGCCGTACCGGGGGGAGGGTGAATCGCCGTGGAGGAGAATCCTTGTAAAGAAGTCTTTCTAAAGATATCTTTTTATCGTGACGGAAGAGAGCAGTGACCCGCGGCCCGAGGGCGAGCAGCCCCGCAGTGTCCGACTCACCGACCCGCGAGCCCTGCGGGCCTACGCCCACCCCCTTCGGATGACCCTGGTGGGGCTGCTGCGCGGCAGCGGGCCCTTCACCGCCACCCGGGCCGCCGAGCTGACCGGGGAGTCCGTGGCCAGCTGCTCGTACCACCTGCGGATACTCGCCAAGTACGGGCTCGTGGAGGAGGCGCCGGGCGGCCGGGGGCGGGAGAAGCCCTGGCGGGCCACGGCCCGGTACACGGAGTGGCCCGAGTACAGCGAGGACCCGGCTGTCTCGGAGGCCGCCGACGCGCTGGGCGTCGCGGTCGCCGGGCTCTACTTCGAGCGGGTCACCCGGGCCATGGAGAACCGGCACCTGCTGCCGAAGGAGTGGCGGGAGGCCGAGCAGTTCGGCGACTCCCTGCTCCATCTCACCCCGGAGGAGCTGACCGGCCTCGCGGCGAGGATCGACGAGCTGCTCCGGCCCTACGAGGCCCGCGCGTCCGACCCGTCCCTCCGGCCGGAGGGCGCTCGGCCCGTGGCCGTCCTGCGGATCGCCTACCTGGACCAGGAAACCCCCGAGAGCGGCAAGGAGTGAAGCGGATGAGCCTCGTGGAACGTATACCGGCGCTGCTGCGCGAGCGGACCTTCCGCCGCTACTGGACCGGGCAGACCATCTCCCTCGCCGGGGACCAGATATCGCTCATGGCGATCCCGCTCGCCGCCGTCCTGGTGCTCGGGGCCGACGCCGCGGCGATGGGTTGGCTCAAGGCCGCCGAACTGCTGCCCGCGCTCCTGCTCAACCTGCCGTTCGGCGCTTGGGCGGACCGGCAGACCAGCCGCAGGCGCGCCATGATCGCGGCCGACGTCGGGCGGGCGGCGCTGGTGCTGACCCTTCCCGTGGCCTACGCGTTCGACATGCTGTCGCTCACCCAGCTGTACGTGGTGGCCTTCGGGATCGGCGCGCTCACGGTGCTCTTCGAGGTCTGCAACACCACGCTCTTCGTGGCGCTCGTCCCCACCGAGCGCTATGTGCAGGCGAACTCGCTTGTCAACGGCAGCCGTTCGACGGCCTGGCTGGCGGGGCCCGGGGTGGGCGGCCTTCTCGTGCAGTTCCTCACCGCCCCCTTCGCCCTGGTCGCGGACGCCCTCACCTATCTGGTGTCGGCGGGCTACCTGGCCCGGATCGATCCGGTCGAACCCCCGCCGGCCCCCGTGGCCAAGGGCCACTTCACCGAGGGGCTGCGCTGGGTGGTGCGGGAACGCTCGATGCGCGCGCTGTTCGCGGCCTCCGGCACGGTCCAGTTCTTCAACTACATGTTCCACACCCTCTTCGTGCTCTACGCGACCGCCGAACTCGGCATCGGAGCGGGCCTGCTCGGCCTGATTCTCGGGGCGGGGGCCGTGGGAGGTCTCCTCGGAGCGGTGTGCAGCGGGGCGGTCGTCCGGCGGATCGGCGTCGGCGGCTCGCTCGTCGCCGGATTCCTCGGATTCACGCTGCCGCTGGTCCTGATACCCCTGGCCGACGGTCCGCTGCCGCTCGTGGTGTTCGTGCTGTTCGTGGCGGAGTTCCTCTCCTGCGTCGGCGTGATGCTCGTGGACGTCGCCGCGGGATCGTTGCAGATGGCGCTGATACCCGACGGTGTACGGGCCCGGGTGATGGGCGCCTTCCGGACGCTCAACCACGGGTTCCGCCCGCTCGGCGCGCTCGTCGGCGGATTCCTGGGCACCGCGATCGGGCTGCGTCCGACGCTGTGGGTCGCCACCGTCGGGGCCGTCTTCGCCGTGCTGTGGGTGCTGCCCTCGCCGTTGCCGCGCATGAGGGAACTGCCCTCTCCGAAAGAGGAGTCGGTACCGGCCGGACAGGCGGGGGGCGCGTGAGGCCGGGCGGGCAGACTGGCCGTATGACGACACGAGCGACGACTCCCGTTCCCACCGAGCCCTTCGTCCCCACGCCGGGGGACGTCGAGGCCTATCTGCGGCGCATCGGAGCGGAGCGGCCGGACCGCGAGGACTCCGACGCGCTGCGCGAGCTGCATCTGCGCCACCTGCTCACCGTGCCGTTCGAGAACCTCTCCATCCATCTCGGCGAGGACATCGTCCTGGACGAGAAGGCGCTGCTCGACAAGGTGGTCGGCGCGCACCGGGGCGGCTTCTGCTACGAGATCAACACCGCGTTCGCCGTGCTGCTGAGGGGCCTCGGCTTCGAGGTGTCACTGCTTCAGGCACGGGTCTTCGGCCCGGAGGGAAAGCCGGGCATCCCGTACGACCACATGGCGCTGCTCGTGGAGACCACCGACGGGGAGCGATGGCTCGCCGATGTCGGCTTCGGTGATCACAGCCACCTTCCGCTGCGCTTCGACGACCGCGGGGACCAGGAGGACCCGGGCGGCGTCTTCCGGATCGTGGAGGGCGCCGAGGGCGATCTGGACGTGCTGCGGGACGGGAAGCCGCAGTACCGGGTGGAGCGGCGGCCGCGTGAGCTCGCCGACTTCACGGCCGGGGCCTGGTACCACCGGACCTCACCTGACTCGCACTTCCCGCGGAACCTCGTCTGCTCCCTGCTCACCGAGGACGGCCGGATCACCCTCAGCGACCGGAAGCTGATCACCCGGACACGCGACGGGCGCGACGAGCGGACCCTCGACGGCGACGAGGAGGTGCGGGGCGCGTACCGGGACCTGTTCGGGATCGTGCTCGACGCGTTGCCGGTCGTACGAGGTGGAATTTCCGTTTCGAACCCTCGGTAACGCTTGCTCGGCTCTTGCCCGGTTTGCCTCGAACGCCCCAACGGTGATCGGATGCGACTTCGTTGCACAGTGAACGAGTCGCACGGGGGTGCGTGAAGAATGTTCGATCGTCTCTTCGGGAAGCGTGCGGCGGGCGCCGCACGGGGCGGTCCGCTCGCCGGTGTCGTCGTCCCCTCCTCGGCCGGGGTGCTGAGCTGCCGGGTGCTCGACCCCGTGCACGAACCCGTCCGACAGGCCGAGTTCGTCCTCAGCGACGCCGTCGGACGCAAGGTGCTCGCCGGGGAGACCGACCCGTACGGCACGGCGCTCGCGACCGTGCCGGCGGGCGAGTACCGGCTCGCCGTCACCGCCGAGGGCTACACGCCGCACCACGGCAGCGCCGTCGTCGCCCAGGGCGGCCACACGGGGCTCGGGGACGTCCTGCTCCAGATCGCCCCGCAGCCCCAGCTCCCCGAGCCGGGTGACTGGGAGATCGACCCGACGCACTCACAGATCGGGTTCACGGCGCGCCACATCGGGCTCGCCCGGATCCACGGCCGGTTCAACGGCTTCGCCGGCGCGGTGCGGATCGGTGACCGCATGGAGGACTCCGCGATGCACGTCGTCATCGACGCGGCCTCCATCGACACCGGGGTCCAGATGCGCGACGACCATCTGCGCTCCGGTGACTTCCTCGACGTCGGCGCGTACCCGACGCTGGAGTTCTTCAGCGAACGCTTCACGCACAGGGGCGGCAGCCGCTGGGCCGTCACCGGGGCGCTCACCCTCCACGGGGTGAGCCGCACGGTGACGCTCGACACCCAGTACCTGGGCCTCGGGAGCGGTCTCGAGGGCGAGGCCCGGTGCGCCTGCCGGGCCACCACCGAGCTGCACCGGGAGGACTTCACCCTCACCTGGCAGACGCTGCTCGCGCGGGGGATCGCGGCGGTGGGGTCGAGCATCAGCATCGATCTGGACATTCAGATCGTGCCCAAGGTGTCGCGGGGCTGAGAGGGGCTGAGAGGGGCTGGGGGGAGCGGAGTCGAGGCAAGGCCGGGGGAGCGTGAGCCGAGGCCGGGGGTAGGGGTGGCGGGGGCTTACGGGGCCTCCAGCCAGCCCTCGTACTCGGCGGCCAGCTCGTCCAGTGCCGTCGGGTCCAGCCGGCCGTCCGGGTCCTCGACGACCACCAGCCACTGGGCGTCCTCGGCGTCGTCCTCCCCGGCCAGGGAATCCCGTACGAGCTGAGGTTCCTCGGCGACGCCGAAACGGTCGGGGAGTTCGCCCGCGAGCTCCTCGGCGGCGTCGCGGTCGGGGAGTACCAGTACGTGTCGTTCACTCACCCGGCCATTCTCGGGCATCGCCGTCGTCGGCCGTCACGGGCATTGGTCGTCATGGGCGCGGGGCGTCGGATGTCGGGTGCCGGCTGTACGGGCGTCGCTGTCGGTGGCCCGTGGGATGCTGGATCGCGATGGCCACCAGAAAGACTTCCCCCGACGACCTCCTCGGCCCCGTGACGCTCGCCGTGGGGCAGGAGGACCTGCTCCTCGACCGCGTCGTCCAGGCGGTGGTGGCGGCCGCCCGCGCCGTCGACGCCGACACGGACGTGCGTGACCTCGCGCCCGAGCAGCTCCAGCCCGGCTCGCTCGCCGAGCTGACCAGCCCCTCGCTCTTCGCCGAGCGCAAGGTGCTGGTCGTGCGGAACGCGCAGGACCTCTCCGCCGACACGATCAAGGACGTCAAGGCGTACCTCGACGACCCGATCGAGGACATCTCGCTCGTCCTGCTCCACGCGGGCGGCGCCAAGGGCAAGGGGCTGCTCGACGCGGCGCGCAAGGCCGGGGCGCGTGAGGTGGCCTGCCCGAAGACGACCAAGCCGGCGGAGCGGTTGACGTTCGTGCGCCAGGAGTTCCGGACGCTCGGACGGTCCGCGACGCCCGAGGCCTGCCAGGCGCTCGTGGACTCCATCGGCAGCGACCTGCGGGAGCTCGCCTCCGCCGTCGCACAGCTCACGTCCGACGTGGACGGGACGATCGACGAGGCCGTCGTCGGGCGGTACTACACCGGCCGGGCCGAAGCCTCCTCCTTCAACATCGCCGACCGCGCCGTCGAGGGGCGGGCGGCGGAGGCCCTCGAAGCCCTGCGCTGGTCGCTCTCGACCGGGGTCGCCCCGGTGCTCGTCACCAGCGCGCTCGCGCAGGGCGTCCGGGCCATCGGCAAGCTGTCCTCCGCGCGGGGCGGGCGGCCCGCCGACCTCGCGCGTGAGCTGGGCATGCCGCCCTGGAAGATCGACCGCGTCCGGCAGCAGATGCGGGGCTGGACCCCGGACGGGGTGTCGCTGGCACTGCGGGCGATCGCGGAGGCGGACGCGGGGGTGAAGGGCGGCGGGGACGACCCGGAGTACGCGCTGGAGAAGGCGGTGGTCGCGGTGGCGCGGGCGGCGAGGATGCGGCGCGGGGGGTAGGGGGGGCGGATTCCCCCACCCCGCCCCTTCCCGAAACCCTGCCGGGGGCTGGTGGGGGTTGAGGTGATTCCCGGGGGCTCCGCCCCCGCCCCCGGGAGGGCGGCGGCTTCGCGCGGCGGGGCCTGGGGCTGTGGTGCGGGTGGTGGCTTTGCGTGGCGGGGGTTGGTGAGCTGGATTCCCCCACCCCGCCCCTTCCCGAAACCCTGCCGGGGGCGAGTGGGGGCTGAGGCGATTCCCGGGAGCTCCGCCCCCGTCCCCCGGAGGGCGGCGGCGGCTTCGCGCGGCACGACCCCCGTCCCCCGGAGGGCGGCGGCGGCTTCGCGCGGCACGACCCCCGTCCCCCGGAGGGCGGCGGCGGCTTCGCGCGGCACGACCCCCGTCCCC